>CAZWAY010000043.1:0-44759 GCA_964631945.1 uncultured Planctomycetaceae bacterium
GGTGGGTCGCTCCCGCGGTCCGGCGCCAACGAGCGGGGCCCCGGGAAGCGCAGCCGTGCGAAGCACGACCCCCATCCTGGCCTAACCCGACGCAATCACCCCAACGCTCCCACCCACCCCCGACCTGGACACCACCCCTCCAGCCCCTGAGAATCGCCGCGTCCGTGACTCGCGCGCACTCCGTCGTCCTCCTCGTGCTCCTCGGCTGCGGCCAGAGCGCGCCGGCGAGCTCCCAGGAGCCGGAGGCCACCCTGGCGCCCTTCGACGGGCATTCCCTGACCGGCTGGGACGGCGACCCGCGCTGCTGGAGCGTCGAGAACGGCGAGCTGGTGGGGCGCACGCGCGCCGAGGCGCCGCTCGAGCGCTCGACGTACCTGGTGTGGACCGGCGGCGAGCTGCGCGACTTCGAGCTGACGCTCTCCTACCGCCTGGTGAGCGGCAACTCCGGGGTGCAGTTCCGGAGCCGCGTGGTGGGGGAGCACAACGTGGCCGGCTACCAGGCCGACCTTGCGGACGCGCAGGGGCTGACCGGTTCGCTCTACGAGCAATTCGGGCGCGACACGCTGGTGGCGCCGGGCGAGCGCACGCGCGTGGCCGAGACCGGCAAGCTGGAGCGCGAGCGCCTCGCCTCCGAGGCCGAGCTGGCGGCGGCGAACCACCCGGGGGAGTGGAACGAGCTCCGCATCCGGGCCGTGGGCGAGCGCTGCGAGCTGTTCCTGAACGGCGTGCGCACGGCCGAGCTGCTCGACAAGAGCCCGAAGCGCGCCAGCCTGTCGGGCTGCCTCGCCCTGCAGCTGCACTCGGGGCCGCCGATGGAGGTGCGCTTCCGCGACTTCCGGCTGGTGGACCTGGGCGGCGTGCACGACGGGCGCGAGCGCCTCGAGCCGCGCTGGATCTGGAGCCATGCGACGCCCGGGCCCGACGAGGAGGCCTGGTTCCAGAAGACGATCGAGCTCTCCGCCGGCGTGCGCAGCGCCACGCTCTTCGCCGTGGCCGACGACGGCTTCGAGGCCTACCTCAACGGCGAGCTGGTGGCCGAGGGCGAGGGCAGCGACCGCACCCAGCAGGTCGACGTGAGCGCGCGCGTGCGCCCCGGGCCGAACGTGCTCGCGCTGTGGGCCCACAACATCGACGGGCCGGCGGCGCTCCTGGCCACGCTGCAGGTCACGGGCGAGGGCGGGCTCGGCGTGTACGCCACCGATCCGTCCTGGCGCGTCGCGCGTACCGAGCCGCGCGACTGGCTGCGGAGCTCCGACGATCCGGCCTGGGGCCCGCCCCACAGCTTCGGGCCGATCGGGACGGAGCCCTGGCCGCGGCCGTCGAACCAGGTCAAGCACGCGCGCCTGACGGCGCTCCCGGGCGAGGAGGTGTCGGTGCCGGAGGGCTTCGTGTGCGAGCTCGTGTACTCGGTGCCGCGCGCGCGCCAGGGGTCGTGGGTGGCGCTGACCTTCGACGACCGCGGGCGCGCGTACGCGTCGGATCAGCACGGGTTCCTGTATCGGGTCGAGCTGAGTCCGGGCGGGCTGGCGGAGCGCGTCGAGCGCGTGCCGGTTGAGCTGGGCGAGGCGCAGGGGTTGTGCTGGGCGTTCGACGCGCTGTACGTGGTCGTGAATCGTTCCAAGCGCTTCGAGAGTGGGCTGTACCGGGTGACGGATTCGGACGGGGACGATCGGCTCGATCGTTTCGAGCTCTTGCGTGCATTCGAGGGCAACGACGAGCACGGGCCGCATGCGGTGGTACATGCGTTCGATGAGGAGCTCTACGTCATCGGCGGGTACGAGGTTGCGCCGCCAGCCGAGGCCATGGCCGAGTGGGGCGCGTCGTTCCTACCCGTCGGGCGTCTGCCGGTTGCGGTGCAGCGCGTCGAGCTGACCGAGTTCGAGCTCGCGCAGCAGGGCGCGACCGGGTGGGTGGCGCGGACGGACCGCGACGGAAGGAAGTGGGAGCTCGTCGCGCTCGGACTGCGCAACGCGTACGACCTTGCGTTCGATCGCGATAACCAGGCCTACGCGTTCGACTCCGACATGGAGTGGGACCTCGGCATGCCCTGGTACGTGCCCACGCGCATCGTGCAGGTCGTCGAGCGCAGCGATCACGGCTTCCGGCTCGGGTCGGCGCGCTGGCCAACGTGGTTCCCGGATTCGAAGCGCGCCGTCGTGGACGTGGGACGGAGCTCGCCGACCGGGATGCTGAGCGGCCGGGATCTCCAGTTCCCCGACCCCTATCGCGGCGCGATCTTCTGCGGCGACTGGCTCAAGGGGCGCATCTTCGCGTTCTTCCCCGCCTCCAGCGGCGAGGCGAGTCCGCGGGTGGAGGATTTCGCGAGCGGCAAGCCGCTGCCGGTCACGGACCTCGCGTGCGGACCGGGCGGGATGCTGTACTTCACGACGGGGGGGCGGCACGCGCAGTCGGGGCTGTATCGCATCCGGGCGATCTGGAAGGCCGCTGAGCCCAAGGGGGGGAACATCACGCCGCTCTCGTACGGCTTCGATGAGCTGCGCGCAGCGTCGCTCGACGCCATCCGCCGGGAATTGGGCGGCCGGTGGGACATTTCTGCCGCGAGGGCCACGCTCGAGAGTCGTCCGATCGCCGAGTGGGCGGAGTCCATCGCGAGCGAGCCGGACGCGCGCATCCGCGCGCAACTCGAGCTCTCGCTGGCGCGCGTCGGGCCGCCGGAGCGGGTGGCGAAGCTGCTCGGCGTGCTCGCCGAGCGGGAGATCGATCCGAAGAACATCGAGGGGGCCGAGCTCGCGCTGCGCACGCTCGAGCTGGCGTTGCTGCGCGCTGCTCCGGTTCCTTTCGAAGTGCGTGCGCGGCTCGCCGAGCGGTTGCTCGCCGCCTTCCCCTCCAAGGAGATCGAGCTCGACCGACAGCTCGGCGTGCTGCTCGCGAGCTTGCCCGAGGCCGAGGAGCGCTTCGTGCCGCTCGCGCTTGCGAAGCTGGCGCAGAACGGGATCGACGCCGAGGGCTTCCACTGGGCCTTCGTGCTGCGGCACACGACACGCGGCTGGACGAGCGCGCGGCGCCGGCAGTACTTCGAGTGGCTGCGCGCGGCCGAGCTGGGCCTCGGCGGCGGCCGCGAGGTGCCGATGTTCCTCGCGGCGCTGCGCACGGACGCGCTGGCGACCCTGGACGAGGGCGAGCGCGCGGCCTTGGGCGAGCTCGTCGAGCCGCGGACCGACGGCGGCTTCGCGCCGAGCACGGTGCGGCCCTTCGTGCACGCCTGGAGCGAGGCCGAGCTCACGCCCGCGCTGGCGCGCCTGGCCGAGCCGCGCGACCTCGCGCGCGGGGCGCGCCTGCTGCGCGAGGCCTCGTGCCTCACGTGCCACCGCATCGAGGGCCGCGGGCAGGCGCTCGGGCCCGAACTCGACGGGCTCGCCGGCCGCTTCGGGCCCGAGGACCTGCTCGCCAGCCTGCTCGATCCGGACCGCGAGGTGCCGGACCGCTTCCGCGACACGGAGATCCGCACGCGGGCGGGGCGCCTGCTGGTCGGCAAGCTGGTGGGCGGCGACGCCCAGGGCCTGCTGTTGCGCGAGAGCTACGGCGCGCGCGGCGTGGTGCGCATCGCGCGCGACGAGATCGAGAGCCAGGAGCTGTCGCGGACCTCGCCCATGCCGCGCGGCCTCCTGGACGTGCTGGAGCTCGACGAGGTGCTCGACCTGCTGGCCTACCTGCTGCAGGACGGGTAGCGCTCCCCGCTCGTCGGTCAGACCCGCAGCGCGTAGCGCTCCTGCAGGATCGTGCGCAGCTCGCCGAAGTCCGCCAGCTCGTGGTCGGGTTTGGCGTCCTTGGGGCCCGGCTGGAAGCGCGAGGCGCGCTTGGCCCAGGCGGCCTTCATGCCGAGCGACTTGGGCGGCGTGATGTCGTGGCTCGGGCTGTCGCCCACGTACATGGCCTCGGGCGCCTGCAGGCCGAGGTCGCGCAGCGCGAGCGCGTAGATCTTGGGGTTGGGCTTGGAGATCCCGAGCTGGTCCGAGATGAACACCGCGCGCCGGTCGAGGTGCGGGACCAGGCCCAGGCGCACGATCTTCTCGGCCTGCTTGATGGTCCAGCCGTGCGTGATGATGCCCGTGATCACGCCCGCCGCGCGCAGCGCCGCCAGCAGCGGGATCACGTCCTCGAACGGCCGGAGCTCGCGGAACTTGGTGTCGTGGTATGCGGCCACGCCGGCGGCCACGATCAGGGCCGGGTTGACGTTCTCGAGCGCCTTCGGACGCAGGCGCCGCAGCAGCTGGTCGAAGTGGTGGTCGTAGTTCGAGGTGAACTCGGACAGGACCTCCTCGAGCTCCTTCAGCACGACCTCCTCGGGCAGGTCGAGGCCCGTCTCGACCATGGCGTGGACCGCGTTCCTGCGCGCCGCCTGCGCGAAACGCGTGGTGGAGAACAGCGTGTCGTCGATGTCGAACAGGACCGCCCTCAAGCCCATGGCGCGAGCCTAGCAGAAACGAGCGCGCCCGCGGGAGACCGGGGTCTCGCGCGGGCGCGGGTGGGGGCCGGAGGGCCGGCTGGCGTCAGCGCCCTTGCCCTTCCATGCGCGCCAGCTCTTCCTTGACGTCGCTGATCCAGGCGCGGATCAGGATCATCAGGCTCTCGCGTTCGTCGGAGTAGCCGTCTTCCTTGAAGAAGAAGCCGAGGATCGGGATGTTCGCGATCCAGGGCACCTCGGCGCGGCGCTCGATGTTGCGCAGGCGCGAGAGGCCGCCGATCAGGATCGAGCCGCCGTCGGGCACGACCGCGGTCGTGAACACGCTCTGCACCTGCAGCTCGGGCAGCTGGAACGTGACCGCGGCCGTCTGGCCGGCCAGCGTGGTCGAGAAGTCGGTCAGGGCCACGACCTTCGCCACGGTCGGCTGGATCTCGAGCGTCAGGTACTTGCGGTTGTGGTGGATCGTGGGGCGCACGTCCAGCACGATGCCCTCGGTCAGGACGTTGATCTGCGGGTCGGCCACGGCCTGGAACTGGGCCACCTCGACGTCGAAGTCCTGCACGTAGGCGCGCTGGTTGACGACCGTGACGTAGGCGCGCTGGGTGTTGTGCACCGAGATCACCTGGTCGTTGATCAGCTCGATGTTCTCGCTCTTCTCCACCAGGCGCAGGATGGCCGAGAGCTGAATGTCGTTGAGGAAGGTGTACTGGGCCGTCAGACCACCGATCGTGCTGAGGGCGTTGCCGAGCGCGCCTTCGAAGAAGTTCTCGCTGCGGCCGCGGAAGTCGCCGTCGCCGCCATCGTCGTAGAACGCGCCGGCCGAGGGCGGGGTCAGCGTCTCGCCGTCCCCGGAGTTGTCGAGGCCCAGGCTCGGGTTCCGGTCGAGGTTGACGTCGTCCAGGTCGGTGAAGGGAACGCCCGGGTTGTTGAGGCCGCGGAAGTCGACCCCGACCTCCTGCAGGAAGTTGTCGCTGATCACCAGGAACTTCGACTCGATCGTGACCAGCGAGGCGCTGAAGCGGCGCATCTCCTCCAGGAAGCTGCGCACCTGCTGCTGCACCTCGGCCGAGTGGACCACGATCATGTTGCCGCCCTCGGCGGTGATCGAGACGCCCTCGTCCTCCCAGGTGCCGACGGCCACGTTCTCCTGCACCAGCGTGGCCAGGTCCTCGGGCGCGTTGATGCTGGGGTGCTCGCCGATCTTGCCGAAGGCGCCGCCCGAGTTCTCGTCGTCGTCCTCGAGGTCCTCCAGCAGGCGCAGGCGGTCGATGCGCGGGCCCAGGAAGTCCGTCAGCCCGAAGATCAGGTCCTGGACGTCGTGGTTGAAGATCACCAGCTCGCCGCGCGCCTTCGCGCGCGTCGTGACCAGCACCGTGTCGTGGCGGATGGTCCAGGTGACGGTCTCGCCCGCGGCCTGCGTCACCAGGTTGAGGACCTTGTCGACCGTGATCGGGTTGGTGAGGTCGATGTTGAAGACCACGCCGCCGTCCACCGCGGCCTGGTCGGCGGCCGGGTCGGTGATCATCGGGATGCCGGTGATCGCGTTCAGCGACTGGATCACGGCCGCGAGGCTCTCCTCGTCCTTGACCGAGAGGCCCGGGATGCGCGTCTTGGCGAGCTGCGCGCGCAGCTCCTGGGCCAGCGGGCTGTCGGCCGCGCCGCCGGGGACCTGCGTGCGCGAGGCGCGCCGCGCGGTGATCTCGCGCCAGTAGTCCTCGTCGGGCAGCGTGATCACGCCCTGGTAGGGGATGCGCAGCTCGTCCAGGTCCTCTTTCCAGCGCTGGTACTGCACCAGCTTCTCGCGCAGGAAGGTGTCCTGCACCAGGTCGCGACCCTTGCGGAAGGCCGTGTCGCGCAGGTCCTGGGCGCGCTCGTTGCGCGGGTCCAGGCGCAGCACGCGGTCGGCCAGTTCGATGGCCTGGTCGTAGTCCTCGGTCTGGAAGGCGGTGATGGCCTGGTCGAGCAGGTTGCCGATCACCTGGGCGCGGCGCTGCTGGACCTGCTGCTCCTGGGTGCGCAGCGACTCGCGCGCCTCCTTCTGGGCGCCGGCCAGGCGCGTGGCCTCGGCCGTCTGCTTCTGCTGCTTGGCCTGGGCGATCAGGCCCTCGATCTCCCGTTGCAGGGCGCCCCAGTCGCCCGAGTAGGGCGACCAGCGGATCTGGTCGAGGGCCAGGGTCAGCTCGATCAGCGCGCCGTCGTGGTCGCCGCGCGAGAGAGCGAGGTTGGCCTTGTCGAGCTTCTGACGCGCGTCGATCTCGAGCTGGTCCTTCTTGAGCTGGGCCTTGTTCTCGAGCTCCTGGATGGTGGTCTGCGTCTCGCCCGGCCCGCGCCCGAGCAGCGTGCCGACCTCGGACAGCATCGTCTTCGCCTCGAGGTTGTCGGGGTCGAGCTGGAGCGCCTTGGCGAGCTCCTGCTCGGCCTGCTCGAGCTGGAGGCGCTCCTTCATCTCGCCCGCGCGCTGCAGGTGCGTCTCGACCAGGAAGCGCTTCTTCTGCTCGGCCAGCGTGAAGAGCTCGGCCTGCTGCTGGGCGTAGTCGCCCGAGCTCACCTGCTCCTGGACCGGAGCCGCGCTCTCGCTCTCTTGGCGCGGCGCGGGCTCGGCCCTCTTCGCGCCCGACGAGCAGGCGGTGGTGACGGCGACGCAAAGTCCGAGCGCGGTGGCGGCGATCCTCATCTGGGCATTCTCGAAAACGGACTCCGGGGTCCACTCCTACCGAGGCCAGGCAACACGGCTACCAGTTTCCGGTGCGCGAGGAGTCTGCAGGGGGTGGGGATCGGAGCGCCGTCGATGGACCCGCGGACGCTCCGTTCAGGGAGCGGAACGATACCAGGTCGGACCGTGGCCGGCAACGCGCGCGCGGCTCTCGGGAGCAAGCCGCGGCCGAGCGCGTTCGCGTGCGTTTCAGCCTTCGAGGGGTGCGCGAACGCCGGCTCGCGCCGAACACCCGCAGGGCCTCCCCGGCGTCTCCGACGAGGCCCCCGCCGCCGGTCCGAGAGGGCCGCCACCCAAGCCCTCCCGGCTCGCCGAGGCGTTGCCCTACTTCTTCGCGGTCTTGTACTCGCCCACGAAGGTGATGTCGACGAAGCCGGCGTCCACGGTCGCGTCGAGCACCGGGATCATGTCGGCGTAGACCGTGCCCGGGCGGCAGTCGATGGTGGACTTGCGCGTGGGGTCTTCACGGTGCAGCTGTGCGACGATCTTCGTCAGCTCCGACAGGTCGGCGGTCTTGCGCGGTCCGACCTGGTAGCTGAGCTTGCGGCCGGCGTACTGGAACGTGCCCTTGCCGATCCAGGGCTGGTTCGCGTCCTTCGGGTCGCGGCGCTCGCCGACCTCGACCACCTTGATCACGATCTCGACCTTCTCGATCTGCGTCGCGGGCGCGGTGTTCACGCCCACGTCCTTCGGCAGGAACGCGTCGAGCCGGCCCTCGAGCGTTTTGTACTTGATGTTGCACATGAAGAAGATGATCAGCTGGAACACGACGTCGATCATCGGCGTCATGTCCATCTTCGCCTCTTCCTTGCCGATGTCCTCGAGAATGCTCATGGACTAATCCTCCGCCGCCTCGCGCGCGGCGACCTTGGCGGGATCCTCGGAGGCGGCGAGCTGGAGCTTCCAGATCTGGATGCCCTTCTTGCCGCAGATCTCCATGACCTTCTGGATGTACTTGAACTCGGTGTTCTGGTCGGCGCGGATCAGCAGCGGATTGTCGGGCAGCTTGGCCTTGACGCTCTCGTCGTACTTCTGCGGCATCAAGCGCGACTGGTCGGCCAGGTAGCGCTCGGTCTCGGTCATGTCGTCCTTCTCGGGGTCGTAGAGCTCGCGGCGCTTGTTGATCATCGTCCCGTCGGGGAGGATGTTCAGCACCGGGCGCACGACCTTCGGGTCGGGCTTGTCCTGCACCGCGTTGCGGGCCATGGGCAGGCGCAGCTCCTCGAGCTCGGACTGGGTCATGTCCGTGATCAGGATGAAGAAGATGATGAGCTGGAACACGACGTCGATCATCGGCGTCATGTCCATCTCGATGTTCTGATCGGAGTTGGTCTTGTTGAGCTTCATGGCCCTCTCCGGCTCCTATCCGCGCTCCTGCACCGGGCTACGCACTACGCGGCGGCCGTCGGACGGAAGCGCTCGAACAGGTCCTCGACGATCGCGCCGACCTCGATGATCGAGCGCACCAGGCGGTTGCGCAGGAAGGCCATGACCGAGATCACCGGGATGGCGACCATCAGGCCGAACAGCGTGGTCAGGAGCGCGATCGAGATCGAGCCCGCCAGGTCGGCCGGGCTGGCCTGACCGCCGGACGCGGCGATCTGGTGGAAGGCGATGATCATGCCCTGTACCGTTCCGAGCAGCCCGAGCATCGGCGCCACGGCCGCGACGACCGCCAGCCAGCCGAGCTTCTGGTTCAGGCGCACCGATTCCTCGTCGCCCATCTCCTGCAGCGCCGACTGGATCACCTCGAACGGGTGTCCGATCTTGGCGATGCCCGCCCCGCAGATGCGCGTGAGGAAGGTGGGCTCGTTCTCGCACAGCTGCATGGCTTCCTGGAACTGACCCTCGTCGAACAGGGCCTGGATCTCGTCGATCAGCTCGGGCGGTGCCAGCTTCTCGCGCTTCAGCGAGACGAAGGCCTCGATGATCAGCGCCAGGGCCACGACCGAGAGCACCACGATGATCCACCCGATGAAGCCCGAGTCCGCGATCAGGTTGCCGACCGACAGGTCACGGACCTCGGTGGTGGGAGCCGGCGCCTGGGCCAGGGCGGGCACGGCGAAGGCGGTGAGGGCGAGCAGGGCGGCCGGGAGCCGGGCCTTCAGGGAGCGGGGGTTCATTGCTCAGCGAACTCCAGTGGGAGTGGAGCCGGCGCGGGGCGCCGGCAGGCAGGGGACAGGGTGGTGGAAGGTCTAGAGGGTCTTCTCGAGTTCTTTGGCCGCCAGCGCGGCGGGCGCGCTGCCGTGACGCGCACGGATCGCCTCCAGCCACAGCTTGGCGTCGGCCTTGGCGCCGAGCTTCAGCGCGCTCTGGGCCAGACCGAGCAGCGCGCGCGCGACGCGGTCGGGATTGGTGTGGTCGATGGCCGAGACCTGCGCGAACTCGAGCTCGGCCGCGCGCGCGTTGCCCTCGGCCAGCAGCACCTCGCCCAGGCCCAGGCGCGCGCCGTAGCGTCGCGCGGGATTGCCCTCGGCGCCCGTGAGCTGGCCCTGGAAGAAGGTGCGGGCCTGGGACAGGCTGCCGGTCGCGAGCAGGCAGAAGCCCTCGCCCAGGCGCGCCTCGGTCTGGATCGCGGTGTAGCGCGGGCGCAGCGGATCGGCCTCGGGCAGGCTCGCGAGGGCCGTGCCGATCGCGCCGTCGAGGCCCAGATAGAGCTCGCGCGCCTTGGCCGCATCCTGGGTCGCGAGGTAGGCCTCGGCCGCCGCCAGTCCGGCCTGGAACGAGATCAAGGGCGGATACCCGGCCGTCGGCGTGGGGCCCGCGGCCTCGCGGTAGAGCTTGGCCCAGGTCTCGGCCGCCGCCGGCGCGTCGCCCGCGAGGCGCTGCACGCGCGCGAGCAGGAAGCGCGCCGTGGGGACCTCGCGGTTGGCGGGATGCTCGCTCAGGAAGAGCTCGCACTCCTTGCGCGCGCTGGCGAGCGCGCTCGGGTCGGCCCCGAGCCCGAGCCAGGCCTGCGCCGCCGCCAGGCGCGCGCGCGCGCGCACCACCGCGCGGGCCGCCGAGTCGCCGGCGGCCAGCGTGAACTTGGCGGCCGCGTTCTGGACCTCGCCGCGCTCGAGGTAGAGCTGCGCGTCGGTGAAGGCCGGCGGCACGTCGCCGAACTCGATGCGCTGCACGCTGAGCGCGTCGATCTTGCGCTGCGTGGCCTCGGTGTCGATCACGACCTGGCTCAGCCCGTTCTCGCTGACCTTGCCGACGATCGTGTTCGCCTGGCCGCGCGCGTTGCGCCACAGCACCGAGTCGTTCTTCGAGCCCTGGGCGCTGGCGGGACGCGCGCCGAGCGCGCCGAACCCGAGCAGCAGCGCCAGCGCGAGCGGCGCGCCGAAGCGCGCCTCGCGCGTTCCCGCCGGGCGGCTCGCGGACGGCGTCGTGGGACTCATGAGCGGCACATGGGGGGCGAGGAAGCGCGCCATTCTAGTGAGGCTGCCCCCCTCCGCAACCGGGAACCCCGCCGGGCGGCGGTGCGACGGCGGCTGGCTGGCGCGGCTCATCGCAGCTGGTTGCGGAGCCACAGGTAGCGCTGGCGCAGGTGCTCGTCGCCGCACTTCGTGGCCACGTGCTTGAGCTCGGGATCACCCAGCTGGCTCGCGATGTCGTCGATCAGGCGCTTGGCGGTGGCGCGCTGGCTGGAGTCGGCCTTCGACCACTGCAGCAGCGTGTAGATCTGCTCGAACTTGAGCTCGTACCAGGGGCAGCTCCAGGCCTCGCTGGTGTTGGCCTCGGCCTTGATCAGCTTGTCCAGGTACTCGGTCGCGAGCTTGAAGTCGCCGCCCACGCCGGGCACCTCGACGCTCGCCGAGCCCTCGCCCTCGACCCAGCCCGCCAGCGCCCGGCACCAGTCGCGCACGACCAGGGCCGAGGGCTTGCGCGTGTCGGCCTCGTTCTTGGGGACCAGCGGGTCGAGGACCTCGAAGGCTTCGGGCACGCGCTTCTGGCCGAGCAGCGCCTCGCCCAGGTCGGGCAGCACGAACTTCTCGAGGTCGCCGTCGCGCTCGGGCTTGCCCTCACAGGCCTTGATGGTCGCGCGCAGGGTCGCCTCGGCCGCCACGAACTCGCCGAGCGCGAGCCACAGCGCCGCCTCCACCCGCAGGTTGCCGAAGTTCGGCTCGCTCGCGACCTCGTTCGAGACGTGCATGTAGTGCGCCATCTCCTTCTCCAGCGCCTGCGAGCGCGCCTTGTCGCCGGCCTGCGCGGCCGCTTCCTGCTCGCTCTTCAACGCCTGGTACAGGTTGAAGGCCGCGCTGCCGGTCGAGCGGTTGCTCGCGTAGAGCTCCTGCATGCGGGCGGCGGTCGCCTTGGCCGCGGCCAGGTCCTTCTTGGACAGCTCGGCCTGCAGCAGCATGTACAGCGCGTTGGGCGCGTACTCGACCTGCTCGGGGAACGTCTTCTCGTAGCCCGCCAGGACCTTCAGGACCTCGTCGTAGTCCTGCTCGTCGTAGGCCATCTTGCCGAGGTAGTAGGTGGCCTGGGCGCGCGACTCGTCACGCGCGGCCAGCTTCTTGGCGCCCGTGACGGCGTTGCGCGGGTTGGGCACGAACTCGTGGAGGTAGGCCGCGAACTCGCGCTTGGCCCCGGCCTTGTCGTTCTTCTTGTAGAGGCACAGCGCGGCCTTGGTGATGGCCTTCTCGTGCTCGTCGGCGGCCACGCCGACGCTGAGGTAGCTGGCGCGCGCGCTGTCGTAGTCCTTCTGGTCGTAGGCGCGCTCGCCCTGGCGCCACTTGATCACGTCCGGGCCGCTGCCGGTGCTCGACTCGGTGACCAGGCGCTCGGCCGCGAAGAACTGCTCGTCGATCAGCTTGTCGCCCGGCGCCGCCCGGCGCACCGCGCCGATCTCGCGGTAGAAGCCCTGCGCGGCCTTGGGCTGGTACTCCGGATCACCCGCCCACGTCGTGGCCGCCTCGCGGAAGGCCATGGCGGCCTCGATCGAGCGCCCGAGCTGCCCGTGGGCCTGCCCCAGGTAGACCAGCACCTTGGGCATGTACTCGCGCCGCGCGGCCTCGTCGCGGTCGTCGAGCGCGCGCGCGACGGCCTTGAGCGAGTCGATGGCCGCCTCGTAGTTCTTGGAGTTGTATTCGCCCAGCGCGGCCTCGAACAGCACGTCCGGCGGCACCACCACGCCCGGACGGCTGATCACGTCCGAGATCAGCTTCTGCGCGCGGATCTGCAGGGTGTTGCCCTTGTTCTCGGTGTTCACGTCCTGGGCGGTCTTGAGCGCGAGCTCGAGCGCGCTGCGCGAGTCGCGCCCGGAGAAGCCGGCCTTCTGCATCTCCTCCTCGCTCTCGAACCAGCGCAGGTTGCCCTGCGCCATCGAGCCGCCCACGAAGCCGCCGGCGTCGAGCAGCACGCGCGCGGCCGAGAGCAGCGCCAGCGTGCCCATGGGTGAGACCGTGAAGCCCTCGCGCTTCCAGACGTTGTAGAAGTAGAGCGACCAGTTGCAGGCCTCGCCCATCTTGTCCAGCGCCACCAGGCTCTCGACCAGGTCGGGCAGGGCCAGCTCGACCAGCCGGAAGCGCTCGGTCTTGGCCTCGAAGGGCACCTCCTTCCACTCGTCCTGCAGCTTGGGGTCGGCGGGCACGGCCGTGGTCACCACGAACTGCGCGTAGTCGCGGGCGTCGCCGAACTTGCCGCGCACGCGGTAGAGCTTGGCCAGGGCCAGGAAGACGTTGAGGCCCGGGCCCGAGCGCTCGCCGGCCTCCTCGGCCACGCTCTCGAGTTCGCTCTGGGCGCGGCTGAACAGGAACTCGGGATCGGGCGAGACGTTGCCCTGCGTGATCAGCATCTGCGCGCGGTCGAGCTGGATGCGCCACTTCTCGACCTTCTCGGCCTGGCTCAGGTTGCCGCGGTCGTAGGCCTCCTTGAGCGCGCTGGTGCGCTTGACGCCGTCGTCGAGGACGCTCTTGATGGTCTCGCGCAGCGCGAGCGCCTCGTCGCCCACGGCCTCGGCCAGGGCCAGCTCGAGCGCGCGTCCGTAGTTGTTCACCAGACCGAGGTAGGAGCGTTCGGCCTCCGGGCGCAGCTCGGAGGAGGGGTGGCGGTCGAAGAAGTCGCGGAAGGCCTCGGCCGCCTTGCCGAACACCTGCAGGCGCTTCTTCGGGTCGCCCTCGCGCTTGGCGCCCTCGGTGTAGACCTGGCACTGCACCAGCGCGAGGCCCTCCTTCTGGCGCTCGCTCAGGCGTTCGCTGGCGACCTTGCCGAGCACGGCCTCGGCCAGGTCGATGTACTGGTAGCGCACGGCCAGCTCGCGCGCGAAGGCCATCTCGTCGCCGATGGCGCGCTCGGAGCGCTGGGCCGCGAGCGCAGGGGGGAGGAGCAGCGCGACGGCGAGGGCGGTCTGCGCCAAGCCCAGGATCGCCAGGCGGGGTCGTTTCATCGGTTCGGGGCTCGGGCTGTTCGCCTCGGGGAGCTCGGGGAGTCCCTCCAGCGATATCCAACGACCGGCTCGGGGTCTACCGGGTTTCGCGGTCTAGCGGTTGGCACGCGCCGCCCGGCCCGCGGCCGGATGGCGGTGCCGCGGCCCGGCGCCGCGCGGACGCCGGGTCGTGGGGGGATGCCGCGCTCAGCGCCCGAGGGCGAGGGACGAGTCGAGTCCCATCTGCGCCGGGGTCGGCTCGTCCTCCTGCGGGATCACGATGCGGGCCTTGAGCAGGATGAGCAGCTTGCGGTTCGAGACGAACGTGCCCTGGCGCTCGAACAGGAACGAGATCAGCGGGATCTTGTTCAGGATCGGCACGCCCGAGCGGAGGTCCTGGTTCTGGTGGACCTTCATCCCGCCCAGCAGCACGGTGCCGCCGTCGGGCATCGGGATCGAGGTCTTGATCATCGACTTCTCGACCTCGGGCAGCTGGATCGTGACCGAGCTGCCGGAGGCCGCCAGGGTCGTCACGAAGGTGCGGATCGGGCGCTGCAGCTCGGCCACGGTGGGGCGCACCTCGAGCGTCACGAAGCGCCGGTCGGCCGAGACCACCGGACGAACGTCCAGGATCACGCCGTCCTCGACCACGCTGATGATCGGGTCGGCGATCGAGGCCGCCTGCGCGATCTCGACGTCGAAGTCCTGCACGTAGGCGACCTGGTTCATGACCGCCAGGTTCGAGCGCGCGGTGTTGTAGACCAGGATGCGCGGGGCGGTGACGAGCTCGACGCGCTCGGACTTCGAGACGGCCGTGAGGATCATCTCGAGCTGCAGGTCGTTCAGGTACGTCCACTGCAGCTGCAGTCCGCCCGAGCCGGTCAGCACGTTCTCGTCGCCCAGGAAGCGGTCGAACAGGTTCTCGGTGCGTCCGCGGATGTCGCCGTCGCCGCCCTCGTCCAGGAACGCGCCCAGCTCCGTGTCGGTGCCGAGCTCCTTGCCCAGGGTCTGCTGCGCGGTCGTGTCGCCGAAGTCGTTGAAGAAGGCGTTGGTGCCCTTGCCGGGCGAGCCCAGGCCGCGGAAGTCGACGCCGATGTCCTCCAGGAAGTTGTCCTCGACCGTCAGGAAGCGCGCCTGGATGTCGACCATGATGCCGGTGGCCTCGCGCAGGTCCTCCAGCAGCTTCTGGATCTTGGCGTGCACCTCGGGCGTCTGGTTCACGACCATCGTGCCGTTCGAGATGCGCAGCGAGTTGGCCGGGTCGGCGTCCCACGACTCGGGCGCGACGTTGTCGCGGATCAGCGAGTCGAGCGCATCCTCGGTGATGACCAGGAAGTCGCGCTCGGGGATCTCCTCGTCCGACTCGGGCACGCCGCCCGAGGGCTGGATGTTGATCTCCCGGCCCGGGAAGTCGCGCACCGGCCGGATCAGGTTGCGCACCTCGTACATGCGCAGGACCTGGCCGCCGACCAGCTCCTCCTTGGTGACGAACTTCACCACGCCGTCCTCGACCTTGTAGCGCAGGTTCTCGCGCACCTCGGTGATGATGTCGAGCAGCTGGCGCACGCTGCGCTCGGGCAGGTCGAGCTTGATCGCCTTCTCGGACTCGTCCAGGTCGTCGCGCACCTTGGAGGACAGCACGAAGTTGATGCCGGTCACGTTCTGCAGGTAGCTCGCGACCTCCTCGAGCGGCGCGCCCTCGCCGTCCGCGCCGAAGCGCGCCGGCACGCGGCGTTCACCCAGGATGCGCAGCACGGCCTCCTTGTCGGCCGCGTTCACCGGATCGGCGCCGCCGAACTCGTAGGGCTTGCGCGCCTGGACCTCGCGCCAGCGCTTGAGGTCGTACTCGACCGTGTCGGTCTGGGGCACGCCCATCGAGCCCAGCTCCTCGAAGGTGCGCACCCAGTTCTCGCGGTAGGCGCGGCGGTTCTGCTCGTTGGTGGCGAGGTGGCGCGCGTCGCGCGCGATGTCGCGCATCTGCGTGGCGGCCTCGTTGCCCGGGTCGTAGAGCAGGACCTGCTCGGCCAGGGTCTGGGCCTGGCCGTATTGCTCGCGCTGGAAGGCCGCGTTGGCCTCGGCGTAGAGCTGGCGCAGCTTGGTCTCGCGGTAGCCGCGCTGCTCGTCCTCGCGCGCCAGGCGCTCGCCGCGCGCGGCCTCCTCCTGGCTCCGGCGCAGGCTGGCGTCGTGTTCCTCGGCCAGCTGCACGGCCGACTGCAGCTTCCCGTCGAGCACGCGCTCGTCCAGGGTCTGGTCGGCGATCAGCGGGTTGAAGCGCAGGAGGTTGAGCGCGCGGCGGTAGCTCTCGATGGCCTTGTCGTACTGCTGTTCGCGCAGGGCGTTGTCGCCGTCGAGGCTGAGCTGCTCGGCCTCCAGGCGCGCCTGGGCGCGGCGCACGGTCTCGCGCTGGATCGCGTCCTGGATGCCCTGCGCGGCGCCGCCGAAGCCCTCGCCCATCAGGCCCTGCACGCGGCGCATGCGCTCGCGCGCGTCCTGGTTGTCGGGATCGACCTCGAGCGCCTGGCTGTACTGCGTGAGGGCGCCCTGCAGGTCGGCCTGCTCGAGCAGCGCATCGCCCTGCTGGATGTACTGCTTGCTCAGGAACTGCGACTGCTCCTTCAGGCGTTCGACGCGCTCGCCCGCCTGTCCGACGGCTTGTTCCTGGCGCGCCTGGGCGACGCCCGGGTCCGACTGCGCCGTCGACGGTTCGGCGGGCTGGGCCAGCGCGGGTTCCGCGGCCGGCGCGCTCGGGCGACCGGGTTCGGTGGAGCGGCAGGCGGCGAACGCGGTCACGAGCAGGCTCGGGACGAAGAGGAAGCGAGAGCGCATGGTTTGGAGTGGCCTTCCGCGGAGTCGAGGCGCCGGAGCGAGATCGTGCGCGACGATCGAGCGGGCGAGTGTTCGGCGCTGGACGGCGCGTTGGGTGCAGGGGTGGGGACGGTGACTCGCGGCGAGCGACGCGCGCTCGACGACGTGACCCGAGTCGTCGCGTAGGGATCGGTGGGGATCGGTCGGAGACGAAAAGAACGCCGGCGGCGCCGACGGGCGTCAACCTGGAACCGACCCGCACCGCGCGGGTGCGAGTCGGATCGAGGGTGCATCCCTGATCCACCGGCCGGGGCGGGGAAGATATCCGCGCCCCGGAAGGGGGTCAATCGCTGCACCTACCGAGCCTGGCGCGGACGGTTACCGAGCGGGCGGCAGAGAGCCCTTGGCGGGCGGGGACAGGCCGAGCTCGCGCATGGCGAGCTGGATGTCCTGCCAGCAGTCCTTCTTGGCGCTCGGAGTGCGCAGCAGGTAGGCCGGGTGATAGGTCGCGACCACCTTGCGGCCGTTCCAGGCGTGGACCTTGCCGCGCAGGCGGCCCATCGAGAGCTCCGAGCGCAAGAGGTGGCGCGCCGCGTGCAGGCCGAGGGTCACGACCACGGCCGGATCCACCAGCTCGATCTGGCGGTCGAGGTAGGGCGTGCACAGGGCCTTCTCCTCGGGCTCCGGATCGCGGTTCCCCGGCGGACGGCACTTCAGCACGTTGGCGATGTAGACCTCGGCCCGCGCCAGGCCGATGCCCTTCTGGATGATGTCGCTCAGGAGCTGCCCGGCGGCCCCCACGAAGGGCACGCCCTGCTCGTCCTCGCTCTGTCCGGGGGCTTCGCCGATGAACATCAGGCGCGCGTGCTCGCTGCCGTCGCTGAAGACCGTCTGGGTGCGCGTGCGCGCCAGCCCGCAGGCCGTGCAGCCGGCCACCAGCGCGCGCAGCTCGCCGAGGCCGCCGCAGGCCGCCGCGCGCGCGCGGTTCAGCTCGGCTCCCGGCGGCTCGACCCGGAGCGGGGCGGGCATCGGGGCCGGGGTGAGCGTGCCGCGGCGCGCGGCCACGGGTGACCGCGCCGGGGCCGCGGGGTGAGGCGCCGGGGCGTGGGCCGCGGGCCCTCGATCCACACGCTGGACGCCGAGGTCGGAGCGCCGCTCGAGGTGCGTCGCGAGGGCCTGCGCGAGCACGCGCAATTCCTCGCGCGCTTCCTCGCTCGACGGGGGCTGCGCTGCGTCCATCGGGGCGAGGATACGGGACGCGCGGGCCGCCGCGCAGGGGCTTGCCGCCCGACTCCGCCGGCGCGCGCCGAAACGAGCCCCTCGACCCCGGGTAGACTCGCACCCGTGGCCGCCCGCTTCCACGCTGCGTTGCTCCTGGCGCTCGCGCCCGCCTGCGGCGCCTGCGGGCCGGCCGCCGGAGCCGCGGGCGCTCCGGAGGACCACGCGGCACCCGCGCGTCCCGTGCGCGACCCGGCCCTGGCCGAGGTTCGCGCGGCGCTCGAGCAGGGGCGCGGCGACCTCGCGCTGGAATGGCTCGAGCGCGTGCCCGGCTCCGAGGCCACGGGCCTGCGCGCGCGCGCGCAGTTCTTCACGGGCGACGCGGTCGCCGCGCTCGCCACCCTGGCGCAGGCGCGGGCCGACGATCCCCACCAGCCCGAGCTGTGGGCGGTCGAGGTCGAGCTGCTCGCCAACCTGGGGCGCCGGCAGGGCGCGAGCGAGCTCCTGGCCACGGCCTTCAAGCGCTTCGGGCCGGCGCCCGCGCTGTACCGCGCCCAGGGCGTGGTCGAGCTGCTCACCGAGGGCCACGCCCCCCAGGCCCTCGAGGCCCTCGAGCGCGCCCAGGCGCGCGATCCCGAGCTCCCGTTCCTGGCCTTCCCGCTGGCCCAGGCACACCTGCTCTTCGGACGCGCGCGGCTCCAAGCGGCTCCGGCCGAGGCCACGGCCCATGCGCGCGCCGCGCGCATGCTGTGGCCGGCGCTGCTCGACGCGCGCGAGCTCGAGGCCGAGGGCCTGACGGGCGAGCTGCGCTTCGAGGAGGCCCTGGCCCTGTACGACGAGCTCGCCGCGGCGGGGCGGGACTACGGTGAGACGCCGGCGTTGCTCGAGCAGCGCTGCGCCACGCGCTGCCTGCTCGAGCACGATCGTGCGGGCGCGATCGCGCACTACCTCGGCGCGCGGCGGCGCGGGATGGACGACGCCGGGCTGGGCTTCGGCCTCTCCGTGCTGGCCGAGGAGCACGCCGCCGCCCTGGCGCGCGGCGAGGAGGCCGCCGAGGCCGGTGACTGGGAGCGCGCGGCGCGCGAGTTCGCGCGCGCGCTCGAGCTCGTGCCGGGCGACCTGGCGGCCGAGAACCACCTGGGGGTCGCGCGCTTCCAGCGCGAGGAATTCCGCGCGGCGGCCGAGGCCTGGGAGCACGTGCTGGCGCGCGGCCTGGCTTCCGGGATCGAGCTGCCCGACCCCGTGGCGCTCAACCTGGCCAAGGCCTGGCGCCTGACGGGCGAGGCCGAGCGCGCGCGCACGGTGGTCTCGGAGCTGCTCGACCGCGAGCCCGAGGGGCCCTGGAGCGAGGCGGCGCGCGAGCTCCTCTTGGTCCTCGAGGCCGAGGCGCTGGCCGACCGGTAGGGGGCGCGCCCCGGCGTTGCCGGAGACGGCCCGGTGGAGTACCCTCTCGCGTTTTCCCGCCCCCCGTCATGCGCCGCAAGAACCTGCTGGAAGCCTTCAAGAAGTCGGACGCCGCCGGTGCGCCGCCTTCCGGCGCGCCGCCGGCCAGGAGCGTCCCGCCCGGACCGCTGTTCGAGCGCCCGGTCTCGGCCTCGGCCGGCTCCACCGGTCGGCCGGCGCGCGCTCTGGTGGTGGTCGCCCTGGTGCTCTCCTTCACGCTCGGCTTCGCGCTCGGACGGGGCACGGGCGGCGAGACCCGCGCCGAGGATACCGGCCCCGCGTCGAGTCCGCCCCGGCGTCCGCCGGCCACGCAGCCGCGCGCGTTCCAGGAGCGACCCGCGCCGAGCGATGCGCTCGCCGGCGCCGCCGCCAAGCCGGCCGCTCCCGGCTCGCGCCGGCTCGAGGAGTCGGCGCTGTTCGACACCGCCAACGTCTACACGGTGGTCGTGGTGGCCTACTCGAACACGAGCGAGGACCTGGCCTGGGCCACCTACGAACACCTCCACGACCAGGGCCTGCCCGTCTTCCCGCCCGTCGCCTCGAAGAACCTGATCCTGGTGCTGGTGGGCGCCGCGCCGACCTCGAGCGAACTCGCCAAGACCGAGGCCAGCGTGAAGGCGCTGCAGCGCGACGGCAAGAAGCCCTACGAATCCGCCTACCGCGCGCGCATCGACGCGCTCATCCCCCGCACACCCAAGAAGGAGAATCCATGACCATCCATTCCAGCCTGCGCGGCGTGAACACCCTGACCGGCGAACGCAGCGTGCTCACGCGCAGCGAGCGCATCGCCAAGCTCGCCAAGGACGGCAAGTTCGACGCCGCCAAGAGCAACGTGTGGGGCCTCCCGAAGGTGCGCACGCACTTCAAGGTGGCCGGCGCGAAGAAGGCCAAGGCGGCGCCGGCCGAGGGCGCGCCGGCCGCCGGTGCGGCCGCGGCTCCGGCCGGGGCGGCGCCCGCCAAGGGCGCGGCCAAGGACAAGGAAAAGGCGCCCGCCAAGGGCAAGAAGTAAGCGCGACCGCGGGCCGGACGCCGCGCGCGTCCGCTCCGGCCGCGACCTTCGCCATCCCATGGGTGCGACCCAGAGCGCGCGCGCGATCGGGCTCGACACCCGCGCGCCGGTCCTCGAGGTCTTCGCCTCGTTCCAGGGCGAGGGCCGCTTCGTGGGCGAGCCGCAGGTGTTCGTGCGCCTGTTCGGCTGTCCGCTGCGCTGCCGCTGGTGCGACACGCCCGGCTCCTGGCGCCTGCCGGCGGAACCGCGCGCACGCGTGGCGCGCCCCGGGGCCGCGCGCCGCGAGGACGGCTGGGCCACGCCCTTCCAGGTCGCGACCTGGGTCGCGGCGGTCGAGCCGGGCACGCCGCGCACGGTCAGCGTGACCGGCGGCGAGCCGCTCCTGTGGCCCGGCTTCGTGCGCGAGCTCGGCACCTACCTCGGTCCGCGGCGCGTGCACCTCGAGACCGCCGGCGCGCACCCCGCGGCCCTGGCCGAGGTGCTCGATTCGGTCGATCACGTCAGCCTCGACCTGAAGTTGCCCGAGGACCTGGACGCGCCCCAGCCGTTGGCCGACTCGGCGTCGTTCTCCGAACCGGTGCCGAACGCCGAACCGCTGCCGAGCAGCGCCGCGGAGTGGGCCGCCGTGCGCGCGCGCGTGTTGCCGATGGTGCGCGATCGCGACGCCTGCGGGAAGCTGATCCTGGCGCGCGGGCGCGCGCCGGCGGCGTTCGCGCCGCTGCTCGACGACGTGGCCGCGCTCGCGCCCGAGCTGCCGCTGGTGGTCCAGCCCGCCAGCCCGATGAACGGCGTGGAGACGCCGTCGCCGGCCGAGATCGAGGCGCTGGTCGAGCTCGCGCTGGAGCGCCGGCTGGCGGTGCGCGTCGTGCCCCAGATCCACCGTCAGCTCGGGATCCCCTGATGAGCCTGCCGCGCGTCGCCATCGTGGGCCGCCCCAACGTGGGCAAGTCCACGCTCTTCAATCGCCTGACCGGCAGCCGCATCGCGATCGTGGAGCCCACCCCGGGCGTCACGCGCGACCGCATCAGCGCCCCGGCGCGGCTCTCGAGCGCGCGCGAGGAGCGCACGGTCGAGCTCAGCGACACGGGCGGTGTCGGCGTGGTCGACCGCGACGATCTGGGGCCGGACGTCGAGCGCGAGATCCAGCGCGCGCTCGAGCGCAGCGACCTGGTGCTGTTCGTGGTCGACGCGCGCGCCGGTCTCGCGCCCTACGACGCCGAGATCGCCGCGCGCCTGCGGCGCCTGAAGAAGCCCGTGATCCTGGTGTGCAACAAGGTCGAGGGCGAGAAGCTGGCCTGGGAGGTCGACGCCTTCCGCGCGCTCGGCATCGGCGGCGAACCCTGCGCCATCAGCGCCCAGAACGGCGACGGCGTGTCCGACCTCGAGGAGGAGATCCTGAAGCTCCTGCCGCCGGCCGAGGAGGGCGAGCGCGCGCCGCGCTCGACCTTCAAGCTGGCCGTCGTCGGACGTCGCAATGCCGGCAAGTCGACGCTGGTGAACACGCTGGCGCGCGAGGAGCGCGTGATCGTCTCGGCCGTGCCCGGCACCACGCGCGACGCGCTCGACGTGCAGGTCGAGCGCAACGGTGAGCTGTTCACGCTGATCGACACGGCCGGCGTGCGCAAGCGCACCAAGCACGAGGACGCGATCGAGTTCTTCTCCTTCGCGCGCAGCTACCGCGCCATGCGCCGCGCCGACGTGGTGCTGCTCCTGTTCGACGCCACCGAGCGCATCTCGGCCATCGAGAAGCGCCTGGCGCGCTACGTGCGCGACCACTACCGCGTGGTGCTGCTGGGCGCCAACAAGTGGGACCTGGTGCGCTCCGGCCTCGAGCCCGAGGACTTCCGCGCCTATCTCGACCAGGAGCTGCCCGGGCTGTCCTTCGCGCCGATCTCGTTCTTCTCGGCCAAGACCGGGCAGAACGTGGCCGAGACCTTCGAGCTGGCGCGCGAGCTGCACCGGAACGCCGGCGTGCGCGTGCCGACGGCCGAGCTGAATCGCATCCTGGTGAAGGCGGTCGAGTCGCGTTCGCCCGGCTCGAAGGGCCAGCGCGTCAAGATCCAGTACGCGACCCAGGCCGAGAGTTCGCCGCCGACCTTCGTGCTGTTCGTCAACGACGCGCGCCTGATCGGCAAGGCCTACCTGCGCTACCTCGAGAACCGCCTGCGCGAGCTGACGCCGCTGAACGAGGTGCCGATCCGCTTCGTGGTGCGCGACAAGCGCGAGAACGCCCTGGAGGCGCGATGAACCGCTGGCTGGCCGTGCTCGTCCTGTGGGTGCCCGTGACCACGTCCTGCGACTCCGTGGCGCGGCGCGAGGAGCAGGAGGAGAAGCTGGCGCGCTGGAAGACGGCCGAGGTGGCCGCGCCCTCGGACCGCATGCTGTGGCAGCTGATCCTGCTGTCGCTGCAGAGCCAGGGCTATCCGCTGGGCGCGGGCGCGGATCCGGGCGCGGGCCAGGTCGAGTCGGGCTGGAAGACCGACCTGCAGCCCTTCCGCGGCGACGGCCGGCGCTGGCGCGCGGTGGTCAAGATGACGGCGCTCGAGAAGGGGCGCTGGAAGCTCGAGGCGCGCGTGAAGTGCGAGAAGAACCAGAACCTGGTGACGCCGCTCGACCCGGTGCGGGCCGAGTGGCAGCATTATCCCGACGACCAGGCCGCGGCCCAGATCCTGCTCCAGCACATCCAGTCGCGTCTGCGGCCCGAGCTCGAGGTGCAGCCGCTGACCCCGGCTCCGGTTCGGCCCTAAGGAGAGAGAGCGGAATGGGCGGGACGGGCACTCCCGCCCGCACCGGCCGTCCTTTCCTTCGCGGCCCTTGCCCGCTACGGTCCCTGCGGCCGAAAGAGGGCCGTTCCCCGATGAGTCCGGAGCAAGAATCGTCCCTGGCCGCACCCGCCGCCGCGTGGATCACGCCGCGCCCGGCGCGCACCTTCGAGGCCTTGCACCGGATCGTGCGCCTGCCCTGGCTGGTGGCCGGGCACCGCGACCTCGTGCTCACGACGCTGCGGCGCGACCTGAGCTCGCGCTTCCAGGGCACCCTGCTGGGCTGGGCCTGGCCGCTGCTGCAGCCGCTGCTCCTGTTCGCGATCTACTACTTCATCTTCACGCAGCTCCTGGGCCAGCGCATGCCCGAGCTGCCCGCCGACCAGCAGGCCGGCATGGGCGTCTACATGTTCTGCGCGATGATCGCGTGGAGCGCCCTGAGCGAGTCGCTGGCGCGCGGCACGGGCGTGATCGTGGACAACGGCAACCTGATCAAGAAGCTCGCCTTCCCGTCCGAGCTCCTGCCGCTCAACGTCGTGCTGGCCTCGCTGACGATGATGCTGTTCGGCGTGGCGATCTTCATCGCCGTGTGCTTCACGCCGGTCTGGCCGCGACCGGGGCTCGGGCTCCTGTGGATCCCGCTGATCGTGTTCCTGCAGGGCCTGTTCACCTACGGGCTCGTCTTGTTCCTCTCGACCCTGCACGTGTTCCTGCGCGACACCTCGCAGGTCGTGGGCATGGCCATCACGGTGTGGATGTTCCTGACGCCCGTGTTCTGGGTGCCGGAGCTCCTGAGCCACGGCCAGAGCGGTGCGCTGGTCGACCACTACCTGCCGGTGATCCAGGCCAATCCGGGCTACCACCTGGTGGCGGCCTGGCGCGGGGCGCTGATGGGCGACGTGACCCTCGCGCTCGAGGGCCGCGTGCTGACCCCGGTCTCGGTGGCGGCCGTGCCCGGACACCTGGCGGTCTTCGCGCTGTGGGCCTTCGGCGCCTATGCCCTGGGCTACGCCTTCTTCGTGCACTCCCAGCGGCGCTTCGCCGACGAGGTCTAGGGCGGATGGCAGCCGACTACTCCCTCGAGGCCGAGCAGCTGGGCAAGGCCTATCGCGTCTACCCGCGCCCGCTGCGGCGCATCGGCGAATGGCTCTCGGCCGGGCGCTACAAGGGCCACCACGAGTTCTGGGCCCTGCGCGGCATCGACCTGGCGCTGAAGCGCGGCACCTCGCTGGGCCTGTGCGGCGCGAACGGTGCGGGCAAGTCCACGCTGCTCAAGGTGCTCTCGGGCACGACCGCGCCGACCGAGGGCCGCTATCGCATCCAGGGGCGCGTGGCCAGCCTGCTCGAGCTCGGGGCCGGCTTCCACATGGACTTCACCGGGCGCGCCAACATCGTGCTGAACGGCGTGATGATGGGCTTCTCGCGGCGCGAGCTGGAGAAGAAGACGCCCGAGATCATCGAGTTCGCCGAGCTCGGCTCGTACATCGACGAGCCGGTGCGCACCTATTCCTCCGGGATGGGGCTGCGGCTCGGCTTCGCGATCGCGGCCACGGTCGACCCGGACGTGCTCATCATCGACGAGGTCTTCGCGGTCGGCGACATGTACTTCCAGAAGAAGTGCGTCGACCGCATCTACCAGTTCAAGAAGCGCAACAAGACCATCGTCTTCTGCAGTCACAGCCTCTACGACGTGCGCCAGTTCTGCGACGAGGCCCTGTGGCTGGAGCGCGGGAGCCCGCGGGCCGTGGGCGACTCGGTGTTCGTCACCAACGAGTACGCCTCCTACCAGCGCAACCACATCACCGAGGTGGCCGAGGCCGTGCGCAGCGAGCACCCGCCCGTGCCCGGCCTGGCCACGCGGCGGCCCGAGGACATGCCGCGCATCGTCGACGCGCGCATCTACCGCATGGGCACGGACGAGGAGACCTACGAGATCCAGACCGGCGACTCGGTCGAGATCCGCGTGTGGTGGCAGAACCCGCGTCCGAGCGAGACCCCGATCCAGATCGGGGTGGTCTTCATGCGCGGCGACATGACCACCTGCGCCGGCCACGGCACGCACTTCCAGGACCTGGAGCTGCGCGGCACCTCCGGGTGCGTGGTGCTCGAGGCCCCCAACCTGCGCTTGCTGGCGGGGCAGTTCATGATCCCGGTGGTGCTGTTCGACGGTGAGGGCGTGCACCGCTACCAGGACTACCTGATGCCCGACAACCTGCACGTGCGCGCCTACACGCGCGAGGTCGGCCTGTTCCGGCTCGATCTCGCCTTCAAGGAGCGGGCGCTGCCCCTGCCCGCCCCGCGTCCACCGCAGGCCGCGGTCGTGGGCGCGTCGAAGGGCGCATGAAGCACGACGTCCGTCTGGCCGCGCTGATCGTCAACTACAACACCGGCTCGTACGCCGAGTGCTGCGTCGAGTCGCTGCTGGCCGAGTGGGCGCGAGCCGGCCGCGCGCGCGAGAAGCTCACGATCGTGCTGGTCGACAACGCCTCGCCCGTGCCGCAGGAGGAGTACCTGCGGCGCATCGAGGCCCTGGGCGTCGAGGTGCTGCGCTCGGCCGAGAACCTCGGCTACGCGCGCGGCATGAACCTGTGCTACGCGCGCACGCGCGGCGGCCCGGAAGACGTCGTCGCCGTGCTCAACCCGGACCTGCACTTCCTGCCGGGCACGGTCGAGCTGCTGCTCGACTACGTGCTCGACCACCCCGAGGTCGGCGTGGTCGACCCGGCCACCTCGGTCGATCCGCTGGGCTTCATCAACCTGCCGCCCAACGTGCTGCCGACGCCCATGGAGCACGTGCGCATCGTGCTGGCCAACATGCACCCGGTCTTCGCGCGCCTCTACAGCCGCTTCCGCGAGGCGAAGTGCATGCAGTGGTGGACCTCCAGCGAGCCGGTCGAGACCGACATGCTCTCGGGTTGCTGCCTCTTCATGCGCCGCGCGGTCGTCGAGGAAATGGGCCAGGTGCTCGACCCGCGCTACCCGCTGTACTTCGAGGACACGGACCTCTTCCGCACCTTGATCCAGAAGGGCTACAAGGTCGTGCACCACACGCGCGCGCGCATCCTGCACCACTGGTCGCGCTCGGCCATGATCGGCGGCGGGCCGGCGGACGAGGCCACGGCGCGGCACGAGGCCTCGCGCGAGCTCTACTACAAGAAGTTCTACGGCCCCTTCGGGCGCGGGTTGTACGCGCTCGCTCAGACGATCCTCATGCGCTGGCCCAAGCGCTGGCTCGGGCGCTCGATCGAGAAGCAGACCTCGCTCGGGGACCACCACGAGGGCCTCGAACTCGAGCTGCCGCGCGCGTGCCGCTTCCTGGTCGAGATGTCGGTGCACCCGGCCTTCGTGATCTGCTCCGGCTCCTTCGGGCGCGGCGAGCGCTTCGTCATCCCGGCCGAGACCTGGGACTGGATGTTCCCGATCGACTACTACGCGCGCGTGATCGACCTCGACGCGCACGAGGTCATCGGCAACTACCACTTCCGCAAGACCAAGGCGTGCCGCAGCGAGGCCATGCGCCCGGGCGAGATCGAAGCGCTCGGCCCGCGGCTCCTCTCGCACGCGCCGGTACGCTAGCCTCCAGCCCTCGAGCTCCGATGAGTTCCGACCCGCTCCGTGAGCGCGCCCCGCTGCCGCGCACGCTGCTCGCGCCCGCGCGCGGACGCGTGCTGCTGCTGGCGCCGCACGCCGACGACGACGTGCTGGGCGCGGGCGGCACCTGCGCGCTGCACGCGCGTCAGGGCGATCCGGTGCAGGTGCTGGTGGCCTACGACGGGCTCGAGGGCGATCCCGATCGCCGCCACGGCGAGGACCTGCGCCTCGTGCGCCAGCGCGAGGCGCGCGCGGGCGGCGCGCACCTCGGCCTCACGCACTACGGGTTCCTGGGCTACCCGGAGGGACACCTGCCCGCGGCGGGGGAACTCCTCGCGGCGGCGCGGCATCTGGCCGAGCACGTGCGCGCCGCCGCGCCCGACACGGTCTACTGCCCGTGGGTGGGCGAGCACCACCTCGACCACCACGTGCTGGCGCGCGCCGCGCGCCTGGCGCTGGCCCTGGCCGATTTCCGCGGCACGGCCTGGGGCTACGAGGTCTGGACCCCGCTCGTGCCGACGATCGTGGTCGACGTGACGCCGGTCTTCCCGCAGAAGCTGCGCGCCCTGCGCGAGCACGCGAGCCAGCTCGCCTACCGCGACATCGCCCACATGGGCGCGGGCCTGGCCGCGCACCGCTCCTGCTACCTCGCGGACGAGTCGCGCTTCGGCGAGGCCTTCGCGCCGCTGGGCGAGCCCTTCGGCACGGACCGCGAGCTGCTCGGCGGCTGAGGAGGTCAGCCGGTGTTGCGCAGGCCGCGCGCGATGCCGCGCACGGTCTGCAACAGGACGCGCTCGAGCTCGGGATCCGTGCGCCCGCCCGCGCGCCAGCGGCCGAGCAGGTCGACCTGCACGAAGCTGAGCGGATCCACGTAGGGGTTGCGCAGGCGGATCGAGCGCTGCAGGGTCGGATCGCGCTCGAGCAACGCGCGTGCCTCACCCACCTCGAGCACGGCCGCGACCGAGCACTCGTACTCGCGGCGGACCTCGGGGAACAGCCGCGCGCCGACGTCGCCCGCCAGCTCGGCGTAGCGCGCGGCGATGTCGAGATCGCTCTTCGCGAGCACCATCTCCACGTCGGCCACGAGCGTCGCCAGGAACGGCCACGCGCGCACCGCGCGGCGCACCGCCTCGAGGCCGTGGACCTCGATCGCGCTGGTCAGGCCCGTGCCCACGCCGTACCAGCCGGGCAGCACGGCGCGGCACTGCGTCCAGGCGAAGACCCACGGGATCGCGCGCAGGTCCTGGATCCCGCGCAGCGCGCGCCGGCGCGCCGGGCGCGAGCCGATGCGCAGGCGCTCGATCACGTCGATCGGCGTCATGCCCTGGAACAGGGCCGGGAAGTCGGGCTCGTCGTGCACCAGCGCGCGATAGCGGGCGTGGCTGGCGGCGCCGAGGGTCGCGGCGATGGCGCGCTCCTCGGCATCCGGCGCGCGCGCCGGGTCGGAGCCCGCGCTGCGCTCGAGCAGCGCGCCCAGGGTGAGCTCGAGCGTGCGCGCGGCGATGCCGCGCAGCCCGAACTTGCCGCCCACGATCTCGCCCTGCTCGGTGGCGCGCGCGTGCCCGGCGAGCGCGCCGCGCGGCGCCGCCAGGATCCCGGCGCGCGGCTTCGAGCCCCCGCGGCTGAGCGTGCCGCCGCGTCCGTGGAACAGCGTGAGCGCGAGGCCCAGCTCGCCGGCCACCGCCACCAGCCGTTCCTGGGCCTGCTCGAGGGCCACGCGCGAGGCCGCCAGCCCGCCGTCCTTGCTGCTGTCGGAGTAGCCGAGCATGACGAGCTGACGCTGCCCGCGCGCCGCCAGGTGCGTCGCGTAGGTCGGGTCCGAGGCCAGCGTGCGCAGCACCGCGGGCGCCGCGGCGAGGTCGGCGAGCGTCTCGAACAGCGGCGCCACGTCCAGCGGCACGCGTCCGCGGGCGTCGACGCAGCCCCCGGCGCGGGCCAGGTAGAGCACCGCGAGCGCGTCGTCGGGCCCCTGGGCCATGGAGATGACGTAGGCGCCGAAGGCGCGCGGGCCGTAGCGCCCATGGGCCTCGGCCAGGGCCTGGAAGACCTCCAGCGCGCCGCGCGCCTCCGGGTCGAGGCCCGCGAGGCACGGCGCGTGCGCCTGCGCCAGCGCCCGGGTGAGGCGCGCGCTGCGCTCGGCCGGGGGCCGCGCGAAGAAGCCGGGATCCGCGAGCAGCTGCGCCACGACGCGCCGGTGGACCTCGGCGTCCTGGCGCACGTCGAGGGCCGCGAGATGGAAGCCGAAGACCTCCACGCGCCACAGCGCGCGGCGCACGAGCGCGAGTCCGGCGCGCGCCCCGCCGTGGCGCGCCAGGCTGGCGGCCAGGAGCTCGAGGTCGGCCTGGAACTCGGCCGGCAGCCCGTAGCCGCCCTCGGCGCCCCGGCCCTTGCGTTCGAGGCGTGCCGACATGAGCCACAGCAGCTGGCGATAGGGCATCTCGGCGTAGCGCGTGGGCACGGCCGCGAAGTCGGCCGGAAAGCGCGTCTTGTACTCGCGCACGCGCAGCAGCACCTCGGCGTCGACCGCGACGCGCGTGCTCGACTGCGAGAGGTGCCGGTGCAGTCCGAGCAGCTCCTCGCGGTAGCGGCGCAGGGCGAGCTCGAGGTGGCGCGCGAGGGTCGCGCGGATCGTCGCCGCGCCGACGTTCGGGTTGCCGTCCATGTCGGCGCCGACCCACGAGGCGAAGCGCACCAGCGGGCGCTCGACCGGGATGCGCGCGCCGTAGGCGAGCCGGAGCGCGCGCTCCAGCTCCTCGTGCAGCGCCGGCACGACGCGGTACAGCACCTCCGAGAGGAAGAAGAGCACGTGCTCGACCTCCTCGGCCACCGTGGGCGGTCCGGGCAGGTCCTCGTCGGTCTGCCAGGCCGAGGCGATCTCGAGCGCGATGCGCTCGTCCAGGGTGGCGCGCGTCAGCGGATCGAGCGTCTCCTCCTGGAAGCGCGCGACGAGGGCCTGGGCCAGGCGCTGGTCCTTCTCCAGCAGCGTGCGCCGCACGGCCTCGGTCGGGTGCGCGGTGAAGACGGGCTCGACCACGATCGTGGCCAGGGCGCGCGCGACCTCCGCGACCGTCGTGCCGCGCCGCGCCAGCTCGCCGGCCACCGCGCGCAGGCTGCCCGGCTGGGAATCCCCCGCGCGCAGGTAGTCCAGGCGGCGGCGCAGGCGGTGCACCTGCTCGGCCGTGTTGACGACGCCGAAGTAGGCGCTGAAGGCGCGCACGAGCTCGAGCAGCGTCGCGGGCTCGAGCTCGGAGAGCCGGGCCGCCAGCTCGTCGCCCGCACCCGGCTCGCCCTTGCGGCGCCGGCGCGCGGCCAGGCGCACGCCCTCGACCGCCTCGAACAGGCCGGCCGGCGCGAGCTCGCGCAGGATCTCGCCCAGGAGCGCCCCCAGGCGTCCGACGTCGCGCCGCAGCGGGCGATCCTTGGGGGCGAATTCGATCGCCTCCACGCTCGTCGTCGGGGTCCCCACGTGCGCGGGATCCTGCGGCTTCGGCGCGCGCGAGGGAAGGCGATTCCGCGCCGCGCGGCGTCGCCCGCGCACGGGTCCGTTGCCGGACGCGCGTCCGGCGGGTATCCCAGCCGCATGGGAAAGATCGGCCTCACCGCGCTCCTGCTCGTGTGCTCGAACGTGTTCATGACCTTCGCCTGGTACGCGCACCTGCGCGACCTGCGCGCGAAGCCGTGGCTCGTGGCCGCGCTCGTCTCGTGGGGCATCGCGCTCGCCGAGTACCTGATCCAGGTCCCGGCCAACCGCATCGGCTACGACGTGCTCAGCCTCGGCCAGCTCAAGATCCTGCAGGAGGTCATCACGCTGGCGGTGTTCGTGCCCTTCGCGGTGCTGTACATGAAGCAGCCGCTCAAGCTCGACTTCCTGTGGGCCGGGCTGTGCCTGATGGGGGCGGTGTACTTCGTGTTCCGGAAGTAGGCCCGGAGCCTCCGGGCGGACGGGTGCTCGCTCGACATCGAGCGATCGTGCGCTGGATCCCCCGCGCGCCGCCGCTACCCTCGCTGGCCCCATGGAGATCGTGCTCGTCTCGCACCACTTCCCGCCCGACTTCGAGGGCGGGACGGAATCGGTTGTGCGCGCGCAGGGGCGCGAGCTCGTGGCCCTCGGGCACCGCGTGCGCGTCGTGGCCGGCACGGATCGGCGCCACTCGGGCAAGGACGTCGAGCACGCGCGCGCCGACGGGCTCGAGGTGGCCTTCCTGCCGCGCAGCAGCGAGTACTACGACCTGGACCTGGCGCACGAGCGCCTGCGTCCGCTGTTCCGCGGGCTGATCGCGGGCGCGGACCTGGTGCACCTGCACCACTGGTCGACGCTGCACGCCCATCTCGTGCGCGACGCGGCCCAGGGCGGGCGCGTGCCCGTGGCCGTCACGCTGCACGACCTGTTCGTGACCTGCCCGCGCGTCTTCCGGCTGCCGCTCGATCCGGCCATCACCTGTCCGCCGCCGGGCGAGTTCGAGACCTGCGCGCGCTGCGTGGCGCCGAACACGGACTGGGACCACGCGCAGCTCCTGGCGGCCTTCGCGCGGCGCACGGCCTGGGTGCAGGCCGAGCTGGCGGCGGCCGCGGCCCTGATCGTGCCGAGCCACTCGCAGGGTGCGCGCATCTCCGCGTACGTGCCGCTGGATCCGGCGCGCCTGCACGTCGTGCCGCACGGCCTCTCGGATGCGCTGCCGCGCGTGGTCACGCGCGGCTGGGAGGGCCGCGGCCCGCTGCGCGTGCTCTATCTCGGGCACCGCTCCGACGTGAAGGGCGTGCGCGAGCTCGTGCGCGCCGTGGGCGGGCTCGCGCCGTCCGAGCGCGCGCGCGTCGAGCTCGTGCTGATCGGCAAGGAGAACAAGCCGGGCTACGACGACGAGCTGCGCCGCCTGGCGCAGGGCGTCGCGCTCGTCTTCCGCGGGCCCTACGCGCTGCGCGAGCTGCCCGCGCGCCTGGCCGAGGTCGGTGAGGTGCACCTCGGCGCCTTCCCCTCGCGCGCCTACGAGAGCTACGGGCTCGTGCCCGACGAGCTGATGGCGCTCGGCGTCCCGGTGTGGGTCGGCGATCGCGGCGCGCCCAAGGAGCGCGTCGGCGCGGCCGGGCGCGTGCTGCCGGCCGAGGACGCCGCGGCCTGGACGCGCGCGCTGGCCGCGGTGCTGGCCGATCCGGCCGCGCTGGAGCGCGAGCGCCTGGCCCTGCCCGGGCACGTGCGCACGGCGGCCGACGCGGCGCGCGAGCTGGACGCGCTCTACCGCGGCCTGCTCGTGCGACCGCGCGAGGGCGAAGGAAGTTCCCGCTCGCGGGCGAGCGAGTGAGCGGGACTCCGCTGCACGGGAGGGGTATCCTCCCCATGCACGGCCGCTCTGCTGGCCGGCCGTATTGAAGGCTCTCTACCCTCCCTTCCGCCCGCCCCAGGAGCTGCCGCAGCGCGTGCTGGTGGTCGCGCCGCACCCCGACGACGAGGTCTTCGGCTGCGGCGGCATGCTGGCCTGGCACGCTCGTCTGGGGGCCACGGTGCGCATCGTGGTGCTGAGCGACGGCGCGGCCGGGGATCCGGACCACCGCGACCAGCGCATCGTCGAGACGCGCCAGCGCGAATCGCTGGCGGCCGGCAAGGTGCTGGGCTTCTCGGACTACCGCTTCCTCGACCTGCGCGACGGACAGCTCGGTGCGGTGGCGGACCTGCACGAGCGCATCGCGCGCGAGCTCGAGGAGTTCCAGCCCGAGCTCGTGTACGGGCCCTCGCCGACCGAGCTGCACGCCGACCACCGCGCGGCTTCGCGCGCGCTGGTCGCGGCGCTCGCGCGCGGGCCGCGCCGGCGCGTGCTCCTGTACGGCGTCAACAACCAGGTCGTGGCCAACGTGCTGTTCGACACGACCTCGGTGCGCGCGCAGAAGCTGGCCGCGGTCGAGTGCTTCGAGAGCCAGATCGCCTACGTCGACCTGGTGGCGAAGGGCACGGCCGTGGACATCTCGCGCACGGTGAACGTGGCGGACGCCAGCATCGCCTACACCGAAGGCTACGTGCAGCTGTGGAGCGACGAGCTCGCGGCCCACGAGCGCGAGCTCGAGCCGCTGCTCGTGCGCCTGCTGGGGGCCGAGCCGAGTTCGGCCGAGGCGCTCGGGCTGCCCTCGGCCTCGGCCGTGATCTCGACCTGGAACAAGTGCGAGGTCGTGTGCGAGAACCTGCGCTCGATCCGGGCCCAGTCGCTGCCCTTCGCCGAGGTGATCGTGGTCGACAACGCCTCGACCGACGGCACGGCCGCGCGCATCGCGCGCGACTTCCCCGAGGTGCGCCTGATCGTCATGCCGCACTCGGCCTACGGCGCCTGCGAGACCTTCAACGTCGGCTTCGCCAGCGCGACGAAGGAGCTGGTCGCGATCCTCGACGACGACGTGGTGCTGCCGCCGAGCTGGCTGGAAGAGGCCACGCGCCGCCTGCAGAGCGAGCCGGCCACGACCGCGGTGGTCTCGACCGAGACGATCGAGCCCGGCATGCCGCCCGAGTACATCGCCGCCTCCAAGGCCAAGGGCCGGCGCTACATGAGCACCTTCCGCGGCTGCGGCAGCCTGGCGCGCCGCGCCGCGCTGGCGCAGGCCGGCTACTACGACGAACGCCTGTTCATCTACGGCAACGAGCGCGACCTGACCTGCCGCCTCCTGAACCTCGGCTACCGCGTCCTGCAGGACCCCGCGATCGAGATCCACCACAAGACGCCCTTCGGGATCCAGATGGGCAAGCGCAGCCTCTACTACCACGCGCGCAACGCCTGGTTGACGATGCTGAAGTACGCGCCGCTCGAGGACCTCCTGCGCCTGCCGTTCCTGGTGTTCTCGAGGGTGCTGCTGCGCGGCGATGCCAAGGAGGCCGAGGGCGCCGCGACCGACGCCACCGGCACGATCGGGATCGGCAAGTCGATCCGCCAGACGCCCGGCGCGGCCTGGGTGCTGGTCAAGGCCGCGCTGGGCGTGCTGTGGAACCTGCCGTACTGCCTGCGCCACCGCCGGCCGGTGCGCTCGAGCGACTTCCGGCTCCCGCTCGGCTGAGTGCCAGCTCCCCGATGCGCGTGCTGCTCGAGGGCGGTGCGCGGATCTGAGGAGGGGTCTGCCTTGGCGTGTCGCGCCTCAGCGCGTGATCAGCACGATCGCGGCCAGCGCGAGGCCGAGCCCGAGCTGCTGCACGGGCCGCGGGCGGTCGCGCAGCACGAGCACGCCGAAGAGCACGGTGAAGGCCGGATAGAGGTTCGAGAGCGTGGCCACGATCGAGAGCGGGGCGCGCGCCAGGGCGAACAGATAGCAGGCGTTGGCGGCCACGTCGAACACGCCCGAGGCCAGCGCGGGCGCGGGCGAGACGCGTGCCGGCCAGGGGCGCTGGCGGCGCACGAGCAGGGCCAGCACGAGCAGCGGTACCGAGGTCGAGCGCGCCACCAGCAGCGGCAGCAGGCCCTGCTCGGCGCCGGCGCGCTCGAAGGCGATCAGGAAGGCGCCGATGAAGACGCCCGAGGAGGCCGCGAGCACGAGCGCGCGCCGGCGGCGGGTCGGGTCGGCGACGGGCGCGCCGCCGTCGGCGGAGACCAGCACGATGGTCGCCACGGCCAGCGCGATCCCGGTCCAGGCGCTGGCGCTCGGACGCTCGCCGAGCAGCACGCCGAACAGGATCGGTAGCGCGGTCCCGATCACGGCCGAGAGCGGCGCGACCTCGCTCGCGCTGCCGAGCGCGAGGGCCGGGTAGAGCGTCAGCGCCGCGACGGCACCCGTCAGCCCGGCCAGCACGCTCCAGCCGAGCGTGCCGGCGTCCGGGGCATGCGTCACCGTCCAGGGTGCCGTGAGCCACAGCAAGGCGAGGCCCGCGAGCTGCGCCACGCACACCGCGCCCAGGGCCGGCGCGCGGCGCACGGCCTGGCCGCCGAGGAAGTCGCCGGCCCCGAAGGCGAGCGCGGCGCACAGCGACAGGAGGATGGGCACGGGCCGCGCGAGGATAGCGGCGTGCCTGGCTACCCGCCGCAGTCCTCGTCGCAGGCGCCGCCGGGATCCGGCGCGCAGGGTCCCTCGAGCGCCTGCCCGCCGGCGCGCCGGCGCGCCGCCAGGATCCCGCCGCGCGCGTCGAAGGCGAAGGTGCAGCACTGCTCGAGCGCGCCGCGCAGCTTCTCGCGCGCGCGCCGGACGCGCGACTTGGCGCCCGAGAGCGACAGGCCCGCGCGCGCGGCCAGCTCGCTCTGGGGCCGGCCCTCGAGGTCCACCAGCCGCAGGGCCACGGCGTCCTCGGGCGCGAGGCGCGCGAGGAAGTCCTCGAGCCAGCTCGCCACGGTCCGGTCGAGCCCGGCCTCGCGCTCGGGGTCCGGCGCGCTGGGCTCGGGCGCGGTTCCGTCGGCCAGGGCGGCGCCGCCCGCGCGCGCGCCGCGCCGGCGCAGGTGGTCCACCAGCACGTTGCGCGCGACGCGCCCGACCCAGGCGCGCACGCTGCTCGCGTCGAGCAGCGTGTCGAGGCGCTCGTGCACGCGCACGAAGGTCTCCTGCAGCAGGTCCTCGGCGTCGGCGGCGTTGCCGCACTCGCGCTCGAACCACGCCCGCAGGCGTGCGCTCGAGTCGCGCCACAGGGCCTCGAGCTCGCTCGCCGTGCTCATCGCGCCCATGCTACGCGCAGCAGCTGGGCGCGCAGCAGGTCGAGGCCGGACCGGAGCGCGCGGGCGCCGCCAGCACCTCCTGGTGCGCCAGGAAGAGCTCCCAGCGCACGCCGCTCGGATCGGTGGCCCAGTACTGGTCGAGCTCGGCGTAGCAGCACTCGACGTGCTCGGCGCCGCTGGTCTCGAAGCCGGCCCGGGCCAGGCGCGCGCGCGCCGCGTGCAGCGCGGCGGCGGTGGGGAACAGGAGCCCGAGGTGCTGCACCGCGCCCGTGCCGCGCGCGGGCGTGGGGCGGGCGTTGAGACCCAGCACCAGGCCGAGCCCGTCGGGTCCGAAGCGGACGTAGTCGGGTTCGACCAGCACGGGCTCGCTGTCGAGCAGGGCCTGGTAGAAGTCCCGCGCGCGGGCCAGGTCGTCGCTGTCGATCGAGACGTGGCTCACGGGCGGAGCGGAGCGGGAAGGATCGGTCATGGTTGGTTCGCCTTTCTGCCGGTCAGGCCGGCACCCCGGAGACGGCGCGGGGCCCGAAAGGACGCAGCTCGGCCCGAGAATCCGGGTGTGTGGCGACTGCCCTGCGCCCTTGGAGCGCGCGGCTCGCCCGGCGATGATCCGGCATGAGCACTGCCGACCTCGCCACCGGGCTCCCCGAGCCGCCCTACTACGCGGCCGTCTTCAGCTCGCTGCGCACGGCCGGGGAGGGCGGCTACGGGGCGATGGCCGCGCGCATGCTGGAGCTCGCCCGCGCGCAGCGCGCCTACGGCAAGCGCGTGACGAGCGGCGGGCCGCGTTGAGCGCGCGCAAGCTCGTGCGCGAGCGCTTCGGGACGCTCGAGTTCGAGCTCGAGACGCTGGCCGACCTCGATACGGCGGTGAACGAGCTGCTGGCGCGCGAGGTGGCCCAGCCCGGCGGGCTCGAGCGCGACCTGTGCCCGTACTTCGGCGTGGTCTGGCCGGCCGCGCGCGCGCTGGCGCAGGAGCTGGCGCGGCGCACGCGCGTGCTGGAGCAGAAGAGCGTGCTCGAGCTCGGCTGCGGGCTGGCGCTGCCGGCGCTGGTGGCGGCGCGGCGCGGCGCGCGCGTGACCGCCACCGACCTGCACCCCGACGTGCCGGGCTTCCTGGCGCGCAACCTGGCGCTCAACGGACTCGCACCGGACGCGCTCGAGTACCTCGAGCTCGACTGGCGCACGGCCGGGCTCGCGCGCGGTCCGCGTGCGCGGCGCTTCGAGTACGTGGTCGCGAGCGACGTCCTCTACGAGCAGGGTCACCCCGCGCCGGTCGCGCGCGCGCTGGCCGCGCACGTCGCGCCCGAGGGCCGCATCCTCCTGGCCGACCCCGGGCGCGCCTACCTGCAGGCGTGCCTGGACGAGCTCGAGCGGCTGGGCTTCCGGGCCGAGAGCGAGGTCGTGGCCGTGGCCGACCCGGCCCTGGACCGGGCCGGGGACGGCAAGACGCGCGAAGTGTTCCTGCTCGAACTCGAGCGCGCCTAGGGTCGGCGGGAGCCGGCGGGGCGGCTTCAGGCGCGCGCGGGCGGCTGCCGACAACGGGACTCGTCCCCGTCCTTCCGCGCTGTCCTCGGGCACCCGCCATGGCCAAACTCGACGCGTTCTTCTCGAAGATGGTGGAGATCCAGGGTTCCGACCTGCATCTCACGACCGGTCTCACGCCCTTCTTCCGCCTGCACGGCGACATGGTGGCGGTCTCGGGCGTGCCGCCGATCGAGGCCGAGGAGATGAAGCGTCTCCTGTACGAGATCACGCCCGACACGAACCGCGAGCAGTTCGAGCGCGAGCACGACACCGACTTCGCCTACGAGCTGCCGGGCAAGGCGCGCTTCCGCGCCAACCTGTTCATGGACCACCGCGGGCCGGGCGCGGTCTTCCGCCAGATCCCGAACGACATCCTGACCTGCGACCAGCTCGGCCTGCCCAAGGCCGTGCGCGACCTGTGCTTCCTCTCGAAGGGCCTGGTGCTCGTCACCGGTCCGACCGGCAGCGGCAAGTCGACCACGCTGGCGGCCATGATCGACCTCGTGAACAAGACCCGCTCGGACCACATCATCACGATCGAGGACCCGATCGAGTTCGTGCACAAGAGCCAGAAGTGCCTGGTGCACCAGCGCGAGGTCGGACGCCACACCGACAGCTTCAAGCGCGCGCTGCGCGCCGCGTTGCGCGAGGACCCGGACATCATCCTGGTGGGCGAGATGCGCGACCTCGAGACGATCGCGATCGCCATCGAGACGGCCGAGACCGGGCACCTCGTGTTCGGGACCCTGCACACCACCACCGCCATGACCACGGTCGACCGCATCGTCGACCAGTTCCCCGCCGACCGTCAGGCGCAGATCCGCACCATGCTGGCCTCGTCCTTGAAGGGCGTGGTGGCGCAGACGCTGCTCAAGAAGAAGCCCAAGGGCCGCGTGGCCGCCCTGGAGGTCCTGCTCGGCACCAAGGCCGTGGCCGCGCTGATCCGCGAGGGCAAGACGCACCAGCTGATGTCCTGCATGCAGATGGGCGGCAAGGTCGGCATGCGCCTGCTCAACGACTCGCTGGTCGAGCTGGTGCAGAAAAACCTGGTCGATCCGGGCGAGGCCTATGTGAAGGCGATCGAGAAGGAGGCCTTGCTCTCGCAGTTCCAGCACATCGGCGTGAAGCTCGACCCGAGCCAGCTGGGCGAGGGTGCCGAGGGCGAGACCCAGACCCAGTCCATGGGCACGCCTTCCCAGGGCGCTGGCGCGCCCGCGCCGGCCACGCGCAGCGCGTCGCCCTCGTCGTTCGCGCAGCCCGCCGCGCCGTTCCCGAGCGCCGGCCCTGCGCCCGCGCCCAACGCGCCGCTGCCGAAGAAGCCCTCCGCCCCGATGGACCCGGCGCTGGAGGAGTTCCGCAAGAAGCGCGGGTACTGAGGAGGGTCCGCTGGGGTGCCTCCGCTCATCGGCGAGGACTCACCGCACTCCTTGAAGCCGGCGAGAGCGTACGAACCACCACGCGCCACCAGCGACGAGCGTCCACGGCACGACCAGCAACACCAGCGTCGCAGCCTGGAACCCGCCTCCCAGGCGGGCCGTTTCGGGGGTGTCCCCGAAGCGTGGTCAGCAGGACTGCGCCGGGAGCGGTGCGCCGGCGCACCACAATGCTCCAGCGGCCACCAGGATGCGCAGCCAACGCACGGCTACATCGCCCTTGCGTCCGGGATCAGCAACGCAACCAGCACGGCCGAGGTCAGGAAGATGCCGAGAAGCACCGTCCAGAAGAGCCGGCGCTGTTCGTGCCAGAGGTGCATGTAGAGCAACGTGATGATCCCGGCTTTGGCCACGATCCCGGCCACGATGACGGGCTTCGCCCCGGCGAAGACCATCACCAGCGTCAGCGCAAGCAGCACCAACCACGCGCCCCAATACGTGCGGTAGGTGGGAGTGGAGTGCGTCGAGGTCATGGGGGGGTAGGAGCGGCGGAAACCCTTAGACGAGGTAGAAGCACCCGAAGACGAAGACCCACACGAGGTCGACGAAGTGCCAGTAGAGCCCGGCGACCTCCACGGTTTCGCTCGCGTCCGGCGTGGCCAACGAGCGCGTGGCGGTGAGCAGCAGCACGAGCACTCCGATCAGCACGTGCGTGCCGTGAAAGCCCGTGATCAGGAAGAAGTATGCCGAAAAGCCGGGCACGCCCCAGGGGTTCGTGTGCGGGCGGCTGCCCTCGCCGATGAAGTGGGCCCACTCGACCGCCTGCATGCCCAGAAACCCTAGCCCGATCGCGGCGGTGGCGAGCAGGAACAGGCGCGCGGTCGTGCGTTGGCCGTTGCGCGCGGCCAGCACCGCGCTGGCCATGGTCGAGCTGCTCGTGATCAGCGCGAAGGTCATGACCGTGATGAACGTGAGGTCGAAGACCTGGGAGCGGTCCGGCCAGGGGCGATCGCTGGCCAGGCGGCAGAAGCCATAGCCCGCCAGGAAGCCCGCGAAGAGCAGCGCATCCGTCACGATGAATAGCCACATCATCAGCTTGCGCCAGCCGACCGAGTAGAAGCGCTCGAAGGGGGACGGCGCCGTGACGACCAGGCTCGTGTTCATGGAGGCCCTAGCTGAGGTGTAGGAGGCAGAGGACGTACAACCAGGCGAGGCCGAGGAAGTGCCAGTACACGGCAGCGAGGCGCGGCGCCAGCGCACGCCGGATCAGGAGGCCTAGCGCAGCCAGCCCACCCAGGGTGTGCGCTCCGTGCACGCCCGACAGCAAGAACAGGAACGCGCCCTGCGGCGTGGCGGTCACGAAGGCTCCGTGGGTGGAGAGCACGCGCCAGAGCCACACCTGCCCGGCCAAGAAACAGAGGCCCAGGGCGAGCGTCGTGGGCAACCAGGCTCCGCCGCGCGCGCGCCGCGAGAGCTCGAGCGTGACACTCGAGAGCACGAGCACGAGCGTGTTCACGTAGGCGAGCGGCGGCAGCTCGAGGCGACCCCAGTCCGAGCCCGTGCGGCGGATGAGCCAGGCCGAGGTGAAGCCCGCGAAGAGCATCACCACGCTCGCCAGGAACGCGAACAAGAGCGTCTGGGCCGCACGCTCGCTCTGCGTCCTGATCACGCTGTCCATTGGGGCACGAAGTCCTGTTCCGAGTCCGCGGGCGCGTAGTCGTAGGGACCGCGTGCGGCGACCGGATCCGCGGCGCCGAAGTTGCCGTGGGGTGCGGGCGAGGCGGTGTTCCACTCCATCGATGTCGCCTGCCAGGGATTGGCGCTCGCCTTCGGACCGCGCACCGCGCTCCAGAAGAAGTTCGCCAGGAACACGAACTGGCCGGCGAAGGCCAGGAAAGCGAGGAGGGAGATCGGCACGGCCAGCGTGCGGCCCTGGGCCTGGAACTCGTAGAGCGAGTGCTCGTAGTAGCGCCGCAACATGCCCGACAAACCCTGGTAGTGCATCAGCACGAACACCGCCATCATGGGCACGAAGGTGAGCCAGAAGTGCAGCTTGCCGAGCCGCTCGTCCATCAGGCGCCCGAACATCTTCGGGAACCAGTGGTAGCAGCCCGCGAAGATGCCCATCAGGGTCACGACCCCGATCATCAGGTGGAAGTGCCCGACCACGAAGTACGAGTCGTGGAAGTACACGTCCGAGGTCGAGGTGCCGAGGTACAGCCCGCCGAGTCCGCCCGTGCCGATGACCGAGATGATCCCGAGCGCGAAGACCATCTGTGTCGTGAAACGGATCTTCGCGCGCCACAGGGACGCGATCAGGTTCACGCCTAGCACCGAGAAGGGCGCCGTTATCGAGACCGTGGCGATCGAGAAGTACTCGCCAACCAGCGGGTTCATCCCGCTCACGTACATGTGGTGGCCCCACACGATCATCGACAGGAACGCGATCAGCAGCGTGGCCCAGACAGAAATGCGGTAGCCGAAGGGTGGCCGGCGCGCGAAGGTCGCGATCACGTCGAAGGCGATGCCGATGGCTGGCAGCACGATCACGTAGACCTCGGGGTGCCCCAGGAACCAGAACAGGTGCTGGAACAGGAGCGGCGTGCCGCCTTCGTGCGCCAGGACCTCCTCGCCGAACACGAGCCCCCCCGGGAGGAAGAAGCTGGTGCCGAGGTGGCGGTCGCCGAGCAGCATCAGGGCCGCGGCCGTGAGTGGCGGGAAGGCCAGGACGCCGAGCACGGCCGAGACGAAGAACATCCACACCGAGAGCGGCATGCGCATGAGCGAGAGGCCCCTGGCACGGCAGTTCAGGATGGTCGTGATGTAGTTCAACCCACCCATCGTGAACGAGGCGATGAACAGGGCCATGGCCAGCAACCACAGCGTCTGTCCGAGGCCCGAGCCGGGCACGGCCTCCGCCAGGGCCGAGAGTGGCGGGTAGGCCGTCCAGCCCGCGGCCGCCGCGCCACCCTCGACGAAGAAGGCCGCCAGCATCAGCGCGCAACCCGGCACGATCGCCCAGTAGGAGAGCGCGTTGAGCAGCGGGTAGGCCATGTCGCGCGCCCCGATCTGCAGCGGGATCAGGAAGTTCCCGAAGCCGCTCACGAGTGCCAACGAGACCACGAAGAAGACCATGATCGTGCCGTGCATGGTCACGATCGAAAGGTAGGTCTCGGGCGTGACCACGGCCTGTTCCGGCCAGGCAAGCTGGTAGCGGATCAGGGCCGAAAGCGCTCCGCCCACCAGCGCCATGAACATGGCCGTGAACAGGTACTGCAGGCCGATCACCTTGTGGTCGGTGCTGAACACGTAGCGCCGCAGGAAGCCCCGCGGCAGGGCGTGCGTGGCATGGCTCGGCGCCGCCTCCGGCGCCGTCAGAACGCCGGGTCCTGATCGCTCAGCCATCTCGCGAGCTCTCCTTCTTCCTGCACTTCGATGAATCCCCGCATGCGGTAATGGCCGAGCCCACACAGCTCGGCACAGGCCAGCTCGAAGGAGCCGCTCCTCGTGGGCACGAACTGCGTGCGTCCGAGGAACCCGGGGATGAGGTCCTGCTTCACGCGGAACTGCGGCACCGTGAAGCTGTGGATGACATCCAGGGCCCGCAGGCGCACGAGTGCCGTGCGCCCCAGGGGTAGGTGCAGCTGGCCACGCGTCCACAAGTCGTCCTTCGCGGCCGGGTCCTTCTTGTCGAGTCCGATCGGGTTGCGCGCGTCGTTCACCAGTTCGGGCTTGCAGTTGCCGAGTTGCCCGTCGGGTCCCGGGTAGTGGACCAGCCACTCGAACTGCTTGCCGACGACCTCGACCACGAATGCGTCGGCCGGCGTATCGCCGTACATCTGCGCGAAGGCCGGCAGACCCACGATCAGCACCCCGCCCTCGGCCAGGAGGCACATCACCAGCACCGGCACCAGGGCCCAGCGCCATTCCGTGCGCGCGCTCGCGTGCGGCGAGCCGCGTTGACCGGCGCCGGCGTAGCGCAGCACGAACATCGCCAGCACGCCGTGGCCCAGCAGGAACAGGATTCCGGTGGCGATCAGCAGGTAGCGGATGACCGCGTCGATGCTGGCTCCGTGGCGACTGGCGAGTTCGGGCAGGCGGCCCTCGGTCGCGAATCCGAGAACGATCAGGAGCGCGGTCGCCACGAACAGAGCCGCCAGGCCGAGGGCGACCGCGCGGCCGTGACCTGGAGCTACGCTCGGGGCGTGCGCGTCAGGGGAGAGCGACATGCTGAGCGCGCTCCGGCGCTATTCTTCGCTGAAGGTGAAGGACGCTTCGAGCACGCCCTCCGCGCTCACCTGCACGGTCACCTTCTGGGTGCCCAGGACCTCGTGTTTGGCCGAGAGCGTGTACTCACCAGGCGGCAGCCCGGGGAGCTCGAACGAGCCGTCCGCCCTGGTGACCGCGAAGTACGGATGCTCGACCACGCCCAGGTACGTGCTCATCCACCCGTGGATGTCGCACTTGAGCTGCAGGAGCACTTCTTCCTTCGTGAAGACCTGCTCGAGCGACGCGCCGCCGGGCTGCTGGCTCTGATTGAAGGACTTGTTCTTCTTGGCGAAGGCGTGGACGTTGTGCGTGACCGGGTCGGTGTTGTGCACCACGAGCTTCTGGCCGACCTGCAGGCCGAGCACGTGCGGTACGTAGGTGCAGCCCTTCTGGTCCAGCACCGCGGGCTCCGAAGGCGGCGTGAAGGTCTTGCCCTCGAGGCCCTTGCTGATCCACACGAACACGTTGGCGAGCTCGCCCTGCTCGCCGACAAGTATCGACTCGTCGCGCAAGGCCTCGGCGTGCAGGGCGTGACAGGCAGGGTCGCTTCCCATGTCGACCTTACGGCGGCGCGGGGCCTCGCCCTTGAACTTGGCCTGGCCCCGGATGGTGCCGACCTCGCCGGCCAGGAGCGGGGAGCCCGCGCGCGGCGCGCGGGCAGGTGCGAAGGGGAAGAGCAGCGGAGTGGCCGTGAACGCGACCAGGAGCAGCTTCATTGGGACTTCGTGAGGTTGAGGAGGGCGGACAGTTGGCCATGCTCGTCAGAGCGTGGATGCATTCGGAGGGTCCGAAGTGCGTAGGCGGCGGGGGAACTGTGGCCCGTCGTCCGCTATCCTCCCGCGCGCCTTGATCCGCATCCCCGCTGTCAGCGCCGTGGTGTGCAACTACAACGGCGAGGGCTACCTCACGGAGTGCCTGGAGTCCGTGTGCGCGCAGGGCGTGGACGAGGTGATCGTGGTGGACGACGCCTCGAGCGATGGCAGCGTGGCGCTGGTGCGTCGACGCTTCCCCGCGGTGCGCGTCGTCCAGCTCGAGCAGAACCGCGGGCCGTGCGCGGCGCGCAACGCCGGCATGCGCGCGGCGCGGAACCGCTGGGTCCTGGCGGTCGACAACGATGCGGTGCTGGAGCCGGACGTGCTGGCCAAGCTGCGCGCCGCGCTGGAGGCGGACCCGCAGGCGTGTCTGGCGCAGACCCGCAGCGTCTACTTCGACGAGCCGACGCGCGTGCACTACGACGGCGGGGGCTTCCATTATCTGGGCCTGATCGCGCTGCGCAACGCGCACACGCCGGTGTCCGCGGCCGAGGGCATGGGCGTGGTCGCGGCCGATGCGCTGGTGGCGATCTGCGCGCTGCTCGACCGTGAGGTGGTGCTGGCGCTCGACGGCTACGACGAGGAGCTCTTCTACCTGGCCGAGGACCTGGACCTGTCGCTGCGCCTGCGGCTCGCCGGCGAGCACCTGCTCTCGGTCGAGGACGCGCTCGTGCGCCACCGCGGCGGGACGGCCGGGCTGTCCTTCCGCGGCGGCGGCTACCCGCGCCGGCGCGTGTACCTGCACGCGCGCAACCGGCGACGGATCCTGGTCAAGTGCTACCGCGCGCGCACGCTGCTGCTGATCCTGCCGGCCTTCGCGCTGTACGAGTGCGTGTGGCTGCTCTTCGCCCTGCGGCAGGGCGAGCTCGGGGCGCTGCTCGCCGGGCGCCTCGCCTTCCTGCGCGGGCTGCCGAGCACGCTGCGCGCGCGCCGCGCGCAGCAGGCGCGCCGCCGCGTGCCGGACCGCGAGGTCCTGGTGGGGGGGCCGCTCACGCTCTCGCCCGCGCTGCTGGCGGGTGGCCGCGCGCGCGGCGCCGCGCGCCTCCTGGACCGCCTCTTCCGGGCCTGGTGGCGGCTCGTGCGGCCGCTCTGCGGTTGAACGCCGCGCGCGAGAGCGGAGACTGGTCCGCCCCGATGCGCGTCCTCTTCCTGGTGCACGACTTCCTGCCGGGCCATCCGAGCGGGACCGAGGTCTACACCGGAGCCTTGGCCCTGCGCCTGGCCGAGCGCGGACACGAGGTGCGCCTGTTCGCCACCGAGAAGGACATCGCGCGTCCGCACCTCGCGCTCGAGCGGCGCGAGTGGCAGGGCTTGGTCGTGCACGAGCTCGTCAACAACCTGTTCTACGACGACTTCCGCGAGACCTGGGACTACCCGCCCGCCGCCCAGGCCTTTGCGCGCGTGCTGGACGAGTTCCGGCCCGACGTGGTGCACGTGATGCACCTCCTGTACCTGTCGGTCGGCTGCGTCGAGGAGGCGCACCGCCGCGGCCTGCCGGTGTTCTTCACGCTGCACGACTTCTGGTTGCAGTGCGCGCGCTTCGGCCAGCGCATCCACGCCGACGGGGCGGTCTGCCACACGATCGACCACGCGCGCTGCGGGACGTGCCTGGCGCAGTTCAAGTTCGCGCAGTCGCCGCTGGAGAGACGCGCCGCGCGCGTGGTCGCGGGCGTGAAGCGCGCGAGCGGGCTCGACCTCGGCCCGCTCGCTCGGGCGGCGGGCGAGCGGCTGCGGGCCGCGCCGGCCGCCGCCGGAGCGAGCGCTCCCGAGCCCGCGGCCGCTGCGCGCTTCGCCACGGCGGCGCGCACGCGCGAGGACGAGCTGCGCGCGCGCCTGCTGCCGTGCGTGCGGCGCTTC
>CAZWAY010000044.1:0-40535 GCA_964631945.1 uncultured Planctomycetaceae bacterium
GAGGTCGAGGGCCCGCGACATGCTCCAAAGCGGAACGACTTTCGTGACACCCACACCTCTAATTCGAGAGATCTTAGGCCTGCTGAACATTCCGTTTCCAGTGGGGCCACTTGACACTAAGCCAAAAGCTATGGGCATTACTCTCGATTTCACAGACGCCACCTTCTCGATGACTTGTACGATATCCAATACAACCGGTAAGTGCTCAGGCAGACACAGATGAAGTGCATCTTTCAAACCGCCCTCGCCGTATGCCTGTATTCATGCTCGGTCGATCTAACGGCTAGAGCGTATGATGGCCCTCCTCGGGGCCGAAAGGAAGTGGCTCGTGTAAGAACAACAGTGGATAGACATCCCTCCTATTCTGTGATTGAGTTTGATGGATGCCCCGTCATTCTAGCTGATCAGTTGGATATTCTTCCGGGAAGCCATCGTTTTTTGGTCTCTGGGCAAGGAGGCCCATATCTTTTTGGGGTTCGGGATTATCCTTGCGATAGCGTGTTGCTGCTTGATGTTGATGTGCTTGGCGGCAAGAAGTATGAATGGGTGGTCATATCAAGAGGCGCCACACCGCAGATTGCTCTACAGGAGAGCCCCATTGGAACGATCGTTGCCAGAAGTAGGACGCTAACGCGAACGGAGGCGGAGGGGCTTAGCCTGCGCATCGACCTCTTTCGGAAGGCAGCAGCTATGGAATGAGTGTTCTGGAGTTGCCAAGCGTCTCATCCGTCGGCTCGAAGAACTCGGCCTCACGGTCGAGCTGAAGGCCGCTTCCTGACTGCCCCCGATCCAGATGGGGGTTGTTTCTCCCTAGCGCTCCGCGCGCAACCAGGGCAAGGGCGGCAGAGTCCCCTGGCTTCACAGCCTCACATGCCCAGACCTCAGTGCACCAGGTCGACGTTCGGCAAACGCAGGTGCAGCAGCTCCTCGCCGCGGCGGATGCACAGGAGCTCACCGTCGAACTCGGGCGCGAGGCGGTGCGGCTCGCCGCAGGCGCCGGTCTCGTCGATGAGGCCCGTGCCGTGGAACAGGATCTCGTCGCCCAGTTCGAGGCCGAGGATCTCGGCCGGGGAGTCGGGCACGAGGTCGAGCACGACCGTGCGCCCGTCGACCGTGCGCCAGCCGGCGCCGTGGGCGTGCCAGGGCGGGCTCTCGATCGGCGTGGTGGCCGCGCGCTCGAAGCGCGCGAGGCTGGTGCGCGTGTCGAGCGTCAGGCGGAAGGCCTCGAGCAGCCGGCCGCCGATGCGGCCGTCGGCCAGGGACACGGCGGCGATCGGGCGCGCTAGCACGTGGCGGCCGAGCGCGACGTCGCAGCCGAGGCGTCCGTACTCGAGGCGCGTCGACTCGCCGGCGGCGGTCATGGCGCGCGCGAAGGGCCGTGGCCCGAAGGCCCACGGCGCGGCGGCGGCCACGCCGTGCTCCACGGCCAGGTACTCGTTGCTGCCGCTGTCGATCAGCAGGCGCGTGGCGCTCCCGCACACCGAGGATTCGAGCCAGGGCAGCGTCTCGTCCGGGACGAGCGCCACGACGTCGGGCTCACCGGCGACGAGCTTCTCCAGCGCGACCGCGATGCGCTGGGCCGGGTAGTCGATCGTCAGCGCGAGCACGTTGAAGGCGCTGTAGCCGAGGATGCCCCCGAGCTCGACCTCGACCGAGCGCGAGATCGCGCCCAGGTCGTCCACGAGCGCGTCGATCCCCAGCAGCTCGAGCCCGCCGATGCGCACGCGCTCGAGCGCCACCCCGCTGCCGAGCACGCGTTCTTCGCCCGACGCCGCCGTGACCGTGGCCTTGTCGGCGAGCTCGAGCACGTTCAGCTGCGCGGCCAGTCGCGTGTCCACCACGTTCGCCTCGTGGCCGGTGTCGAGCAGGAACCAGCGCGGCTCCAGCCCGTCCAGCGAGCACTCCACGAACGGCAGCGAACCCACGAAGCGACTCGGCAGCTCGAGGCTCTGCGCCGCGAGCCGCAGACGCTCCGGCGCGTAGCGGAACGCCATCTGGGCCGCGGGCGGCGTCGGCATGGCCTCGCCGCCGCAGCCCCACGGCGCCAGGGCGAAGGACAGGACACACGCCACGAGGGCCAGGGTGGGGAGCGTTCGCGCGTGCTTCACGGACGGCCACGAGGATAGCGCGGTAGCCGACGCGCGCGCAGCGCGTCGATGTCAGGGAACGGGGTGCTCCGAGGCCGCCCCGAAGGCCCAGTACTGCGACGGGCGTTGCCAGCGGAAGTAGGGCTCGAGCGGACGGCCGCCGGCGTCGTCGAGCAGGCGCGCCGCGGCCGCGGGATCGATGTCGAGGGCCGCCTCGAGCGCCGCGTCGCGCCCGCCGACGAAGTCCTCGAAGGTCAGCGGCGCGCGCACGTCCGGCGCCAGGAAGCGGCGCGGGTCGAGCGGATCGGAGTTCTGCTCCTCGACCTCGGACACGCGGAAGCGGAGGCCCGTGCCCGGCAGGAGCAGCGGCGGATGGTTCCCGCGCCGTCCGTTGAAGAAGTTCGGGTGCGCGGCCAGGGGCTCGCCCACGAACACGGCGTGGGCGTTGCGCTCGAGCTCGCAGGCGATGACGACGCCGGCCGACTGCGTGATGCGCGAGATCAGCACGAAGAGGTGGCCCGGGCGGTTCACCTCGGAGAGCTCGCGCAGACGCCAGCCGAGGTCCTTGCCCATGTAGCCCCAGCCGCCGGGGTTGTGGCGCAGGTCGAGCACGAGGCGCTCGGCGCGCTCGCTCCGCACGGTGGCCACGAGGTCGTCCAGGAAGCTCGCCCAGGGGTAGGTGGCCTGGTCGCGCGGCAGGTTGAGCTGCGCATACACGGCGCGCGCTTCCGGTAGGGCGGTGAGCCAGTAGTTCGACTGGCGACGCTGCAGCCACAGCGGCCTCGGCTCGGCCCCGACTTCGACCCAGCCGGGGGGCAGGCCGAAGCCACGCGTCTCGCGCGACTCGGTCTCGTAGTCCCGCGCGAGCGCGGTCACCGTCAGCGAACGCTCCTCGCCGCTCTGGAGGCGCACGCGCAGGCTCGACGAGTCGGGCTCGCAAGCGAGCCCGAGGCCGCGCTGGAAATCCGGAAAGCGCAGCAGGAAGGCCAGCTCCTCGGCGGCCATCCACTCGTTCTCGAACGGGAACTCGCGCACCAGGCGCGGCCACAGCTCGTCGAACGCGGCGTTCCCGAGCGCGAGCACGCGCGCGCCCAGGAGCTCGGCGTGCTCGGCCGTCGCCGCGCGGATGCGCAGGCCGTCGGGGAACTTCCAGAAGGCGAGCGGCAGGGCGCGCTGCATCACGCTCGCGCCCCGACCGGGATGGGCCGAGGTGTGCACGTCGCCGACGGCGCTGGTGAGCCGGATCAGCTCGACCAGGTACTCGGCCTCGCTCATGTCGGCCGTGCGCTCGACGGCGGCCGCGGCCCGGGCCTCCCATTCGGCGCGCGTCAGGTTGCGGAAGGGGTGCGGATGACGCGCGAGGATCGTCGCCACGACGCGTCGGAGGCCCGTCGCCCTCTCGGCCGGCGTGGGCTCGGCGGAGGACGAGCGCTCCGCGGACGAGGCTGCGCCGTAGTCCGGCCCGAAGACCTCGCGACACAGGGCGACGAAGCCCGGGAGGCTCCGCAGCGGATCCAGGTCGGCGTCGCTGGCCAGCGTGCGCGTCGCGAGGTAGCCGCCCGCGAGGGCTTGGCGCAGGCTGTCCAGCGCGGCCGCAGCCTCGCCCGCCTGCGCCAGCGCGCAGGCGCGGCCGTAGAGCGCGTCCGCGCGGCGCGGCGGGCTCAGCGTCGCGGCGCGGGCGAAGGCCTCTGCGGCCGCGTTCCACTCGCCCAGCTGGAACAGCGCGGTCGCGAGCTCTTCGGCCGACGCGCCGTCCGTCGGGTCGAGCGCCAGGATGCGCCGGTACTCCTCCACGGCCGCGCGCCACTGTCCGCTCGCGGACAGCGCGCTCGCGTTGCGCACCGCGGCGCGCGTGTCCTGTGCGGCCGACGCGCGCGAGGCGCCGAGGAGCGTGAGCAGCGCGAGCACGAGACCGGGATCGAGCGCAGGGACGAGCATGACGGGACCTTTCCTCGGGGTCGGAACGAGCGACGCCGGACCCGGAACCCGAGTTCCCGAGTCCGGCGTCGGTGTGATGCCCCGGACGGCTGGAGCTAGCGCTCCACTGGCAAGGCGTTGCCGAGCTCGACGCGCAAGCCGCCCGAGCCGGAGTTCAGGCCGTAACTGCCGCCGCCGCTGCCGACCACGCCCTCGACGCGCTGGCGACCGCTCACGTCCTTCTGCACCACGAGGCCGAGGGCGCGCGGGAACTCGATCGAGTCGCCGTAGGTCTCCAGCTCGAACGAGCCCACGATGTTCGCGGGCACCACCAGCAGCACGTCACCGCTGCCGGTGTTGAGGCGCGCCGCGCCGGGCGAGCTGGCCTCGACCAGGAGCACGCTGACGTCGCCGGAGCCGGTGTTGGCATTCAGCTTCTTCTCGATCGAGAGCACCTCGGCGCGCACGTCGCCGCTGCCGGTATTGGCGTTCAGGCTGGTCAGGCGCTCGCCCGCGAGCTCGATGCGCACGTCGCCGGAGCCGGAGTTGGCCGAGACGCTGCCGCCGGCCCGGCGTACGACCACGTCGCCCGAGCCGCTGTTCGCGCTCAGCGGCAGGCGTCCGGGCACGCGCACGACGAAGTCGACGCCCCAGCCGCGCGCGCGCCTGTGCTTGTCCTCGATGACGAGCACGCCCTTCTCCTCGCGCACCTCGACGTGGTCCTCGAAGACCTGCGTCAGCTCGCTGGCGGGCACCACGCCCAGGCGGGCGTGCACCTTGGCCTGGATCTCGAGCCGGCCGCTGTTCGATTCGGCGACCTCCACGTCGCCCGAGCCCGTGTTGACGGCCAGGGACTCGACCGTCGGCGCCAGGACCTCGGTGCGGAAGACCTCGGCCTTCCACAGGTCCTTGTCGGCCTCGTGGATGCGCTGCTCCTGCTCGCGTTGCGGGGCGAGCTCGACGCGCGTCGCGCTCGGCTCGGCCGCCGGCACGAACACGAGCGGGGTCCGCAGCGGGCCGCTCGTGGCGCGCGCGGGCTCGGGGATCATGGCCGCGAGCGAGGCGGGCTCGAGGTGCGCTCCGGTGGTGGAGAGGCCGACGGAGACGCCGACGGCCAGGAGGGTTGCGGCTGCGGTACCGATCGCGATGTGCATGACTTGGACTCCGAAGAGGGTTGCCGCGACGCCTGTGGGCAGCTTCGCGAGGGGAACGAGGGCCAGGGCCAGCGCACGGCGGTCGCCGCCGTACGCGTGCTCGAGGCGCTGGCGCAGCTGCACCAGGCCGCGCGTGACGCGGCTGTTGACGGCCGCGCGCGTGCTCCCGGTGCGGCGCGCGATCTCGTCGTAGGAGAGCTGCTCGAAGAAGCGCATCAGGAGCGTGCTGCGGTAGGGCTCCTCCAGCGCGAGCACGGCCAGCACGACGTTGCGGTGGGCCTCGGCGCGCTCGACCACGTCGTGCGTGGCGGGCTCGAGCACGGCGCTCGGGGCTGCGCGCTCGCGCGCCGTCCGGTTCTGCTCGCCGCGCCGCAGCTTGGCGAGGTTGTGGCGCATCACCGTGGCCAGCCAGCCGCGCAGCGGCCGCGCGCCGTCGGGGCGCTGCTCCAGTGCGTCGACGCAGGTGTCCTGGGCCAGGTCGGCGGCCAGGTGCGGATCGGCCACCAGGCGTCGCGCCAGGGCGTGGATCCAGCTGGTCTGATCGAGCAACGCGTGCAAGCTCTGCGTGTCGGACATGGCGCCAGAGGACACCCAGCGCGGCCCCGGGTGAATGCGCGAAAGCGTCGGAAACGGATCCAGAACGTCGGCGCGCCCGCGCTGGCGCCTGCGGGGGGTGCTGCGCGTGCTCTCGCGCGCCTCAGCGGGTCAGGGCAGGAGCGCCAGCGCTTCCAGCGTGCGCGCCGGGTCCATGCGGTCGGTGATGCGCGCGGCGACGTGCTTCCACACGACGCTCCCGTCGCGCGCCACCAGGAGCTGGGCCGGCACGGCGATGGTCTCGCCCTCCAGGCCGCCGCCCTCGTGCACCAGGCCGTAGGCGCGGATCACCGTGCGCTCTTCGTCCGACAGGATCGGGAAGGCGAGCGCGAGGTCCGCGACCACGCGGCGCGAGTCCGCGGGCGCGTCCACGCTCACGGCCAGGAGCCGCCCGCCGCGCTGCTTCAGTGCCAGATCGACCTGCCCGAGGCCGCGGAGCTCGCTCCGGCAGACGGGTCACCAGTGCCCGCGGTAGAACACGAGCAGCACGGGGCCGCGCGCGAGCTCGGCCGAGAGCGTCACGGGCCGGCCGTCCTGGTCGGACAGCGTGAAGTCCGGCGCGCGCTCGGGGGCCTGCGCGGCGGGCAGCCGCGCCAGGCCGAAGAAGCCCCACAGGAAGACGGCCGCGACCAGGAGCTCGAGCGCGGCCAGCGCGACCACCCAGCGGCGCCGATCGCGCCACGCCGCCGAGAGCGACAGGAACAACGCCGCCGCGAGCAGCAGCCACACGGTCGCCGCGCTCGCGCGCAGCTCCGGATCGTCGATCGACACCCACCAGCTGACGGGCGCGAGCGCCAGCGCCACGAGCGAGAACACGACCCGCACCGTGCGCCGCGGAGCCGGCGGGGCGGATGCGGTGGGGGCCTGGACGCTCGTCACGTGCCCAGCCTAGCAACGATGGCATGCGGAGCCAGCGCGCCGTCGCTCGGGCCCACGTCGGCGCTCCCTCAGAGCTGGACCTGCGAGCCGAGCTCGACCACCTGGCTGGGCGGGATGTGGAAGTAGGCCGTGGCGCCCAGGGTGTTGCGCATGAGCACCGCGAACAGGCGTTGACGCCACAGGCTCATGGTCGGCTTGCGCGTGGGCAGGAAGCGCTGGCGCGAGAGGAAGAAGCTGACCTGGCCGGCCGGGAAGTCCAGGCCGCGCGGGCGGCAGAGCTCGAGCAGCGCGGGCACGTTGGGGTTCTCCATGAAGCCGTAGCGCGCGGTCAGCTTGGTGAAGCCCTCGCCCAGGTCGAGCACCTCGACGCGCTCGCTCTCCTCGACGCGCGGGACCTCCTCGGTCAGGATCGTCAGGAAGGCCACCTCGGCGTGTACCACGCCGTTGTGCTTGAGGTTGTGCAGGATCGCGGGCGGCGCCAGGTCCGAGTTGCCGGTCAGGAACACGGCCTTGCCGGGCACGCGCCGCACGCGCTCGTGCTGCACGATCCGCAGGAAGTCCTGGATCGAGGGCAGCGTGGCGCGCAGGCGCTCGGCCAGCAGCGCGCGCCCGCGCTGCCAGGTGGACATGAGCACGTACACGACCCCGCCGACGGCCAGCGGGACCCAGGCGCCGCCCTCGAGCTTCCAGATGTTGGCGGTGAAGAAGGCCAGGTCCACCAGCAGGAAGGGCAGCGAGAGCAGCAGCGCGCTGCGGCGCGTCCAGCCGAAGTGCGCGCGCGCCACCACGCAGAAGAGCACGGTCGTGATCAGCATGGTGGTGGTCACGGCCACGCCGTAGGCCGTGGCCAGCGCGCTGGAGGTGCGGAAGCCCACCACCAGCCCGAGCGTCGCCAGCCACAGGAGCCAGTTCACCTCGGGGATGTAGATCTGCCCGATCTCCTCGGCCGAGGTGTGCACCACGCGCATGCGCGGGCTGTAGCCGAGCTGGATGGCCTGACGCGTCAGCGAGAAGGTGCCCGAGATCACCGCCTGCGACGCGATCATGCTGGCCAGCACCGCCAGCACGAACAGCGGCGTCTGGAACCACGGCGGCGCCAGCGCGAACAGCGGGCGCTGGACGTGCTCGGGATGGTCCATGAGCAGCGCGCCCTGTCCGAAGTAGTTCAAGAGCAACGCCGGCAGCACGAAGGCGATCCACGCCAGGCGGATCGGCCGGGCCCCGAAGTGACCCATGTCCGCGTACAGCGCCTCGGCCCCGGTCACGACCAGGAACACCACGCCCAGGACGACCAGGCCCACGTGTCCGTGCTGGGCGAGGAAGCGCAGGCCGTGCCAGGGAAACACGGCCTGCAGCACGGCGGGGTGCTCCAGGATCTGCGCGCCGCCGAGGATCGCCAGGACCAGGAACCAGGCCACCATCACCGGCCCGAACACCGTCGCGACCCGCTCCGTCCCGCGCGGCTGCAGCAGGAAGAGCGCCGTCAGCACGACCAGCGTGCACGGGATCGCGTAGGGCTGGAAGGCGGGCTCGAGCTCGAAGGCCGAGAGCACGGTGATGGCGGGCGTGATGATCCCGTCGCCGTACAGCAGCGCGGCGCCGAACAGCCCGAGCACCATCAACAGGGCCTTGCCGCGGCGCGGCCGCGTGCGCGCCAGCAGCGCGCTGAGGGCCAGGACTCCGCCCTCGCCGTTGTTGTCGGCGCGCAGGATGAAGGCGACGTACTTGATCGTGACGACCGCGATCAGGGCCCAGAACATCAGCGAGAGCACGCCCAGGATCTCGCTCGGGCCGAGCGCGAGCCCGCGACCGGGCGCGAAGCACTCCTTGAGCGCATACAGCGGGCTGGTGCCGATGTCGCCGAAGACGACGCCCAGCGCGCCGAAGGCGAGCCACAGGAGACGGCGCCCCGCCGGCGGCGGGTTGCGCGCGGCGCCGGTCGCGACGGGCGGATCGGAGCGCGGCAGGGAGGGCGCGGAGGTCACCACGAGGGACGGCGCGGCCGCGCTCCGGAGACTTCCCCGGTGGGGGCCGAAGCCAGCGATTCTAGCGGGACCTGCACGGCTCCACGCCAGAGCCCGCCGCGCGGGCCCGCGGGCGGGCCTACAGGTCGAGCACGATCGTGCCCCGCCAGCCCGCCGCGCTGCCCTCGGCCGGGGCCTCGACGCGCGCCGCGTGCCAGGTCACGGCCTTGACGTCGGCCAGGCGCACCGGATCGAGCGCCCCGGCCGAGACGCAGCCGACGCGCGCGCGCAGCCCGAGTCCGTCGGCCTCCAGCTCCACCCGCGCGTGCGCCGCGAGGAAGCCCTCGACCGTCCACAGGCGCAGCAGCTCGCGCCAGAAGCGCACCCAGGTCTCGACGCGGTCCGCGCCCCGCACCGCGATCGCGCGCTCGGTCTCGTGCAACTCGGGAGCGAGCTTCCCGCCCGACATCCATTCGCCGAAGGCCCGCGCCCCCTCGGCCAGCAGCTCGGACCAGCTCGGGGCCACGACCTCGAGCGCGACGTCCGCGGTGTGGTCGAGCGTGCGCCAGGGCATGGGCTCATTATCCGCGCGCGCGGGCGGCCGAACAAAAGGCGAAAGCCCTGCAACCGCCGTGGGCTCCGGACGGTCTCCAGCGCAGGCAATGAACCGATTCCCACCGGAATCAAAGGAGCCAGAAATGAACGCCATCCATCGCAAGCTGGGTCTGATGTTGAGCGGGGCACTCGTCGCGGTGAGCGTCTGGGCCTGTGCGGTGACGCGCGGCGCGGACGGGATGCTCACGTTCACCTTCGCACCCGACATGACGATCACGGCTCGAGGACTCGAGAACGCCCTGAAGGGGCTGACCAACCTGCTGGACAAGTGCATCACCGGCAATTTCACGCGTCCATGCACCCCGGACGAGATGGCGGCGATCAACAAGGCCATGGATGGAGTCCTGGCCAGAAAGGGGCCCAAGCATGGCGGGTCCCTGAAACCTGCTTCCCTTCTCTGAGATGCCGCAGGCGTGCGTGGTCATTCCTTGACCGAGCGGCGGGTGGTTCGGAGTAATCTGAGCCACCTGCCCGCTCCCTGATCGTTGTCGGTGCTCTCGAGGAGGAGATCGTCATGCGAAGAGGACTCTTGATCGGCCTTGCCGTTGGCGGCGCGCTCCTGGCGCTGATCGCCGTGTGGTCGGGCGACCCGAGGGCCGCCGTCCCGGAGTGGATGCTCGGAGGCTCGCAAGATCCATCCGACCCGTACCAGGACCTCCAGACGAGTGCCGCTGCGGGCAGGACGGCCCTTCCAGGCGCCCGCGCCGTTCCCGTCGCTCTCCCGGAAGGGCGCTCGGTTCCTCGCGACGAGAAGGAGCTCGCCGAGTTCGTGGCCTGGATGCGGGGTCTCGGGCATGACGAGCTGCTCCACCTGAGCAATGCGGAGTTCGACTTCGCCAAGAGCGAGCTGATCGAGCGCCTTCAACGGCTCGAGGGGCCATGGGTCGTTGCGGCACTCGGTGGCCTGGCGATCGCGGAGGAGGATCCACTGCTCAAGGCGATCCTCGTCGAAGGGCTGGTGGGAGGAGTCAGCCTGGAACGCCTCGACGACGAGCACCTGCTGCCCGTCCTCGACTCCCTGATGACGCAGATGAGCGGATCGGCGCAGGACCCCCATGAGGTCGCCGGGGGGCTCGCGAGCTACGCCTACATGGCTTGCGCCCGCGGCGGCGGAGACTACGCGCTCCTCGTCGGACCGCACCTGGCCGGCTCGGACAACGCTGGGCTCCTCGGGCTCGGATACCTCTTCATGGGCAAGACCCAGGGCTCGGAGTCCGTGCTCAAGGAGATGCTCACCGCCCACCAGGATCCATCCGGCCGCTTTGGTGCGCTGGAGGGGCTGCGGCAGTCCGCTACCGATGGGCGGATCGCGCCAGCCGAGATCACGGCCCTCGGCCTGCAGGCCCTCGGGACCGAGACGAACGAGCGCAATCGCCTGCTGCTCTACGAGATGATGATCTCGACCGGCGGCGAGGAGGCGCTCACCGCCGTCGAGCAGATGCTGCGCTCCGGGCAGGTGGGCGAGCTCGACAAGACGGTCGAGTTGCTGGCCCTGGAGATGGAACCCGCGCGGGCGCAGGCCTTGTTCCAGGATCTCCTGCGCGAGCACGAGTTCCAGGGCCAGGCCAAGCAGGCGTTGTACAACGCGATGGGGCTCGCGCAGGGCGAGGAGGGCGTGGACTTCCTGCTCGGCGTGGCACGCAACGGGAAACTCGACGAGGCCGAGCGGCTGGCCGGGCTGCGTGGGCTGTGGAACAGGCCCGTCGACGAGCGCCTGGCCGGCGAGCTGCGCGACGTCTTCGACACGTCGGAGGACCCCGCGCTGCGCACCGAGGCGCTGCGCATGCTGGCCCAAGGCGAGAGCGCGGGCGCAGGGCTGGACCTGCGCGCAGCCGCGACGCTGGACGCGGACGCGCGCGTGCGGGCCGAGGCGGTGCAGCTGGCCGCGATGCAACCGGCCGACGACACGCGCGAGTGGCTCGAGCAACGCCTGCATGAGGACGCCTCCCTCGACGTCAAGGCCGCGGCCCTGGGCGCGCTCGTGTTCCAGGCGCACTACACCGGCGACGGCGATGCGGTGCTGGGCTACCTCTCTCGCGCGCGCAAGTTCACCAGCGACGAGGAGGCGCTGGCGATGATCGCCGAGGGCGAACGCATGGTGCGCGAGCACGACCCGCGCAAGCTCGAGCTGGGGCTGGCCGCGGAGGCCGAGTTCTGGGGCACGGTGGCGAAGTACGCGGACGGGCCCGCAGCGCGCAGCTTCCAGCGTCAGGCGCGGCAGCTGGACCAGATCGTGATGGCGCTGCGCACCACGCGCGACGGACGGCGCTCCGCGCGCTGAGACCACGGCGTCGTCGGGAACGAGAACGGACGGGGCCCGCCGCCGCGCGCTGGCCCTGGCCTCCGCCCTTTCCTAGGATCCGCGCCGCGGTCCCCGCTCCCCCTGCGTGCAACTCGGCTTCGTCATCGATCATTCGAAGTGCATCGGGTGCCACGCCTGCACGGTCGCGTGCAAGAGCGAGAACCAGGTGCCGGTGGGGAGCTTCCGGACCTGGGTCAAGTACACCGAGGCCGGCGAGTTCCCCGAGGTCAAGCGCTCGTTCGCGGTGTTGCGCTGCAACCAGTGCACGGCCGCGCCGTGCGTGACGATCTGTCCGACCGGTGCGCTGGTGAAGCGGCCGGACGGCATCGTCGACGTGAACCCGAAGGCCTGCATCGGCTGCAAGAGCTGCATGCAGGGCTGTCCGTACGACGCGCTGTACATCAACCCCACCAAGGGCACGGCCGAGAAGTGCCACTTCTGCGCGCACCGCACCGAGCAGGGCCTGGCGCCGGCCTGCGCGGTGGTGTGTCCGACCGAGGCCATCATCCCGGGCGACTTCCACGACCCCGAGAGCCGCGTGTCGCGCCTCAAGCGCGAGTTCGAGCTGAGCGCGCGCAAGAGCGAGGCCGGGACCGGGCCCAACGTGCTCTACCGCGAGGTCGCGCCGGCCGGGATCGATCCGCTGCGGACCAGCGACGCGGGCGGGCACCTGTGGGCCGCGCGTCACCCGGAGGTGCCCATGGCGCCGCGCGAGTTCGATGCGCTCCAGATGCTGGCGCCGGAGCTCCAGGACGCCCTCGAGACCCAGGCGCGGGCCAAGACGACCTACGACGTCGCGCACCCGCCGCTGTGGGGCTGGAAGATCGCGGCCTACCTGCTGACGAAGGCCCTGGCGGGTGGGGTGTTCCTGGCCGCGATCGCGAGCGGCATCTGGCAGCTCCAGGGCGCACCGCACCAGCGCGCGCTCGCGCTCGGGATCCCGGCCCTCGGGCTCTTCTTCCTGGCGCTCACCTCGGTCTTGCTCGTCGCCGACCTCAAGCGCCCCGAGCGCTTCTATCTCATCCTGACGCGTCCCAACACCAAGTCGTGGCTGGTGCGAGGGACGTACGCGCTGATGGCGTACGGAGCGCTGCTCTCGTTCGCGTTCGTCTGGAACTGGCTCGAGGTCGAGCCGATCACGCTGGGGTTCGTGTTCTCGCTGCCGACCGTGCTGGCCGCGGCGCTCTCGGCGGCCTACACCGGCTGGCTCTTCGGGCAGGCCAAGGGGCGCGTGCTGTGGATGCAGCAGGGGCTCTGGCTGCGGCTCGTGCTGCAGGCCGTGGCCGCGGGCGCGGCGCTGCTCACCGTGATCGGGCCGCTCTTTCCGCTCGAAGAAGAGCAGCGCATCGGTCTGAGCGGAACGCTGATGGTCAGTCTCGGCCTGTTGCTCTTCTACACGGTCTTCGAGGCCCGTCTCGCGCCCAAGGGCCGTGAGGCCGAGTACGCGCGCACGCTGGCGCTGATCAAGAAGGGGCCCTACGCCCTGGAGCACGCCTTCCTCGGCCTCCTGGTCGGGATGATCGCGCCGCTCGTGCTGCTCGTGCTCGGCGCCGGTATCGCCGGCCAGATCGCGGGCGGCCTGGCGCTGCTCGGCCTGTGGAGCGAGAAGAGCCTGCTGGTGCGCGCCGGGCAGGCTCTGCCGATCAGCTGAGGCCTGGGCGGCCTTCCTCAGCCGCAGGATGAGCGGCCGCTAGGGGAGATTACCTAGCCGCCCTCCCCGCCCATTCTTCGACCCCTTCGCCGGGGGCCGGGTTGCAGGGGCACACCTTGACGGCTTGCCGGGTCCGTGCATGATCGTGCGCGGAGGACAGGGCGGTGGAGGACCGGCCCGCGCCAGGCGGACCGCCTTCGAAGTGGAGGTCGCGGCCCACGGCATGGATCGAGGGCCAGGGTTCCGACGCTTCCCTGGATCGCTCCAACTGGAACCACACCCACGACAACACACACTCACGATTCGGAGGGGAACATGCTTCGGAACATGCGCCTTGTTGCTGCTGCCCTGCTGGCCTTTGCGTTGCCCGCATTCGCCCAGGGCCCGGTGATCCTGATGGGCATCGATGCGGAGGACGGGAACGGCGTCGGCTCCGCCCACGGGGGCAAGACGCCCTACATCGACGTCATCGGGAACGGGATCCTGCCCAACGTCAACAACGGCGGATCCGGTCTGCTCGTCATCGGTGGCGGCAAGAACGTCAACGACGACGTCACGGTGTTCTGGAACGCGATCGGCACGGGCGTGAGCGAGTCGGTCACCTTCGTGAACGGCGCCGCGGCCATCGGCGCCCAGTCCTTCGCGGGCTTTGCGGTCGTCGCGATCGCGAGCTCGGTGCACCAGACGCCCGGCGGTGGCCTCACGGACGCCGAGAGCAACGCGCTCAACGCGCGTTCGGCCGACATCGCCACGCACGTCAACGGCGGCGGAGGGCTCTTCTGCACCTCGCAAGAGACCCTGCCGACGCCCTACGGCTACCTGGGCTCGATCGGGTCGTTCACCTTCAACTTCCCCGCCCAGTACCAGGACGTCACGGCCACGGCCGAGGGGCTCGCGATCGGCATCACCAACACGAACCTCGACGTGTGTTGCTGGCACGACGAATACCTCACGTTCCCGGGCTTCCTGGACGTGCTGGCCACCAACAACAGCACCGGGAACCCGAGTGCCATCGGCGGCCTCGAGGTCATCATCGTCCAGGGCATCGTGCTCACGCCGCTCAACGCCATCAACGTGATCGGGACGAACCACACCGTCACCGCGACCGTGGCCGACAGCATGGGGGACCCGGTGGTCGGCACGACCGTGACCTTCAACGTGATCGCCGGCCCGAACACGGGCGCGATGGGCATGGACGTGACCGACGTCAACGGCCAGGCCTTCTACACCTACTCGAGCCCGGTGGTCGGGATCGACACGATCGAGGGCTGCTTCACCGACAACGCCATGGTCGTGCAGTGCGACCAGGTCACCAAGCAGTGGATCGCGGCCTGCCACAACTACGACTTCGAGACGGAAGACGACTTCACGACCCCCTTGGTGAACGGTCAGCACATCAACACGGAGTTCGGGAACCTCGTGACGATCACGAGCTCGGGCCCCAACGCCGGCGCCGGGATCTTCGACTCGACCCCGGGCGGCCCCAACGATCCGAGCCAGGACCGTGACCTGCTGGTGGGCTCGGGCAACATCCTCATCCTGCAGACCGAGAACTTCCCGCCCGATGGCAACGACATCTTCCCGCGGCCCAACGACGACGAGGACGGCGGCACGCTGAGCTTCGCCTTCGATCCGGCGGTGGAAGCCATGTCGGTGCGTCTGATCGACATCGACGCCGGTCCCGCCAACTCGGTGGTGCTGACGGACGTGGGTGGCAAGAAGCGCACCTATGCCGTGCCCGCCAACTGGACGGGGGACATCCTGCTGGCGCAACCCGGACAGGGCACGCTCGATCTGACGGCGCTGGCGCCGCAGCCGGGCTTCGCCTCGGTCGCGACGGCCTCCGAGGACGCCGGCTTCGACCCGGTCAAGGTCGTCAACATCGACTTCCACATGGGTGGCTCGGGCAGTATCGACGATCTGAGCGTGTGCTCGTCCGACCTGGGACTGCCGCGCGCGTCCGCCTCCATCCGCAATGGACATGGCATGAACCCCATGAACTTCGCGAACGCCTCGCTGCCCATCCTGGGCGGCACCTGGGCCACCAACCTGGATTGCTCGGGCATGGGCTCGGGCCTGGCACGCCTGATCGTGCGACGCAGCCCCACCTCTCTCACGACGCTCTCGGGTGAGCTGTTGATCACCGGGGCGCTCCTGCACAGCGAGACTCGGGCACACTCGGGTTCCACGGAGCTGTTCACCTGGCAGGTCCCGAGCGACATGGCGCTGCTCGGACTGCACGCCTACGCCCAGAGCATCGTCACCTCGACGCCGAGCGGACCCCGGCACCTGAAGCGGGCCTCGCTCTCGAACGCGATCGATCTGGTCCTCGGCTTCTGACCAACCGGTCCGCTCCTGCGCGCCCTGGAGGAGTCGCCTCTTCCAGGGCGCGCTTTCGTTCCGCCCCGCGCCCTCACTCCCCGACGCGGATGGAGAGCACCCGATTCTCGCGCGGCGCGAGCCGGAGCGTGCCGGCGGCCTCGGCGCCGTCGGGCGTGAGGCAGCTCCAGGCGTAGTCCCCACGCGGGATGCCCGCCAGCTCCAGGCGGCCGGCGGCATCGGTGACGAGCCCCAGCGGGCAACGGATCGCGCCCGAAGCGAGCCAGGCGTCGGCACGCTCGCCGAGCTGCCTGTGCTCGAGCGCGAGTCGTGCCCCCGCGATGGGCTGGCCGGCCAGGGTCGTGAGCTCGAGCGCGAGCGTGCTGCGACTGTACAGCTCGATGCCCAGCGGCTCGGGTGAGTCACGGGGCGTGAGCGTGTCCAGCGTGGGCCAGTAGTCCCGGTGGTTCGGGTACAGCGTGTACACGCCCGGGCCGAGGAATGGGCCGCGCACCAGCCCGGCTTCGTCGGAGATGTAGCCGAACTGCAGCAGGCGCGGCCCATTCTCGTAGGCGTAGTACACGCCCAGTCCCGGTACGGGGGTCCCGAGCTCCGTCAGTCGCAGCAGCGAGCGCGGTCCGACGTCGATCCGGACCACGGTCGTGCGCGTCGGATCGGGTTCCAGGTCCAGCGCGAGCCCGTACGCGATCGACTCGTTGGCGAGCCGGACCGAGAGCACGACGCGGCGCGCATCGAGCGGGCCGAGCTCGATCTCGCCCTGCGCATCGCTCTCGAGGATCGCGGACCAGCCGCTCGAATCTTCCAGGGCCACGGTCACCGGGCGCGAGGCCCACGGGCGTCCGCGGCCGTCCTCCAGGCGTAGGCGGCGCCGCTCGCCCCCCAGCGGCAGGGTGAACGACTGCTGCGGCGCGTCCGAGAGCCGCAGCGCGCGCAGCGCGAGCCGCCTCCCTTCCGCGTCGCGGAGTTCGAGCACGGCATCACCCGGGCACAGCGGACGCAGCACGAAGGCCCGACGCTCCTCGGACCAGCGGGACTGGGTCCGGTGCTCCGAATCCCGCGCGCGGGTGAAGGCGCACAGGCTCCAGGTCTCGACCCGCGCCGGCGGCGGCTCGAGCTGGACGGCGAGTTCGATCCCGCCGGAGAGGTCGAGCACGACCCGCTCGTGCTCGCCGGGCAGCAGGTTGCCGATCGCGCACGTCACGTCGCCGTCCGGACGGACGACGTTGAGCTGGTAGTGCCCGCTGCGCGAGGGCAGCTCCAGCGTGCCGTCGCTCGCGAGCGGCAGGGGCGTGCGCTCCGCGTTCGAGCGGTTCCACGCCCGATAGGCGCTGAAGTCGCCGACCCCGGCCTCGTGCACCTCGACCTCGAGCACGGCCAGCGGATTCAGGGCCAAGAGACCGACGTCGATGACGTCGGTGTCGTCCTCGCGCGTGCTGTAGAAGAGATCCTCGTAGCCCTGCGCGGAGCAAGCGAAGCCGCCGCGCCCCGGGAAGAAGCCGTCGAGCTCGAAGCGCCCGTCCGCCTGCACGGCCATCTCCTGCCCGCGGAAGCCCGCCAGCCCCTCCATGCCGGTCAAGAGGTGCTGGATCCGGGCGCCGGGCACGGGCTCGCGCGTGACGGAGTCGAGCACGCGTCCCCGCGCCTTGCGCGGCTTCGGCAGCTCGAGCTCCAGTTCGAGCGACTCCTGCGCCAGCACGAAGGTCTCGGTCCGCGATTGCGGGAGCGTGTCGGAGAAGGCGCACAGGCGGACCGTGACGCCCTTCGGCACGCCCTCGAGCCGGAAGGCGCCCTCCTCGTCCTCGAACTCGAGCATCGGGCAGAACGACCGGTCGTCGTTCCAGGCCAGGATCGAGAAACGCTCGATCGGGTCGCTGCCGGCGTGGACCCAGCCCGTGACCACGCCCGCCGGTCGCAGCGTCACCCGCAGGGGCGCCGCGGTCTGCGGCACGATCGAGCGCGCGTCGTCCTGGAGCATCCAGGTCGTGAAGCCTTGCTTGCGCACTTCCACCCGCAGCTCGCCGGAGGCGGAGAACACGTGCGCGCGTCCGGCCGTGTCCGTGCTCGCGCTGGCCAGCGGTCGCCACTGGTCCTCGCTCCAGTGCCACGCCTCGAGCTGCGCACCCTCGAGCGGCTGCCCCTCGGGCGTCGAGACGGCGACCTCGAACGGGAGGCCGCGCCGGGTCTCGAGCTCGACGCTCACGCCCTCTCCGACGGGCGGGTTCGGGACCACGACCTGGGCCGGGACGAACCCTCCGCCGCTGACGTACACCGAGAGCTGCGCGCGCTCGGCGCGCGGCCAGCGATCGGGACCGAAGCTGCCGTCGGAGCGCACGCCCTGGGTCGTACCGCTCCACAGGAAGTCCGAGCCGTCCTCGCGGCTGAAGAAGCCGACGAGGTAGCGCAGCTCCCCGAGCTCCGCCGCGTCGTCCACCCACACGCGCCCCGAGACCGCCAGGGTCGGCAAGAGCTCGAGCACGATGTCCTCCGGGGGGTCCTGCTCTGGCTGGCCGAGCCACGGGATCGCGCGCTCCTCGCCGGCCGAAGCGCAGACCAGGTTCACGCCGGCGCCCGGGACGAGCTGTACCGAGCCGTCCGCCCCCGTGCGCTCCTCGCGCAGGAAGACGCGCCGCTGGCGCTGCTCCGCCTCGCTCTGGCCCGCTTCCCAGAAGCTCAGCGTGTGGCGCACGCTCGCGCCCGCGACGGGCTCGCCGGCCCGCCGCACGACGACGCGCACCGCGGGACGTGCGGCGCCCGCCGCGTTCTCCGGCCAGCGCCAGCCAGCCGCGCTCGGGTCGAGCGCCACCGAGCTCGCCGCGCGCCCCGCCTGCGTGATCCAGACCACGGAACCGCCGTCCAGCGCCCCGGGCGGGACGCTCGCGAAGGCGAACCGCCCGCTCGCGTCGCTGGTGGTCGCGACCGTCGCCGCGCGCAGGCGCTCGAGGTCGATCGCGTTGGGCGCCTGCAGCCCCTCGAACTCCGGGAGCAGCGCCGACCAGCTGAGGCGGGCCTCCTTCCCCGCCTCGAACCCGCGCAGGATGCCGGCCAGCGGCATGCGCTCCAGGCGCTCGCGGGTCGGGAGCGAGGCCTCCGCGGTCGGGCCGCCTGCGGCGGGGCGCGCGGCCTCGGCCCGGGCCTCGACGAGCGGCGCCACGCTCGTCGCGCCCTGCCCCGGGGCGTTCTGCCAGCCCTTCCAGGAGGGGGCCTCCTTCCCCCCGCCCCTCGCCTGGAAGCGGACGAACGCCACGAACGCGACTGCCAGCACGAACAACCCGAGCGCGAGCTTCCTCATGGCCTGGCCCCCTCCTCGAAGGTCTCCACGCGGCTCCAGGGCCCTGGCGGGCGCCGGATCGACGTAAAAAACCGCCGAATCTGGCCAGGTCGGGGGCTGGACCCGCGCTCGGCGTCCGGACTCCGCCGGGCGCTCCGGCGTCGCGCACGGTAGCGTGCCGACCCATGTCGGGCCCGAGCGCGCTGCCGCCGATCGAACGCTGGCACCCCAGCCTGCCGTGCTGCGATCCCGTCTGGGAGCAGGCCTACCGGCGCTTCGAGACTCCCGCCCAGGAGATCGAGAAGTTCCGCGCGCGCCTGATCGCGATCGGAGCGCGCGACTGGGGGCGCACGGCCGAGATCGCCGAGCTGTGCTGCGGGCGCGGCAACGGCCTGAAGGCGCTCGACGCGCTCGGCTTCGAGCGCCTGTGCGGCGTCGACCTCTCCGAGGACCTGCTGCGGAGCTACGCGGGCCCCGCGCGGCTGGTGCTCGGCGACGTGCGCGACCTGCGCTTCCCGGACCGCTCGCTGGACGTCGTGATCGTGCAGGGCGGGCTGCACCACCTGCCGGACGCGCTGCCCGACCTCGAGCGCACGCTGCGGGGCGTGCGCCGCGTGCTGCGGCCCGACGGGCGCTTCGTGCTGGTCGAGCCCTGGCGCACGCCGTTCCTCTCGTTCGCGCTGGCCGTCAGCCGCGTGGGTCCGCTCCGCCGTCTGTGGGACAAGCTGGACGCGCTGGCCGTGATGATCGAGCGCGAGCAGGAGACGTATTACCGCTGGCTCTCGCTGCCGGCTCCGATCCACGCCCTCCTGCGGGCCCACTTCGAGCCCGAGCGCGAGGAGATCGCCTGGGGCCGGCTCACCTTCGTGGGGCGACCGCGCGCCACCGGTTAGAGCCGTCCCGCCTTCCCGGGCAGGGCCTCAGTTCCGCTGCGCGATCGAGACCCGCGCCGGCGAGCCGTCGGGGTCCTCGACGATCGAGAGCCGCGCGCCGGCCGGGCAATTCTGGAAGCGCTCGATGCGCCCGCTCGGCCAGGTGACCTCGAGCTCCTCCAGGCCGGCGCTCGCGCCGAGGCCGAAGACCAGCACGCGGTCCGAGCTCGACAGGAAACCGGTGGCCGCGCCCACCAGGCGCAGCATGCGGCGCTCGCCCACGCGCCCGACCACGCGCGCGCCGAGCGCGTCGCGGTTGGCGCCCGCGCCCACCAGCAACACCTCGACCGAGCCGCCGTGGACGCTCTCGTTGAGCAGCAGGCGCGGCGGGCCGTCGATGTTCTCGATCAATAGGTCGAGGTCGCCGTCGCCGTCCACGTCGCCCGTGGCCGAGCCGCGCGCGGCGCTCTTGGTCTGGAAGGCGAGCCCGCCCCGCCCGGGGGGCTCGCGGAAGCGTCCGGAGACGAACTCGAACAGCTGCGCGGGCTGACGGTACTCGCTCCCGACCCGCCGCTCGTCCACCTGCGGGTAGACGTGCCCGTTGACGGCGTAGAGCTCCTCGTCGCCGTCCAGGTCGAAGTCGACGAAGCCCGTGCCCCAGCCGAGCTTGTCCAGGGTCGGCGCGGCCAGCCCGAGCGACTGCGTCACGTCGAGGAAGAAGCCGCCGCTCTCGCCGCGATAGAGGGTCGCGTAGTCGTCGGCGAAGTTCGTGACGTAGAGGTCCGCCTGCAGGTCGCCGTCGAAGTCGCCCAGCGCCACGCCCATCCCGGCCTGGGGCTTGCCGGACAGGCTGAAGGCCACGCCACGCCGCAGGCCGAGGTCCTCGAAGCGCTGGCCGGCGAGGTTGTGCCACAGGGCGTTCGCGCCCATGTCGTTGGCCACGTACAGGTCGAGCCAGCCGTCGAGGTCGAAGTCGAAGGCCACGCTCTGGAACCCGTAGCCGGTCTCCTCTAGCCCGAGCTCGTCGCTCTTCTCGACGAACGCGAGCCCGCCCTGGTTGACGTAGAAGTGGTCCGGCGCGCCCTCGAGCCCGCGCGGTCCCCGCAGGACCACCAGGCCCTTGTACTCCTCCGTGCGCGGATCGCGCAGGTCCTCCTCGCGGAAGACGACGTAGTTGGTCACCTGCAGGTCCAGGTCGCCGTCGCGGTCGAAGTCGAGGAACGAGGCGCCCGTGCTCCAGCTGCGGTCCGCGAGGCCCGTCGCTTCCGTCTTGTCGACGAAGCCCCCGCGCCCGTCGGCCAGGTACAGCGTGTTGCGGCCGAAGTTGGTGAGGTAGAGGTCGCTCCAGCCGTCGCCGTCCAGGTCGCACACGCGCACGCCGTTGGTCCAGCGGCGCTCGTCGATGCCGGCCGCGCGCGAGCCGTCCTCGAAGCGCCCGCGCCCGTCGTTCAGGAACAGCGCGTCGGACGGGTTGGCCTCCTCCGCCTGGCGCAGCAGCCCGCCGTTGGTGAGGTAGGCGTCCAGGTCACCGTCCTGGTCCGCGTCGAAGAGGGCGCAGCCGCCGCCCACGGACTCGACCAGGTAGCGCTTCTCGGCCGACCCGTTGACCTGCGTGAACCCGGCCAGGCCGGCCGCGCGCGTCGCGTCGCGGAAGCGATACGGTCCGTCGTCGGAGTAGCCGCGCTGCGGCGCGTCGGCCGCGGTCACGACCAGCGCCGTCCCGGTCGGGGTCGTCGCGCTCGGTCCGCGCTCCTCATCGCGCTCGTTCCCGCAGCTCGCCCCGACCAGCGCGGCGCACGCGAGCAGGCGGAACCAGCAGGAGGGCCTCACATACAGATTGTTGACGCTCGGGCCTAGCGGTCGCCAGGGGGCCCGTCGGTTTCGGGGGTCTCGGCCGCGCGCGCCTCCGTCACCCCGAGGGCTCTGGCCTGCTCGAACAGCCGCGCCGCGTCGTCGCCCCGCGCCACCTCGCGGCAGACGACTCCGAGCTCGAAAAGGCTGGCCCCGTCCGCCCTGGCGGTGCTCTCCACCTGGGCCAGGACCTGCGCGAGCTCCGCCTCGGCGTTCGTCTCGGCGAAGAGCCGCACGAGCTCGAGCCGTGGATCGAGCCACCCCGGCGCGAGGGACTCGGCCTGGCGCAGGTGCTGCTCGGCCTCTGCGTACTGCTTCAGCCGGCGCCGCGCGCGCGCGCAGCACAGGTGGGCCTGGGCGTCCTGCGGATCGATGCGCACCGCGCGCGTGCACCAGTCCGCCGCCGCGCGCCAGCGCTCGCTCTCGAGGTACAGCTCGCCCAGCCGGCGCAGGGCGGCCGGGTCGCGCGGGTTCGCGTCCGCGGCGCGCTGACGCCGCTCGAGTCGCTCGTCGTACGCCACCCAGGTCGCGAGCTCGCGCTCGGTCTCGGCCAGCGCCGGCGCGTCGCCCAGGCGCTCGAGCACGGCCAGCAGCTTGCGGTAGAACTCGGGCTGGGTCGGGTTGTTGGCGATGGCCCGCTCGTAGGCCTGGCGCGCGGCCGGGAAGTCGCGCAGCACCTCGAGCACCTGACCCAGCTGGAAGGCGCTGTTCGGATTCCGCGGAGCGAGCGCGAGCGCGCGCTCGAGGGTGGCCCGGGCGCGCTGGTTCTCGGACTGGGCGAGGTAGACCGTCCCGAGGTGAAGGTAGGCGTCGGGCTCCTGCGGGTCGAGCGCGATGGCCTGCTCGAGGCAGCGTCGCGCGTTGGCGAGGTCCTCGGCCTGCTGGTAGGCCTGCCCGAGCCAGAGCCAGTACTCGGCCCGGGTCGGGGCGAGCTCCACCGCGCGCGCGAGCGAGGCGATGCCCAGCTCCAATCGCTCCAGGTCGCGCCGCGCGAAGGGCGTCTCGGTCGCGTCGACCACGCGCGTGGAACGCTGCACGCGCAGGCGTCCGAGGCAGAAGTGGGCCGTCGCCGAGAGCGGATCGAACTCGAGCGCGCGCTCGAACTCCCGTTCGGCGTCGGCCATTTCCCCGCGCGCGAGCCAGGTTCCGCCGGCCTCGATGGCCGCGAGCGCCCGCGCCTCGTCGCGCGCGTTTTCAGGCACGGTTTCGGGCGCGGTCTCGGGCGTCGTCCCGGGCGCCGTCCGCTCGCGCGGTGCCGCCGGGTCGCCGCCGTCCTGACGGGTGCAGGCGCACAGCAGCACGCCCAGGAGCCCCGCGCGAACGACGCCGCGCCCGGCGGTCCGGGCGCACAGCAGGGCAGCGACGAGCATGGCGAGGTCCCGGCGGGGCAGTCGGGCCAGTGAGCGCACAGGATACCTGCTGGCGCGCGCGGTGCTGGACTCGGGCGCCGCCCATCGAGAGGATGCGCGCCGCTCGCCACGCGCGCACGTCGCCCCGCGGGTCCAGCATGAAGCCCGCCCTCCGCGCCCGGATCCTCGCCCTGCTCGGTTCGGGGCTGGCGGCCTGCCTCGCGTCCGGCGCGGGACCCGTGCACGCGCCCAGGTCCGACCCGCGGCCCGAGCGCGTGCCGCCCGCGGCCGGACCCGCGCAACCGGCCCCGGCCGCCGTTCCGGCGGTGCGCTTCGATCACGAGCCGCTGCTCTCGGTGCTGCTGGCGCGCGCGCCGCGGGTGGAGATCCAGCTCGATTCGGCGCTGCCGCTCGAGGTCGACGGCAAGGCGACCCGCGTCGGTCCGGGCACGCTCGTGGTCGAGGCCCAGGATGGCGGCTGGCGCATCGGCAGCCTCGCCGCGCGCTCGGCGGGCGTGCTGAGGAGCGGCGGGCGTCCGGTGTTCGCGCTCGACGCGCTGCCGGAGTTCGGCCAGCCGCGGCGCCTGCGGCTGGCGGGCGACCTCGTGCTGCAGGCGAACGCCGGCGTGCTCGAGGTCGTCGAGCGCGTGCCCATGGAGGACTACCTCGCCAGCGTGGTGGGGGCCGAGATGAACCCGAAGTGGCCGGCCGCCGCGCTCGCGGCCCAGGCCATCGTCGCGCGCAGCTACGCGGCGGCGCGCTGGATGGAGCGCAGCGAGCGCGCGTGGCAGCTGCACTGGCACTTCGGCGTGGACATGGCCTACCACGGCTGGAGCGCGAGCAACGCCAGCGTCGCGGCGGCCATCGCCTCGACGCGCGGCGAGGTGCTGGTGCTGCAGGGCTTCCCGGTGCTGGCGCTGTTCCACGCCAGCTCGGGCGGACGCACCGAATCCTTCGCGCGCGTCAAGCCCGGCGTGCTCGCGCCGGACGGCAAGACGCCCATCGCGGCGGCCATGCCGGTGGTGCAGGACGACGCGGCCCTGCCGGGAGCGCTGGGACTCGACCTCGCCGCTTCGCACGGCTCCTGGAAGCTCGACTTGCCCCTGCCCGAGGTCACGCAGGCGCTCGCGAGCTGGTCGGCCGGCTCCAGCGCTCGGCCCGTCTTCGGCGTGGTCGAGGCCGTCTCGATCCACGAGCGCCACGCCGACTCCGGGCGCGTCGCCAGCGTGAGCATCCGCCACCGCCTCGACGACAAGACGCGCTTCACCACCCTGGCCGCGACCGATTTCCGCCTGGCTCTGGGGCCGGTGCGCGTGCGCTCGCTCCTGTGGGATCGCTGCGTGATCGCCGCGAAGGCCCCGGGCTATCTCGTGCTCGAGGGGCGCGGCTTCGGCCACGGCTGTGGCCTGAGCCAGGTCAGCGCCTGGCAGCTCGCCCGGCAGGGCGCCTCGCCCGAGGCGATCGTGGCGCGCTTCTACACCGGGGCGAAGATCGAACGGCGCTACTAGAGGACGGCGTCCGTGGCCCCGCCGCGGATCGCGCCCTATCCTACGGGCCCGTTCGGGACGCGTGTCCCGGCGCGGGCCTCCCTCCCCCTCCCCCGTCCTTCGAGTTCCGACCCATGTCCCGAACGATCCTGCTCTCGCTCACCTCGTGTCTGACCGCCGTCGCGCTGCTCGCGTGCGATTCCGGAGCCCAGGAGACGCCGCCGAAGGCCAAGGAAGCCGTGCAGGCGCAGGAGAAGACGGGCGCGCAGGCCAGCACGCCGAGCGCGGCCACGACGCCGGTCGACGCGCTGGCGAGCATGCGTGAGTTCATCGCCAAGCAGACCGTCGACAAGGCCGCCAAGGACTGGAAGACCTCCCTGCCGATGCCGCCGAAGCTCGCCTTCGACCCGGCGCGCAAGTACTTCTGGCTGCTCGACACGACCGAGGGCCCGATCAAGGTGCGCCTGATGCCCGAGGTCGCGCCGATGCACGTCTCGAGCACGATCTACCTGACCGAGCTCGGCTTCTACGACGGCCTGAAGTTCCACCGCGTCATCCCCGGCTTCATGGCCCAGGGCGGCTGCCCGCTCGGCACCGGCACCGGCGGCCCGGGCTACAAGTACGCGGGCGAGTTCTCGCCCACCGTCAAGCACACCAAGCCCGGCATGCTCTCGATGGCCAACGCGGGCCCGGGCACCGACGGCAGCCAGTTCTTCCTGACCTTCGTGCCCACTCCGCACCTCGACGGCAAGCACACCATCTTCGGCGAGGTCGTCGAGGGCCTCGACAACCTGAAGAAGCTGGAGAAGGCCGGCAGCGGCAGCGGACAGACCACCAAGCCGCTCGAGATCAAGAGCGCCAAGATCGCGGTCGAAGCCGCCGAACCGGCCGCACACTAGACCCACTCGCGCGGCCTTGCGCCTGCTCGGGGCGGGCTCGCCTGGCCTCGCCTCTCCCTTCCTCTCCACGGAGGGAGGAAGGGAGAAGAGTTCCTTGCCTAGGGCCCCGAGCGTACGACGAACGGCGGCACGCTGCCCGCGAGCGTGCGCGGCGCGCCGCCGTAGGCGCGAAAGCGCTCCTCGCCCTCACGCTTCAGGCTGCCCAGGCTGGTGCGCAGGCCGGTGCGTCGCGCGTCGTCGCCGTCGGGCACGTTGCGCAGGTCGAAACCGAACAGGCGCACGACCAGGGTGCCCTGCCAGACGCCATCGCTCGCGTGCACGGGAACGAACAGGTCGCGCCCGACCATCCAGTGGAAGTCGGGGCTGGTCGAGACGATGTCGCACACGAGGCGCCCGTCTTCGCGCACGCGGTTCAGGATGCGCAGATCGCAGGTGTAGGTTCCGAAGGGGAACGGCAGGTCGCTCTCGAAGAACACCGCCAGGGCCGCGAAGCTGTGCCCGCGCCCGTCCAGGCCGCGCAAGTAGCTCTCGTCGCGCGCGAAGATGCGTTCGTAGCTCGTGCCCGGACGCGCGCCGTAGCGCGTGAAATCGTTCTCGGCTTCCTTGATCGCCTCGAGGTCTGCGTGGACCAGCGCAGCGCCCTGCTGCACGAGGCGCGAGCCCGTCAGCGTCCGCCACGGCCCTTCCGTCCGTCGCGCCAGGGTCAGAGGCCGCGCCAGTAGCATCCCATCGTTGCCGACGTCGTCCTCTGGATCCCACTTCGACGAGCGCAGGCGCTCGTCGCGCAGCAGCTCCTTGGCGAACGGTTCGAGTTCGTACCACAGCGCGGGCTGCGCCTGGCGAACCCGCACCAGCAGCCGCTCGATTTCATCTGGACTGGCAGCGCGAGCCAGCGCGAGCAGGTCGCCGAAGCAGCGCGGCACGCCAGGATCCAGCGCGTTCGGCGCGACCACCAGCGTCGCGCGACGGGGGAGCTCGTCCTCGAGCAGCCAGGCGAGCCCGCGCTCGCGTTCGGCCAAGGCCAGGTCGCCGGGCAGGATCCAGCGCGTATCGAAGCACGCGCGGCGCATCTCGTCCCAGCTGGCTTCGCGCGGCGGGACTTCACCGCCGGCGCAGGACAGCAACAGGGCCACGAGCACGGGGCTCATTCCCCGCGCGCGAAGGCCGCCAGCGCCTGCGCCACGAAGGCCGGCTGTTCTTCCTGTGGGTAGTGACCGGCGCCCGGCACGAGCACGAGTCGCGCCTGCGGGATGGTCTCGGCGAACAGCTGACCGAAGCGCTCCGGCCGGTAGGCGACGTCGCGTTCGCCCCACAAGAGCAGAGCCGGCTGGCGCAGCCCGGCGAGCTCGGTGCTGCGCGCGCCGTTCTCATCGCGCGCGAGGTCGATCATGCAGTGCCAGTTGTCGGCGTTCGAGCACACCAGGTAGACCTCCTCGAGGCGCTCGTCGTCGACCGGCTGCTGGAAGTGCGGCTGCAGCGCGGTGCGCACGCGTTCGCGAGAATTGAGCAGCCAGCCGAGCTTGGCCAGGGAGCGCGCGCGCATCTGCAGCTCCTCCGGCAGCCACTCGTCGTCGCGGCGCGCGAAGCCGGAGCTGCTCATGAGCGCGATGCGGGCCACCCGCTCCGGCCGATCGAGGGCCGCGCGCCACACGAACTCCCCGCCATAACTGTTGCCCACCAGGGTCACCTCGCGCAGGTCGAGCGCCTCCAGGAAGCCCTCCACCCAGCGCGCGCAGCGCGCGAACGAGTAGGAGTCCAACTCGGTGCGCGTCGCTCCGTGGCCGACGACGTCGAGCGCCAGCACATCGCAGCTCTCCGCCAGGCCGCCGGGCCCGAACACGACCTCGCTCCAGGTCACGAGCGAGTGCGGGGTCCCGTGCACGAGCACGACCACGGGCCGTCCGGGCCCGCTCGTCCCGGCGCGGAAGTAGCGGTACTGCGCCGCGATCGTCTCGCCCTCGAGCACGAGCTCGTGCTCGAGGGTCTGCATCCGGCCTCGCAGGGGGGCGTTCTTGGCGAGGGCCAGGAGCCCCTCGTCCACCTCCTGCTTGGGCATCGAGCGGCAGCTGGGGCCGAGCGCCATCGCCGTGGCGAGGACGGCCAGCAGTGACGCGAACAGCCTCCGCGAGGCCCTCGGACGAGGTCCTGGGACGGACGGCCTGGGCGCGGGCTGTTGCATGCGAGACCCTACGTTCTCGCGCGCGGATCGGATGCAGACCGCGCCGCAGCACCCGCGCCTGGAACCCCGGGCTCGCTCACCCGCGGCAGATCTCCGAGATGGAAGCGCGGAACCGCGCAGGAAGGAGAGGGCGAGACAGGAATAGCGGGACGGGTTCCTGGCTAGCCCGCCGGCGGGAAGACCGCCACGGCGTTGTGCGCGCCCTCGTGGTAGACGAACTCGCTCGCGCCCTGGGCCGTCGCCAGGGCGCGGAACTCCTCCAGCGTGAAGCGCTCGGTGGAATCGCCCACGCCCGGGTGGCTGAGGCGTGCGGCCAGGCGCGAGACGAACGTGTCCTTGCCCGCGAAGTTGCGCACCGGCTCGCTCACGATCACGCCGCGGCTCGCGGCCGAGCGCAGGCGCGTGAGCACTCCGGCGGCCTGGCGCCGGAAGTGATACAGGCTCGAGACCATCGTGACGTACTCGGCCGGCGGCACGGAGTCCTTCAGGACGTCGAAGAAGCGCGCGCGCGCGCCGTGCTTGCGCACGTGGAAGACGAAGTGGCTGTTGAAGTCGAGTCCGAGGTACGCGCAGCCCTTGGCCGCGAGGTGGTCGCGATACAGCCGCGCCGTGCCGCAGCACACGTCCACCACGCTGGCGCCGGCCGGGACGCGCTCGGCCACGGCGGCCTGGATGGCCTGGGTCTCCTTGCCGTAGGCCAGGCGCATGAAGAGGTCGAAGCCCTGCGCGCTCCAGTAGACCGGTGACTTCCCGAGGTACGAGAGCCCGATCCGGCCGCGGAAGCGGTGCAGGGCCACCAGGTAGGCCGAGATGTCGTGCCACAGCCGCACGGTGGACTGCTTGTCCCAGCGACGCAGGAACAGCACCGGCAGCTCGCGGACCTCGAGCTCGGACAGCTCGGCCCGCGCCATGACCTCGGTGTCCCAGAACCAGCCGTCCGATTCGCTACCCAGCACGACCGCGCCGGCCGTCGCGCGCTTGAAGAACTTGCAGCCCGTCTCGCTGTCCCTGGCGCGCAGCCCGAGGCCGACGCGCAGCAGCAGGCGATAGCCGAACGACAGCACGATGCGGTGCGCGGCATGCGTCTGACGCATCAGGTAGTGGCGATGGCCGGTCGCCACGTCGACGCCGTGACCCTCGATCAGGTTCACGAGCGGCGGGATGAAATGCGCGGGGACCTCGAGATCGATGTCGATGAACCCCGTCACCCGCCCGGTCGAGGCCTGGAAGCCCGTCTTGAAGGCCCCGCCCCGGCCGCGGTTGTGCTCGTGGAAGACGTAGCGACAGTGCGGCGTGGAGGCGCACAGCTCGCGGATCACCGCGCGCGTCTCGTCCCGACTCACGTCGTCCACGAACAGGATCTCGTACTCGAGCCGCAGGGGATCGAGCACCTCGCGCAGGGCCTTCACGCTGTCCGCGAGGTGTGGCGCCTCGTTGTAGCAGGGGATGACGAGCGAGAGGTCCAAGCGGCCCGCCCATGGTAGCGCGGGCTCGCCCACCGACCGCGTACGACGCGCGGCGCTCCCCGGGCCGAGGCCCGGATCGTTGTGGTAGGGTGCCGGCTCGAGGCCGTCAGCGCCTTCTCCGTCCAGCGAGTCGATTCCCGATGGGCTCTGCACGCCTGCCCGATCCCGGAGTCCTGCCCCGACTCGACGGCGCCTGGCGCGCCACGCTCGTCCTGGGTCTCGCGTACCTCGCCCTGTGCGTGGTGGGCGCATTGCAGACGGGCGCGAGCTGGGACGAGTTCGAGCACCGCATCTCGGGCGAGCTGACGCTCGACTTCTACCGCACGCTGGGCGCGGAGCGCGGGGCCACGACCTACTGGACGAACTACTACGGCTCGTTCCACGCCCTGGTCGGCGCGGCCGCCGAGCGGTTGTTCCCGACCCTGCCCTGGCCGTCTGCGCGCCACCTCGGCACGGTCGCGTTCGCCCTGCTCGGGTTCGTCTACACGGTGCGGCTCGCGCGCCTCCTGGCCGGACCCTGGGCGGGCTTCGTGGCTGCCCTGCTGCTGGCCACGACGCCGCGCTGGACGGGCGACGCGATGTTCAACCCGGTGGACATCCCGGCCGGAGCGTTGCACGTGATGGCGCTCTACTACCTGGCCCGCATCGTGGGTGCGCCCGAGCAGGCCGGGCTCGGCGCCTGGTTCCGCTTCGGGCTCGCGACCGGTCTGACGCTGTCGGTGCGCGCGATCGGCCTCTTGCTCTGGCCCTACGCCACTCTGGCGCTCACGGCCTGGGCGTTCGGCGCGCGTCCGCTGGGCGCCAGGCTGCGCGCCCACGGAGCACGCATCGCCGCCGGCTTCGCGCTGGCGACGGCGGTGGCGGCGGTGGTCACGCTGGCGCTGTGGCCGCGGCTCCTGGTCGAACCCCTCGCGACCCTGAAGGACACGCTCCTGCGCACGAACAGCTATCCCTGGCCGGGATCCGTGCTCTTCCGCGGCACGTACTACTCGGCCCACGAGCTGCCCTCGAGCTACCTGCCAGTGTGGTTCGGGATCTCGACCCCGCTGGCGGACCTGCTCGGGCTAGGGCTGGCCGTGGGGTTCGCCGGGACCTGGCTCACGCGCGCGCGCGGTGCATGGACGCGCGGCGCCCTGGTGGTGTTCGCCGTGCTGTTCCCGCCGTGCTACGCGACCCTGCAGCACGCCACCATCTACGACGGGATCCGGCACTTCCTGTTCTTGTTGCCCCCGCTCGTGGCCCTGGCCGCGGCCGGCTGGAGCGCGGCGTTCGCGCGCGTCGCGCGCCTCGGTCGTGGGGTCCGCCTCGCGCTCGGGGCAGTGCTGGCCGCCCTGGTGGCCGAGCCGGTGCTCTGGTACGCGCGCTCGCACCCCTACGAGTACACGTACTTCAATCCCCTCGTCGGGGGACTGGCGCGCGCGAGCCACGGCTACGACACCGACTACTGGGGGCTCACGCTGCGCTCGGCCGCCGAGACGCTGGGCGAGTACCGCCGCGAGCTCCTGGGTCCGGAGGGCCGGCTCGTGTTCATGACCAACGCGCCCTGGCACCTGTTCGAGCCCTGGCTCGACGATCCGAGCCTGTACGAGAAGATCGGATCCGACGACCTCGACCGACCGCACCCGGTCCTCCTGCTGTGGTACCGCACGCTGCCGGTGGGCTGGGAGCTCGATCCGGCGCCGGATCGGGCCAAGACGGTCGTCGCGGGTCAGGTCCCGTTCTGGCAGACCTATCTGGTGCCGCGCTTCGCCGCCGGGCTCGGGCCGAAGCGCCGCTAGGGGCCTTTCGGGCGCGGGCTCGTTCGCGCGCGGTCAGAAACGCGTCCGAGATCCGGAATCCTGGCGAAAATGGTCAGCAAGAACAACATTGGATAGGAACTTGCTTCTAGGATGGCTGCCGAACCTAGGGCGTGCCCTCGGCCCTGGGTTCGCCATCATGATGAAGATCCAAGCCTCGCTCGCGCTCCTCGCCTTCTCCTTCGGCGCCGTGCATGCGCAGGTCGCGGTCTTCGAGCGGGACTTCGGCCAGCCCACCGGCAACGTCGTGATCCTGAGGAGCGGCGCCCGTCCAGCTTCGCTGCAAGGGATCCAGATCCTGGCTTCGGACGTGGTCGGCCGCACGCGCTTGACCGAACTCCTCCCGGGCACGACGCGCCTCGAGGACATCCCGGGCGCCGGGCGCCTGGTCCTGCCCGGCGAGCATGGCTCCCTGTACAAGTACCGCCGCGACGCCGCCGCGGGAGGCGCGGTCTTCGGGTACTTCCTGGTGGATCCGACCGGCGAGGCGCGCACGGTCTTCGAGCTGGCCGGCACGGGCCCGCTCGCCAGCGACGATCCGCTGCCCGGGCGCGTGGCCGTCGACTCCAGCGGAGCCACCGTGCTGCTCGCCAGCAGCCAGGCGGCCGGCGGGGACCTGTGGGAGATCGACCTGGTCGCCGCGCGCGTGACCAACCGCACCCCGGACCTCGCCCCGCGCGCCTTCAAGCGCGGCGGGCTGGCGCTTCTCGGGGGCTTCGGCATCGCCATCGCCGAGGGCGGCGTCTATCGCTTCCCGCGCGCTCCCGCTGGGCTGACGCGGAAGGTAGCCATGCCGTTCGCGGTGGTGATGTTCGGCGCGGACGTGGTGACCAGCGCCGACGGGAGCACCGCGGCCTTCCTGGCCGGGGACAGCATCAACCGCGCGCTCGTGTTCATCGCGCGCGCCTCCGGTGACGCTCAGCAAGTCTCCGCGTCACCCATGCGCATCCCGAGCGCCGGCTTCCTGCCCGAGTCGGCGACGGGCCCGCACCTCGCGCTGTCGAGCGATGGCTCGTGGGTCGCCTGGCGTCGCGAGGGCTCGTCCAGCGAGCTCTTCGCGCGCGAGACGCGACCGGGGCCGCGGCCCACCGACCTGCAGCTCACCGGGTCGGCGCACTTCGACGAGACCCTCAACGACACCGGCGTGATCGCCTTCTTCGACACGGACTCCCTGGTCTCGGTGGTGGGCCGTCGCGACAACGCCGGGATCCGGCGCGCGGACGCCTTCCGCATCGACCTCGCGCCCGGCGCCCTCGCGGCCAGCAACCTGTCGCACACCTCGGGCATCCTGGCGCCGCCCTTCGACTACGGCACGCTCGACACGGCCAACGGGCTGTACCAGCTCGACGGCCCGCAGCCGAGCTTCCTCGCCCACGACGACGGGAGCGGCGGACGGCTCCTGAGGTTCGACGCGTCGGGGTCGATGCAAGTCGCGCTCGGGCTCGTGCAGTCGCTGCACTCGCTGGACATCGCCGGGGACCACCTGGTGGCCGAGGTCATCCGCCCGCCGGGCGTCGACGATCCGCTCAACGACTCGCTCAACCTCGTCCAGCTGCCCTTGGTCAGTTCGGGCGCGCTGGTGCTCCCGCTCCCGATCGGGACGCGGGTCTCGCGCGAATCCAGCCTGGCCTCGCGCGGCGTGTTCGGCGGGGTCCTCGAGCTCCAGACGGGCGGAGAATGGCTCGGTCGCATGGCCGTGCCCACCGCCGTCGGTTCGATCCTCGGCACCGCGCCGCGGAATTTCGGCCCGACGACCGCGCTCGCGCCCGACGGAACCCTGTACGCCTCGGTGCTCTCGGGCACGCGCCAGCTGTTCCTCTCGTGGTCGGATCTCGGCGTGCAGCTGCTCCGCAACAGCCCCGGCGGGAGCTTCGTCCTGCCGAGCCTGTAGCCCGTTGCGCGCGAGGCGAAGCGGGGCCGGGACCAGGGCAAGAGGGTAGATTGGGCCCGTTCCCACCCCATTCCCTCCTCCCTCGTCTCATGGGTCGTCAGTGGCTGCAGAAGAAGCGTGAGATCAACGCCAACAAGCGCGCGAAGATCACCTCCAAGCTCGTGCGCGAGATCACGATGGCCGCGAAGCTGGGCGCCCCCGACCCGGCCCTGAACGCGCGCCTGGCGGTGGCGGTCGAGGCCGCGCGCAAGCAGTCCGTGGCCAACGACACGATCGCGCGCGCGATCAAGAAGGGCAGCGGCCAGGGCGGCGAGGCGACGAACTTCGAGCTCGTCACCTTCGAGGGCATGTCGCCCCAGAACGTGCCGGTGATCGTCGAGTGCCTGACGGACAACCGCAACCGCACCGCGCCCGACATGCGTTCGCTCTTCAAGAACGGGCGCTTCGGAGCCAAGGTCCTGTTCCTGTTCGACCACCTGGGGCTGATCGAGGCCACCCACGCGAGCGCAGGGCTCGACCTCGAGGCGGTCGCGATCGAGGCCGGCGCCCAGGACGTCGAAGCGCTCGAGGGCAACGAGGAGGGCAGCGGCGCGCGCTTCTTCACGACCCCGACCGACCTCGATTCGGTCACCGCCGCCCTGCGCAGCGCGGGCTGGTCCGTGACGCAGTCCGAGATGGGCTATCGCTCGAAGGAGAAGGCCCAGCTCACGCCCGAGCAGCGCCTCGCGCTCGAGAGCTTCCTCGAGCCCATCGACGACCACGACGACTGCCACCGCATCTACACGGTCTGAGCACGGGCCGGTTTCGTCGTCCCGCTTTCGCCCGGATTCCGTAGCATCCTCAGTCCGTTCCGGCCGCCCCGGAACGCACCCAACCGTCGGGCGACCTCCCGACCGACTCCGAGAACACCATGCAGCACTCGATCCCCGTCCTGCGCGCCGCCGCCGCCAGCCTGCTCCTCTCCGCCCTGGCCTCCGCGGGCGGCGCCAGCTGGCACGCCGACTTCGACGTGGCCCAGAAGGAGGCCGAGAAGGCCGGCAAGGACCTGCTGGTCGACTTCACGGGCTCCGATTGGTGCGGCTGGTGCATCCGCTTGAACAAGGAAGTCTTCGACCACGAAGCCTTCGCCGCGGGCGTGAAGGGCGACTTCGTGCTGGTCGCGCTCGACTTCCCGAACGGGCAGGAAGCGCGCGCCAAGGTCCCGAACCCCAAGCGCAACTCCGAGCTCCGCGATCTGCACGGCGTCAACGGCTACCCGACGATCCTCCTGATGACCGCCAAGGGCGAGGTCTACGGGCGCACGGGCTACCGGCAGGGCGGCCCCGAGGCCTACGTCCAGCACCTGGGCGAGCTGCGCAAGACCGGCAAGCAGGCCCTGGCCGACGTCGTGGCGCGCGTGGCGGCCTTCGAGCGGGCCAGCGGCGAGGCCAAGCTCGCGGCCTGGGACCAGCTGGCCGATCTGGCTCGATCGCTGGGCAGCGAATCGCCCTTCAGCGCGCGCCTCACCGGCTCGCTCGAGGCCGCCTTCGCCTTCGACTCGCCCGAGCGCAAGCTGCGCGCGGTCGGGCTGTTGCTCGACCTCGGGCGCGCGGGCGAGCGCACGCTGCGCATGGTGCGCGAGCTCGACCCCAAGAACGAACAGGGTCTGCTCGAGCGCACCGTGGCCCTGAAGTTCGCCCAGGTCCAGGACGAAGCCGGCGCGCGCGCCGCCGTTTCCGCCCTGACCGAGTTCGAGACCGGGGCCAAGTTCAAGGACACGGAGCTCGCGGCCTCGCTCTACGGCACGGCCGCGGTGTGGTTCTCCGACGCGCTCGACGACGCCGAGGCCGCCAAGACCTGGGCCAAGAAGGCCCAGGCGCTCGATCCGAAGGACGAGGGCGTGCGCGCCGCCATCGCCAAGATCCTCGGCGGCTGAGGTTCCGGGGCGCCGCGCGCGGTGCGCAGGCTCAGGGCCGCGGCACGATCTTGTAGATCGCGCCGGAGCTCACGATGTACAGCTCGCCGTTCGCGTCCTCGCCGAAGGACTGGATGGAGCTGATCGCGAAGCCGTCGAGCGAGGGCGTGAGCTGGCTGGTCCAGTTCTTGAACCCGATCTTGGCCCCGTTGTGGATGCGGAAGCCCCAGATGGCGTTGCCGCAGAAGTCCGCCAGGAAGTAGTGCCCGGCCAGGTGCGGGAGAGCCGCGCCGCGGTAGGCGTAGCCGCCGATCACCGAGCACACGAAGGCCGCCGGAGCCGGCGGCGGGTTGTGCGCGTACTCGTGCACCGGCGGCGTCAGGCTGGGCTGCACGGTGGGGCAGGTGCAGCCGGTCGTGGCCGGGCAGCCGCTCGCGCCCGAGGTGCTGCAGGCGTTGCCCTCGCGGCAGCGCCAGCCGTAGTTCTCACCGCCGAAGCTGGAGGCGGGCTGGAAGTCGATCTCCTCGCGGATGTCCTGGCCGACGTCGCCGATGTAGAGGTCGCCGGTCGCGCTGTCGAAGCTCGCGCGCCAGGGGTTGCGCAGTCCGTAGGCCCAGATCTCGTCGTCGCCGTCGATGCCCACGAACGGATTCGTGGCCGGGATGCCGTAGGGCACGCCGCCGAGCGGGTCGATGCGCAGCATCTTGCCCAGCAAGTTGCTGGTGATGTCCTGCGCGTTGCCGATGCCGGCCGTGTGCCCGGCGCCAGTGTCGCAGAAGTTGCCACCGTCGCCCAGCCCGATGTAGAGGTAGCCGTCCAGCGGGCTGAAGCCGATCCAGCCGCCGTTGTGGTTGGTCTGCGGCTGATCGACGTTCAGCACGATGCGTTCCGAGTTGAAGTCGGCCACGTCCGGATTGGCCGTGACGGCGTACTCGGCGATGATCGTGTCGTTCAGCAGGTTGTTGTAGTGCACATAGAACAACCCGTTGTTGGCGTAGTCGGGGTGGAACGCGAGGCACAGCAGTCCGAGCTCGCTCGAGCCGCCGATCGAGTTCGTCACGCGGCTGTCGATGTCGAGGAACGGCGTGCCGCTCAGGACCTGGGTGTTCAGGTCCAGGATCATGATCCGGCCGCGCTTCTCGACCACGAACAGGCGGTCCTTGTCGCCCGGTGCGTGCGTCGCGAAGGTCAGGGAGTTCACCGAGGTCATCAGCCGGTCGGTGCCGAGCCGCGGCGCATTCAGCTCGCTGGGCCGGAGCGGGGAGGTCGGGGTCGTCTGGGCCTGCAGCGTGGAGGCCGTGACGAGCGCGAGGCCGAGGAGGAGGGGGCTGGATTTCATGGAACCACGGAAGGGTCGAGGGGGAACCGGAGTCTACGCGACCTCCCGTTCGACGCGCTACCGCCGAGGGCCGGTTGTCCGTGACGGCGCGCCGCTGTCTGCGCGAGAGCGGAGCGCGCTTGGCACCCGTGTCACTCTGCCCGCCTCTTGCGGAGACAGAGGAGAGATTAGAGCTCGGGCCCCTCGTAGGAGTGGACCGGACTCGTCGCGTGCAGCACGTGCTCGCCCAGGTCCATGCACAGCCCGAAGTCGTCGCGCACGAACACGTCGCCGGCCTCGTTGCAGAAGCGCAGCGACTCCAGGTTCGTCGTGCTCGGGAGCACGTAGACGATCACGGTGCCGGACGAGAGCGCGAAGATCTTCGTGCGCTCGTCCTCCTTGCGCCGGAAGAGCCCCTGATAGCCGTCGCGGATCCAGGTGTGGCCGCAGGCCCGCAGCACGCCGTGCTCGTAGCCTTCGACGACGCCGACGAAGAAGCGCGCGTGGTCGCCCTCGAACAGGCGCCGGTGGGACACGAGGATCTTGTTGCCTTTTTCCAGGATCATGGGGGGTGCCTCGACTTCGGGACCGCCAGACATCGGACCCGCGCGCGGGACGGCTTGAGGCTGGCGCTTCGGCCTTGCGCCACCCCGTGAAGTTCGTGCCGTACGTACACCTGCGCAGCCAGCCGGGCCCTGGTGCGCATCAGCCGACCGAGGGCCGTTTCCGAGGGCAGACTTCGGCAGGAGGACGAGATCCATGAGAGCGCTCGGAGTCATGGCGCGTGAGCACGAGGCGATCGCCCGCATGCTCACCCATCTGGAGCAGGAACTGGACGCCCTGCAGGCGCAGGGCGAGATCGACGTCGAAGCCGTGGAACGCCTGCTGGTCTTCTTCGAACGGCACGTGGACGGTCGCCACCAAGAGAAGGAGGAGCGCGTGTTCCTGCCGTGCCTGCTGGCTCGCGCCCAGGGAGCGGAGGCGGCGCTCGCCAGGGAAGCCCTGGCCGAGCACGACGCGGATCGCGCGCGCCTGGCGGCGATGCGCGGCAACCTCGAGGGCGCGGCCTACGGCGACCCGGGCTCACTGGCCCAGGTCGGCCTGCAGGCGCGCGACTACATCCGCCACCAGCGCGAGCACTCGCGCTGGGAGCAGAGCGTCCTGTTCGCGCTGGCACACCGGATCCTCTCGGCCGGCGACGATCGCGAGCTGCTGGAAGGCTTCCGCGCCTTCGACGCGGCGCAGCCGGACTCGGTGATCGAGGCGGCCGGCTCGCTCACCGCCTGGCTGGCGCACCGGCGCGCGCCGACCCTGCTCTAGCCCGGCCTGCTAGCGTTGCTCGAACTCGCGGATGCGTTCCTCGAGCTTGGGGGCGAGCTCGCTCTGCAGGGCCTGCAGGGCCGCGAGCTCCTTCTTCGCATTCGCGAGGTCGTCGAGGTCCAGGTACAGGTGCCCGAGGTTCGAGCGCGTGCGCGCGTGTCCGGGATCGAGCGTGAGGGCCTGGCGGTAGGCGTCCAGCGCGGCGGACAGGTCCCCTAGTTGGTGCAGGGCCACGCCGAGGTTCTGGGCGGCGCGCAGGTGCCCGGAATCGAGCGCGAGCGCCTGGCGATAGCTGGCCACGGCCTCGGCGAAGCGACCCTGCTGCTGGTGCTTCACGCCGGCCTCGTAGAGCAGCTGGGCGTTGGCGGGCTGGCGCACCTCGACGCGCGCCAGGCGGTACTCCGCGGCCGGACGCTCGAGGCCATGGGCCGCCAGGCGCGCGGCGACGGTCTCGTCGAACGGACCCGGCGGCGGCGCGATCCAGCGCCCGGCGAAGGGCACGCTGGCGTCGCGACGCGCCTCGGGCGTGAGCGCGAAGAGCGCGAGGTCCGCGCGCACCTCCCTGGGGTCGAGGCGACCCTGGTAGGTCGCCACCAGCCGCCCGCCGGGATCGACCAGGAAGCCGGCCGGGAGCGCCAGCGCGCGTTCGTCCTGGTGCAGCGCGCCCTGCACGTGCTCGAGGATCGCGAGCGCCTCCTCGCCCGCCGAGCCGTGACCGAAGGGCCAGTCGATCTGCGCGAGCCAGGCCGCGGCACGCGCGCGCTCCGCGGGCGGATCCACGTCCAGGGCCAGGACCTGGAGCTCGGCGCCCGCCAGCGCCTCGCGCGCGCCGGCGAAGCGCTCCAGCTCGTCGCGCGAGGCCGCCGCGGAGCTCGACCACAACACGAGCAGGAGCGCCCGCCCCGTCCCGCGCGCGCCCTGCATGCCGATCCCGAACAGCGCGGCGGGACGCCCATCCGAGGCCTCCAGCGCGAGCCGTGGCAAGGGCAGCGGCGCCGGCAGCACGGTGCGCGCCGCGTCGGTGCGTGGCGCGGTCTCCGCGGCTCCGGAGCGCAGGCGTGAAGGCGTCGTGCGCGCCGGCAGCGGCTGCGCCTGCCCGCTGCCCTGCGCCAGCGCGTAGGCCGAGCCCGCGCCGGGACTCCCGAAGTCCTCGCTCGTCCCGTCGGGCCAGCGCACCGCCACGCGCGCCACCGTCTCGGTTCCCAGGCCGAAGTGCAGGCGCGCGCTGGACTGCGCCAGGTAGCCCTCGCCGCAGCGCAGCGTGCGCACGAGCACCTTGCCGGACGCGGTCTCGAGGCGCACGCGCGCGCCGACGGCCGGGCGCTCGCTCCGCAGCGTGAACGCGATCCAGCGCCGGCCGGGCTCGCCCTCGTTGCGCAGGAGCCGCAGCATGGGCGCCGTGCGGTTGGTGACGAGCAGGTCCTCGTTTCCGTCCCCGTCCCAGTCCACGCGCGCCGCCGCGCGCGAATCGTCGGCCTGATCGAGCCCGGCCACGCTCGAGACGTCGACGAAGGCGCCCGCGCCGAGGCCGAGCCAGGCCACGTTGCGCTGGTTGCCGTCCCAGGAGTAGCCCTGACGCACGAGGCGGTTCACCGCGCGCCAGCCGAGCCGATAGCCCTCGTCCGGATCGCCGGCGCGCGCGGGCGACTGCAGCACGACCTGACGCCAGAAGAAGCTGTCCAGGTCCGCGCGGCGCTCGCCCGTGACGAATCCGTTGGGCGCGAACAGGTCGAGCGTGCCGTCGTCGTCCAGGTCGAGGAACAGCGCGCCCCAGCCCCAGCGTCCGAGGTGCGTGCCGCTCGCCTCCGACACGTCGCGGAAGGCGCGGCCCTTCTCGTTCAGGAGCAGCGTGTTGCCCATGGCGTGGTCGCGGTAGGCCTGCAGCACGTCCGCGCTCGAATCGGGGCGGAAGCCCGCGCGCGCGGTGAGGCGGCTCCCGGCCGGCGAGTGCATGTTGGTGACGTACAGGTCCATCCAGCCGTCGCCGTCGGCGTCGCCCCAGCTCACGCCCATGCCGGCCGAGACGTCCAGCGCGCCGAGCTCGGCGGCCACGTCGTGGAAGCGCCCGCCGTCGTTGCGGTACAGGTTGTTGCGGCCGAAGTCGTTGGCCACGTACAGATCGGGATCGCCGTCCTCGTCGAAGTCCTCCCAGGCGGCCGCGAAGCTGAAGCGCCGGTTGTTCTCGTCCAGACCGAGCGCGACGGTCGCGTCGACGAAGCGCCACTCGCCGTCGTTGCGCAGCAGCGCGTTGGCCTCGCCGTTCTCGGCCTGGTGGTAGGGCAAGGGGACACCGCCCTGTTCGTAGGGCGAGACGTACGAGCAGGCGTAGACGTCCAGGTCGCCGTCGGCGTCGAAGTCGGCCGCCGCCAGCGAGGTCGCGAGCGTGCGGGCGAGGAAGAGTCGTTGCTCGAAGCGCCCGTGGCCGTCGTTCGCGAAGAACGCGAGGCCCGTGCCGGTCGAGACGAGCAGGTCGAGGTCGCCGTCGCCGTCGAGCTCGAGCAGCAAGGCGCTGGTCGAGTAGTCCAGGAGATCCACGCCGGCCGAGGCGTCCAGCACGCCGTCGTCGCGGGTGTGCAGCAGCAGCTTGTTGGGCAGCCCGCCCGGGCGGCACCAGTAGAGGTCCTCGAGGCCGTCCCCGTTCACGTCGCCCAGCGCGAGCCCGTGCTGACCGAGCGTGCCGGGCTCGAGCGCCGCGGCGATGCTCCGGCGCCACTCGTCGAGCCCCGGCGCGACCTGCGCGCGATAGAGCGCCGCATCCACGAACAGCGAGGCGCTGACGTCCGTGAACAGCTCTCGAGTGCGTCCCGGCAGGGTCACGGCCTCGCAGCTCTCGGGAGTGAGGCCGACGAGCTCGGCACCGGAAGCCAGCAGGCGCCAGCTCGAGCGCCACAGCGCGTTGTGCTGCAGCCGGCCGGCCGGGCCCTGGCCGCTCGCGCTCAGGCGGAGGCGCGCTTCGACCTCGGGCTCCTCGCCCGTGAAGGCGGAGAGCTCGAAGTCCAGCCGCGCTTCCCCGGAGAACTGGCCGCGCCAGGCCGCCAGCGCCTGCGCCAGGCTCTGCTCGGGCGGAGTCGTCGGCGCCGCGAGGGTCGCGCGCGCGACGCTCCACGCGCCGCGCCCCTGGGCCGGGACCGAGGCGTCGAAGAGCGGCGCGACCCGGAGCTCGCTCGCGATCCAGGGTTCCGCCGCGAGCCCCGCCAGCAGCCGATCCTGGCTCCACAGCTCGGCCACGCGCTCGAGGCGCGCAGCGACGAGCTCTGCCCAGCGCTCGACGGCGAAGGAGTCGTGGGCGGCATCCACCAGCGCGAGGCGCGCGCGCAGAGCGGGATCCAGGCCGCGGTCCGGGTCACGCACGGGTGCGGAGGCCTCGCCGGCCTGTGCTGACGTGCCCAGCGCTGACGCCGTGCCCAGCGCTGACGCCGTGCCCAGCGCTGACGCCGTGCCC
>CAZWAY010000044.1:40635-44491 GCA_964631945.1 uncultured Planctomycetaceae bacterium
CAGCGCTGACGCCGTGCCCAGCGCTGACGCCGTGCCCAGCGCTGACGCCGTGCCCAGCGCTGACGCCGTGCCCGCGCAGCACGCGAGCACGAGCACGAGACCAGGGAGCTTTGGGCGTCGGATCATCTCGCGAGGGGCTCGCGAACCAGCGCCCAGGATAGGAGCGCGCGCGCGCGGTGGATAGGCGCGGTCCCCCGACGTAGGCTCGCGCGCGGCTCGTGTTCCCGCCCGGATGAAGCGCCTCGTCCTCCTCGCCCTCGTCTCGCTGGCGCTGATCGTCGCCTGGTGGAGCCTGCGTCCGCGCACGCCGCGGCCCGCCGCGGCCCTGTTCCAGTCGCAGCAAGGGGACCCGCTCCAGCCCGCGCCGCTCGCGGCGGTGCTGGCGCGCGCACGCGCGGCCGGGCACTTCGAGCGCGGCGAGCTGGCCGAGGCGCGCGCGGAGCTCGCGCCGCTGGTCGCGCACGACGACGCGGCGCTCGAGGACCTCGTGCGCGCCGCCGCGCTCGAGTACATGGACCACGAGCACGGCGCGCCCGAGCCGCTGTTCGCGCGCATCCGCGCGCGCGATCCGGAGGACCCGGCCCTGCACTACATGCTGGCGCGCACGCGTCTCGAGGCCGGCGACTTCGAGGGCGCGCGCGCGCACCTCCTGGTCGTGCTTGACCGCCGGCCCGCGGACCTGGCCACGCGCGTCACGCTGGGCGCGACGCTGGCGGACCTCGGCGAGAACGACGAGGCGCGCCGGGTGCTGGGCGAGGTGGTGGCCGAGGGCATCGAGCGCGGCGGCGGCTGGTACGTGCAGGCCGTCCATCGCCTGGCACAGCTCGCGCAGCGCAGCGGTCCGGCGCAAGAGGCGCAGCAGCTCGCCGAGCTCCAGCGGCAGCTCACCGACCTCGGCTACCGCGCCGCGAGCGTGGCCGAGCTCGAGCGCGGCACGCTGGGCCTCGTCGCGCCGCCCGCGGCGCGCGGGGTCGAGGGCGCGCAGCCGGGCCACGTGCCGCGCTTCGTGGCCGAGCCCGCGATCCTGCCCGAGCTGGCGGGCGCGCGGGAGCTCTTCGCGCTGGACCTCGACGACGACGGCGCGGACGGCGGCAGCGCCTTCCTCGCCGCCGGCCCGCAGGGCGTGCGGGTCGCCTTCCACGCTCGAGACGGCTACCGGCTCGAGACCGTGCTGACCGGCCCGGTCGAGCACGTGCGCGCCTTCGACCTCGGCAACACCGGCAGCCTGGATCTGCTCGTCAGCCGTGGAGCGGAGCTCCTCTTGCTCGAGCACGCGAGCGGCGCGGAGCTCCTGTTCGAGCCGGGCACGAGTCGCTGGCGGCCCTCACCGCTCGTGCTGCCGCGCCTGCCCGCGCCGCCGGCGGACATGGCGCTGGTGGATTTCGATCACGACGGCGACCTCGACCTCCTGCTGGTCGGGCCGTTCGGCGCGCGCCTGCTGCGCAACGATGGCGCCGCGCCGCGCGTCGACGCGCACGGTACGCTCACCCGCGGCGCCTTCGTCGACGTCACCGACGAGGCGAGCCTGCCGCGCGACGTGGCGCTCGCCTGGTGCGCCACGGAGGACCACGACAACGACCACGACGTGGACCTGTGGCTGGGCGGGCCCACGGCGCTGTTCCTGATGGACAACCTGCGCGCCGGGCGCTTCGTGGACGTCGCCGCGCGCGTGTTCGGCGCGGCGGGTCGGCCGACGCGCGCGCCGGTGATCGCCGACTTCGACGGCGACGCGCGGCCCGATCTGTTCGAGCCGGGCGCGCCGGCGCGGCTGTGGCGGCAGCGCGCCGATGGTTCCCTGGCTCCGGAGCTGACGCCCTACCGCGTGCCCGCGGAGGCCGCGCCGTTCGAGCTCGACCTCGACCTGGACGGGACGCTCGACCTGTTCTGGGCGAGTCCCGCGGCGGTGGTCGAGGGCGTGCTCGGGCTCGGCCTGGCCGTCGCGCGGACCGACTCATTGGCCGGTGAGCCCGCGCTCGGGCTCCCGCTCGTCTTCGGCGACTTCGACCGCGACCTCGATCTCGACCTCGCGCGCCTGACCGCGCGGGGCCTCGAGATCCTGCGCTGCGAGGGCCCGGTCGGGCGCGCCGCGCGCCTCGAGCCGCTCGGCCTCAAGGACAACCGGCGCGCGCTCGGTGCGGTGGCCGAGGCGCGCACGCGCGGGCTGTACCGCCGCATCTGGTGGCGCGGCGCGGCGCAGCTCGTGGCCTGCGGCCCGTACCCGTCGATCGACGTCGTGCGCATCACCTGGCCCAACGGCGCGGTGCAGACGCGCCTGGACGTGCGGCCGACGGATCAGCCCCTGCTCGACGCCGATCCGGGCCGTCTCGAGCAACCGGAGGGCCTGATCGGCTCGTGTCCGTTCCTCTACACGTGGAACGGGCGCACCTTCGAGTTCGTCTCGGACGTGCTCGGGGGCACGCCGCTCGGACTGCCGCTGGCGCCGGGCCCGCCGGGCTCGCCGCCCAGGATGGTGCCGCCCGACCACGACGAGTACGTGCGCGTGCGCGGCGACCAGCTCGTGGCGCGCGACGGGCGGCTCGAGCTGCAGCTGACCGAAGAGCTGCGCGAGGTCACCTACCTCGACCGCATCCGTCTGGACGTGGTCGACCACCCGGCGGGCACGGCCGTGTACCCGAACGAGCGCTTCACCTTCCCGCCCTTCCCCGAGCCGCACCTGCACACGGTCGCGGCGCCGCTCGCGCCGCTGCGCGTCACGGGCAGCGACGGACGCGACTGGACCGCCGCGCTCGCCGCCGTGGACGACGTGCACGCGCAGCCGTTCGAGCCGCTGGAGCCGCAGTTCCTCGGGCTGGCGACGCCGCACTGGCTGGAGCTCGAGTTCGACCCCGCGCGCCTGCGCGCCGCCGCGCGCCTGCGCCTGGTGTGCACGGGCTGGTTCTACTGGACCGACGCCAGCGTCAACATGGCGAGCGCGCGCACGCCGGGCGTGCGCTTCGTGCCGCCGACCCTGCAGGTGTGCGGCCCCGAGGGCGACTGGCACGACGCCGGGCCGCCGCTCGGCTTCCCGGCCGGGAAGTCCAAGACCATGGTGATCGAGCTCGATCCCCTGGTGCCGGACCTGCGCGCGCAGGCGCGCCCGCGCCTGCGCCTGGCCTCGAGCCTGCGTCTCTACTGGGACTCCATCCAGCTGGCCGTCGAAGAAGACCACCCGCCGCGCCGGGTCACTGCGCTCGAGCCAGAGAGCGCGCGCCTCTGGCCGCGCGGCTTCAGCCGCCCGCTCTCTCCCGAGCGTGATGATGTCCCCGACGACGTCCCCGACGATGTCCCGGAGCGCTTCGACTGGGACGCCCTGGCAGAGCACTCACGCTGGGACCCGCACCCCGGGCGCTACACGCGCTACGGCGAGACCCTGCCGCTGCTCACCGACATCGACGACCGCTTCGTGATCCTCGGCAGCGGCGACGCGCTGCACGTGATCTTCGACGCGCGCGAGCTCGCGCCGCCGCCCGCGGGCTGGGTGCGCGACTACCTCGTGTTCCTGGACGGCTGGGCCAAGGACCGCGACCCGAACACGCTCGCCGCGCTCGAGGTCGAGCCCCTGCCCTTCCACGGCATGAGCGCCTACCCCTACGGCGCGGACGAGCGTTTCCCCGACGACGAAGCGCACGCCACCTGGCGCGCCGAGTGGAACACGCGCGTCGCGCGCCGCAGGATCCCGCCGCTGGCCCCGGCCCGCGAGGCCGAGTGGGTTGCGGAGCTGGTGCGCGCGCGGTGAGGTCGCGGTCGGGTTCCAAGCCCCCTGGACAGCTGACGGTTGTGGAGTGTTGTTGCGCGCCAGCATCTGGCGCAACTTGCTCGAGTCCGGCAGCTCAGATCCGAAGTCTGAAGGCGCACC
>CAZWAY010000045.1:0-44409 GCA_964631945.1 uncultured Planctomycetaceae bacterium
ACACCACGGTCTTGTCGCCGGGCGCGGAGTCGTCGCTGAAGTTCTTGAACTCCGAGATGCGGTGGATCGTGAGGTGCTTCTCGGGCAGGTAGACCCAGTGGTCGGGCGAGACGGTGGGCTGGTCCACCTCGATGTACAGGAACACGATGGCCGAGTAGCGCAGCTTGGCGATGGCGGCATGCACCTCGGGCCCGACCGCGGGGGCGAAGGACTCCAGCGCGCGCGAGAGCGGGATGGTGTTGACGATCTCGTCGCATTCGAGCGCGTGCTCGCGCCCGTCCTTCTTGAAGACCACGCGCTTGGCGAGATTGCCCTCGATCTCGATGCGCTCGAGCGGCGCCTCGAGGTGCAGCGTGCCGCCCATGCGCTCGATCTTCTCGGCGTACTTGCGCCCGATCTGGCCGATGCCGCCGTGGGCGGGATACCAGAACTCGCTCACCAGGCTGCGCACCTCGCCGTCGCGCGGCGGCTTGAGCGTCTTCTTGACCGTGTCCCACAGGTTGGCCTGGCTGATGCGCTGGCTGGCCCAGTCGGCGCTGATCTCCGAGCACGGCATCTTCCAGGCCTTCGAGGTGTAGGTGCCGAAGAAGATCTCATACAGCGTGCGCCCGAAGCGCTTCACCACCCAGTTCTCGAAGTTGTCGTCGGGGATCTTCTTGAACCACTGCAGCATGCGGATGGCGACGTAGTCCCAGCCGGCCTTCAGCAACAAGCCCTTGGGCATGTTGGCGAGCACGTTCTGTGCCTTGAGCGGGTAGTGGAAGAACTTGCCCTGCATGTAGATCCGCGACAGGCGCTCGCGGGTCACGACCTCGTTGTCGAGCACCTCGTACAGGTGCTCGATGAGCTGCTTGTCGCGGCTGTGGAAGCGGTGCGGCCCGTGGTCGAGCCAGTACGGCCCGTTCTTCCAGCTCATCGCCATGCCGCCGGCGTAGTCCTCCTTCTCGATCACGGTCACCGCCATGCCCGCGCGGCGGAGTTCGTAGGCGGTGGCGAGGCCGGCCAGGCCGGCGCCGAGTACGACGACGTGCATCGGGTAGGGAGGGAGGTCTGAATACGGGGCGGACGGGAGCGAGCCCGTTCTTCGGCAGACGCGGCGGCCGAAGAGGAGCGGGGCGCCCGACGGAGGGGGCCGTCATCCTACCGCGTCGCCGGGGTGGGACCCCAGGCGCGCGCGGCGCGCGTTCACTCGGCCGGGCGGAAGGCGACGCGGAAAACGCTTCCCCCGCCCTCACGGTCCTCGACCGTGGCCTCGGCCCCGCAGGTCTCGGCGTGCAGTCGCACGAGGTGCAGACCCAGGCCCGTGCCCGTGGTCGTGCGCGTCTGTTCGCTGCCGATCCGGTAGAAGGCTTCGAAGATCTTGTCGCGCTCGCTGGCCGGCACGCCGGGGCCGCGATCCAGCACCTCGAGCAGCACCCGTCCGTTGCTCCAGCGCGTGCGCACCAGCAGGGGCTCGCTCCTGGCCGGCGCGTACTTGCGCGCGTTCTCGACCAGGTTGGAGACGATCATGCCCACGCCTTCCGCCGTCAGCCAGACGCGCGGCAGCTTGGGCTCGAGCTGGAAGGCCACGTCGGACTCCTCGCCCTCGGCCGGCACGAGGTCGGCCTTGGCCGCCGACACGTGCTCGTTCAGGTCGCCCGCCACCGGGCGCGTGACGTTCTCCTTGAGACGGCTCTTCTCCAGCACGCGCTCGACCAGGGTCGAGAGCCGCTGCGTCTCGCGCACGATGCGGTCGTAGTACTCGGGCTGCTTGCTGGCGTCGACCCAGCCGTCCTGCAGCATCTCGGCGTGCAGCCGGATGGTCGAGATCGGCGTGCGCAGCTCGTGCGTGACGGCGGCCACGAAGTTCTGCATGCGGTGGGCCTGGTCCAGCTCGCGCCGCACGCTGCGGTACATGAGCGTCATGCCGATCGCGAGCGTCAGGAGCAGCATCCCGCCGGTGGTCAGGAAGCGCTGGGACTGGCGCGCGATGCGGTCCTCGAAACGCTCGGTGTCGATCACGATCTCGAGCCGGCCGAAGCTCGCGTCCTCCGGATAATAGGTCTCGAAGCCGAGCTCGAGCACCGGCAGGATCTCGGCGAAGCGCGAGGCGATGTTGTCGATCGGCAGCGCCGCCGGCGGGACGCGCAGCTCCTCTTCCTCGTCCAGCGCGGTCTGCGCGATGTCGAAGGGCAGGTCCTTCAGCAGCCACTGCGTGTCGATCAGGAAACCCTGCTGCAGGCCGATGCCGCCGGCCAGCGGGGCCAGGCAGTCGCTGCCCCCCGGCAGGTCGGCCGCGCGCAGCGGAACCCGGTCCACGATGCGGCGCGAGGCGACCGCGACCGGGCGCTTCTCGGAGTCACGGTAGAAGGTCAGCGTGAAGTCCGAGACGCCCAGCTCCAGGGTGCGCCCGCGCAGCTCCGTCTGGAAGCGCCGCACGCACTCGAGCTCCGGGGCGGGACCGAGGCACACGGCCAGCACCGTCAAGGGCACGGCCACGGGCGCGCCCTCCAGCACGCCGAGGCGCTTGGCGATGCTCTCACCGGGCTTGCGACTGCGGAAGTCCCGCACCGCCGGCAGCAGGCTGGCACGCCGGTTCTCGCGGTCCGGAATGCCCTGTCCGACGAAGATCCGGATCTCGCTGTCGGGGCCCTGGCCGCGGGCGAACGAGAACCAGCCCAGCACGCCCACCGGCATCGAGCCGCGCTCGAGCGGCGTGGTCTGCAGCGCGAGCTCGTCGCCCATCACGACCTCGGGCGCGATCAGCCGGGCATAGTGCGTGAACGGGCGCTTGCCCTCTTCGGCCAGCAGGCGCTCGAGGCGCTCGTTCATGCCCTTGACGATGCGACGCGCCCCGGCGGTGGCCTTCTCGGGGATGGCGGCGCGGTCGCGCTCGAAATCCTTCTGCAGCTCGCTCCAGTACAGCCACCCGAAGATGAGCGTGGGCAGGACGAGCAGCGCGCCGTACAGGACCAGCGAGCGGCGAGTGGTGGACTCCAGGCGCAGCACGGGGGGACAGTCTTCCTTCCGTCCCGGCGCGGCACCAGGGCGCAGCCGAGGACGGTTGCGCCCATCGGCTGTGGCCGACGGCCAGCGCCTAGGCGTACCAGCGGTAGCCCTTGCCGCGCACCGTCTGGATCAGCGTGGGCTTGGAGGGCTCGGGCTCGACCTTGCGGCGCAGGCCCACGATGTGGATGTCCACCGTGCGCGTCTCGACGTTGGCGTTGCGGTAGTGCCACACGTCCAGCAGCAGGTCCTCACGCGTCACGACCCGGTCGCGGTGGCGCACCAGGTACTCGAGGATGTCGCCCTCGCGCGGGGTGAGCGGCAGGACCTTGCCGTCGCGATGCACCTCCAGGCGCGCGAGATCGACCTGGATCCCACCCGGCAGGCTCAGCTGCGGCGGCGGCGCCGAATCCATCTCCTTGCGCCGGAACTGGGCGTGCACGCGCGCCACCAGTTCGCGCGGCGAGAAGGGCTTGGCCATGTAGTCGTCGGCGCCCATCTCGAAGCCGCGCACCACGTCACTCTCGTCCGAGAGGGCCGTCAGCACGACCACGCGCACCTCGTGACGCAGGCCGCGCAGCTCCTTGAGCACCTCGAGCCCGCTCTTCCCGGGCAGCATGAGGTCGAGCACGATCAGGTCGAAGCGGCTCTTCTTGAAGGCCTCCAGCGCGCCGGCGCCGTCGTGCGCGACCTCGGTCTCGAAGCCGGCGTGGGTCAGGGCGTCGCGGATGCCGGAGGCGAGCGCCACCTCGTCCTCGACCACGAGAATGCGTTGGTTCATGTGCGCGTTCTGCTGCGGAGCCATCGGGAGTCGGTCGGTCGCCTGCATCGTCATGAGCGGAGTGCCTCGTTGGTGTTGCACGTACCTGACGACCGCGTTACGGGCCCAGCTTGAAGCCGCTGCCGACCGGAAACTGAAACGGTACAGTCGAGCCCAGGGGGACACCAGCGCGCCCGGGTTCGAGGCGGGTTCGAGGACCGGCGTGTCGAGGGATGTTCGCGGCCGCTCAGCTCCCGCCGGCGGATTCCGGCGGTGCGGTTGCGGCGCAGCTCGCGCAGCGCGGCGTCGGCTTGCAGTGCTGGTAGCCCACGCGCACGCACAGCGCGTGGAACTCCTCGTGCACGGCCTGCGAGGCGAGCAGGCGCTCCTCGAGCCAGGCCCGGATCGTCTCGTACGGGAGCTCCCCGTCCAGCAAGCCGTGGCGCGCGAGCACGCGCCGGGTGTAGGCGTCGACCACCGCCACGCGCCGACCGGCCGCATAGCACAGGATCGAATCGGCGGTCTCGGGTCCGACGCCCCACACCGCCAGCAGCTCGGGCCGGATGCGCGCCAGCGGGGCGCGCACGAGCGTGCGCAGGCCGCCGACCTCGAGGTACCAGGCGCACAGGGCGCGCAGCTTCCTGGCCTTGGCGCGGTAGTAGCCCGAGGAACGGATGCACAGCCCCAGTTCGTCCTCCGCCAGCGCCAGCAGGCGTGCCGGCGTCAGCGCCGTGCGCGCCTTCAAGCCCGCGAGCGCGAGCTCGACGTTGGTCCAGGCCGTGTTCTGGGTCAGGATCGCGCCCACCAGGACCTCGAAGGGCGTCGCCGCCGGCCACCAGCGCTGCGGGCCGAAGCCGCGCGCGAGCTCGCGCAGCAAGCGATCGAGGGCCGGGTCGCGCGCGAAGCGGCGAGGCGAGGCATGGCAGCGCCCGACGTACGGGCCGCGCAGCGAACGATGGGGCGTCGGCTCGAGTCCGGGGTCGCCCGCGAGGTCGCGCAGCCGTGTGGCGCTCATCGCGAATCCGTGGGCCGCGCGCGGGCGAGCTCGCGCAGCGCCGCGCGGGCCCAGTCGGGCAGCTCCGCCTCGGCCGTCGGATCGAGCGTGCGGTCCGCCACGCGCGCCGCCGCGTCGGCCTCCCGCCCGAAGCGCACTTCGGCCGCGGCCAGCTCGAACACGTACAGCGCGGCCGGACCGGCGGCGGTGCCCCGTCGCGCCCAGCTGCGCTCGGCGGCCTGACGGTAGTTGCGCAGGGCGAGTTCGAAGTTGCCGCTCGTTGCATGGGCCCGCGCCCACAGGAGCTGCGCCAGGCACTCGCTCGACTCGCCCTGCTCGGCACCGTCACGGGCGCGTGCGTGCAGCTCTTCCGGCACCAGCCGGGTGAGCTCGCGTCCGAACAGCAGCCACGCGCCGCGCGCGGGTGCGCCCAGCTCCAGCACCAGCTCCTGCCCGAGCGCCTCGCTCCAGCCGGGCGTCAGACAGCCCTCGGCGCGCAGGCGTTCGAGCAGCGCGAGGCCGAGCTCGAGCTCGCCCTGCGTGCACTCCAGGCGCGCCGCGTTGCGCAGGATGCGCGGGTGGGTGGGGGAGAGCTCGAGGGCGCGTGCGTAGCGGACATGGGCCTCCTGCGTCAGGCCGGCGCGCGCGCACAGGGTTCCGCTCTGTTCCAGCGCCTCGACCGCGTTCGGGCGAATTTCGAGGACCCGCGTCCAATGCGCGAGAAACTCCGCGCAGTCACCGCAGCGTCGCGCTCGCAACAGCAGGGCGGGAGCCGAATCGGGGGCGGCGGCGAGCGCGCGTTCGAGGGCCTCCGAGGCCTCGCGTCTCGCTCCCCCGGCCTCGCTGGCGCCAGCGCCGAGGGCCTCCAGCGTCCGGAGCCGGCGAACGTGGTCGACGAGCGCGGTGCCGTGCGCGACCAGCGGACCTGCGAAGCAGGCCCCGACGAGCGCCGGGAGCGCGACCGCCAGCGCACCGGCCCGGGTCCTCTCGCTGCGCGCGGTGCCCGCGAGGGTGCCGAAGAGCGCGAAGGCCAGCGTCGCGCTGGCCGGATTCGCGAGCAGCGGCGCGTGCACGAAGGCGTTCACCAGCAGCGCCAGCGCGGCCATGGCCAGGGCGCTGCGCTCCTCGTCCGCCAGGGCGCGCAGCCCCGCGCGCGCGACCCGCGCGAGCCCGAGCGCGAACAGGAACCCGCCCGCGAGCCCGAGCTCGCAGAAGGCCTGCAGCCAGTCGTTGTGCGCGTGCTCGACCTCGGTGTCGAGCTCGGCGCACACGCCGTGGCGCGAGCGCTCGATCTCGCGTGCATCTCGATACGGCGGGAAGGCGGCCTGGAACTGGCCCGGGCCGGCGCCCACCAACGGATGGTCCCGCACGAGGCCGAGCGCGGCCTTCCACACCAGACCGCGCACGCCGAGGCCGCCCAGCGAGTGCGCGGGACTCGCGGGCGCGCCCTCGACGCTGACCGGCGTCCCGCCCGCGAATTCCCGCGCGGCCAGGCCCACGAACGGTGCCAGCAGCGCCAGCAGGGCCAGCGCGGCGAGCGCGCCGCGGCCGCGGCCGCGCACGAGCCAGGCACCGAGCAGCAGCGCCGCCAGCAGGGTGTGCGAACCGGCCAGGACCGGGGCCGCCGCCGCGTGCGCGAGGAAGGCCGCCAGCGCGAGACCGGCGAGGACGCGGCGCGCGCCCCGCGCGCGCACGAGCGCCAGCGCGCCGACCGCGGCCCCCGGCAGGGCAGCCTGCGACAGCGAGCCGGTGTCGCCCAGCACGCCCGCGAGGTGGCCGTCGTGGGCTCCGCTCCAGAGCGCGAAGCCGGACCACGCCAGGGAGAGCAGCACGAGCAGATCCTGGAAGCGTGCGCGACCGCGCGCATCGAGCTCGGCACCACCCGCGAAGGCGAGCGGGACCAGCGCCAGCCCGAGCAGCATCCGGCGTGCCTCGAAGGTGTCGCTCACGGGCGCGAGGACGCGCGCGAGCAGCGCCCACGCGAGCACCAGCAGGAAGGGCCAGGCGCTCCCGATGCGCGCTCCGCGCGCGAGCAGGACGAGCGCGAGCGGCGCGAGCGCCAGCGCGGCCCAGCCCGTGCCCGCGAGGTGCGGATACGGATCGCCGGCGATGGGCGAGAGCGGCGTCGCGAAAACGAACGCGGGCAGCGCCAGCAGCCAGGGCAGCAGGCGCTCCGCCAGCGCGTTCATCCCGCCAGGATCGCGTCCACGAAGGACTCGGGCTCGAAGCGCTCGAAGTCCTCCTTGCCCTCGCCCGTGCCGACGTAGCGCACCGGGACGCCCAGTTCGTGCTGGATGCGGAACAGCGCGCCCGCGCGCGCGGTGCCGTCGAGCTTGGCCACGATCACGCCCGTGACCTGCACCGCCTCGGTGAACATGCGCGCCTGCTGGATCGCGTTCTGCCCGTTGGTGGCGTCGAGCACCAGCCAGACCTCGTGCGGCGCGCCCTCGATCTTGCGCGCGGCCACGCGCTGGATCTTCTTCAGCTCCTCCATCAGTTGCTTGTGCACGTGCAGCCGGCCGGCCGTGTCGAGCAACACGATCTCGTAGTCGAGCACGGTGGCGGCCTCGAGCGCCTCGAAGGCCACCGCGGCCGGATCGGCGCCCTCCTCCTTGCGCACGATCTCGACCCGGCTGCGGTCGGCCCAGATCGCGAGCTGGTCGGCCGCGGCTGCACGGTAGGTGTCGCAGGCACCCACCAGGACGGAGTGACCCTGCTGGGCGAAGCGGTGCGCGAGCTTGGCGATCGAGGTGGTCTTGCCCGAGCCGTTCACGCCCACCACCAGGACCACGGTGGGCCGCTGCCCGGGCGTGAACTCGGCCACCGGCGCCTGCAGGCGCGCCAGCAGCGCGGCGCGCAGGCCGCTGCGCACGTCGGCTTCGCCCTGAACCTCGCCGCGCTTGTGGCGCTTCTGCAGCTCGGTCACGAGCTCGCTCGCGAGCGGCCCGAGATCGGCCGAGTACAAGAGCTCCTCGAGCTCGCCCAGCAGGGCCGCGTCCATCTCGCGTCCGCCCCGGAACAAGCCGCTGATGCCGTCCGAGAGCGCGCTGCGGGTGCGCACGAGGCGCGTCTTGATGCGCTCCAGCAGGCCCATCGCCCTATTCCCCGGCCGGCTCGGCGCTCGGGCCCGTGGCCGCGCCCGAGCGCGCCTGGTCCTTGATCTTGTCGAGGATGCCGTTGATGAAGGCGCCCGAGTTCTGGGTCGAGAAGCGCTTGCCCAGCTCGATCGCCTCGTTGATGGCCACCTTGGGCGGCACGTCGGGGCAGTGGAACAGCTCGAAGGCCGCCATGCGCAGCACGTTGCGGTCGATCACGGCCATGCGCGCGATCTCCCAGTTCTGGGCCACGCCGCGGATGACCTGGTCGAGCTCCTGGCGATGCTCGACCACGCCGTTCACGAGCTGGGTCGCGAAGTCGCGCGCGCTCTTGTCGTCCTCTTCCGCGCGGAAGAAGGCCTTGGCCTCCTCCAGCAGCTCGGGACCGCGCAGGTCGAGCTGGTAGAGGAACTGCAGCGCCAGTTCGCGGGCCCGGGTGCGCTTCTTCATGAGTGCTATGAGCCCTCGTCGGCCGCCGCCAGCGCCGCCAGGACCTCCAGCGCGGCCAGGGCCACCTCGCGACCCTTGTCCAGACCGCCCTCGGCCTCGCTGCGCGCGCGGCGCCGGGCCTGCTCGAGCGTGGCGCAGGTCAGGACACCGAACAGGACCGGCGTGTCGTGCTCGAGTCCCACGCGCATCAGACCCTGGGCGCAGGCCTCGGAGATGTAGCGGTCGTGCTCGGTCTCGCCCTTCAGGACCAGGGCGAAGCACAGCACCGCGGCCACGTCGGTCCGTGCCGCCAGGCGCTGGGCCAGGAGCGGCAGCTCGAACGTGCCCGGGGCGTCGATCACCAGCACGCGCTCGCGTGCGACGCCCGCCGCGCCCAGGGTGGCGAGCGCCGAGGCCAGCATCCCGCCCGTGATCTCCTGGTGGTAGCGCGAGACGACGCAGGCGAGCTTCGCGCTGGCGGGCAGGGCCGGCGGGCTGGAACGCTTCGCTTGGGCACGCGTCATGGCAAGGATCGCCCCGGCGCCAGAGCCCGGGGAGCGCGACACTCTACCAGAGGCGGGGCCACGCGACAGGGCCGCGCGGGTCACGGCTGGGGCGCCCTGGCCGGTCGGCTAGTCGCTCAGCGCGACCTCGACCGCCGCGTCGGGCGTGGCCCGCGGGCGCAGCCACCAGCGCACGCGCGCCTTGATCAGGTTCGCCAGGTCGTCGATCAGCGTGTAGGCCAGGGGCACCACCCACAGCGTGAAGAACGTGCTCGCGCTCAGGCCGCCCGCCACGATCGCGGCCAGGGAGCGGTAGTCGAAGCCGTCGCGCGGCGGATCGGCCACGATCATCGGCAGGAGCCCGACCACGGTCGTCAGCGCCGTCATGAGCACGGGGCGCACGCGCTGGTGCGAGCCCTGCAGCACGGCCTCGACCCGATCGGGGACGGTGGCCCGCAGCACGTGGATGCGGTCGATCAACACGATGCCGTTGTTCACCACCACGCCCGCCAGGATGATCATCCCGATCAGACCCATCGAGTCGAGCGGCATGCCGAGCGCGAACAGGGTCCAGTAGGAACCGAGGATCGCGAAGGGGATGGTGAACAGCACCGAGAAGGGCAGCATCACCGACTCGAACAGCACGCCCATCAAGAGGAAGATCAGGAACACGCCCAGGAACAGGGCGTGGAGCAGCTCCGAGGCCTCCTCCTCCTGCTTGCGCACCAGCGAGTTCTCGGTGTCGATCGAGTAGCCGCGCGGCAGGTCGAGCTCCTGCAGGGCGCGTTGTCCGGCCGCGGTCACCGCCAGGATCTGCAGCGGATCGGCGACCTTGGCCTCGAGCGTGAAGCTGGTCTTGCCGTTCTGCCGGTAGATCGAGCGCGCGCCCTTGCTGAAGCTGAGCGAGCCGATCGAGGACAGCGGCACCGCGCCCTGCTCGCCGAACACGGACAGGTCGCTCAGCGTGGGTAGGCCCGCGGTCTCGGCCTCGTCGAACTCGATGCGCAGGGGCAGCTCGCGGCCCTGTTCCTGGAAGCGCGGCAGCGGGAAGCCTCCCAGGACGTAGGAGATCGTCTGCTCGACCGAGGAAGAACTGACGCCGAGCTCCTGGGCCAGGTCGCGATCGACCGCGACCTCGATCTCGTCCGGTGCGGTCGCCAGCGGCGTCGAGACCTCCGACAGGCCCGGCACGCGTTCCAGCAGCGCGATCGCGCGCGTGCCCAGCTGCTCCAGCTCGTGCGAGTCCGGGCCGAGCAGCGTGAAGCGCGCCACGCCCTGGCTGTCGTTCTGCGAGTCGTTGTCGTCGTAGAAGCGCGCGCGGTGGCCGGAGACGCGCGGCAGCTCGGCCTTCAGGCGCCGTTCGAGCTGCTCGAACTCCGCGCCCGACTTGCGCGCCTCGAAGTGCAGGCCGAAGCGCCCACCGTCCTCGTCGAAGCGGTTGCTCCAGTGCGCGAAGCCGTACTCCTCCTTGTGCTCGTCCAGGAAGCGTTCGTACACGCGCAGCTCGTCCTCGGCCTCCCACAGCGTGAAGCGGCCCAGGAGGTCGACGCGGAAGCGGATCTCGTCGCCCGAGGAATCCCCGCCGAAGGCGGTCATCTGCGTGCGCGAGGCCGGGATCGCGATGGTGGCCATGGCCAGCGCGCTCAGGCCCACGGCCGCCAGACGGTGGCGCACGGTCCAGCCGAGCAGGTGCTGGTTCAGCCCGACCACCATGTCCACCAGCGAGTCCCCGGCCGGGACGAACGAGTGCGGCCGCCGCACGGGCCCCAGGCCACGCGCGCGCCAGCGGCCGAGACGGAAGAGGGCGAAGCCGGCCAGGGCGAGCGTGATCACGCCCAGCGCCACGAGCGCGACCGGGCTCGAGCCGAGCGCGAGGCCGAACGGCCGCAGCTCGCGCAGGGCCAGGCCCGCGCGCAGTCCCCTCAGCAGGCCGAAGGCGCCCGCACCCAGCGCGAACAGGGCCAGCGGCCAGCGCAGCGGCGCGAGCAGCGCCAGCAGCCCGCGGTCGAGCCAGCGCAGCGCGCACAAGAGCTGGTACCAGCTCCAGCGCAACCCGATCACGGGTGCGACCACCACGCGCAGGGTGGCGCGCGCGATCGGCGTGAACCAGGCCGTCATGCGTTCCGAGCCGCGCGAGCGCGTGCTCGGCATGCGCGCCACGATCACCGGCGTGAACAGGAGCGCCAGCATCAGGCTCGTCAGGAGCGCGATCGTGTAGGGCATCACCAGGCTCTGGAACAGCACGCGCAGGGCGGCCTGTTCCGTCAGGAACACCAGCGGCATGAACACGACCACCGAGGTGAGCGTGGCCAGCGCCACGGCCAGGGCGATCTCGCGCGTGCCCTCGGCCGCCGCGCGGTGGTCGTCGAGCCCGGCGCGCCGCAGGCGCAGGATGTTCTCGACCACCACCACCGCGTTGTCCACCAGCATGCCGGTCGCCAGCGTGATGCCGGTCATGGTGAACACGTTGAAGGTCCCGCCCGTGAAGAACTCCCAGGCGATCGCGACCATGGCCGAGACCGGGATCGAGAGCGCGACGCACACCGTCAGGCGCAGGCGACGCAGGAAGATCAGCAGCACGAGCACCGCCAGCACGCCGCCCTCGAGGGCCGTGTCCTTCAGCTGCGCCAGGGCCGACTGGATCATGTCGCCCTGCAGGAAGAACACCAGGAAGGCCACCTGGCCGTCGAGCTCGGGCTCGCTCTCGAGCTCGCGCAGGGCCGCGCGGAAGTTCTCGCTGGTCTCGACCACGTTGGACTGGCTGTCCTTGGTGGCCATCCCGAAGTACGAGTAGGCCCCGTCGATGCGCGAAACCTGGTCGCGCACGGCCTTGACGCGCGCCACGCGGCCCAGGTCCTTGATGCGCAGTCCTCGACCCACCGGGAACTCGGCGATCTCCTCGGGGCTCTGGAAGCGCATGTCGGAGCGCACGATCAGCTCGCGACCGCCGTCCTCGAGCTCGCCCATCGGGAGCGCGAAGTTGTCGCTGGCCAGGCGCCGGATGATCGTCCCGAGGTCGATGCCCGCGGCCGCGACCTTGTCCTCGTCCAGGAGGATCCGGACGCTGTCCTCGTTCATGCCCCAGACCGTGACCTTGCCGACGCCCTGCACGGCCTCGAGGCGCGGCAGCACCAGCTTGTCCATCAGGCGATCACGCCGGTCCGGGTCGCCGGCCAGCTTGATGCCGAAGAAGGTGATCGGGAGCGACTCGGACGACTCCGACCAGATCTGGGCCGTCTGGCAGGTGGAGGGCAGGCTGGGCCAGGCGCGCTCGATGCGGTCGCGGACCTCGGCCTTGGCCAGGTTCATGTCCGCGGCACCGCTGAAGGAAATCGAGATCTGGACCGAGTCGCGCTCCGACCAGCTGCGCAGGTCCTCGATGCCGGAGATCGTGCGCAGTTGCTCCTCGATCGGGCGCGCCACGAGCTCCTCGTTCTCCTGGGCGCTGGCGCCGGGGTTGGCGATCCAGGTGTAGATCGAGGGTTCGGCGAAGCCCGAGGGCAGGAGCTGGATCGGCACGCGCGCGTAGGCGATCAGGCTGACCACGACCAGCGTCGCGAACAGGACGAGCAGCGCCACGGGGCGCGCGACCAGGTCGGCGAAGAAGTGCGTACGGGCTCCGAGTCGCATCAGGCGCTCCTCGCGGCCGTGCGTCGGGCGTGGCGCGCGATCAAGGCGTAGATCGAGGGGATCACGATCAGGGTCAGCAGCGTGGCCGAAGCCAGGCCGGCGATCACGGTCACGGCCATGGGCGCGCGCAGCTCGGCCCCGGCCCCGGAGCCGAGCTTGCCGACCAGCGGGACCCAGTGCAGCCAGCCCGTCATGGGCAAGAGGCCCATCACGCTCGCCAGCGTGGTCATGAGGATCGGGCGCAGGCGCGAGCGGCCGGCCTCGCGCACGGCCTCGAGCGGCTCGACGCCCTCGGCGCGCAGCTGGTTGATGCGGTCGATCAGCACGATCGCGTTGTTGACGACGATGCCCTCGAGCAGGATCAATCCGAGGAACACCACCACCGAGATCGGCACGGACAACAGCTCCAGCGCGAACACGACCCCGACGATGCCGAGCGGCACGGCCACCATGATGATGAGCGGCTGCACGATGGACTCGAACTGGCAGGCCATCACCACGTACACCAGGAAGATCGCCAGGTAGAGCGCGAAGCGCATGCTCGCCAAGGCCTCGTCCATCTCGCGCTTCTGGCCGCCCAGGCGCACGCTCACGCCCTCGGGCACGTCCAGCTCGGCCAGCTGCTCCTCGATGTGGCGCCCGAGGCCGCCGAGGTCGATGCCGGTGCTGGTCCCGGTCACGATCACCGCGCGCGTGTTGCCGATGCGGCGGATCTCGGAAGGTCCCTGCACCTCCTCGATGTGGGCCACGGTGCGCAGCGAGACCGGGCTCTCGGCCGCGGGGTTGACCGGCAGCGCCGCCACGGAGGCCAGCGAATCCAGCAGGGCCGGATCGCCCTGGACGCGGATGCCGATGCGCTCGTCGCCCTCGCGCAGGCGCGTCGAGACCGTGCCCTGCACCTGGTCGCGCACCAGGTTCGTGACCTGCGCCAGGTCGAGCCCGAACTCGAGCATCTTCTCGCGGTCGAAGGTGACCTTGGCCTCGAGGTTGCCCGGCTTGACCGAGCTGTGCACGTCCGTCAGGCCGGGCACGCGCTGCAATGCCGCCACCACCTGGTTGGCGACGCGCTCGAGCTGCGCCAGGTCGTAGCCGCGGATCTCGACCGCCAGGGGCGACTCCAGCGCGAACGGCGTCGGGCGCGAGAACTCCAGCGCGCGCACGGCGGGATGGCCGATCAGCAGCACGCGCACGGCCTCCTCGATCTCGTCCTCGCGCGCCGGGTTGCGCGCCGCGCTGTCCAGGCGCACGGTCAGGCGCGCGGTGTGCGAGCCCTCGACCTCGCGCGTCAGGGTGTCCTTCTCCACGCCCACCGTCAGGGCGGTGGTCTCGACGCCCGCCAGGGCGCGGACGCGCGCGTCGAGTTCGCGCAGGGTCGTGTCGGTGCTGCCGAGCGGCGTACCCTCCTGCAGGCGCACGTGCGCGGTGAACTCGCCCTGGTGCACGCGCGGCAGGAGCTCGACCCCGAGGTGCGGGACGCGCTGCACGGCCGCCCAGAAGAGCGCCAGCGAGGCCGCGACCACCAGCCACGGATGGCCCAGGGCCAGCTCGAGGAAGCGCGGGTAGACGCGCTCGACCGAATTCCACAGCCCGCCGAACAGGCGGTCGACGGGCCAGGAGAGCCGGCCGCCGACCCAGGCGACCAGCCGCACCAGCGCCCCCAGGCCGCGCACGAGCCAGCCCACGGGGACCAGCACGACGCGTCCCAGCAGCGTCAGGATCCCGGCCACCGAGCCGAGCGCGATGCCGTCGAGCAGGCGCGGCGGTCGCACGCGCTCGCGCGCGGCCGCGTGCCCGGCCTCGCCCAGGCGCATGCGCGAGGTCAGGAGCGGGATGAGCAACAACGCCATCAGCAGCGAGATGAACTGGAAGCTCACCACGGTCAGGGCCTGGTCGCCGAAGATCTGCCCGGCGATCCCGGTCACGAACACGATCGGCGCGAAGACCGCGACCGAGGTCAGGGTGGAGGCCACCATCGCGCCCGTGACCTCGGCCGTGCCGCGCACGGCAGCGCGGCGCTTGTCGTCGCCGCGCTCGCGCCGACTCGTGATCGACTCCAGGATCACGATGGCGTTGTCGAGCATCATGCCCGTGCCCAGCGCCAGGCCGCCCATCGACATGATGTTGAGCGTCACGCCGGCCATGAACATGGGCGCGAACGCGACCACCAGCGAGATCGGGATCGAGACCCCGACCACGAAGGTGCCCGCCACGTTGCGCAGGAACAGCCAGATGACGAGCACGGCCAGCAGCGAGCCCATCACGGCCGAGCTCTGCACGTCCTCGACCGCGTCGCGGATGAAGACCGACTGGTCGGAGAGCAGCTCGAGCGACACGTCCCTGCGCAGCTCGTGGGCCAGGAAGTCGGCCGCGTTGCGCTGGCCCAGGGTCTCGCGTCCGCCGGCCTCGGCCGCGGCCTGCTCGGCGGCCGCGCGCTGGGCCGGGCTGCCGAAGACGCGTTCCTTCAGACGCTCGGCCAGGCGCACGATGTTCGCGTCGGCCTCGCGGAACAGCGCGATCTCGACCGATTCGGCCCCGCCGATGCGGCTGACGACCTCGCGCTTCTCGTAGGCGCGCTCGACCGTGCCGAGGTCGCCCACGCGCACCACGCCGTCGCCGCGGCGCACGACCGGCATGTCCGCGATCTCCTGCACGCCGTGGAACTGGTTGACGGTGCGCACGAGGTACTCGATCGAGCCCTCGATCAAGGAGCCGCCCGAGGCATTGATGTTCTCCTGGGCCAGGCGCGTCGCCAGCTCGCTCGGGTCCACGCGCAGCGCCGCCAGGCGCTCGGGGTCGACGTGCACGCGGATCTCTTCCTCGAGTCCGCCGCGCACCTGGGCCACGGCCACGCCCTCGATCGACTCGAGCTCGCGCTTGATGCGGTTCTCCGCGATCCAGCGCAGCTGGATCAGCTCGGCCGCGCGTTCCTCCTCGCCCTGGGCCTCGCGTCCCGGCGGCGCGCGCACGCCGATGCGCAGGATCGGGTCCAGGTTCGGGTCGTAGCGCAGGATCAGCGGTCGGTCCGCGCCCTCCGGCAGGAACACCCCGCCCAGGCGCTCGCGCACGTCCTCGACCGCGAAGGTCATGTGCGTGCCCCAGTCGAACTCCAGCACCACGTCGGCCGTGCCGGAACGACTGATCGAGGTCGAGCGCACCATGTGGTCGAGGGTCGAGAGCGCCTCCTGCACCTTCTCGGAGATGCGCTCCTCGACGTCCTCCGGGGCCGCGCCGGGCCAGGTCGTGCGCACGGTCAGGGTCGGGTAGCTGATCTCCGGCAGCAGATCGACGCGCAGCTTCGTGAAGGACACCGCCCCGAACACCGCCAGGGAGATGACGAACATCGTCACCGCGACGGGGCGCCGGATCACGACCTCGAGCCAGTGACTCGTGCCGCTCACCGGCTCCGCTGCGGTCGGCGAGGCCGCGCCTTCCTCCGCGGGGAGGTCGGCCATCACTCCTGCTCCGCGCCGTCGTCCGTGCCCGAGCCGGACTGCGCGTCGCGGGCGGACTCGTCGCCGTCGCTGGTCGCGCCGGCGTCGCTGGTCGAGCCAGGGCCCGCGTCGATCCGCACCGCATCGCCCTCGGCCAGGTCACGCGCGCCCACCACCACGACCGGGTCGCCGGCGGCCAGGGTCGAATCCGCCTTCGGCAGCACCTCGACCCACTCGCCCTCGCCGAAACCCTCGACCACCTCGGTGCGCCGCACCAGGCCCGCGCGCACGACCCACAGGTAGCGGCGCTCGCCCTCGCGCTCGAGCGCGCGCTTCGGCACCACCAGCGCATTGGGGTGACGCTCGGTCACGATGCGCAGGCGCACGAGCATGCCGGGCAGGAGTCGCACGCGCCCACCGTCCTGCACGCACTCCAGGCGTCCGGTGACGCGGAACTGCCCCGACTGGGCCTCGATGGTGGGGCTGACGCGCTCGATCCAGCCGGCGAAGGTGCGCCCCGGGTAGGCGTCGGCGGTGGCGAGGATGGCCAGCGCGCCGTCGCCGTTGCCCGCGCCCACGCGCGCGAAGAGCTCGAGCTCCTCCTGCGGGCGCGAGAACACGCAGCGCAAGAGCGACACGTCGCTCAGCACGAAGGCCGTGGTGCCGGGCCCGATCCAGTCGCCCACCCTCAGGCTGCGCTGCGCGACGACCCCGGCGAAGGGCGCGGTGATGCGCGTGTAGGTGAGCGTGACGCGCGCGCGTTCCAGCGTGATGCGCGCGCGCTCGAGCGCGGTCTCGCCCGCCACCAGCTCGAGCTTGGCGCGCTCGCGCGCCAGCTCGGCGTCCACGCGGTCCGCGTCGGCGTTGTCGCGCGCCAGCTTGGAGGCCTCCAGCGCGCTCTCGGACAGCGCGCTCGCCACCTTCTCGCCCGCGAACAGCTTCAGGTTGCGCTCGTAGTCGCGGTCGGTCTGCTCGAAGGCGACCTGCACGCGCGCCACGCGCGCCTCGCCCTCGCGCAGCGTCAGGCGCAGCCGATCGAGGTCGTTCTGGGCCTCGCGCAGGGCCACCTCGGCGTCCTTGACCGCCAGGCTCGGCTCGACGTCGTCCAGCGTGGCCAGCACGGCGCCCTGCTCGACCACGTCGCCCTCTTCGGCCGAGAGCGCGTTCACCACGCCCGCGACGCGCGGCACGATCAGGATCTCGCGCTCCGACTCGAGCTTGGAGGTGGTCTCCAGCACGCGCGCCATCTCGCGCACCGCGACCGGGGTCACGCGCACCGAGGGCAGCTCGCGCTTCTTCAGGCCACCCTCGGCGGCCTTGGAGGCCCCGCCGGGTCCGCCAGGGCCGCAGGCGGAACCGAAGAGTGCGGCGCTGGCCAGCGCGATCAGGAGCGACGAGGAGAGCGGGGTCCGGTTCAGGGAGGTCACGAGGGCAGGGGGCCGCGGGACGGAGGGGGCGGCCCAGTTCGCCGGTGCGAGCGGCCTATTCCAGCGGACAGATTGTAGGGAAGGGCGCGGAGTGGTCGCGCTCGGGCCCGACTTTCGCCGCCGCGCACCGGTTCCAGGCATGTACGGGCCGGCGCCGCGCGCCGTTTCGAACGGTGGCGCGGGCCCCGTGTCCGGTTTCCGAACACCAGCAGCTAGACTCGCCGCGATGCTGACTCCGAGCGCGGCGCTCGAGCTCGTCCTCGCGCGCCTCCCCTCCGCAGTGCGTGTCGAGAGCGTGCCCCTCGCCGGAGCGCGCGGGCGCTGCCTGGCGGCGCGGGCCCTCTCGGACGTGGACCTGCCGCCCTTCGAGAAGAGCATGATGGACGGCTTCGCGCTCGCGAGCGCGAGCCTCGCCGCCCCCGGCGCCCGCCTGCGCGTGGTCGGGGAAGCGCGCGCCGGCGTGCCCTTCGACGGCCCGCTGCCCGCCCGGAGCTGCGTCGAGATCTTCACCGGCGCCGAGCTGCCGCCCGGCTGCGATGCGGTCGAGATGATCGAGCGCGTGCGGCGCGAGGGCGCGGAGGTGGTCTTCGAGCGTCCGCTCGCGAGCGGACAGAACGTGGCCCACCGGGGCGAGGTCCTGCGCGCTGGCCAGGCCGCCTACGAGCCGCGCCGCCGGCTCACGCCGGCCGACCTCTCGGTGCTGGCCTCGATCGGCGTCGATCCGGTGCCGGTCTTCGCGCGCCCGCGCGTCTCGATCCTGACCACCGGCGACGAGCTCGTCGGGCCACGCCAGAAGCCCGGGCGCGGCCAGATCCGCGAGGGCAACACCTTCTTCCTGCGCGCGGCCTGCGAGGCGCTCGGGTGCGAGGTCGTGCGCGCCGGGATCGTGCCGGACGAGCCGGCCCGGCTCGAGCTGGCCTTCGGCCAGGCGCTGGAGGACTCCGAAGTGCTGGTCACGACCGGCGGGGTCTCGGTCGGCAAGTACGACCTGGTGGGGGCCACGCTGGCGCGCCTGGGGGTCGAGCCGGTCCTGCACAAGGTCGCGGTCAAGCCCGGCAAGCCCATCTGGTTCGGCCTGTTCGGCGCGAAGCCCGTGTTCGGGCTGCCCGGGAACCCGGTCTCGACGCTGCTCGGCTTCGAGCTCTTCGTGCGCGCCGCGCTGGTGCGCCTGGCGGGCGACGATCCGGCGCTCGAGCGCGAGCGCATCCTGCGCGGACGCTGGACCGGACGCGCCGAGAGCGGCGGCGACCGCCAGAACAACCTGCCGGCGCGCGTCGCGCAGGCGGCCGACGGCGTGAGCGAGCTCGCGCCGCTGCCGTTCCGCGGATCGGCCGACATCGTCAGCGCCGCGCGCGCCGATGCGCTCGCGATCGTGCCGGCCGGCGGCGAGATCCGCACCGGCGCCGTGATCGAGTACCGGCCGCTGTGAGCCGGGCCGAGGGCCAGCTGCCGGTGTTGTCGCTCGGCCGGCGGCTGGCGGGCGTGAGCGCGGCCGCGCTGCTCGCCTTCCTCGCCAGTCCGGGGGTCAGCGGTCCCGACGGCTCGCTGGCCTTGGCGCTCGCGAGCGTGGCCACCTGGGCCTGGACGGTCGCGCACCCGCTCGGCCCGCGACCCTGGCGCGCGCGCCTGGTGGAGTGGCTCGGCGGCACGCTCGCGGGCGGCCTGATGATGTGGTGGGTGGCCTACATCGTGGTCTTCGGCGTGCTCTACATCGGCGCCGGCTTCGGCGTGTACTTCGTGCTGATGGGCGCCTTCCTGCGGCGCCTCGCGCGGCGCTGGCCATTGCCGCTCGCGGTCGGGCTGGCCTGGACCGGAATCGAGCTGCTGCGCGCCCTGCTGCCGCCGCCCTTCGGCCTGGGCTGGTTCCGGCTCGGGTACTACGCCCACGCGCACCTGTGGCTCGCCGGCAGCGCGCGCGTGATCGGGGTCGAGGGGCTGACCGGCGTGCTCGCGCTGTTGGGTGGGGGCCTGGCGGCGGTCGTGCTGGAGCGGCGCCTGCGACCGGTGGTGGCGCTCACGGCGCTGGTCCCGCTCGTTCTGGCGGTCCTGGCCGCGCGGTTCGTGCCGGCCCCGATCACGATCGAGGGCCCGCGCGTGCTGCTGGTCCAGCCGGGCCTTTCGCAACGCCGCAAGCAGCACGACGACCCGCGCCAGAACCTGGCCCTCTCGCGCGACCTGACGCACCGCGCCGTGGCCGAGGCCGGGCCGGCGGACCTGGTGTGCTGGGGCGAGTCGATGCTGTACATCCCGCTCTATTCGCCGGCGGCCGAGGCCGCGATCCGCGCGGGGACCGCGCGCAGTCCGGCCTGGGAGAGCGAGCCTCCCACGGCCAAGGACATCGATGCCTGGCAGGGGGCCGAGGAGTACTGGGTCGAGGACCAGATCCTGGCGCTCCGGCAGCGCCCGCGGCCCTTCCCCGAGGGCGCCTCGTTCTCGGTCGGGGCCGAGAGCATCGACCTGGTGGACGGCGTCCTGCGCCGCCAGGTCGCGCTGGTGCTCTACGACGGTGCCGGCAACCGCTCGCCCGGCGCCCTCAAGCAGCACCTCGTGCCCCTCGGCGAGACCTTCTTCGGGCTCGAGCGCTTCGCCTGGGTCCGTGCCCTGGCCTTCTCGGCCGCGGGCTACGTGCCCGACCTCGTGCCCGGGCGCGAGACGGGCCTGCTCGAGCTGCGCGGGCGCGACGGCCGCACGTGGCACCTCAGCGGCACGGTCTGCTTCGACAACGCCCACCCCTGGCCGTACCTGGACGCCCTGCGCCGCGGGCCGGTCGACTTCCACCTCGTGACCAGCAACGAGGCCTGGTACGAGACCAGCTGCGAGATGGACCAGATGGTGGCCTTCTCGCGCGTCTTCGCGCTGATGACGGGGCGCAGCTTCGTGCGCGCTACCAACTCGGGCGTGAGCCTGGTGATGGGGCCCGACGGGCGCGAACTCGGCCGCATCCGGGACGCGGCCGGAGCCGACCGGGCGGTGGCGGGCTTCGGCGCCTGGAACGTCCCGGTGCCCGTGCCGGGCAGCCCGAGCACGCCCCCCTACCCGGGCTGGAACCGCCTCTCGGAGGGGCTGTGGCTCGCGCTCCTCTGCCTCGCGGCCCTGCTCGCGCGCCCCGCGGGTAACCGGCCCGGAGTCGCCGGTTAGAGGAAGCCGAACTCGCCGCGCGCGTCCACCGGCGGTCGCGCGCGACGCTTGACCGCTTTGGGGGGCCCCCATAGAGTCTTGGCCCCGCCCCCGAAGCGGGCCCAGCCCACCGCCGGTCGAACCACGACTGGACCTCGGACCCCCTGCAATCGAGCTCGATTTCATGAGCCCCATCGGACGGATCTTCATTGTCCTCAACCTGATCCTGTCGGCTGCTTTCCTCGGCTGGGCGTCCAACGCCCTCGGGAAGACCCAGGAGTACAAGAAGCAGATCGCGGAGCTCCAGAAGAGCCACGAGGAGAGCGTCAAGCAGAAGGAGGCCGAGCTCTCCAAGCTCACCGTCGACCTGAACGACGTCACCGAGCAGCAGCGCCAGCTGCGCGAGCAGCGCGACATGCGCGAGACCGAGGCCAATCGGCTCAAGACGCAGGTCGACGAGCTCAAGCGCGCCGGCGACACGATGCAGGCCAACCTGACCAAGATCCAGGCCACCCTGGGCGACTACAAGGGCTCGATCGACCAGCTCGGGCAGCAGAAGGACGCCGCCATCGAGCGCGCCCACGAGGCCGAGCGCGCGCGCGACGCCGCCATGGCGGAGAAGGACGCCGCCGTGCTGGCCAAGAACGACGCCCAGGAGGCCACCCGCAACGCCCAGCGGCAGATCGCCGACCTGACGGCCAAGGCGGCCGGCCTGGAGGAGCAGGTCTCCACCCTGGATGCCCGCATCGCCCAGATCGTCGCCATCACGGACATCGACCTGACGAAGATCATGCCGGCGCCGAAGATCGACGCCTACGTGCTCAGCGTCGACCGCAACCTCAAGCTGGTCGTCATCAACAAGGGCAAGAAGGACAACGTCAAGGAGGGCTTCACCTTCGACGTCTACCGCGGCTCCCAGTACAAGGGCCAGGTGCGCATCCAGGACGTCCAGGAGGGCATGAGCTCGGGCCTGATCGTCACCGAGAAGAACGCCATCAGCAACGGCGACTCGGCCACCACCACCCTCTAGCCCACGGGAGCCCGAGCCATGGCCAAGAGCACTACCCGGCGCGGCATCGCGCCCCCGCGCGCCGCCGCCAAGTCCCGCAAGCCGGCCAGCTCCGACGTCGAGGTGGTCGAGGAGTCGCCCGGCCTCGGCCTGGACGCCGGGATCGCCGTCCTGACCAGTCTCGTCTTGGTGGCGGCGATCGTGCTGATCGACATGCTGCAGGCCAAGAACGGCGACGGCCTCCTGTTCTAGCCGCTCGATTCGTCGGCCTTCGACGGAGCCCGTCCGAGCGCCCGCGCGCTTGAACGGGCTCCTTGCGTCGGTACACTGCGCAGGCGGGAGCGAGAGCCGCCCTATCCCGCTTCGATCGCTCGCGCGCCGAGCGCTCGCGTGCCCTCCGCGGCCTCCCTCGTGCGCCACCGGCGTCCTCTCGCTTCGCTTTCCATGGCCTCGTTCCTCAAGCCCCTGGAGTGGGTCCTCGGCAACTTCTCGGTCGACATGGGCATCGACCTCGGGACGGCCAACACGCTGGTGTGCGTGCGCGGACGCGGCATCATCCTGAACGAGCCCAGCGTCGTCGCGGTCAAGAAGGGCACCAACGAGGTGCTGCTCGACGGCATGGCCGTCGGCAACGCCGCCAAGGCCATGCTCGGGCGCACGCCCGGCTCGATCGAGGCCATCCGGCCGCTGCGCCACGGCGTGATCGCCGACTTCGAGGTGACGGAGAAGATGCTCCGCTACTTCATCAGCAAGGTCCACGACGGGAAGAGCTGGGTGAAGCCGCAGGTCGTGATCTCGGTGCCCACGGGCATCACCGACGTCGAGCGCCGCGCGGTGGTGCACTCGGCCGAGCGCGCCGGCGCCCGGCGCGTGTTCCTGATCGACGAGCCCATGGCGGCCGGGATCGGCATCGACCTGCCGGTGACCGAGGCCAAGGGCTCCCTGATCGTCGACATCGGCGGCGGCACCAGCGAGATCGCGGTGCTGGCCCTGGCGGGGACCGTGGTGGCCACCTCGCTGCGCGTGGCCGGCGACGACTTCGACGAGGCGATCGTCAGCCACATGCGCCGCTTCCACAACCTCTTGATCGGCGAGCAGACCGCCGAGCGCATCAAGGTCACGATCGGCTCGGCCTTCCCGATGGAGCAGGAGCTCTCCATGGACGTGAAGGGCCGCGACACGGTCACGGGCCTGCCGGCGCGCGCCTCGGTCACCTCGATCGAGATCCGCGAGGCCCTGCAAGGCCCGGTGCGCAAGATCTGCGAGGCCATCCGGCACGTGCTGGAGGAGACCCCGCCCGAGATCGCCGCCGACCTGGTCGACACCGGCTGCACGATCGTGGGCGGGGGCGCGCTGCTGCACGGCGTGGCCGACGCCGTGTCCGACTTCCTGGGGATCTCGGCGCGCATCGACTCGGATCCGCTCACGGCCGTCGCGCGCGGCACGGGCGTGTTCCTCGAGAAGCTCGACGTCTTCTCGAAGGTGCTCTCGTCCGACGACGAGGGCTGACCCACCCGCGCCCGGCGTCGTCCTCCGGGCGCAGAGTTCTCCGGGCGCAGAGGGTGGAGCCGGCCTGACCGAATCGCTCCAATGGGGCGCGCATCGTGTCGCGCACCCGGAACTCCTCGGCCTGGCTCGTCCTGTGGGGCGGACTGCTGTTCCTCAGTTTGCGCCCGGTCGCGGCCGTGGAGCGCGCGCTCGACGTGTTGCTGGCGCCGCTCGGCCTGGTGGCGCAGCTCGGAGCCCCGCTCGGGCTCCTGAACGCGCGCGGCGTGGCCGCCGCCGAGCGCGAGCTGGCGCGCGCCGCCCCGGGGGAGGCGGCCGAGGGCGCCGAGACGCTGGCGCGCCTCGCGGCGCGCGCGCTGCCGCGCTCGCCCGAACTCGTCGCCGGGCGCCACTTCCTGCCGGCCGAGGTGATCGAGCGTCCCCTGCAGGACGAGTGCTGGGTGCTCGTGCGCCGGCACGTCGTGCTCGCGCCGGGCGCGCCGGTGGTGTGCGGCGACGTCTACGTGGGCCGCGTGCTCGAGGTGCGGCCGGGAGCCGAGACGCTCGCGCGCGTGCAGCTGGTCACGGCCGCGGACTTCCGCGTCGGGGCCGAGGTACGCGGTGAGGAACCGGTCTACCTGACCGTGGGCGGAGTGCGCGTGCCGCGGCGCGGCTCCGAGCCGCGCGTGGTGCGCCTGGCGGCCCATCAGCCGTCCTCGAACCGCGTCGCTTCCGGGGTCGTGCGCGTGCACGAGCTCTTCGCCGACGCCGACGACTCGGGCGGTCTGGCCGAGGGCTTCCGGCTGGGCGAGCTGCGCCGTTCGGGCGAGCGCGAGCCGGCCTGGGTCGAGCCCGAGCTCGACTACCTGTCCGGCCTGTTCCAGGTGGCGATCGTGGTGCCCGACGCCGAACTCGACCTGCTCGGGGCGCGCAGCGCGCCCGCGCTCGAGGACGGCCAGTGGCTGAGCGCGCGCGCGCTCGGCCCGGGCGATCCCGCGCCCTGGCGCAGCACGCTCAAGCTCCCGCTCGGCCGCGCCCAGGGTCTGATCGAGGGCGCGGCCGTCACCGGAGTCGGCGCGCGCCTGGTCGGGCGCGTGATCCGCGCCGGACTCTCGACCTCGGACGTGGCCTTGCTCGCCGATCCCGGCCTGAGCCTGAGCGCGGTGGCGCGCATCGAGGGAGTGGCGGAGCCGACCATCCTCGGACGCCTGACGGCGCTCGGGCGCGGACCGGGCGGCACGGTGCGCATGCGCTGGACCGTGCGCGTGCCGCACGAGCTCGCGCCGGCGGAGCCCGAGGCGCGCGCGACGCTCGGCGCGCGCCTGTTCACGGGCTCGGGCGACCCGGGCTTGCCGGGCGGGCTGCTGCTCGGGAGCGCCGAGCTCCCGCGCGTGGTGCGGGCGGGCGAGGAGCACGAGTTCCTGCTCGATCCGGGCTGGGATCCGGCCGGGCGGCGCACGCTCTTCGTGCGCCGCGAGTCCGCGGGGGCGCGCCCGTGAGGCCCGCGCTCGCCACGCTCTTGTTCTTCCTCTACGCGATCTGGGCCACGGCCCTGCAGGCGCTCCTGGCCGCGCCGCGGCGGCTCGGCGAGTGGACGCCGGACCTCGGGCTCTTGCTGCTGTTCGCCTGGGCCGGGCGCCTCTCGGGTCGGCGCGCCGCCCTGGCGGCGCTGCTCGTGGCCCTGGCGCGCGCGGCCTTCGGCGCCGATTCGGCCCTGACGCTCCTGGCCGGGACGCTGGGCGCGCTCGGGCTCTTCGCGGCGCTGCGCACGGGGCTGGAGGTCGATCGCGCGCTGCCGCGCGCCGCCCTGTGCGGCTTGTGCGCCTGGCTCACGGCCGGCTTGCTGGTGAGCTCGCGCTCGCTGGCGCTGGCGAGCGCGGCGCCGGCCGTGACGATCGACGACGTGCGCCTGTGGCCGGGCGCGCTCGCCAGCGCGCTCGCGTGTCTCGTGCTCGCGCCGCTGTGTCTGCGCCTGCCGGGCCTGGCCGCGCTGGGAAGGTCGCGCCCGTGATCCAGAACCGCCTGCGCCCCTTGCTCGCGCTGTTCGCACTGCTCGCCGCGGTGCTGCTGGTGCGCCTGTTCCAGGTGCAGGTGCACGAGCACGCGATCTGGGCCGGCGAGGCCGCGCGCCTGGTGCGCAAGGGCCGCGAGGTGCCCTACCTGCGCGGACGCGTGCTGGACGCGACCGGGCGCGTGCTGGCGCACGACGAGGAGCGCCGCGCGGTCGTGCTGGTGTACCGCGACTTCCGGCGCGAGCATCCGCTGGGACAGGTGGCGCACGCGCGCTCGATCGTGGAGGGCCGACCCGTGTCGCTGGGCGAGGCCGAGGGGCACCTGGGCGAGTACGCGCGCGAGCTGGTCGCGCTCGGACCGCAGGAGCTCGCGGCCCTGGCGCGCGGCGAGGGCGGGACGCGCAGCGTGCGCGCGCTGGAACCGCGCCTGCGCGCGCGGCGCGCCTCCGACCTGGTCTTCTATCTGCGCGGCCTGCTCGGCTTCGGCATCGGGCGCGCCGACCGCGCCTGGCGCGCGGTGCTCGACCTGGCCGCCGGCGAGGGTGAGCGACGCTCGTACCTGGAGCTGGCGGCGGCCGTGCGCCACCCGGGCGCGGTGGACGGCGTGCGCGAGGAGGAGCGCGCGCTCGCGGCGCGGCTGGCGCGCGCGCGCGAGCGCCTGTCGGTGCTGGCGCGCTGGCTGCGCCCGGCGGGGGCGGCGACGGCCGATCCGCTGCGCGAGTTCGTGGCCGAGCTGGAGGGCCTGCGGCGCTCGGTCGAGGATGCCAGCGCGGCCAAGCTCTTCGCCGAGGCCGGCGGCTTCGCGCCGGGACGGATCGCGGTCGACACGCTGCTCGAGTGCTTCGACCACGCCTGGATCAGCGCCCTCTTGGGCTGGGACGGGGCGCGCCTGGCCGAGTGGGCCGCGACCGTGCGCGCGGGCTGGTGCGGCAAGTGGCGCGACGGCGAGTGCCTGCCGCAGCTCTTCTGGAGCCTGGTCCAGGACCCGAGCAGCCTCCCCAGCCCGGACGACTTCCTGGCGCGCCTGGCGGTGGTCTACCGGCCCGAGGGCGCGCTGACCGAGGCCCTCGACTTCGGCCCGCTGGCGTGGCCCGAGGTGGAGGAGCTGGCCGTGTTCTCCACGCTGGACGAGCTGTTCGCGGCCGACCTGCCCGAATCCGCCCGCGCCCTGGCGGGTTCCGCGCTGCCCTTCCAGCTGGCCGAGCTGCGCGCGCAGCCCGACTCCACCCGGCTCTTGCCGGAGGGCACCGGCCCGGGCTCGTTCCGCGACCAGCTCGCGCTCGCGCTGGCCGGCCGTGGCCGCAACGAGGTCGCGCAGCTGCTCGAGCTGGCCGCGCGCCTGAACGAGATCTGGGAGCTGCGCTTCCAGGAGACGCTGCGCGCCGCGCTGGACGAGACGCGGCGCGCCGCGGCGCGCTCGGAGCTCGGTCCCGAGGGCGGGCTGTTGCTCGCGGCCGCGCACCGCGACCGCGCCGCCGAGCGCGCCGAGTTCTTCCTGAAGGACTTCGGCTCGCGCCCGCGCCCGCTCTCGCGCGGCGAGCTCAGCTACGACGTGGTCTACCTGCTGACGCGCTACGAGAGCGACTTCCCCGGCTTCCGCGTGGACGAGTCGGGCGCGCGCGTGCGCGACGAGTTCGAGGGCGACGACCTGCGCCCGGCCGAGGCCCTAGTCGGGGCCGTCTCGGCGCCGCTCCTGGACGACGTGCTGCGCCAGCGCCGCAGCGCGGCGCGCCTGCGCGAGCTCAAGGCCAGCCCGGAGCGCGAGGAGGACGAGGACGAGGAGCTCCTGCGCCTGATCGGCGAGGTGCGCCTGCCCAGCGAGGTGCGCGGGGTCGCGGGCGTCGAGGCCTTCTTCGATCCCGAGCTGACGGGGATCAACGGCTTCGACGAGACGCGCGGCGCGGCCGACGTCTTCGGGCGCGGCGGCGAGGCACTCACGGTCGGCGAGCGCGTCGATGGCCAGGACGTGACGCTCACCCTCGATGCCGGGCTGCAGATCGCGGCCCAGCGCTGCCTGCGCTCGCCGGAGCTGGTGGACGACCCGAACTTCGACCACGCCTGGCAGCGCGCGCCCGTGGGCGCGATCGTGCTGCTCTCGAAGGAGGGCGACATCCTGGCGGCGGCCTCGGAGCCGGACGACCAGTCGGTGCTGGCCCCCGACGCGCGCGGCGAACGCCTGGTGCGCGCCGAGCGCACGCTCACCAAGCGCACCTTCCAGCCGCCCGGCTCGTCCTTCAAGGTCTTCGTGGCGGCCTGGGCCCTGGCGCACGGCCTCGATCCCACGCGCACCGTCACCTGCGCGCCACTGCCGGGGGGCGGCGCGGGCTACAAGGACCTGCGCTGCTGGAACTCGAGCGGCCACGGCCCGGTCGACCTGCGCGCGGCCCTGGTGCAGTCCTGCAACGGCTATTTCGCCTGGCTGGGCGAGACCCTCGACACGGCCGAGTTCCGGTCGCTGTGCGCGCAGTTCGGCTTCGGCGAGGGCACCGGCGTGCGGCGCATGCCGCCCTGGGACGACGGGCTGCGCCGGCGCAGCGGCCTGCGCGAGGACCGCGCCGGACTGAGCGTGCCGAAGGACGGTTCCGAGCTGCGCCTGTCGCTGCGGCGGCGCGCGGCCAACGGCCTGAGCGTGATCGAGGCCACGCCCATGCAGCTCGCGCGCGGGATGCTGGCGCTCGCGCGCGGCGAGCGCGTCGACCTGCGTCTGGTGCGCGCGCTCGACGGGCACGAGCTGCCGCCCGCCGTGGGCCGGCCGCTCGACCTGGACGCGCGCAGCCTCGAGTTCGTGCGCTCGGCGATGCGCGGGGTGGCCGCCGACGCGCACGGCACGGCCCACAACGCGCTCAGCGAGAGCCAGCTCGGCTTCACGGTCGCGGTCAAGACCGGCAGCGCCGACCTCGAGAGCCGGCCCGACGGCGAAGGCCACGTGGTCGTCCGCAAGCACGCCTGGGTGGCGGGCTGGGCGCCCGCGCAGGCGCCCGAGCTCTTCTTCGTGGTCTTCGAGCACGACACCACCGCGACCTCCTCGCACGGCGCCGTGTACCTGACGCGCCAGCTGCTGCGCCAGCCCGAGGTCCTGGCGTGGCTCGGCGCACGCGGCGTGGACCTGGCGGGGGTGCCGGCGCGATGAGGCCCTGGAGCATCCGCGGCACGCGCCCGCTCAGCGGCTGGCGTTCGGCCCTGAGCCTGCGCGTGCCCTGGTGGCGGCTCGACTGGCCGATCCTGCTGCTGGGCGTCGGCCTGGTGGTGCTCGGGCTCGTGTTCGTCCAGCACATGGCCGAAGCCGACGAGCTCTTCGGGCACTCCAATCCGGTGCCGGGGAACCAGCTGGTCAAGGCCCTGGTCGCCGCGCCCTTCCTGGCGCTGGGTCTCCTGGTGCGTCCGCGCTGGCTGCGGCGCAACGCCTACCTCCTGTATGGCGCCGCGCTGTTCCTGGTGTGCCTCGTGCCGTTCGTGGGCGAGGAGCGCAACGGCGCCAAGCTGTGGATCCCGCTCCCGATCGGGCTCGACCTGCAGCCCTCCGAGCTGGTCAAGATCGGCGTGATCGTGGCGCTCGCGCGCGCGCTGTACCGCAACCGCCTGAAGCGCGCGCGGGACTGGCGCGTGCCGGGCGCGCTCGCGCTGGTGCCGATCGCGCTGGTGATGGTGCAGCCCGATCTCGGCACGGCGTTGACGCTGGTGCCGGTCACGCTCGGGCTGTTCTGGCTGGCGGGCGCGCGCACGCGCGTGCTCGCGGCGCTGGTGCTGGGCACGGCCCTGGCCGGCTTCGGCGCCTGGCGCTTCGATCTGATCCACGGCTACCAGAAGAAGCGCATCGACACCTGGCTGAGCTCCTTCGACCACGAGAGCCTGATCGCGAACAAGAACGGCGCCGCGTTCCACCCCTACCATGCGCGCCTCAGCATCGGCGCGGGCGGCTGGCTCGGACAGGGCCTTGGACAGGGCGTCGCCAACGAGGCCGGGCACCTGCCGGAGCGCTCCAGCGACTCGATCTTCGCCGTCATCGCCGACGAGGGCGGCTTCCTCGGCGCGAGCGCGCTGGTCGTGACCTACCTGGCCTTCGCGGGCTTGTTCCTGGTGGCGGCGGGGCGCACGCGCGAGCGCTTCTCGCGGCTCGTGATCGCCGGCACCGGCCTCTACTTCGCCGCGCACTTCGCGATCAACTCGGGCGTGAACCTCGGGCTGATCCCGATGACGGGGCTGACCCTGCCGCTCATGTCGACCGGGGGCTCGTCGATGCTGGTCAGTCTGGCGCTGCTCGGGCTGGCGCTCGGGCTCTCGGCGCGGGCCGAGCTGGCGCTCGATTCGGACTCGTTCCGCGAGTAGGCGCGGGCGCAGGCACCGGGCCGGAATCGCGACCGCCCTCCCCGCCCAGGAGCGAAGGCACTACGCTGGCGGAATGCGCTGGTTGCGGTCCCTCCCGATGCTCTTGTGTCTGGGTGGAGGGCTCGCGGGCTGCGAGCGCGCGCGCGAGTCACGGCCCGCGCCGACGCCGCTGCTCGAGCAGATGCCGCCGGTGGATCCGGCCAGGACGATCGAGGGGCGGCTCTTGGTCGCCGGCATGACCTGTTCGGGCTGCGAGTACAACGTCTCGACCGCCCTGCGGCTGGTCCCGGGCGTGCTCTCGGCCGAGGCCGATCACGCCTCCGGCGTCGCGCTCGTGCGCTTCGATCCGAGCACGACCTCGCTCGAGCGGCTGGCCGAGGCCGTGCGCACGACGGGCTACGTCGTGGCGCCCACGGAGGACCGCTCGAGCGAGTAGTCGCCGCCCGCGGGCTCAGTCCTCGCGCATCTGTCCGCGCACGACGCCGCTCGGGATCGCGACCGAGTGCGCGTTGACGTAGATGCGCCCCTCGCGCATGGCCTCGGCGATGTCGCGCAGACTGGTGCCACAGGCCGTGTTGACGATGTTCTGATCGGTGATCGTCACGTTGTCGAGCCAGCGCCCGTCGATGTCCCAGCCGCGGTCGTGGAAGCCGGCCAGGAAGATCACGACCGGGCCGTTGACGCCCTCGGTCCCGCAGTGGAAGTGCGCCTGCGTGATGCGCACGCCATCCTCGATGTCGAAACGGATCGTGGCCGAGCGGTAGTCGTCGGCGAAGGTGATGCGCAGCTTGCCGCGCGTGTCGGTGTCCACCGGCGGGACTTCGTTCTCACCGCGCAGCTCGGCGCGGAAGCGACGTCCGTCGCGGTCGCCGTGGTGGCCGCCGTCGTCGTGTGGGGCGAAGGCGAACAGGGCCGTGGAACCGAGGACGAGCGTGGAGAGGGCGAGGAGGCTTCGCATGGTGAGGGTCTCGGAGGGGTCTCGGGGGGTCGACAGACTGCGTCATCCTAAGTCTGATGGCGGGTTCCGGGCTACCGGCGTTGTCGTCGGAGCGAGGTCCCGCTACCTTCCCGCCTCGGGGCGCCGGCCGTCGCCGGCCCTCCCCGCCGGATCTCCCCGACCATGGTCTCGAGCGCAGCGTCGGAGGGAGCGGACGGCGGGCGGCCGAGAGCGCCCCGGCGCGGCCTGCCGCGCGCCTGGCTGGTGCCCGTGGGGCTGGCCGTGGCCGCGCTGTTCGCCTGGAACGTCGCGCGCACCTGGTTCCAGAGCGACGACGCCTTCATCAGCTTCCGCTACGCGCGCCACCTGGCCGAGGGCCTGGGGCCGGTCTGGAACGCGGGCGAGCGCGTCGAGGGCTACACGAACTTCTCGTGGGTGCTGCTGATGGCGGGCGGGATGCGCCTCGGGCTCGAGCCGGAGTGGTTCTCGAACGTGCTGGGGGTCGCCTGCGGCGGACTGCTGCTGGTGGCGTTGCTGCGCTTCGCGGCGCGCGGACGCTCGCTGGCCTCGCCCTTCCCGTGGCTGCTGCTGCTGCTGCTCGCGGCCAACCGCAGTTTCGCGGCCTGGTGCACGGGCGGGCTCGAGACGATGCTCTTCACGCTGCTCGTGTTCCTGGGCTTCGCGCGCGTGCTGGCGCCCTGGGAGCGCGGGCGGCGTGACGCGCTGGGGTGCGCGCTGTGCTTCGCGGGCGCGGCGCTGACGCGGCCGGAGGGCCTCCTGTTCGGAGCGCTGGCCTTCGCGCTGGTCCTGTACGCGGTCCTGCGCGGGCGGCGCGCGTGGGGCCTGGCGCTCACGTGGCTGGTGCCCTTCGCGCTGGTGGTGGGTGCGCACTTCGCCTGGCGGCGGAGCTACTACGGCGAGTGGCTGCCGAACACCTTCTACGCCAAGGTCGGCGGCGTCTGGCTGGAGCAGGGTCGGCGCTACTACGCCTACTTCCACGACGGCTACCGCATCGGCTGGTTCCTGCCGCTGGTGGCGCTGGCGCTGTTCGGGGCGCGCCGGCGCGAGGCCGCGGCGCTGGCCTTCGTGCTGGCGGTGTACGGCGCCTACGTGCTGGCGGTCGGCGGCGACCTGTTCGAGCTGCGCTTCTTCGTGCACGCCTTCCCGCTGCTGTACTGGCTGCTGGTGGAGGGCCTGGCGACCCTGGCGGCGTTCGGGCGCGGCGCCGCCGCACCGCTGGCGGCGGCGGCCGGTGCGCTGGCGCTGCTCGCCACCACCTGGCTCGGCTTCGAGCGCGTGCCCGCCAACCAGTACGGGCTGCAGTCGGTCGAGGGCATCACCCAGTACACGCTGCAGCGCATCGACCAGGGCCGCACCCTGCGCGCCCACATCGAGGCCGGACACCTGCCGCGCGAGCTCGTGCTGTGCGTGGGCGGGGCGGGGGCCGTGCCGTACTACACCGGCTGGACCACGGTCGACCGGCGCGGGCTCAACGACTACCGCATCGCGCGCATGCCCGTGCGCGCGCGCGGCATCATCGGCCACGAGCACGACGCGTCGCACGAGTACCTGCTCGAGCGCAAGGTGGTGGTGTTCGACTGCTTCAACCAGCTGCTGGTCAAGCGCCAGGGCGTGCGTTCGCTGGCGGGGATCCACCGCCACGACGGGCACGTGCTGTCGCTGCGCGCGATCCCGCTGGACGAGCGCGCGCTCGTGTTCGCGACCTACGTCGACGACGCGCAGCTGGCGCGGACCTTCGCGGGCGCGCAGATCCTGTCGCTGGACGAGTAGGCGCCGCGCGCCGGGCGGATAGCATGGCGCCCCGAGCATGATCCCGGGTCCCCGTTCCTCGCGCGTGGCGCTGCTGGTCGCGCTCCTGGCCTGCACGGCGTGCGGCCCCTCCGCGCCCGCGGGCGCGCCGCGCAACGTGCTCCTGATCACGCTCGACACCACGCGCGCGGACTACCTCTCGTGCTACGGGCGCCCCGGGCCGGCGACCCCGGGCCTCGACGCGCTGGCGGCCGAGGGCACGCGCTTCGACCTGGCCGTCAGCACGGCTTCGGTCACGCCCGTCTCGCACGCCGCGATCCTGACCGGGCTGTACAACCACGAGCACGGCCTGCGCGTGCTCTACGCCGACGGTGGCTATCGCCTGCAGGACGAGGCCGAGACGCTCGGGACGGTGCTCTCCGCGCACGGCTTCCACACGCTCGCGGTGCACAGCGCCTTCCCGGTCTCGCGCTTCTTCGGGTTGCAACGTGGCTTCGAGCTGTTCGACGACCTCGAGACCGAGGTCAAGGAAGAGCACGGCGAGTTCCGCTGGGACGTGGCCGGCTACCAGCGCCGCTCGGACGAGACCACCGAGCGCGTGCTGGCCCAGCTCGGCGCGCGTCCGTTCTTCCTGTGGGTGCACTACTGGGACCCGCACGACCTGGCCCAGCTCCCGCCGGGAATGGGGGCGAAGGAGGCGCGCGAGGCCCAGGTCGCGCCCGGCGTGCAGCCGCTGTACGCCGAGGAGGTGCACTACATGGACTCGCAGATCGCGCGCCTGTTCGCCGGCCTGCGCGCGAAGGGGCTGTACGACGACACGCTGGTGGTGGTCGTGGCCGACCACGGCCAGGGCCTGATGGACCACGACTGGCCGGCGCACCGGCTCCTGTACCAGGAGCAGATCCGCGTTCCGCTGATCGTGCGCGTCCCGGGCATGCGCTCGGTGCCGGCCGTGCCGGAGCTCGTGCGCACGGTCGACATCTTCCCGACGATCCTCGACTACCTCGGGCTCGAGCCGCCGCGGCCGGTCTCGGGGCGCTCGCTGCGCGCGCTGCTGGAGGGCACGCCGGACGCGCCGCGCCGGGCCTTCGCCGACCAGATCAACGGCTACGACTGGAACGCCGGCATGGTGCGCGAGCGCCCGCTGGACGACTTCCTGTACGCCGCTGTCGAGCGCGAGTGGAAGCTGATCTACCGCCCACGGCACTTCGCCCAGAGCGAGCTGTTCGACCTGGCGCAAGACCCGCACGAGGAGCACAACCTGTTCGAGTCGCGCCCCGAGGAGGCGCGCCGCCTGCTCGGCCTGCTGGCCGAGGCCGCGCCCTGGGTCGCGCACCCGTTCGAGCCGCTCGGGGGCGGGGCCGAGGCCCAGGCCGCGCAGCAGGCCCTGAACCAGCTCGGCTACACCGGCAGCGCGCCGGTCGAGACCGAGTGGGCCTGGACCTGCCCGCTGCACCTCGCGTGGCGCGCCGAGCAGCCCGGTCCGTGTCCGAGCTGCGGCCACGCGCCGCTCCTGATCGGGCGCTGATCGCGGAGCACTGCCTGCGCAACAAGGCGCCTCGGCCGGGGCAAGGCCGTGCTCGTACGATCACGTCACCGTCATCCGCGCCCGCGTCGATGGCGGGGCGACGCACTCCTTGAAGCCCATTTCCCTTCCGCGGCATTGAACCGGCACCCATGCTTCCGGCCGGCTCCGACGACCTGCTCCAGCACGCCTCCTGGCTGCGCACCCTCGCCCGGCGTCTGGTGGCCGACGCGCACACCGCCGACGACCTCGTGCAGAGCACGTGGCTCGCCGCGCTGAAGAACCCTCCGCCGACGGGGCCCGCGGGGCGTCGCTGGCTCGCCACCGCGCTGCGCAACTTCGCGCACCAGTTCCGGCGCAGCGCCGCACGCCGTCGAGAGCGCGAGACCCTCGTCGCGCGCTCCGAGTCGACCCACCCCGACCTTCCGGCCGAGCTGGCGCTCCAGCGCACCCTGCTCGGCGCGGTCGAGTCCCTGTCCGAGCCCTATCGCACGACACTCTACCGCCGCTACTACGAGAACCTGCCCCCGCGTCGCATCGCCGCGCTCGACGGCGTGTCGGTGAAGACCGTGAAGACGCGCCTCGCGCGCGGGCTCGCGCAGCTCCGCGCGCGGCTGGACGACGAGTTCGGCGAGCGCGGCGCGTGGCTCGCGCTCTTCCAGCCGTGGCTCGGCGAGGGGTACGGACCCACGATCCTCGGAGTGTCCCTCATGAGCGCAAAGACGATGTCCGTCCTGGCCGCGGCGACGATCCTGTGCGTGCTCCTCGCCGGCTGGCGGCTGCGCTCGGCCGCGCGCGCGGACGACTCCGGCACGGGCCCGGTCCCGCTCGCCGAGATCGTGCCTGCCTCGCTGCAGGTTCCGGTGCCCGGTGTGTCGGAGGCCCCGAACGCGCGCGAGGCGCTCGCTCCCGCGGCGTCGAACCCCGAGCCGCTGATCGATGGCGCGTTCGTGCACGGACGCGTGCTCGACCTCGAGGAGCGGCCCGTCGACGGGATCGGCGTCTGGAGCGCTCCGCGTGCGGAAAGCAACCGTGCGGGGCGCGAGGCCCGGTCGCCGGACGCCTGGACGGAGTCCGACGGGACGTTCGCGGTGGCGATGCCCACCGAGAGCGAGGCCGAGGTCGTGGCGCGCGATGCGCGCTACGTGACCGTGCTCGCCGCCGATCTGTGGACGGGGATCCGGAGCGCACGCCCGCTCGTGATCGTGGCGCCGCGGGTGCGACTCGCGGGGCGCGTGCTCGACGCGGCGGGCCGGCCCGTCGGTGCTGCACGCGTGTGGACCGAGGTGGATCCCGGGCTGCGGCGCAGGTTGACCTCGATCGTGGATACCGCGTCCGAGCTGCGGGGCGCCACGCGCAAGTGTGACGCAAGCGCGCGCTTCGAGCTCGACGATGCGCCCGGGGTCGCCGGAATCCTCAAGGCGTGGGCGCCGGGCTTCGCCGAGCTCGCGCTCCCGATCCCGGCGAGCTCCCGCGACGATCTCGAGCTCCGTCTCGTGGCCGCCGCGGACGACGAGCTGATCCTGCGCGGCCGCGTGCTGGATGCCCTGGGGAGGCCGGTGGAAGGCGCCTGGATCTCGTCCGGCTCGTACGCGCGCAGCGGGAGCGATGGCGGCTTCTTGCTGCGGGTCTCGGGGCAGGCGATCCCGGAGCAGTACGTGCTCACGGAGGGCAGCTCCAACACCTGGAGGAGGGTCGAGCCGTTCGCGGAGATCGTGGCCGTCTCTCCCGGACACCTGCCCGCCCGACTCGCGTTACCGGAGCTCGAGCAGCTGAGGACGCTCGTGCAGCAGGGCGAGGTGTTGACCCTGACGCTCGGCGAGGAGCCGCTCGCGATCCGCGGCTGGGTGCGCGACGTGCGCGGGCGCCCGATCGCGGGCGCCGAGGTGTGGCCGCTGGACCCCGTCCTGGTGGACTGTCTCCCCGCGAGCGAAGAGGACGAGCCCCGGGGGACGAGCCTGGAAGCCCTCATGCGAGGGGGCCCGGATGCCGAGCGCGTGCGCACGGAGGAGGACGGATCGTTCGTGCTGGGTGGCTTGCTCGAGCGCGACTACCGGCTGGCGGCGTTCCACAAGGGCACCATGCGCTTCACGAGCTGCGACGCCCTGCGGGCGGGGGCGAGCGACGTCGTCCTCGAACTCTGCGACGAGTCTCGCTGCGCGCCCGTCCGCGGGCGAGTCCTCAGCCTCGACGGAGACCCGCTTGCGGACATGTACGTCTTCCCGATCGCGAACGACGGCCTCATTCCGGTCGGCGAACGCCAGGTCACGGACGCGGACGGCCGCTTCGCCTTCGGCAGCCTCTCGGCCAGCGTGGCGTCCTTCTCCGCCTTCAACCAGGACACGTTCGGACTTGCGAACGGGCAGGGAGGGGGACAGGAGCTCGAGATCCGCGTGCAACGACGCTGCCGCATCCAGGTGCGGTCCGGGGCCTTCCACGCCGATGCCTATCAGGTTCTCGATGGCTCGGGGACCGTGATCCAGATGTGGCAGAACCGGGGGCCGCACTCCTGGAGCAGCTTCTCGTTCGAGCTGGTGGACGGCCGCTCGGACCAGGTCTGCGTTCCCGAGACCGCGCGCACGGTGGTGCTCACCTCGAAGGGCCGTGAAGTCGCGCGCCAAGAGCTCGCTCTCGACCCGACTCGGCTCGTCGTCGTTCGCTTCTGACCGGTCCGCTTCTGGCTCCCGGCTGGCGGCCCAAAGGCCCGCCAAGCCAGGCTCATCGGACGTCCAACGTCCGGTGGAGAGCGCTCGGTCCTTGGAAGCCCGAGGTACGCCGCTACACTGCGCGCTCGTCCGCCCCAAGAGCCCCTGCCGGAGGAACCATCGCAGTGAAGCGCGCGCTCGGAATGATCGAGACCAAGGGTCTGGTGGCCTCCATCGAGGCGGCCGACGCCATGGTCAAGGCCGCCAAGGTCGAGCTGTTCGGCAAGGAACTCGCCACGGCCGGGCTGGTGACGATGTACGTGTGGGGCGAGGTGGGCGCGGTCAAGGCCGCCACCGACGCCGGCGCGGCCGCGGCGCGGCGCGTGGGTGAGCTCGTCAGCGTGCACGTCATCCCGCGGCCCCACGACCAGGTGCTGCGCATCCTGCCGCTCAAGCCCGTCAAGCACGTCGGCAAGGGCGGGGACTGAGCTCCGGCTCGCCCGCTCGCCCGAAAACGACGTAGCCCGAGAACGACGTGCCCGAGATCGACCCCGACCTGCGCGCCCTCCAGGACGTGCGCGACTGCGCCGCCCGCGCGGCGCGCGCCCAGGCCGCGATCGCGCACGCCTCGCAGGCCGAGGTGGACCGGTGGTGCGCGGCCATGGCCAAGGCCGGGGCGGCCAGCGCCTACGCGCTGGCCAAGCTGGCGGTCGAGGAGACCGGGATCGGGCGCGTCCACTACAAGATCCTGAAGAACCTGCTCGGCTCGGAGGGCACCTGGGCCTCGATCCAGAACGAGAAGACCTGCGGGATCCTGACGCGCGACGAGCAGCGCGGGGTGGTCGAGATCGGCACCCCCGTCGGCGTGATCGCCGGCATCGTCCCGACCACCAACCCGACCTCGACCGCGCTGTTCAAGGCCATCATCGCGGTCAAGGGCCGCAACGCGATCGTCATCAGCCCGCACCCGCGCGCGCGGCGCTGCATCGGCGAGACGGCCGAGGTGCTGCGGCGCGCCCTCGAACGCGCGGGCGGGCCCGCGGACCTGGTGCAGTCGCTCGCCAACCCGACGATCGAGTCGACCGGCGCGCTGATGCGGCATCCCGAGGTCAGCATGATCCTCGCGACCGGGGGCTCGGGCCTGGTGCACGCGGCCTACAGCTCGGGCAAGCCGGCCTACGGCGTCGGCCCGGGCAACGTGCCGGCCTACGTGGATCGTTCGGCCGACGTGGAGCAGGCCGCGCGCTGGCTGGTCGAGAGCCAGGGCTTCGACAACGGCACGCTGTGCTGCTCCGAGCAGGGGCTCGTGCTCGACCGGCCGATCGCGGGCGCGCTGCTCGCGGCCCTGCAGAAGCGCGGCGCGCACCTGTGCAACGAGGAGGAGACGCGCAGGCTCGAGCGGCTCTGCAACGTGCGCGGACACATGAACCCGGACGTGGTCGGGCTCGATCCCGTGCGCATCGCCCAGCTGGCGGGCTTCGCGGTGCCGAGCGCGACCAGCGTGCTGCTCGCGCGCCAGCAGGGCGTCGGCAAGGAGCACCCGCTCTCGATCGAGATCCTGGCGCCGCTCCTGTCGGTGCACGAGGTCGACGGCTGGGAAGAGGGCTGCGCGGTCTCGATGGCGATGCTCGAGTACGGCGGCCTCGGGCACACGCTCGGGCTGTGGGCGCGCGACCCGCAGGTGCTCGAGGCCTGGTTCCTCGAGAAGCCCGCCAACCGCATCATCGTCAACGGCCCGACCTCGCAGGGCGCGGTCGGCTACAGCACGAACCTCGTGCCCTCGATGAGCCTCGGCTGCGGTCCGCAGGCCGGCAACATCACCTCGGACAACATCAGCGCGCGCCACCTGATCAACGTGAAGCGCGCGGCCTTCCCGAAGCGCGACTGGGAGACGCTGTGGGCCCGGGACCACGCGCGCGCGGCCGAGCTGGGTGGCGAGCGCGCGCCGCGCGGCTCAGGGCTGAGCGGCGATCCCGCGCTGGGGAGCCGGACCGGGACGCTGGTGCCGGCGCCGGCCGTTTCCGGCGAGCCGAAGAGCAACTGGCGCGGCAATCCACCCGTACTCGCGCGTTCCGCGCCCGAGTCCGGGGCGCGCCCCGAACTCGCGCGCGAGGTGGGGCGCTCCACCGCGCCGCGCTTCACCGATGCGCGCGCGGGCGGCGGCACGATGCTCGGCGCGCCCGCGCCGCTCGCGCGCATCGCTCCGACCCCCGGCGCAGCGCCGCTGGCGACCGCGAGCGCGCGCTCGGGCACCACGCTCGCGCCGCCGCCGAGCGCGGCCTCCGTCCAGCGCAGCGGCCCCTACGCGGGCACCGCGCTCACCCCGCACGAGATCCAGGGCATCCTGGCCCACGCGGGCAGCGGTTGCCCGCTCGGGCCCTGCCTCGGCTGCCGACACCACGACGTGCAGAGCGGGTCCTGCACGGCGTGAATCCCCTGACCCGACGGAACGGAATCCATGGCTGAACTCGACGAGAGTCTGATCGCGCTCGGCATGATCGAGACCAAGGGCATCGTGGGCGCGATCGAGGCCGCCGACGCCATGTGCAAGGCCGCCAAGGTCACGCTGCTCGGCAAGGAGAAGTCCGGCGGCGCGCTGATCACCGTGCTCGTGCGCGGCGAGGTCGGCGCGGTCAAGGCCGCGACCGAGGCCGGCGCGGCCGCGGCCAAGCGCGTGGGCGAGCTGGTCGCCGTGCACGTCATCCCGCGTCCGGCCGAGGACCTGGACCTGTTCCTGCCGCCGATCCCGAAGGACGAACTCTAGTCCGCGCGACTCCGCGCTCTCCGAGCCGACCGCGGAGGCGCGGAGGACGCGGAGACTCGCGGAGAGAGCGGAAGGAGAGAACGAGAGAAGCATGCCCCCGAGCATCGAGTTGCGCGGCGCGCTCGTCATCGACGAGATGCAGCCGCAGTTCGCCGCCGTGGTCGCGGCGAACACGGACGGCTTCTTCCCCGTGGCGGGGGAGACGGCCTTCTGGCTCGAGGTCCGGCCGGGGATCGTGGTCAACCGCCTCTTGGACGTGGCCCTCAAGGGCTGCGACGTCAAGCCGGGCGCGCTGATCACCGAGCGCTCCTACGGCACGCTCGAGGTGCACGGACCCGACCAGGGGCAGGTGCGCGAGGCCGGACGGCGCATGCTGGCGGCGGCCGGCGTGCGCGCCGAGGACGGCCTGCGGCCCAACGTGATGACCGACGAGATCATCCGCGCCATCGACGACCACCAGGCGATGATGATCAACAAGAGCCGCGCGGGCATGCTCGTGCTCGGGCGCGACACGCTCTACACGCTCGAGGTCCATCCGGCCGTGTGGGTGCTCTTGGCCGCCAACGAGGCCGAGAAGGCCGCGCCCGTCCGGCTGGTGGGCCTGGGCAACAACGGCGCGGTCGGGCGCCTGCGCCTGGCCGGCACCGACGCGGCCATCGAGGCCGCCGTGGCCGCCGTGCAGCGCACGCTGGCCGGGGTCGCCGGACGCGAGAACCGGGGCAACGACTGATGTTCCTCGGGCGCGTGGTCGGCGAGGTGTGGGCCTCGCGCAAGGTGGCGGACCTGGCGGGCAAGCGCCTGCTGGTGGTCGAGCGCGTGGACGACACCGACGGTCCCGCGGCGCCCAAGGTCACGCCCGTGATCGCGGCCGACCCGCTCGGCGCGGACCTGGGCGAGCTCGTGGTGGTGGCCTTCGGCAAGGCCGCGCGCGTGGCCTTCGGCGGCGACGGCGACTTCGCCTACGAGGCCGCGATCGTGGGCGTCGTGGACCAGGGTCACGCGCCGGGACGCGCCTGGTTCGACGGCTACAAGCGTGCGGAGGAGGGCTAGCCCATGTACCTCGCGACGGTGGTGGGGCAGGTGTGGGCCACGCGCAAGGAGCCGACGCTCTCCGGGCTGCGCCTGCTGGTGGTGCAGCCGTTCCTGCTGGGCGGCGAGCAGAACAAGGAGACCATGGTGGCGGTCGATCCGATCGGCGCCGACGTGGGCGAGCGCGTGCTGGTGGTCATGGGTCGCGCCGCGCGCCACGCCATCGGCAAGGGCCACGACATCGGCTTCCAGTGCGCCATCGTGGGCGTGATCGACGCGGCCGAACTCGCCGGCGGCGCGCGCGTCGGCCAGACGGCGGAGACGGATCGGAACGAGCCGACCGCGGAGGCGCGGAGGGCGCGGAGACGCACGGAGGAATGAGCATGAACCGCAACGATTTCAATCCGGAGCTGCGCGAGGACTGTGCCGTCGGCCCGTGCATCGGCCTCCTGGAACTCGCCTCGGTCGCGCGCGGCGTCGAGGCCGCCGACGCGGTGCTGTGGCAGGCCAGCGTGGAGCTGCTGTTCGCTTCGCCGGTGCAGCCGGGCAAGTACGTGCTGCTCTTCACGGGCGGCGTGCAGGACGTGAGCGCGGCCCTGCGGCGCGGGTCCGAGATCGCGGGCGCGGACCTGGTCGACGAGCTCCTGATCCAGCAGGTGCACGAGCAGGTCGAGGACGCGCTGCGTCGGCGCGGCGGCCACATCGACGGCCACCTCGACGCGATCGGCGTGGTCGAGACGACCACCGTGGCATCGGCCATCGTGTCGGCCGACGTGGCCCTCAAGACCGCCACGGTCGACCTGTTCGATCTGCGCATCGCCAACGGCCTCGACGGCAAGAGCTTCCTCTCGGTCATCGGCCCGGTCAGCGACGTGCGCTCGGCCGTCACCGCCGCCGCGAAGAGCGCGGAGTCCAGGGGCAAGCTGCTGCGCTCGGTCGTCATCCCGCGCCCGCACCCCGAGCTGTCGCTGCACCTCTAGGCAAGCCATGGCGAAGCGGCTCTACACCGAGGTGAACGTGCGCGAGCTGGCCGCGGGCTCGGAGCTCGTGCTCGGCAAGGAAGCGATCGCCACCCCGGCGGCGCTCGAGCTCGCCTTCACACGCGGGATCCGCGTGCGCTACGGGGACGGAACGAGCACGCCGGGCGCGGCCAGCGCGGCGCCGGCCGACGGCGGCCTGAGGAAGCTCCTCGCCGAGGACGGCGAGTACGTCGTGCAGGTCAAGGCCGGCCGCGCGCGCGTGTTCCGGCTCGGGAGCAGCGGGCCGGTGCTCGTCGGAGAGGGAAGCTGACCATGGCCCGCCGCTTCCTGACGGCCGAGGACGTGCTGCGCGCGGGCGCGGCCGAGATCGTGGTCGAGGAGGGCACGGTCGTGACGCCCCAGGCGCTCGAGGTGGCGCTGCAGCGCGGGCTCACCATCCGTACCAGCGGCGGCGCGTGGAAGGAGCCCGCGCCCGACCGCGGCCCCGACGCCGAGAACACGCGCACGCGCCTGCCGCACCTGCCCGAACCGCACGACAACCCCGCGCTCGAGGCCACCGCGATCGTGACCGCCGTCGGCCGCAACCGCTCCGGAGTGCTGGCCGCGATCACGGCCAAGATCGCCGAGCAGCACGGCAACGTGAACGACGTCTCGCAGAAGGTCGTGGAGGGCTTCTTCCACATGATCCTGACGGTCGAGCTCGAGCCCGGCACGGGCTTCGACGCCTTCAAGACCGCGCTCGAGTGCATGTCGAGCCCCGACGACTTCGCCGTGCGCGTCATGAACGAGCGCATCTTCCGCTTCATGCACCGCGTGTGAGTCGATGAGCTTCTCCGACCGCGAGATCCTCGAGACCGTGCGCATGCTCGAGCTCGAGACGCTCGACATCCGCACGACCACCCTGGGCATCTCGCTGTTCGACTGCGCCGATCCGGACCTCGAGTCGGCCTGCGAGAAGGTCTACGCCAAGGTCGTGCACCACGGGAGGGACCTGGTGCGCGTGGCCGACTCGATCGCGGGTGACTACGGCGTGCCGATCGTGAACAAGCGCATCGCGGTCACGCCCATCGCCTGGATCGGCGCGGCCAGCGGGGCCGAGGACCTGTCGCCCTTCGCCAAGGCCCTCGACGCGGCCGCCAGGGAGGTCGGGATCGACTTCATCGGCGGCTACAGCGCCTACGTCGAGAAGGGCTTCACGCGCGCCGACCGCGCGCTGCTGGATTCGATCCCGGCCGCGCTGGCGGGCACCGAGCGCGTGTGCTCGTCGGTCGTGCTGGCCAGCACCAAGGCCGGCATCAACATGGACGCGGTCGCGCGCTTCGCCGCGCTCGTCAAGGACACCGCCGAGCGCACGCGCGCGCGCGGCGGGATCGGCTGCGCGAAGCTCGTGTGCTTCGCCAATGCGGTCGCCGACAACCCCTTCGTGGCCGGCGCGCACATGGGCATCGGCGAGCCCGAGACCGTGCTCAACGTGGGCGTGTCGGGGCCGGGCGTCGTGCGCTCCGCGCTGGAACGACTCGGACCCGAGGCCGACCTCCTGGCCGTGGCCGAGACCGTCAAGCGCATGGCCTTCAAGATCTCGCGCGTGGGCGAGCTGGTCGGGCGCGAGGCCGCACGGCGCCTCGGCACGGTCTTCGGCATCCTCGACGTCTCGCTCGCGCCCACGCCGGCCGCGGGCGATTCGGTGGCCGACATCCTGGAGCTGATCGGGGTCGAGCGCACCGGCGCACCCGGCACGACCGCCGCGCTCGCGCTGCTGACCGACGCGGTCAAGAAGGGCGGCGCGATGGCCTCCTCCAGCGTGGGCGGTCTCTCGGGCGCCTTCATCCCGGTCTCGGAGGACGCCGGCATGATCCGCGCGGTCGCGGAGGGCGCGCTCTCGCTGGCGAAGCTCGAGGCCATGACCGCGGTGTGCTCGGTCGGACTCGACATGGTGGCCGTGCCGGGCGATACCCCGGTCTCCACCATCGCGGGCATCATCGCCGACGAGATGGCGATCGGCGTGGTCAACCACAAGACCACCGCCGTGCGCATCATCCCGGTGCCCGGCAAGAAGGCCGGCGAGATGGTCGAATGGGGCGGGTTGCTCGGCACCGCGATCGTGCAGGACCCGGGACGCTTCGGCTGCGAGGTGTTCCACCGCCGCAGCGGGCGCATCCCGGCGCCGCTGCAGAGCTACCGGAACTAGCAGACCAGCTAGCAGATATCGCCGGGCTCGGCTCCGAAGGACGGTCCGAGCAGCGTCACCAGCGCCTGACGCCCCTCGTGCAGGCGCTCCAGGACCTCGTCCGGCGCGAGCCCGAGGCGCTCGGCGACCACCCGCGGCGCGAGCTCCTCGACGTCGCACAAGAGGACCGCCACGCGCTGGGCGTCCGGCAGGCGCTCGAGGCAGCGGCGGACCTCGGCCTGGAGCTCGCCGTGGGCAAGGGCGGGCTGCGCCCAGGATGTCACCGTGTGCGCGTGGTTGCCGCTTGCGTCGTAGTCGGGGAGCAGTTCGCGGACGGCGGTCGCCGACCCGAGCGCGCTCGTGTCCAGTCGATCGAGGCAGGTCTCGACCACCAGGCCGCGCAGCCACGGGACGAGCTGTTCCTCGCTCGGGCAGAGCTGGGCCGAGCGAAAGGCGATCAGGCAGGCGTCCGCGAGTGCGGCCCAGGCGGGCTCCTCGTCGCCCAGGAGGCGGCGGGCAACGGCCAGGAGCGTGCCACCGTGACGCCGCAGGAGCTCTTCGCAGGCGCGCTCCTCGCCTGCCTGCAGGCGGACGAGCAAGGTCTTCGGCTCCAATGCCGTGCGAGGGCTGCGGGGCTCGATCTTCGCGTGGGTCATCGGGTCTCCTCCGAGCGCATGAGTTCGCTCACGAAACGAGAGCTGGCGCGGATCCGGACGGTGCCGGCGAGCTCGTGCAGCAGGGCCACGCCGGTCGCGTCGGCGAAGAGCAGTCCGGAGAGGTCGAGCGCGAGCGGCAGGCCGCGGGCGAGTTCGCGCTGGCAGGCTCCGCGCACCTCCGCCACCCACGGGCCCGCCAGTCGGCCCTCGAGCCGGAGTTCGCTCTGGTCGTCCTTGCGGGAGTGGGTGATGCGCAACACGCTCGGGCCTCGAGGCCCGTCAGGGCAACCCGCATACCCACCGCCCCGGGGGCCCCGGTCAGATCCGTAACGCCTTGTTTGAGAGGACCTTGGGTCGGCGATGCCGTCCCGAGTGAGGCCCCCTGCGGAGCGCGCTGCCCCACGACATCCCGTGGGCCCCGCGAGGGTTCGTGAGCGCCACGAGGGCTCGTGGCGCGCGCCTACTTCGCCGCGCGGCTCGGGCGGGCGATCCCGAGCTTCTTCATCCGGCTGCGCAGCGTGTTCGGGTGCAGGTCGAGGATCCTGGCCGCGCCCTCCGGGCCGTCGATGACCCAGCCCGCGCGCTCGAGCGTGGCGCGGATGTGCTCGCGCTCGACCGACTCGAGCTTGGCATCGGTCGCGGGTGCCGAGCGCGCGGCCGGGACCGGGGCGCCGGTCAGGAAGGGCGTCGAGCCGACCTCGAGCGTGTCGCCGTTGGCCAGGATCAGGGCGCG
>CAZWAY010000046.1:0-42831 GCA_964631945.1 uncultured Planctomycetaceae bacterium
GCCAGGTCGCGCTCGAAGCCCTGGATGACGCGCAGGAGCTCGTCGCCGAAGAGCTCGATCTGCCAGGCGAGCAGGCCGTCGACCTCGGCCAGCTCCGCGCGCGACTTCGGGCGGCCCTCGGCCAGGCGTTCGAGCACGCGCCGGTTGAGGACCAGGGCGGAGTCCAGGCTCTCGCGCTGGGCGCGCTCCTTGCGCCACTGCTTCAGGCGTTCGTGCAGTTCCTGCCCGGCCTCGTCCAGGGCGGAGTCCTCGGCGCGCGCCGGCAGCTCGGGCACGCGTGCGAACGGGCCGAGCTCGAGGCCGCGCTGGATGGCGGCCACCAGCTCGTTGCCGATGCGGCGCTGGACGCCGGGCGGGACGAAGCGCTCGAGCGCGCGGGCCGAGGTCGGCTGGGCCTGGGCCAGCTCGAGCATGGCCTGCGGCGCCAGGATCTTGAAGGGCGGCAGGTCGCGCGCGCGCGCGTGCTCCTCGCGCACCACGTAGAGCTCGCGCAAGACGCGCATCTCGGCCAGCGACAGGCGTCGCGCGCCCTTGATGCGCAGGAACTCGTCGGGGTGGAAGCTCTTCTCGGCCGGCTCGAGGGCCGCCAGGCGTTCGCACTCGCCGCGCAGGATCGGCATGCGCCCGCGCTGCTCGAGCTCGGAGGCGAAGAGATGCATCAGCGGCACCAGGTAGTGCGTGTCCAGGCGCGCGTAGACGACCTGCTCGCGCGTGAGCGGGCGCCGCGACCAGTCCGAGCGCTGCTGCGACTTGTCGAGTTCGAAGCCGTAGCGCTGCGCCACCACCGCCGCCAGGCCCGGGGCCTCCATGCCCAGCGCCGCGGCCGCAACGCGCGTGTCGAACAGGTTCGCGAAGCCGAAGCCGAACTGGCGCTTCAGGATCAGGATGTCGTACTCGCCGTCGTGGAAGACCTTGGTGCGCGCCGGATCGGCCAGCACCGTGCCCAGCGGACGGATGTCGAGCCCGCGCAGCGGATCCACCAGCCAGTCGCGCCCGCCGGCGGTGACCTGCACCAGGCACACGCGCTCCTGGTAGTGGTAGAAGGAGTCGGCCTCGGTATCGACCGCGATCTCGCGCTCGCTCGCCAGCGCGGCGATCATGCGCGCCAGCCCGGCCGCGTCCTCGACGAGCTCGGGCGGGGGCAGCTCGTGGGGTGCGCTCGGAGGGGGGACGGTCATGCTCGCGATCGGGGCGGAAGAGCCTATCCGCGCACGGGGTGGGGACAAGCCACGAAGTCGCGCGGCACTCCCCACGAATGGCGCCGATCCTCCCGGTCCCTTCCGGCACGAACGCCGTGGAAGGGCGGAAGGATGGCGAGGACGACGGGACTCGAACCCGCAACCCCCGGCGTGACAGGCCGGTACTCTAACCGATTGAGCTACGTCCCCGCTGGAGCGGCCGCGCGTCGCAGCCGCCCGATCGAAGGGGCAGGAGTATAGTGACGCCGCCCGAGAGGTCAAACCCTCGCCACCCTCGCCGACGAGCGCCTGTGCCTCCCCTCCCCACTCCCGGGCCCTCGTCCTGCGCGTTCCAGCCGCTCGGGTCGGCGGCGCCGAGCTCCCGACTCTCCCGGCGCTCGCTCCTGCGCGCGGCTGGCGGCTTCGCCGGAGCCGGCACGCTGTCCGGTCCGCTCGACTTCCTGCTGCGCAGGCCGGCGCGCCTGCGACACGCCGCGATCGGCGTGGGCGGCATGGGCGCGGCCGACCTCGAGCAGCTCTCCGGGCACGGCGCGCTGGACGTGGTGGCGCTGTGCGACGTCGACTCGGCGCACCTCGAGGCCGCCGCTCGGCTGTTCCCGAACGCGCGCACCTACCGCGACTGGCGCGTCCTGTTCCGCGAGGACGCCGATCGCTTCGACTCCGTGCACGTGACCATCCCGGACCACATGCACGCGCCCGTGATGCTGGCCGCGCTGCGCGCGAAGAAGCACGTCTACGGGCAGAAACCGCTGACGCGCACGGTGGCCGAGGCGCGCGCCGCGGCGCGCGCGGCGCGCAGCACCGGCCGCGTGACGCAGATGGGCATCCAGAACCACTCGAATTCGCCCTACTCGGCCGCGCTCGAGCTGTTCCGCGCTGGACACATCGGCCGCGTGCACGCGGTGCACGTGTGGAGCGACCGCCCGGCCGGCTGGTGGCCGCAGGGCGTCGAGCGCGCGAGCGGCGCCGACCCGGTGCCGCCCACGCTGGACTGGGACCTGTGGCTGGGCGTGGCCGCCGAGCGCCCCTACAAGGCCGAGCTCTACCACCCCTTCGCGTGGCGCGGCTTCGTCGACTTCGGCACCGGCGCGCAGGGCGACATGGGTTGCCACCTGATGGACCCCGCGCTGTGGTTCCTCGGACTCGGCGCGCCGCTCTCGCTGCGCTCCGACGGCCCGCCGCCGAACGACGAGAGCTATCCGCTGTGGTCGCGCGTGCACTACACCTTCCCGCCCAACGCGCGCACCATGCCCGGCCCGCTGCCGCTGACCTGGTACGACGGCGGCAAGACGCCGAAGCAAGAGCTGGAGGAGCTCGCGGCCGGACCGGTCGAGCCCAACGTGTGCCTGTTCCTGGGCGAGCACGGGGCCCTGCTGGCGAGCCCGTACGTGCCGCCGCGCCTGTTGCCGGCCGAACGCTTCGCGGAGGTCGCGATCCCCTCCGGCACCGCCGTCAACCACTGGCACCAGTTCGTCGAAGCCGCCAGCGGCCGCGGCACGACCAGCGCACCCTTCGAGTACGCCGCCTTCCTGAGCGAGGTCGCGCTGCTCGGCAACATCGCGCTGCGCTTCCCGCACGAGACGCTGGCGTGGGACGCCCAGCGCATGCGCTTCCCGACGCGCCCCGAGGCCGAGCGCGCGCTCTCGGCCCCGGTCCGCAAGGGCTGGGAGTTCGCGCTCGCCTGAGGCGCGCGAGGATCAGCTATCCCGTTCGCACCGCGCGCACCGCGTCCATGCGGTTCGCGCGCCAGACCGGGTAGAGCCCGGCGGCCAGCGTGAGCACGAGCGCGGCCAGGAAGGCGAAGGCGAGCCACGCGCCCGCGCTGCGCAGCGGCAGCTCGAGGCCCGAGAGCACGCGCAGGGCGGTGACCAGGACCGGCGTCAGGCCCAGGCCGACGGCCGCGCCCAGCCCGCCGCCGAGCACGCCGACGACCAGCGACTCGACCAGCACGAGGCCGCTGAGCTGCGCGCGCGTCGTGCCCAGCGCCACCAGGATGCCGAGCTCCTTCTTGCGCTCGATGGCTGCCAGGAGCTGCCCGTTCAGCACGCCCAGGCCCGCCAGCAGCGCCGTCAAGAACAGGATGATGTCGAACAGCACGAAGTCCACCGTCAGGTCGCGCAGCATCAGCGCGATCAGCCCCGGACCGTCGTAGACCCGCAGGTGCGCGTCCGGGAAGCGCGCCAGCAGCGCGGCCTCGACGCGCTCGCGCGCGGCGCCGGGCGCGAGCTTGACCGCGATCGCGCTCGTCTTGGCGTCGTCCACGCAGAAGTAGCGCGCCATCAGGCTGGCCTCGATCACGCCGTAGGCGCGCTCGTCCGGATGGAAGAAGTAGCCGTAGGCATCGCTCACGCACGTGACGCGGAAGCTCTGCACGCCGTGGCCGCTGGTGTGCACCAGCACCTGGTCGCCGGCCGCCAGCCCGCGCTGGCGCGCCAGGCGCTCCGAGAGCACGATGCCCTGCGCGCGCAGGGCCTGCGCCAGCGCGGGATCCGCCAGCGGTCCGTGCCGCACGAGTTCGTCCGCGCGCAGCCCGAGCAAGAGGAAGCTCGGGAAGGCGCGCGCATCGCCGGACTCGACCCCGAGCACCCCGGGTTCTTCGTGCAGCAGGCGCCGCAGCTCGTCGTAATCGGTCCCGGGACCGGTCTCGGGCAGGTTCTCGACCAGCACGCGATCGGTGAGCGCGCTCCGGCCCCACACCTCGGTCTCGGCCGCCAGGCTCCGCGTCATGCCCTTCAGGCCGACGAAGGCCGCCACCACCAGTGCCACGGCGGAGATCGAGGCCCCGATGCGGCCCGAGCTGTGCTCGAGGTTGCGCGCCGCGAGCTGACCCACCAGCACGGAGCGTAGCTCGGCCAGGCGCGCGAGCCGCGCGCACAGGCGCGCCACCAGGCGCGGCAGGACCAGCGGCAGGCCCAGCACGAGCCCCAGCACCACCAGTCCGCCCAGCAGCGTCCACACCAGCGTGCCCTCGGCCGCGCCCACGATCGGCACGACGCGGAAGAACGCGGCCGGCACGACCGCCACCAGGAGCAGGGTGCTGAACAGGTGGAACGAGCCGCGCGAGCGCCGCCCCGGATCGTCGCCGCGCAGCGTCGCGACCACGTCCGTGCCGCGCACGCGCAGGATCGGGTAGACCGAGCCCAGCAGCGCCACGCCCACGCCGAGCCCGACCAGCCAGGCGACCGTGCTCCAGGGCACGTCGAGCAGCGGCAAGGGGCTGCTGACGCCGAGGGTCGTGATCCCGAGCGCGAGCAGGACGCGCGCCAGCGCCAGGCCACCCGCCAGCCCGAGCGTGCCGGCCGCCAGCGCGATCACCAGCGCCTCGGCGAAGAACACGCGCGCGATCTGGGCGCGCGAGGCCGAGAGCGAGAACAGCGTCCCGACCTCGCGCACGCGCTCCACCAGCGACATCGAGAGCGTGTGGAAGATCACGAACAGCCCGAGCAGGAGCGCGAACAGCCCGGCCACGCGCACGCCGTTGCGGAAGGCACGCTCGTCGGCCATCTGCCCGACGGCCTTGGCCTCGTTGCGCTCGAAGGTGAAGCCCTGCGCCAGGCGCGACTCGAGCACCTCGAGGTCGACCGCGCCGTCGCGCTTGAGCCAGAACTGCGACTCGACGAAGACGTCGGCGAACAGCCGCCGGCCGCGCTGGTAGCCGACGATCACGACCTGGCCCTTGGAGCGCCGCCCCACCCCTTCCGGCGCGAGCAGCCCGACCACGCGGAAGACCTCGGCGCGCCCGGCGCTCGTCTGCGCGCCCTTCTCGCGCAGCACGCCCTCGATGCACTCGCGGTTGGCGGCGCGCTCGGGCGGCGCCAGCACGACCTCCGCGCCGACGTCCACGCCCAGCTCCTGCGCCAGCGCCGCCCCGAGCAGCACGCCGTCCATGTCCTGCGCCCCGAGGTCGGCGCCGCGCGCGACGTGGTACACGCCGAGCGAGGGCCCGCTGCCCTCCTCCAGCGCGATCAGGCGCGCGCGCAGCTCCGCCCCTCCGCCCTTGACGCCGCGCACGCGCACGTCGTTCTGGAAGAAGGCCGCCACGCCGGCCACGCCCTCGAGCGCGAGCAGGCGGCCCTTCGGATCGGCGAGCTCGCTGCTCGGGCGCACCTCCAGGTCCGCGCCGAAGCCCGGATCCAGCTTGCGCGTGCGGCTGAGCACGGTCACGTGGTCGAGCGTGAACACGGCCACCGCCGTGGCGATGCCCACGGCCACGCCCAGGATCGAGAACAGCGCGCGCCCGGGGTGCGTCGTGAGCGAGCGCCGCGCGAGGGTCAGCGCGAGGCCCATCAGATGGCGAGCTGCGCCAGCGCGGCGTGCACGTCCTCGATCGCGAGCGGCTTGCGCAGCACCTGCTCGGCGATGCGCCCGTCCAGCAGGAAGCGCACCTCGTCCGCGAAGGTCGCGTCGCGCGGGTTGTGGGTCACGAGCAGGACCGTGCGCCCGTCGCGCGTGCACACCTCGCGCAGGGCCTGCATCACCTCCAGGCCGGCCTGCTGGCTGAGGTTGCCGGTCGGCTCGTCGCACAGGAGCAGCGGCTGGGCCCCGGCCAGGGCGCGCGCCAGGCTGGTGCGCTGCATCTCGCCGCCCGAGAGCTGGTGCGGCAGGGCGTGCCCGCGCGCGGCGATGCCGAAGCGCGCGAGCAGCGCCGGCACGGTCCCGGCCGCGTCACGCTGGCCCGCGATCGCCAGCGGCAGCGCGACGTTCTCGTGCACGCTCAGGTTCGGCAGCAGGTTGAAGAACTGGAACACGTACCCGACCGTGCGGCGGCGCAGCAGCGTGCGCTGGGCCAGCGAGAGCGTCGCCAGGTCCTGGCCGTCGAGCTCGACCGTGCCGGAGGTGGGCTCGTCCAGGCCCGAGATCAGGTGCAGCAGCGTGGACTTGCCCGAGCCGCTCGGGCCCATCACGCACGTGAACGAGCCCGGCGCGAGCTCGAGGTCGATGCCGCGCAGGACCTCGACCGCGCCCGGCGCCGTGCCGTGGACCTTGCCCAGCCCCCGCACGCGCGCGAGCGCGCTCATCGCACGGCCGTCTTGGTCTTGGCGCGCTCCCAGGCCGCCAGGAGCTCGTCCAGCGGCGCCGAGCGCAGGCGCTCGCCGACCTCGCCCTCCATGGCCCGGAAGCGCTGCTCGAAGCGCCGCAACGAGGCACGCGCGGCCTTCTCCGGATCGAGCCCGAGGTAGTGCCCGAGGAACGCGGCCGCCAGCAGCACGTCGCCGAGCTCCTCCTCGACCCTCTTCGGATCGCGCGAGCGCGCCGCGTAGGCCTGCTCGAACTCCGCCACCTCCTCGCGCAGCTTGGCCAGCGCGCCGGACTCGTCGTCCCACTTGAAGCCGGCCGCCACCGACTTGGCCGCGATGCGCGCCGCGCGCTGCAGCGCCGGCAGCGCCACCGGCACGCCCGCCAGCGCGCTGGCGTCCTGTTGCTCGGCCTGGCGCTCGCCCGCCTTGATCTTCTCCCAGTTGGCCAGCACCTCGCTCGAAGAGTCCGCCTGGGCCTCGCCGAAGACGTGCGGGTGGCGCCGCACGAGCTTCTCGGCCACGGCGTTCGCGACCGTGGCCAGATCGAAGCGCTGCTCCTGCTCGGCCACCTTGGCGATCAGCGCGATGACCATGAAGAGGTCGCCGAGCTCGCCCGCCGCGTGGCGGTCCGCGCTGTCCGCGCCGCCCGGGGCAGCACCCGCGTCGATGGCCTCGACGGCCTCGTGCGCCTCCTCGATCAGGCTCGGCGCCAGGCTGGCGACCGTCTGCTCACGGTCCCACGGACACCCGTCCGGCGCGCGCAGCCGATCGACGATGGCGAGCACGCGCGCGAGCGCGTCGAGGCGAGGGTCGCCGGTCGGCCGCGGTTCTTCGAGGGGCCGCGGCCCGGGGGTGTGGCTCATGCGCGTAGGATGACGGATGGCGGCGCCGCGTGGAACCGCCGAGGCGCCTCCGAGTTCCGCGCGACGTTCCCGGCTACGACTCGCTCGACACGGCGTACGCCAGCGGATCGCGCCGGCCGGCCTCGCGGAAGCCCTTCAGGCGCAGGCAGCAGGCGTCGCAGCGCCCGCAGGCGAGCCACGCGCTCCCACCCTCACCGTCGCGCTCGAGGGGGTCGTAGCAGCTGTGCGTGAGCCCGAGGTCGACGCCCAGGGCCTCGGCGCGCAGCACGATGTCGCGCTTCGTGAGCGCGAGCAGCGGGGCGTGGACGCGGAAGCGCGCGCCGTGCTCGCTGCCGGCCGCGGTGGCGAGTCGCGCCAGGTCCTCGAAGGCGCGCAGGAACTCCGGGCGGCAGTCGGGGTAGCCCGAGTAGTCGATGGCGTTGACGCCCAGGAAGAGCTCGCGTGCGCCGAGCGCCTCGGCCCAGGCCAGCGCCAGCGCGAGGAGCACCGTGTTGCGCGCCGGGACGTAGGTCGCGGGCACGCCCCCGCCCGCGATCTCGGACTCGCCCCGGCCCTTCGGCACCGCGCCGTGACCGGTCAGGGCCGAGCCGCCGAAGGCCGAGAGGTCGAGCGCGAGCTCGCGCAGCTCGACGGCCCCGAGCGCGCGCGCCACGCGCCGCGCCGCCGCCAGCTCACAGGCGTGCCGCTGCCCGTAGCGCACGGTCAAGGCGTGCACCGCGAAGCCGGCCGCGCGCGCCTCGGCCAGGGTCACGGCCGAATCCATGCCGCCCGAGAGCAGGCAGACGGCGGGCGGGAGCGGGCGCTCGGCGGGAGCCATGCTGCGCGAAGGTAGCGCCGCGGCCCGGCACGGACGAGCGGCGCGACCTCGGAACCCGCTCCGAACCCGCCTGGAACGAGCTCAGAAGATGTCGAGGATGCCGCCGCCGCGCAGCGGGTCGGTCAGGGTCGAGGTCGAGGCGCGGTAGTTCAGGCCCAGCGCGAAGTTCGCGTTCCAGGGCAGGCGCTCCTTGTCGGCCACGTTGCCCAGCGCGACGGCGGCATAGCCGCGCGAGCGCTCGGAGCGCTCGCGGTCGCCGAGGCGCAGGAGCAGGGGCTCGATCGAGCGCTGGTCGCCGATGAACCCGAGGGCGGTCGAGATCGTGGTCTGGGTCGCCATCGAACGCGCCTCCTGCAGCAGGCCCACCAGGAGCGGCGCGGCCTCCTTGTCGCCCAGGACCCCGAGTGCGATCGCGCATTCGCGCAGGAGCAGCGGGCGATAGGTGGACTCGCCCACCAGCTGGCGCAGGAGCGGGAGCGCCTCGTGGTACCCGAGGAGCCCGAGCCCGGTGGCCACCCGGCCGCGGGCCTCGTCCGGCAGCGCCTTGGCCAGACGCTCGAGCAGGAGCGGCGCGCTCTCGCGGTCGCGCAGCAGCCCGGCCGCGATGGCGCAGGCGCCGAGCCGGGAGGGATCGCGCTCGTCCGCGAGCACCGAGCGCACGCCACGACGCAGCCGGTCGGCGAGCGGCGCGGCCGGATCCGAGCGCAACAGCGCGTGTCCCAGGACGCCGCAGGCGAGCGCGGCCCAGGGACGCAGCGTGCCCTTGCCGTCGATCATCTGGCGCAGCAGGAACTCGGCCGCCTGCACGCTGCCGGCCGCCCAGTCGCCCGGGCCGCGCCGGCCCCCGACCTGGGCCAGCGCGATCAACGCGAAGCCGCGCGCCTGCGTCTCGGAGGCCTGCTGGAAGGCGTTCTCGAGCGCGGCGCGGATGCGTCCGTCGAGCGGCGCGGCGTCGGCGCTGCCGATCGCGCCCAGCGCGAGCACGCAGCTCTGGACCAGCTCGGGGAGCTCGCGCTTCGGCTCGAGGCGCGCGATCAGCTCGCCCGCGACGTAGGCGCGGAACGCCTCGCTGCGTTCGGGCGGGAGTCCGGCCAGCAGCCGCGCCAGCGCGATCGGGCACTGGGCGCGCACGCGCACCTCGCGCCGGCGGTCGCGCAGCACGGCCAGCAGGTACTCGAGCTGGGCCTGGCGCGAGGACTCGGGCGGATCCTCGGCCTTCTCGCCCAGGGCCCGCGCCGCGCGCGGCTCGAGCGTGGCGAGCGGCACGATGGAGAAGGCGACCAGGCAAGCCACGGCCAGGTCCGGCGTGCTGGTCTCGTCGCGCTCGAACGCGCGCCGCAGCGCGGCGAGGATCAGCGCTCGGTCGTTGTCGCTCGCGGTGCGCGCGCCGATCAGACCCAGGCCGTAGGCCGCGAAGGCGCGCGTGCGGTAGTCGACCTCGTGACGCTTCACCAGCGCGCGCCCGGAATCCGTGTCCCACAGCAGGTTGGCGAGGGTCGAGATCGCGCGCGGGCTGGCCAGGATCCCGAGCGACACGGCCGCCGTCTCGCGGATCTCCTGGTTCGGGTCGACCAGGAAGCGTCCGAGGGCGGCCTCGAAGCGCCGGGATTCCGCGCTGCTCTCGTCGTGACCGATCTTGGCCAGCGCCACCATCGCGCCCGAGACGAGGTCGTGGTCCTGCTCGCGCTCGAGCACCGCGAGCAGCGCGGGCACGACCTGCTCGCGCACCTGTTGCGCGCTCGGCTGCAGGCTGCCCGCGCGCGTCCGCTCGTTCTCGCCCAGGTACCAGCCCTCGATCCCGCTCACGGCGCCCGGCGAATGGACGTGGGCCTTGAGCTCGAGGTAGGCGGCCTTGTTGAGGTCCCACCACAGGCCCCAGTCGGTGAGATCGGGCTCCAGCGTCCCGCCCGTGAGCGGGGCCGGGCTGGCGCTCGCTCCGGCCGGCGCTCCCGGAGCGGCCGGTCCGGGCGACATCGGGGCGGGGGGCCGGCTCGGTGACGAGCCCTTCGATCCGCCGCTCGAGCCGCCGCTGGAGACCTCCGGGGGCGGCGGCACGGCCGGGGGCCCGGGTGAGAAGCCGCCGTGCGCGCGGAGCGGGAGCGCGAGCAGCACCGAGGACGAGGCGATCGAGACGATTCGGCGGAGCTTCATGGGCGTGCCTCGGGCAAGCGTGGTCCCAGCGTAACGGTCAGGGCTCGGCTGGAGCGTCGGGCGGAGCGCTGCGGGGCGAGTGCACACTCGTCCTCCGCGCGCCGCCGGTGGCAAAGCGCGCGCCGTGGCTCGAGGACTCGTCAGGAGCGAATCGAGCGCTCTCAGGCCCGCCCGCGCCGGATCACTTGTCCTTCGGGTCGAGCCCCATGCCCTTGCGGTCCGGGTAGGCCGGACGCGCCGGGGCGCGATAGGGGTTCTTCTGGAGCTCCTCGAGCATGAGCGCGATGGCGCGGTCGAGCTGCGGATCGCGCCCGTCCTGCATGAGCGCCGGGTCGTCGATGACCTCGATGTCGGGGTCGACGCCGTGGCCCTCGACGCCCCAGGTGCCGTCGGTCTCGTAGAAGGCGAAGCTCGGGCACTCGATGTCGCCGCCGTCGATCAGCGCGGGGTAGCCCGAGAGCCCCACCAGCCCGCCCCAGGTGCGCGTGCCGATCAGCTGCCCGAGCCCGGCCTGGCGGAAGTAGAACGGGAACGCGTCGCCGCCCGAGCCCGAGAGGCCGTTGATGAGCATGCACTTCGGTCCGAAGTGCGCGTCCGGCGGCCAGGGCCAGTCGTGGCCGTCGCGGCGCGCCCAGTAGTTGGTCGCGGGACGGTTGAGCAGCTCGATGAAGCGCGTCGGGATCTGGCCGCCGGAGTTCCAGCGCTCGTCGATGATGAGCGCGTCCTTGCGCAGCTGGCCCTGGAACTGGCGCACCAGGTCGTTCTGGCCGTCGACGCCGGTCGAGGGCACGTAGACGTAGCCCACGCGACCGCCGGTCTGGTCGGCGACGTACTGGCGGTGGCCCTCGATCCAGGCGCGATAGCGCAGGTTCTCCTCGTCGGCCAGGGTCTTGACCACCAGCGTGCGCGCCTCGGCGTCGAGCACCGGCTTGGCGCTCACGCTCAGCGTGACGGTCTCCTCGGCCAGGCCCTGGAAGGCCGCCCACGGATCGCGCGTCGCGTCCAGCGGCACGCCGTTCACCGCCAGCACGTAGTCGCCGACCGCCACCTTCACGCCCGGCTGCGACAGCGGCCCGCGCGCGTCGGTGTCCCAGGCCGCGCCGGCGTGGATGCGCGCGATGCGGAAGGCCCCGCTCGCGGAGTCGAGCGCGTAGTCGCACCCGAGCAGGCCGACCGAGCGCGCGGGCTGGCCGCCCACGTCACCGCCGTTGTAGTAGGCGTGGCCGACGTTGAGCTCGCTGATCATCTCGCGGATGACGTAGGAGAGGTCCTCGCGCGAAGCGCAGTCGTCCAGCATCCCGGCGTACTGCGCGTAGACGGCGTCCCAGTCCACGCCGTGCATGTGCGGGTCGTAGAAGAAGTCGCGCATCATGCGCCAGGAATCGCCGAAGATCTGGCGCCACTCGGCGCGCGGATCGATCTCGACCTCGAGGCCGTCCAGCGCGAGCTTGGCGAGCTTGGTGTCGGCCTTGGCGTCGCCGAGCTGGGCCCCGCCCGCGCCGAAGCACAGGATCTTCTTGCCGTCGCCCGAGAGCGCGAAGGCGCCGAAGCCCTTGGCCACCAGCTTCTCGGCCGGCTCCTCGGCGCTGGCGTCGAACGCGCCCGTGTCGAACAGCTGGATCGTGGGCTCGCCCTCGAGACCCTGGATCGGGCGGCGCACGTAGAGCAGCGCGCCGGCATCGTTGACCCCGAGGCTGCCGAACGAGCCCGCGGCGATGGGCAGGAGCACGGCACGCGCCTCGAAGCCGTCCAGCGCGATCTCGACCGGCTTCTCGGCTGGCTTCTCGTCCTTGTCCGACTTCTCGGGGTCGCTGTCGCCGTCCTTCTTGTCGCCGTTCTTCTTGGCGTCGTCCCCGTCGTCCTTCTTCTTCTCGGCCCCATCCTCCTCGTCGCTCTTGGGCGCGAAGGGCGAGGCCTGCTCGGCGCCCAGCGGCACCACGCACAGCTGCTCGGTGCCGGCGTACAGGAACGAGGTGTCGGTCTCGCCGTACAGCGGCGAGAAGTGCCCGCGGCGGCGGAAGTACAGGAGCTCGCCCTTGCGATCGAAGAGCGGGCTGGCATCGTCGAACATCCCGGCCGTGACCACGTGGCGCGTGCCACCTTCGAGCTCGTACAGGACCAGACGCGAGACGCCCGAGTCGGCGTCGGAGGTGGCGTAGGCGAGCCAGCGCGAATCGCGCGAGAAGCTCGGGTTGCCGCCGAGCAGGTCGCCCGCCCACGGGTCCTTCTCGATCACACGCGGCTCGCCGCCCTCGACCGCCAGCAGGTACAGCGTGCCGGTCTTGTCGCAGAACACGAGCTGCTTCGAATCCGGCGACCACACCATCAGGCGCCGGAAGGCGTGGCCGCCGCGGGTCAGCGTGCGCGCCTCGCCCTGACCGTCGGCCGGGGCCAGCACGATCTCGTACTCGCCGCTCGCATCCGACAGGTACGCGACCCACTTGCCGTCCGGACTCCACGAGCCGTCGCGCTCGGCCACGCCGCTGGTGCGCGTGAGGTTGCGCGGGCTGCCCTCCTTGGCGGGTACCGACCACACGTCGCCGCGCGCGCTGACCAGCATGCGCTTGCCGGTCGGACCGACGTCGAAGGACTGCGTGAAGGCGGAGGCGTCCACCGCGCGCGGCTTGAGCTTGGCGCGTGCGCCCGGGATCGTGACCTCGACCCGGTGGGCCTGGCCCGTGGCCAGGTCGAGCAGCTCGAGCGCGCTGCCGTGCTGGAACACGATCTCGCCCGCGCCCTTCGGTCCGGGCCCGATGGCCGGCCACTTCACGTCGTAGTCGGAGTAGTTCGTGAGCTGCTTCTTCGCGAGCGTCTCCGGGTCGAGCGACCACAGGTTCTGGCGGTGCTCGCGCCCGTCGTCGCTGAGGTAGTAGAGCGTCTTCCCGTGCCACATCGGCGCCGTGTCGGTGCCCTCCCAGGTCGTGGCGCGCTTGGAGCGCTTCGTCTCCAGGTCGAAGAGCCAGATGTCGGTCGACATGCCGCCGCGGTAGCGCTTCCAGGTGCGGTTGTCGGTCGTGTGCGGCGTGTAGGCCAGCCAGCGACCGTCGCCGGAGATGTCGGCGAAGGCGCCGTAGGGCACGGGCAAGGGCGTCGGCAACCCGCCGCTCGCGCCCACGGTGAAGAGCTGCACCTGGCGCGTGCGACCCGCGAAGCCGTTGGTGAAGAAGAGCAGGCGCCCGTCCGGCGTCCAGCCGCACAGCGTCTCGGCCGCGGGGTGGTGCGTGACGCGCGTCGGCACGCCGCCCGCCACGGGCAGCGTGTAGAGATCGCGATTGCCGTCGTAGTTGCCGACGAAAGCGATCGTCGTGCCGTCCGGGCTGAAGCGCGGCAGGAGCTCGAGCCCCGGCGGGCTCGCGAGCGGCAGCGCCACGCCGCCCTCGCGCGGCACCAGCCACAGGTCGTCGGCGTAGACGAAGGCGATGTGCGTCGCGCTCACGTCCGGGAAGCGCAGCATCCCGCCGTGGGGCTCGAATCCGCCCGCGAGAGCCCGGGCACGCGGCGGCAGCGAGGACGCGGGGTGCCTCGATGCGGCGGAGCCGCTGGACGCGGCGCTCGTCCCGGGATCCGGCTGCGGGTCGGGAGCGGCGCAGGCCCCGAGCGTGCAGGCGAGGACCGCGGCGGAGGCGAACGGGAGAGCGCGACGGCGGGGGTTCATCGCGGCAAGCTAGCGCCTGCCGGCCCCCAGGGAAAACGCGCCCGCGTTCGGGTCCTGTTGGCGCGGCTCCGACCCCGCGCAGAGACGCCCGCGCAGCCGCGGCCGGGTCAGCGCAGGCTTTCGGCGGCTTGCACGCGCGCAGGGCCGCGCTCGCCGAACTCGCTGCGAGCGAAGCGTCGGCTGTAGACCGGCCCGCGCCCGGCCTCGATGAACACGAGCCACAGCTCGTCCCCGTCGATGCCCACCCAGACGTAGCCGGGCGCGACCGAGGCGAACAGGGAATCGTCGCCCCAGCCCATGCTGCGCGTGCTCGAGCCGGCGCCGCTCACGACCTGCAGGTAGCCCTTGCCGGTCTCCAGCAGCTCGAGGTCGTGGTCGTGGCCGGACAGGTACAGGGCCACGCCGTAGCGTTCGAACAGCGCCTCGATCGTCCGCTCGATCCTGGGGATGCCGCCGTGCTCTCCGTTCGAACGCACGGGGTGGTGTCCGAGCACGATCTTCCAGCTCGCCTGCGAGCTGGCGAGCCGCTCCTCGAACCAGCGCAGCTGCTCGTCGCCCGCCCGCTCCAGCCGGCGGATCTCCTCCGTGTCGAGCACGAAGAACTCGGCCGTGGTGCCGGCTCCGGCGGGCTCGACGAACGAGCGGTACGGGCTCGGCATCCTCCAGCGCGGACTGCGGGCGCTGTACTCCACCTGGGCCTGGGCAATGCCGTTGTGGTCGTGGTTGCCCAGCGCGACGTGGAAGGGGACCCCCAGGTGTTCGCCCACGAAGGTGCGCTCGAAATCCTGCACCAGCCGCGGGTCTTCGAGCGAGCTCACGCCGTCCGGGTAGAAGTTGTCGCCCAGCAAGCAGACGAAGGAGAACGGCAGCGCGCGCGCATTGCGCTCCATTTCCGCGACGACGCCGTCGAGGATCGGGCCGGGCCAGCCGGTGTCGCCCAGCGCGAGGAACGCGAGCGCCGGCCGGCCCGCGGCGAACTCCGGAGCCCGATAGGGCGGCAGCGGCTGGCCGTCGTGGAGCAGGCTCTCGCCGTTCGGTCCTTCCTCGTAGTCGGGGTCGCGGAGGAGCCGGCGCGCGACCAGCGTCGCGCCCGCCAGGCCGCCGAGCACGAGCCCGGCGAAGGCGCGGCGCGACATCGGCCGGCGCGCGGTCCGTGGCGAGCGAGGGAAGGACATGGGGCGAGCGGGTGGGGCTGCGGGTCCGGACCCTAGCAGAGACGGTGCGGTTCCGTCACCGGAGTGACGAGCTGTTCATGCCCGGAACACGTCCGCCGACCCTGGGGACCGGCTCAGGAGGGCAGGCGGAACACGACGTAGTCTTCCCCGTCCACCATCCAGCGCTCGAGGATCTCGATTGCGCCCGCATCGGCGCCGAGCTGGCCCTGCGGCGCGAGCACGAAGCTCGGGCCGCGCTGCGCCACGCGCGCGCGCAGCTCGGCCCAGTCCTTGGCGGCGAAGCACGGGCGGTTGACCGAGAAGTGCCACCAGGAGCGGTACGGACCGAGCAGGATCCACTCCTCGCCGGGCTGGAGGCGCGCGGCCAGCGCGCGCGCCACGCTCTCCACCGGGATCGCGCGGCGCTGGCGCTCCAGGAACGTGCCGGCCCAGGCGATCTTCGCGCCGAGGACCGCGAGCAAGAGCGCGCCGAGCAGCGCGGCCGGGCGCGCGACGCGCACGCTCCAGGCGAAGACGACGCGCGCGAGCAGCGCCGCCAGGGCGGTCGACGCGACCAGCGGGCGCGCCGTGGGAAAGGCCAGGGCGCCCGCGACCAGCCAGAGCGCCGGCGCGACCCAGCTCGCGAACGCGAGCGCCCGCGCCAGTCCGCGCCTCCAGCGCACGAAGCGCGCCGTGGTCCGCGCTCGGCACCAACCCCAGGCGAGGAGCAGGCTCCAGGCCGGCAGCATGGGCAGGAGGTAGCGCGTCTCCTTGCCCGACGAGACGCTGAACGCCACCAGCGACACCAGCGCCCAGCCCCACAGGAAGGTCGCGCGCGCGCGCGCACGCTCGCCGACGCCGGCGCGCGCGGGTCCGACCAGCGCCAGGCAGGGCAAGAAGAGCGACGCCGGCAGCAGCCCCACGCACAGGGCCGGCGGATAGAACCAGAACGGCTCGGCATTGGTGCGCCCGGCGCTCACGATGCGCTCCAGGAACTGGTCGTTGAAGGCGCTCCAGGCGCTCTCGAAGCCGAGCCGCGCGCACACCGGGACGACCCAGGCCAGGGCGCAGGCCGAGCCGAGCGCGAGCGCGGCCAGCGCCGAGACCAGCATCCCGCGGCGTCCGGCCCGAGGCAGACAGGCCGCCAGCGTCGCGGCCAGGAAGACGATCAGCGCCGGAGGGCCCTTGACGAGCAGGGCCGCGCCCAGCGCCAGGCCCGAGACCGCGCGCAGGGTCCAGCGGCGTCCACGCGTGTGCGCGCGGCTGGCGTCGAAGAGCGCGAACAGGGCCAGGGTCGTGGCGAGCGCCAGCTCCGTCTCGAGCTCGGCCCGCACGGCCTTCTCGGCCAGCAGCACCGAGCCTCCCAGCGCGAAGGCCGCGAAGGCGCCCGCGCGCCGGCCGAGCTCGCGCCGGCCCCAGGCGAAGACCAGCGCGCACAGGAGGATCGCCGCGACGGCCGAGACCGCGCGCCCGCCGGCGAGCGAGACGTCCCCGAAGGGCCACGCGCCGAGCGCCAGCGTCCACGGATGCAGTGGCGGCTTCGCCAGGTACACGCTGCCCCCGAGGCGCGGGACGAGCCAGTCGCCGCTGTGCAGCATCTCGCGCGCGGCCTCGAGCCGGTTGCCCTCGAGCGTGCCGTCGAGCGGAATGGACCCGATCCAGGGCAGGTAGAGCGCGCCGAGCAACAGCACGAGCGCGGCATAGGGCCAGGCCCCGAGCGCGCCCCACAGCACGCGCGCGCTGGACTCGCGCCGCGTTCGGCCGGGAACCGGGGATGGATTCAACGGGAACGCACCTCGGGGGGCGACAAGATAGCGGAAGGGCGGCGCGGCCGCGCTTCTAACGATTCCGGCCAGAGAGTAGATTGTGAAGCTCGAGCGGAGCCCCGCGCTCTCGCGCAGATCCTCCATGAGCACCACCACCCGCGAAGCCGTCCTCGACGCCCTGCGCCAGATCCAGGACCCCGACCTGTTCAAGGACATCGTCACGCTCGGCTTCGTGCGCGAGGTCGTGATCGAGGGCGGCAAGGTCAAGGTCAACATCAACCTGACCACGCCCGCCTGCCCGGTGAAGGAGCAGATGAAGGGCCAGGCCGAGCAACTCATCCGCAAGCTCCCCGGCGTCAAGGAAGTCCAGGTCGACATGACGGCCGAGGTGCGCGGCCAGCAAGGCCCGCCGCGCCAGCTGGCGGTCGGGATCAAGCACATCGTGGCGGTCTCGAGCGGCAAGGGCGGCGTGGGCAAGTCCACCGTGTGCGTCAACCTGGCGGTGGCGCTGCGCAAGACCGGCGCGCGCGTGGGCGTGCTCGACTGCGACGTGTACGGCCCCGACATCCCGATGATGATGGGCCTGACGGGCGAGCCCGAGGCGCTCGGCAAGAAGCTGCTCCCCAAGGAGCGCCACGGCGTCAAGACCATGTCGATCGGCTACCTCTTGGCCGAGGACAAGCCCGTGATCTGGCGCGGGCCCATGGTGCACAAGCTGATCGAGCAGTTCCTGGGCGACGTCGAGTGGGGCGCGCTCGACTACCTGCTGGTGGACATGCCGCCCGGCACCGGCGACGCGCAGCTCTCGCTCGCGCAGATCGTGCCGCTCTCCGGCGCGGTCCTCGTGACCACGCCGCAGGCCGTCTCGACCTACGACGTGACCAAGGCCATCGGCATGTTCCGGCAGGTCAACGTCGAGATCATGGGCATCGTCGAGAACATGGCCGGCTACCTGGTGGCCGGCACGGTCGCGGGCGCCAAGGCCGGCACCGAGGTCACGTTGGAGACCGGTGCGGGCCTCGAGCGCGTCAGGACCGACGCGAACGGCCGCTTCGAGCTGAACGTGCCGGTCTTCGGCGCGGGTGGGGCCGAGCGCCTGGCCAAGAAGCACGGCTTCCCCGTGCTCGGCCGCGTGCCGCTCAACCCGGTGGTGCGCGTGGGCGGCGACGCCGGCGACCCGGTCACGATCGCCGCGCCCGACTCCCCCATCGCCAAGGAGTTCGCGGCCATCGCCGGACGCCTGGCGCAGAAGCTCGCCATCGCCGAGCACCGCGAGCTGCCCGTCCTGCAGTGAGCGCGCCGGCCGGCGCGGCCCGAACATGACGCGTTCGCCCGTCCAACCCGAGCTGTCGCTGCCGAGCACGCGCCACGGGTGGGCCTTCGCGCTCTTCTGCCTGCTGTGGGTCGCGCTGGCCGTCTACACCTACGGATTCCTCGCGCCGCGCCTCGGCATGTCCGACGACGCGGCCATCCTGTACCTCTACAGCGAGAACCTGGCGGACACGGGCGTGATCTCGTTCTACGCCGGCGGACCCCCGGTCGAGGGCGCGACGGACTTCCTGTGGATGGTCGCGCTGGCGGGCCTGTACCGCCTCGGGCTCGACACGCACCTCGCGGCCGTGCTGCTGTCGGCGGCGGCGCACCTCGGCACGGCCTGGCTGGTGATGCGCCTCGCGGGTGGACGCGACCGGCGCGTCCTCCTGGGCGCAGCCCTCGGCCTGTTCCTCGTGCCGGCCTTCGGGGCCGCGCTGCTCGGCTTCTCGGTGTTCGTCTTCGGCTTCCTGGTGCTCGCCTGCGCGCTGTGCTTCGTCGAGCGCCGCACGGCCGCGCTGGCGGCCACGGCGCTCCTGACCTGCCTGGTGCGCCCGGACGGCGTGGTGTTCACGGTGCCGCTGCTGGGCGCAGCCTGGTTCCTGGAACGGGAGCAGCGCGCCCGGGTCGCGAAGCACGCCCTGTTCCTCTTCGCGCTGCCGTTCGCGACCTACTTCGCCTGGCGTGCGTGGACCTTCGGGCACCTGTTCCCGCTGCCGTACTACGTCAAGTCCGGGGCGGGCGGGCTGCGTGCGCGCCTGGAGCGACTGGCCCAGCTCTCGGTGCTGAAGAGTCTGCTGCCGATCCTGCCGGCCACGCTGTGGACGGTGTGGGAGCTGCGCCGCCGGCCGCGCGGCGCGCGTGCCCCCATGCTCGCGCTCTTGCTCGCGCTGCTGCTCGTCCCGCTCTTCTTCTATTCGAGCTTCCAGCTCACCCAGAACATCGGCCTGCGCTTCGAGTACCCGCTGCTGCTGGCCGGGCTGGTCCTGCCGCTGGTGCCGATCGGCGGCGAAGCGCGGGGCGCGCGCGGCGTCGCGCTGGCCGGCCTCGGCCTCCTGCTGCTCTTGCCGATGACCCTGCGGCAAGCCGGCGCGATCCTGCTGATGCCGCTGCAGAGCCTGCCCGGGATCGCGCGCGATATCGCCGCGCTCCCCTGCGGGCGCACGATGGCCGTGACCGAGGCCGGCTGGCTGCCGTACTACTCGCGCTGGACGTGCGTGGACCTGTGGGGCCTCAACACGCCCGCCTGCGCGCGGGTGGCCGTGCCGGTGGCCTACCTCGAGCGCCAGGCCCCCGATCTCCTGGTCGTGAACTCGCCACCGCTCCTGTACCGGCGCATGTTGCGGGGCGAGGAGGTCCCGAGCGAGGCCAGCGAGCACACCTGGGCGAACATGATCGCCAACACCTTCCTGTTCGCGCACCGCAACGGCTACGAGCTCCTGATGGTGCCCTCCGAACGCGCGCTCGGACGAGGCCCCGAGGTCACCGCTCTCACGCGCTTCGTGCGGCGCCTCGTGCCGCAGATCGACTTCTCGGAACACTGCGAGATGGTCTTCCTGGCCCCGAACTCGGCCTGCCGCGACGAGCTGCGCCGGATCCTGGTGGCCCACGAAGGAGTCACGCTCGAGGAGTTCATGGGCCGCCGGCGCGCGCAACAGCAGGGGCGCTGAGGCCCGCGTGGACTGGCTCGCGCCGATCGCGCTCGCTTACGCCGCGCTCTCGCTCGTGAGCTTCGCGCTGTACGGCTGGGACAAGCTGCAGGCCAAGCGCGCGGGTCGACGCGTGCCGGAGGTTCGCCTGCACGGCCTGGCGCTGCTCGGCGGGTTCGCCGGAGCCTGGCTCGGCCGGGCCCTCTTCCGCCACAAGACGCACAAGCCCGTCTTCGCGCTGGTGCTCGTCGCCGCGACGTGCCTGCACGCGGCGGCCTGGGTCTGGTGGTGGTTCGCGGTGCGCGGCGCCTAGCGCGAGAGCCCAGTGGCTCACTCCACTAGAACACGCCGTCGGCCAGGAAGCGTTCGAAGCCCGCGTGGGTCAGCTGCGCCAGCTCGGCCACCAGGCCCGCGTGCAGGCTCTCGAAGTGGAAGCAGGTCTTGCCGCGCAGGCGGTTGAAGAGGTCGGGGCTGAGGTTCTCGAGCAGGTCGGGGTGCCCGTACAGCGGGAACAGGTGGTAGGCGACGCCGTCCGGCAGCGCCTGCACCGCGCCGAAGTGCGTCTCGCGCCCGGTGCGCGCGCTTTTCGCCTTCAGGCAGAAGCCGATCTTCGGGTGCATCTCCGATTCCATCTTGCGCGCGTAGGGCACGAGCAACGCCGCCAGGGTCTCGTAGATCTGGGCCATGCTGAGGGGCTGGCCGGCGTCGGGCCCGTGCTGCGGCGCGTGCTGGGGCGGCGTCTTCGGCCTCGCGGGCGGCGGTGTCGCGCGGCTGGCCGGCCTCGCCGTCGGCTTTGTCGCGGGTCTCGTCGTCGGCTTCGCGGGCGCCTTCGGCGGCGCCTTGGCCTGCGGCGCGGGGGGCTTGACCTGCGGCGGAGCCGGGATCTCGGCCAGCAGCTCGTGCGTGGGCAGCGTGGTCTTGCCGCCGCGCGTCTGGCGCTCGCGCTTGCCGCGCTCGCTCACCGGCAGGGCCGGCTTGGGCGTGAGCGCGGCCGGGCGCTCGGGCATGTACACGCGCGGCGGCGTGGTGAAGGGCGGCGGCGGGTCGGGCGCGGTGAAGAGCGCCGACTCGATCATGGGCGCGCGCCCGAGCTTCTCCGCCTTGCGGCCGGAACCCTTGCGGGCGCGGGAGGACCGCTTGCCCGCCTTCGTCTTCTTGCGCTTGGCCATGGGGGGCCCCTATCGGTCGCCGACCGCCGTCGGCCCGAGGCGCGTCCGAGTTCATGCGCGCGAGCCCCGCGCTCGAACGATTCCCGTACCTCGTGGGGCTCTGCGGCGCGCGTCCGGGATCAGGACGCGTCCAGGTGCATGAGCGCCGCGCTCACCAGCGCCGCCAGCGGGCGCGTGTCGGTCGCGAGCACGAGCTTGGACCCGGCGATGGGCTCGGACTCCGCGCTCAGGCGCTCGTAGAGCTCCAGCGAGCGGTTACCGGCAGGGTGCGTGCCGGCGGCCGCGTCCCGCGCCAGGCGCGCGTACACCGTCTCCGGCGCCGCCACGCACTCGATCAACGCCAGCCGTGCTCCGAGCCGCGCCGCCTGCCGGCGCAGCTCCTCGACCTGCGTCTTGCGCGAGTAGGTGCGTCCGTCCAGCACGACCGCCTCGACCCCGCGCCGCGCGTGGAACTCGAGCGCGCGCCAGACACACTCCATCACCAGGTCGTCCTGCTCGCGGCTGTACTCGATCTCCGCGGGCGCGAACAGCGCCGCGCGCACGCGGTCCTTGTCGAGCAGCGGCGCGCCGAGCTCGCGTGCGAGCTCCCGCGCCAGCGTGCTCTTGCCGGTGCCGGGCAGACCGGCGAGCGCGAGGATCCTCAAGCCGCCCTGGCCCCGCCCGCCACGGCCCGGGCGACGGGGTGCGGGCCCGAGGCGAGCAGCCGCTTCGTGCGCGGGTCCGCCCGAGCTCCGAACGACCCCATCTCGCGCCTCTTCATGGCGGCCTGAGGATACCCGCTCGACCCGCACCAGCGGCGGGTGGCATCAGACCGGAGCGCCGGGGACCGGGTGAAGCGGAAAGCGCCGGATCGTGCGGCTAACGCACGACCGCGCTGGCTGGACGCGAGAAGGTGCGGTTCGGCCCCATCAGCTGGAAGGCCGTCTGGAATCCGATCAGCTGCGGGTCGGGCGGCACCTGTAGCACCAGCGAGCCGGGCGAGGCGACCACGATCGTCAGCCAGCGCGTGCCGGCGAGGTGCCAGTAGCCCGCGCTCGAGCGCGGCGCGTGCAGCGGCTTCTGCGTGCGGTTGCGGCCGAACAGCACCGCGATCGGACTCGGCAGGCTCCACGACAGCGAGATCGGGCCGCCCATGCGCACCGGCAGCGCGAGCACCAGGTCGTTGGCGAGGCTCTTCTCGAACTCGGTCGGGATGACCTGGAAGCAGGTCGAGCCGCCGCGGTAGAGGCGCGCGCCCGAGAGCGAGCCCACGAACGAGTCGAGCAGCAGGACGCTCGCGCCCGGAGCCTCGACGTGGCCGAAAGGCACCGGCGAGAAGCTGAGTTTCGTGGCCTCCAGATAGTGCAATCCGTCCACGTGCAGGCGGTTGGCCGCGATCTCGAACTCCGACACGAACAGCTCGTCGAAGCCCTGACCGGTGAGGTCCGAGCCCGTGCTCATGTTCACCAGCTTCAGGCGCCCGCCCGAGGTGCCCTCCAGCACGAACTCCGTGAAACTCGGCGCGGGGTCCGCGCCCACCAGCGTCAGCGGCGTGCGCAGCACCGTGCGGCCATAGCTGCCGCTCGGGACGAGGAAGCGCGAGTCCGGCGGCAGCGCGTCGAGCGTGGCCTGGATGTCCCCCAGCGGCATGCCCGCGGCCGGCAACTGGCAGACGGAGAGCAGAAGCAAAGCGATGGCGCCCATGTCGGTCCCTTCCTGATCGGTCCCCTGGATCGGACGCGCGCCTGGATACGTTCCCCCTCCGGCCCCGCCCGCGGGCTCCGCTATCGGAAGACGCCGGGCCCGTTCCGCTGTCCGCGTGCGTGCGAGCTGTGCTCGTGTCCGGTAAGACGAACATGGAACTCGCGCCGTCCGGGAAGGGAACGCACGCCACGCTTTCCGCGGCGCGCGCGCAGACGGAAAGGAAGGCCCCGCTCCGCCGCGCTCGCTCCCCGCGCTACAGCGCCTTGATCGCCGCCAGGATCGAGCGCGTCGCGTGGCTCTTGTTGAGCGTGTAGAAGTGCACGCCCGGCGCGTTGGCCTCCAGCAGCCGGCGGCACTGGCGGATGGCGTGCTCGATGCCGATCGCCATCACGATCGAGGGATCGTCCTCGAAGCGCTCGAGGCGCGCGCGCAGCTCGTCGGGGATGCGCGCGCCGCACATCTGCGTGAAGCGCTTGATCTGCGAGACGCTGGTGATCGGCATGATCCCGGGCACGATCGGGACGGTGATGCCGGCCGCGCGCGCGCGCTCGACGAAGCGGAAGTAGTCCTCGCTGTCGAAGAAGAGCTGCGTGATCAGGAACTCGGTGCCGGCCGCGACCTTGTGGGCCGTCCAGCGCAGGTCGTCGTCGCCGTCGGGCGACTCGGGGTGCTTCTCGGGGTAGCACGCGCCGCCGATGCAGAAGCGGTAGCGCTCGCGCAGGAACGCCGCCAGCTCACTCGCGTGCGCGAAGCCGCCCGGGGTGGGCTCGAACTTGCCGCCCGGCGCGTCGCCGCGCAGCGCCAGGACGTTCTTGATCCCGCGGCTCGCCAGGCGGTCGAGGATCGTGCCCAGCTCGTCGCGCGTGTGCCCGACGCAGGTCAGGTGCGCCATGGTCGTGAGCCCGAGCTCCGACTGCATGCGCGAGACGAGCTCGACCGTGCGCCCGCGCGTCGAGCCGCCCGCGCCGTAGGTCACCGACACGAAGTCGGGCGCCAGCATGTCGGCCAGGTCCTTTACGGTCGCCAGCATCGAGTGCGCCGCCTCGTCCGTCTTGGGCGGGAAGAACTCGAAGCTGAACACGGGCCGGCCACGGCCGAAGAGCTCGGCGATCTTCATGGTCGGCCAGTGTCCAGTCCGGCGCGGGCCTTGGAAAGCGTGGAGGCGTCCGAGTCGGCGCTCGTCGAACGAGCGCGAGCACCTGGATCCAGCCCGGGCCGGCGTGGAGCCGGGGACGCCTGTATCCTGCCTGCTCTGGAGAACTCATGGGGCACCGCACTCTCGCGCTTCTCGGCCTGCTCGCGGCGCTCACGTTCGCGGGCTTCCTGCTCCAGAATCGCGAGCGCAGCGTGGCTCCGAGGGAAGCGGGAGCGCCCACGACGAAGGCCGAGGTCGAGCGGACCGTCGAGCTCGTGCCGGTTGCGCTCGGACCCGCTGGAGAGCGCTCGCCGCGCCCGGTTTCCTCGCGCGGGGGAGAACCCGCGCCGGAGGTCTCGCCGCGCGAGGCCGTCGACAGCTTGCTCGTCTTCCACGCGCGGGACGAGGCCGGACGAGCGGTGCTCGGGAAGCTCACGGTAGCCACCCGGATCCGCAGTAGCAGCGGCGCCCGCTCCAGCGCTCAGCTTCTCCCGACAGAAGGCGACGGCCGCTTCGAGGTGCGGGTCGCGCCCTCGTTCCCGGGAGGCTATCGCCGCGAACTCGAGGTCAGCGCGCGGGAGCGGAACCTGACAGCGCACGTCGACCTCAGCCGGTCGTTCCCGCCCGGCCGGACCGACATGGGCGAGCTCTTCCTGACTCCGGCACCCTTGATCGCGGAGGGCAGGGTGATCGATGCGAGCGGACGCCCCGTGGCGAGAGCGTGGGTCAACGCGGGCACCCTGGCCAGCCGAGACCTTGACAGGGAGCTCGAGAACGAACCGTACTCCGGCCGGGGGCGGACCGACGAGCGTGGAGGTTTCGCCCTGTACGGCAACACGAACGTCGCACGTATGAGGATCCGCCTCCAGCACGAACGCCTGCGCGCCGCGTCCCTCGAGCTCCCGGTGGGGAGCCGGGGGATCGAGATCGTTGCGCAGGAGGGCGGCGGCGTCGTGGGCCGAGTGCTCGTGGATCCTGCGATTCCGGTCGGTGCTCTCCAGGTGATCCTCCGTCCAGAGAGCGCGCCAACGGGCACGACGATGGAGTCGCCCGAGGCGTTGGTGGGCTCCATCTTCTCCGACCACGACGATGCGAACGGGGGGGTTGCCGGCGACGGCCGCTTCCGGCTCGAGCGGCTACTGCCCTGCTCCTACACACTATCCATCGAGGCGGGTGGGGACGCACTGGTCGAGATCCCCGGGATCGAGATCGTGTCCGGCGAGATCAACCGTGACCCGCGCCTCCAGGCCATCGACCTCTGCGGCCGGCTTCGGGCGTTCACGCTCGAACTCCTCTCGCCGTCGCACGCGCTCCAGCTCAGCGGAACGGTGAGCTACCGCGAAGCGAGAACGAGGGCGCCCCTGCGCCGGCTGTACTTCAGCCAGAGCCCCGTGCTCGTGGTGACGCCGCTCGCGGCGATCGATGTGGTGGTACGAGCGCGCGACTGTCGCATCGAGCGTCTCGCCGCCCTCGCCGAACGCACCGAGGTGCGCCTGCGCCCCGCCCTCGAAGTCCGGCTCGTGCTGCCCGGGGGCCTCGTCCTGCCCCCGCCACCGCTCTTCGTCGGCGCCAGCCTCGAGGACGCCGACCCTCAACGCTCCGACGAGCGCCCGCGTGGCCAGGCCGAGTCCAGGGCGACGACGGCCTTCGACGAGCACGGCGAGTCGCTCTGCCTGGCCCATGAAACCGGCCCCATGAGGGTCCGTTGGCTCCTCGAGCATCGCGAGTCCGGGAATTGTTGGAGCAGCAGCCGCCTCGACATGCCCTTCGAGCAGATCGTGGTGGTCGAGGAACGCGAGGGCGAACAGCGCATCGAGCTCACCGTCACGCAGCAGGCGCTGAACGCGGCGCTGGCGGCGAGGTAGCCCGCGCCCTAGCCCTCCTCCAAGAGCTCCTCGAACTTCTCGCGGTACTTGGGCGGGATCGGCATGCTCTCGAGGCCGTCGAGCTTCACGCACACGACCGTCATGCGCGCGTCCACGCACTCGATGTCATTGACGAAGAACGTGTAGTGCAGCCCGAGCGAGCTGGTGCCGACCTTGAAGGCGGTGATCTTCACGATCGGGCGGTCGCCGAAGTTCAGCGGGTGCTTGAACTGGACCTCCGAGTGCACCAGCGGGAAGCCGAGCTTCTCCTCCGACAGCAGATAGAAGTAGCGCCGGCCCACGTGCACGTCCCACAGCGCCTCGGTGGCCTGGTGGATGAACTCGAAGATGCGCGGGTAGTAGGCGATTCCGGCCGGGTCGACGTCGCCGAAGCGCACGTCGAGCTGGGTCACGAAGGTCTTGCGCTTGGTCACGGGGCTCATGGCTTCGGCTCGGGGCGGGCGAACAGCTCGGGCCAGGCCTCGCGCACCGACGCGACGATCATGCTGGCCAGCGCGGCGACGTGCGCGTGGCCCTCGGCGGCCGAGGCCGCGGCCGGGTCGCCGCAGTAGGCCGCGCTCGCGCCGGCCTGGGCGAAGGAGCGCACACCGTTCTTCATCTGCTCGAGCAGGTGGATCGCCACGGGCGCGAGCTCTGCGCGTCCCGCGCGCACGCCTTGCGGGTCCGCGGCCAGCACGAGGCTCGTCTCGTAGCGGCCCGCGTGGCAGTCGCCGCTCTTGAACTCGTCGCCCAGCGTCTCGGCCCAGCGCCGGCGCGTGTTGTCGGGGAACAGCACCTGGGCCTTCTCCTTCGTGCGCTCGGCGTGATCCATGGCCACGCCGCGCAGCACCTGCACGTGCGCCGGCTCGAGGTGCGCGTTCGAGAACACGATGCGGCGCACGCCCTGCTCCTCGAGCGACTCGACCAGGTCGTCGAGCACGGCCCACAGCGTGCCCGTGCGCAGCGTCACGCGGCCCTCGAAACCGTCGGTGTAGTACGTGACGCCGTAGGGCAGGGCCGGCAGCACCAGCACCGCCAGGCCGGAGCGCTCGAGCTCGGCCGCGGCCGAGCGCGTCTGGGCCGCGGCGATGGTCACGTCGGTGTCGAGCGGCAGGTGCGGCCCGTGCGGCTCGGTCGAGCCGATCGGCAGCAGCACGACCACGTCCGGCCCGAAGCGCGCGCGCGCCTCGGGCCAGGTGAGCTTGGCGAGCTCGGTACCCGTGCCTGTGCTCTGGCCGGTCATGGGCTGGCAAAGGTAGCGCGCGCGAGCGACCCGCACGAGTGCGCCGTGTCTTGGCCCTACGACGTCAGGACCGAGCCGCGCTACCCTGGCCCGGTGGTTGGACTCCCCGGTGTCGCTCGCGCCCTGGCCGCGTTCCTCCTGGCGGCTCCGCTGGCGGCGCAGATCGTCACCGAGAACGCCGGCGTGATCTCGCCCGAGCTCACCATCGTGCGCGAGGTCGTCGGCCTGGCGCGCAGCGAGAACCTCGACGAGCTGCGCTGGACCCAGGAGCTCCTGTTCGCGCCCGACCGCACGCACGAGTTCCGCCTCAGCGTGCCCTGGGTGTCGAGCACGGCGCGCTTCGACGCGCCCGGCGGCGAGCTCGAGCACGACCAACAGGGCCTGGGCGACGTGTCCCTGCGCTTCAAGCAGGCGCTGTGGCGCGCGGACGAGGTCATGCGTTCCGAACGCGTGGCCCTGACCTTCGAGCTGGGCGCGCCGACGGGCGCGCACGACGCGCGCGAGAACGGCGTGGCCGTGCCGCGCGCGCTGCAGCTCGGCAGCGGCGCCTGGTCCTTCGGCGTGGGCGCCGCCAGCACCTGGATCCAGGACCGGCGCCGGGTCGCGCTCGCGGGCTCCTACCGCCACCGCACCCGCCACGACGGGCTCCAGCCGGGCGCGACGGCCGAACTCGACGCGGCCTTCTGGTATCGCCTCAGCCCGGCGGTGTTCCAGCCCGGCGAGTCCGGGTCCGAGATCCGCGGCGTGCTCGAGCTCCTGGCGAGCCACACCTTCGCGAGCGAGCTCGGCGGCGTCGAGCAGGACGACGACGGCGGCATCGTCTGGCTCGCGCCCGGGATCCAGTTCTATCCGACCACGAGCGTGCTGCTCGAGGCCAACGTGCAGGTGCCCCTGTACCAGGACCTCGACGACGCGCTCGGCGAGCGGCGCTGGAGCGCCAACCTCGTCCTCAAGCTGCTCTTCTAGAAGAAACGAGCTCCACCATGAGACTCTCGCCCCTCGCAACCCTGCTGGCCCTGGCCGCCTGCCGAGCGACCTCCGACTCCGCGCCCGCGCGCCTGAGCGAGGCCTCCGGCCTCGAACGCGTGAGCCTGCTCAGCAAGGGCCTGGAGTGAACCCCCTGAGTCAAGGGCGTCCAGGACGCCCTTCGACGCCTGTACGGCGTCGGCTCCGTGCAAGTGGACCTGCAGACCAACCTCGTGGTGATCGCGCCCGCGCCCGAGTACGAGCTCGACCTGGCCGCGGTCCCCGCCGCGATCCGCCGCGCCGGCTTCACGCCGGCCGAGATGGAGCTCGTCGCGCGGGGCGCCTTCGAGGAGCGCGACGGCGAGCACTGCTTCCGCATCCACGGCTGGACACACGCCCTGCGCATTCGCTCCGAGGGGGAACCCCCGCCGGGCGCGGTCCGGCTCCACGCGCGCGTCGAATTCGAGAGCGGTGAGGTGCGGCTCGTTCCGGTGCCTTGACGGGACCCAGCGCGCTGACGCTGCAGAATCGGTGCGCATGTCCTGCTCCGAACGAGGAAAACAAGACCGGCCGGCAGCTCGGGACAAGCGCCGAGGACCACTTCGGCAGCTCCGGAGCCCTCGACAACCTGCGCTGGGATCCCCATCCTGGCGACGACGGCCCATGGCGGGTGCGATCGGCGCCGGCGGCGAGCGCGTCACGCTGCACTCCGGCAGCGGCGACGTGGCCTGAAGAAGCGCCAACCCCGTCGCTCGCCCATGCTCCCCGATCCCGCGCACGGCCCCCCGCAAACAGCCTTCCACACCACGCGCTGGTCGCTGGTGCAAGCCGCCGGCGCGCGTGACCCGACGGCCGCGCGCGCGGCGCTCGCGGAGCTGTGCCAGAGCTACTGGTATCCGCTGTACGTCTTCGCGCGCCGCAAGGGCCTCGCGAACGAGCAGGCCGAGGACATGGTGCAGGGCTTCTTCGCGCGCCTGCTGGAATCGAGCGCGCTGCGCGGAGTGGCGCGCGAGAAGGGACGTTTCCGCTCGTTCCTGCTGGCCGCACTGCAGCACCACCTCGCCAACGAGCGCGACCGCGAGCAGGCCGCCAAGCGCGGCGCGGGCAGGGTGGTGCTGGCGGTCGACCTGGCACGCTCCGACGAACGCTTCGCGCGCGAGCCCGAGCGCGGGCGCACGCCGGAGCAGGAGTTCGAGCGCGCCTGGGCCCTGGAGGTCCTGCGCACGGCTCTGGCGCGCGTGGGCGCGGAGTACGGCGCGAGCCAGCGCGGCGCGCTGTTCGAGGCCCTCAAGGGCGAGCTCGAGGGCGTGCCCGCGCCCCACGCCGAGGTGGCCGCGTGCCTCGGGATGTCGGCCGGCGCGGTCAGGGTCGCGGCCCACCGCCTGCGCGAGCGCTTCGGCGCGAGCCTGCGCGAGCTCGTGGCCGAGACCGTCTCGAGCCCGGCCGCGATCGAGGGCGAGCTGGGCACGCTGCTGCGGGCGCTCTCCTGCTGAGCCTGCGCCCCCCACCTCGAGAAAACCTGCGCCAAGGCTGTAACCTTGGCCGCCGCTTGCTTCTCTTCTCGCGTCGGAGACACGCATGCCTGACGCCACCCCCTGCCCACGCTGCGGAAGTCCGAGGAACGCGGACGAGAGTCTCGCCGGTCTGTGCCCGCGCTGCCTCCTGGCCGCGAGCCTGGACCTCACGGGCTCGGTGGTGCTCACCGACGGCCCGGCGGCCGAGCTCGCGCCGGCCCCGACGGTGGCCGAACTCGCGCCGCACCTGCCGCAGCTCGAGATCGACGAGCTCATCGCGCGCGGCGGAATGGGCGCGGTCTACCGCGCGCGCCAGACCAAGCTCCAGCGCGTGGTGGCGCTCAAGGTGCTCGACCGCGCCATCGCCGAGCGACCCGGCTTCACCGAGCGCTTCGAGCGCGAGGCGCGCGCGCTGGCGCGCCTGACGCACCCGAACCTCGTCACCGTCCACGAGCACGGCACGAGCGGACCCTATACCTGGCTGGTGATGGAGTACGTGGACGGCGTCAGCCTGCGCCAGATGATCCGCCAGCGCACGGTCGCGCCGCGTGAGGCGCTCGGGCTCGTGCTGCAGGTGTGCGATGCGCTGCAATTCGCCCACGACCAGGGCGTGGTGCACCGCGACATCAAGCCCGAGAACATCCTGGTGGACCGGCGCGGGCTCGTGAAGGTGCTCGACTTCGGCCTGGCCAAGGTGCTCGGACACGATAGCGCGCTGCTGACGCGCACCTCGCAGGTCATGGGCACGCCGCACTACATGGCGCCCGAGCAGTGGGAACGGCCCTTCGAGGTCGACCACCGCGCCGACATCTTCGCGCTGGGCGTGGTGTTCTACGAGCTCCTGACGGGCGAGCTGCCGCTCGGGCGCTTCGCACCGCCCTCGCGCAAGGTCGCGCTCGACGTGCGCCTGGACGGCATCGTGCTGCGCACGCTCGAGAAGGAACCCGAGCTGCGCTACCAGCAGGCCGGCCACGTGCGTACCGACGTCGCGCGCGTGCAGGACACGCCGCCCGGGTCGCGGGCTGCGGCCAGGCGCGATTCCGCGTCGCCCTCGACACCGTCCTCGACACCACCGCCTACGGCGTCCGCCCCACGCTCTGCCGCGCGCGGACGCGTCTCGCGCCTGCGCGCGCCCGCGCGCCGACGCCTGTCCCGCCTGCGCGTGCCCTCGCGCGGACGCCTGACGCGGCTGCGCACATGGTTCGCTGCCCAGCGGGCCGAGCTCCTGCGTGGCCTTCCGAAGCCGGTGCGGCTGTTGGTCTACCTGCACGTCGTAGTCCTGCTGCTGAGCGCGCTCGCCATGATGGCCTTGGCCTCCCTCTCGCTCTTCTCTTGAACCTCCCACCATTCCCATGGACCTCGAATTCTCCGGCGCCGGCTCGGCCTTCTTCGCGTTCCTCTCCACCATCACGGCGGTGGTGAGCCTCCTGACCGTGGTCTTCTGGCTCGTCGTCGGCTGGCGCGCCATGCGCGCGCACGAGGACATCGCCGCCAGCCTGCGCGCGCGCCGCGGCTCGGAGGAGTAGTTCGAGCGCGTCGCCGCTTTCGCGGCGCTACGGGTGATCGCTCGGCCGCGCGCCCTTGCGCCGCGCCAGCTCGTCCTTCAGCTCCTTGCGCGCGACCTTGCCGCGGTCGTTCTTCGGCAGGGACTCGCGCCACTCGAACCAGCGCGGGTACTTGTGCGGCGCGAGCCGGCCCTTGATCCAGGTCTTGAGCTCGAGCGCGAGCGCGTCGCCGCCGCGCTGGCCGCTCTTCAGGACCACGAAGGCGAAGGGCTTGGTCAGCCCCTCCTCGTCGTCGTGGCCGCACACGCACACCTCGGCCACGGCCGGGTGCTCGAGCAGCGCGTTCTCGATCTCGAGCGGTGAGGTGAAGATGCCGCTGACTTTCAGGAGGTCGTCGGCGCGGCCCTCGTAGAAGAAGTAGCCCTCGGCGTCGCGGTGGAAGAGGTCGGCCGAGGTGCACCACTCGCCCTGGAAGGTGGCGCGCGACTTCGCCTTGTCGGCCCAGTAGCCCAGCGCGGTCGAGCCGCCGCGCACGCGCAGGAGGCCGGGCTCGCCGTGGGCGACCTCGCGCCCGTCCTCGCCCACGACCTGGGCCTCGTAGCCGGGCACGACCTTGCCGAGGCTCGCCTCCTTCACGTCGTCGAGGCGGTTCGAGATGTAGATGTGGAACATCTCGGCCGAGCCGATGCCGTCGAGGATCTCGACGCCGGTGCGCGCCTTCCACTCCTGGTAGAGCCTGGGCGGCAGCGCCTCGCCCGCCGACAGGCACACGCGCAGGCTGGCGAGGTCGGCGCTGGCCATGCGCTCCGAGCGCAGCATGGCGTTGATCATGGTCGGCACGCTGGTGAGCAGCGTCGGCCGGTGCGCCGCGATCTGCTCGAAGAGCTCGTCGGCCGTGGCGCGCCCCGCGAACAGGACCGAGCTCGCGCCCACGCGGAACGGGAACATCAGGTTGGTGCCGGTGGCGTAGCCGAAGAAGAGCTTCGGCACCGACAGGCAGCGATCGGACTCGGCGTAGCGCACGATCCGGAGCGCGTACGTCTCGGTGCTCCAGGCGAAGTCCGCGTGCGTGTGCACGCAGGCCTTGGGCTTGCCGGTCGAGCCGCTGGTGAAGAGCCAGCCCGCCAGGTCGTCGGGGCCGGTGGGCTCGCACTCGGCCGCCGTGGAATCGTCGCGCTCGCCCGCCAGGGCCTCCTCGTAGCTCGTGAAGCTGCCCGCGACGTCGCCCCCGGCGTCCGCCCCGATGTCACCGACCACGAACACCTGCTCCAGGAGCCGCGCCTCCTTCGCCACGGCCCCGAACTCCGCCAGCACGTCCGCGTGCACGATCGCCACGCGCGCCTTCGAGTACGCGAGGTAGTAGGCGTACTCCTCGCGCTTCAGGAGCGGATTCACCATCGCGAACACGCCCCCCGCGCGCAGGATCCCGAAGAAGCACTCCGCGAACTCGAAGCGGTCCGGCAGCACCAGCAGCACGCGCTCCTCCGGCCGCACGCCCGCGCGCCGCAGCGCCGCCGCGAGCTTGCGCGCGCGCGCCGCGATCTCGGCGTAGGTGCGCGTCTCCTTGCCGGCGATCAGCGCGACCTTCTTCCCCCGCCCCTCGGCCAGGTTGCGGTCGAGGTAGTACGTGCAGAGGTTGAAGCGCTCCGGGAACGGCGCGACGGCGGAGTAGAGGTCGCTCATGGTCGCGTGCCACGTTATCAGTCCGCCCCGGGCGGTGCAGCCGGCCGTCCGGAGCTTCGCGCTCCGAGCGCCACGGAGAAACGCCGCGCGGCGAGGCGCATCCGAGGATCCGACGGCACGCGCTCCCGGACGCTCCGTCGACCCACCAGGCCGTCCCGGGCCCGCCCTCGTCCTCCCCTGAACTCCTCACCATGCACTCCCGCCTCGCAGCCCTGCTCATCGTCCTCGCTCCCTCCCTCGCCCTCGGCGCCTGCGCCACCACGCCCACGCTGGTGGTGGACGAGTCGGGCGAGGTCCGGCTCGTCAACGTCGACCAGGACGGGCGCGCCGTGCTCGGGCACGACGTGGTCGCCTACTGGACCGATTCGAAGCCCGTGAAGGGCGAGGAGCGCTTCCAGAGCCGGTATCGCGGCGCGACGTACCTGTTCGCGAGCGCCGAGCACAAGGCGGCCTTCGATGCCGAGCCCGCCAGGTACGAGCCGCAGTTCGGCGGCTACTGCGGCTACGCGGCCTCGATCGACAAGCTCTCGCCGATCGATCCGGCCTTCTGGGAGCTGCTCGACGGGCGCCTGGTGCTGCAGCACAACCAGAAGGCCTGGGACCTGTGGCACGCGGACCTGCGCGCGAACCTCGTCAAGGCCGACGCGAACTGGCCGGGTCTGGTCGAGCGCAACGCGCAGAGCGGCAAGCGCCTGGTCAACCTGGACGCGGCCGGTGTCGCCGCCGGCGGCCACGATCCGGTGGCGTACGTGAGCGAGGGCAAGGCCGTCAAGGGCAGCGCCGCGATCGAGGCCGTCTACAACGGCGCCAAGTACCACTTCGCCAGCAAGGAGAACAAGGACGCCTTCGAGCGCGAGCCGCGCCGCTTCGAGCCGGCCTTCGGCGGCTACTGCGCCTGGGCCGTGACGCTGGAGAAGGTCGTGCCGACCGACGGGACCGTGTTCGAGGTCGTGGACGGGCACCTGCTCTTGCAGCGCACGGCGGACGCGCGCCGCAAGTTCGACGCCGCGCCCGCCGCGAACCTGGCGCACGCGCAGCGCAACTGGCCTCGGCTGGTCGGCGAGAAGGGCCGCTAGCCCGCGCTCGATCGGCTCCCCCCTCCCCCACGACCCGCGAGCTCACTCGTTCCCATGCACACCACGCTCCTCGCCGCCGCCCTCGGCTGGCTCGTCTCGGCGGCGACGCCGACCACGATCACGCCGACCCCCGCCCAGACGCGCGACCCGCTCGCGCTCTACCCCGAGAACTACCGCATCCTGTTCGAGAACGAGCACGTGCGCGTGCTCGACTTCCGCCTCGCGAAGGGCGCCACCGAGACGCTGCACGAGCACCCGCGCCACGTGGCGGTGTTTCTGACGGACGTGAAGATCCAGTTCACCCTGCCTTCGGGCGAGACGCGCCTGCGCCAGGCCAAGGCCGGCGACGTGGCCTTCAGCGAGCGCACCGCGCACGCCTCCGAGAACCTCGGTCCGGCCGACGCGCACGGCGTGCTGATCGAGCTCGCCGAGCGGCCGGGCGCGAGCCTCGCGGCTCCCGTGCTGATCGACGCCGACGCCAGAGCGCGCACGAGCGCACCGGGCGAGATCACGGCCGTGACGCTGGTACACGGCATCCCGGGCCAGGAGGCCGACCTCGCGCGGCACCTGCTGTCGCTCTCCGCGCCCACGCGCGCCGAGCCGGGTTGCCGCCGCTACGACCTCTACCGCTCCAGCGTGAATCCGCACGAGTTCATGCGGCTCGAGATCTGGGACAGCCTCGCGGCGCTCGAGACCCACAAGCAGAGCCCGCACCTGCGTGCCTCGTTCGAGAAGCGCACGCGCGAGGGCTGGACGACCGAGATCATGACCTTCCAGCGCGCGGAGTGAGCATGCTCTCCACAAGCCTCGGCCTGGTCGCGCTCCTCCAGACCCCCACCGCGCACATCGAACGTCTCGACCCGCGCCTCGACGCGCTGCTGCCGCCCGGCACGGTGATCGAGCGCGTGGTGGAGGGCAACACCTGGAGCGAGGGCCCGCTGTGGGACGCGCGCACCGCTTCGCTCTACTTCAGCGACGTCCCACGCAACGCGGTGCTCCGCTGGCAGGAGGGCGTGGGCGTGCGCGAGTTCCTCGCGCAGAGCGGCTACACCGGCAGCGCGCCCTTCGCCGGCGCCGAGCCGGGCTCGAACGGGCTCGCCTTCGACGCCGAGGGCCGCCTGGTCCTGTGCCAGCACGGCGACCGCCGCATCCTGCGCCTCGAGCCCGACGGCCGGCGCACCGTGCTGGCCGAACGCTTCGAGGGCAAGCGCCTGAACAGCCCGAACGACCTCGTGTTCGGCCCGGACGGCGCGCTGTACTTCACCGACCCGCCCTTCGGCCTGCCGCGCTCGTTCGAGGACCCCGCCAAGGAGCTCCCCTTCCAGGGCGTGTTCCGGCTGGACCAGAGCGGCGAGCTGCGCGCACTGGTGAAGGACCTCGAGGCCCCGAACGGCATCGGCTTCTCGCCCGACGGCAAGACGCTCTACGTGAGCAACGCGCTCCAGCGCCGCCCGATCTGGATGGCCTACGAGTTCCTCCCGGGCGGCGCCGTCGGGCGCGGGCGGCCGTTCGCCGAAGCCAGCGCCTACGTGGCTCCCGCCGAGGGCGTGCCCGACGGCCTCGAGCTCGACGCCGCCGGCAACCTCTTCGCCGCCGGCCCCGGCGGCGTGCACGTCTTCGCACCCGACGGCACGCGCCTCGGCCGCATCGTCACCGGCGTCAAGACCGGCAACGTGGCCTTCGGCGAGGACGGACGCGCGCTCTTCATCGCCGCCGCCGACGCCATCCTGCGCGTGCGCACGCGGACGCGGGGGGCGGAGTTCCGCGGCCCCGTCGCGTCCCGCTAGGACGGAGCCCGAGCCGCGCTCGAGCGGGAAGGGGATCCCGAGCCATGCGCGCGGGTCCGCCCCGAGCGACGAGCGTCACCGCGGGGCCGCCGCGAGCGCCAGCGGCTCGATGACCGGCCCGCTCCCGAGCGCAGGTGCTGCCGAGCGAAAGCACGCGTTCGCGTACGCCCCCGGCGTGGCGATCCCGCGCACGAGCTCGAGCACACGTGCCTCGCGTCCCGCCGCCGGCACTTGCCGCAGCAAGAACGCGAGCACGAGCATGGCCCTACCCCTTGCCGCCCAGCGCCAGGCTGAACTCGCTGGCCGAGTGGAAGCGCTTGCGGCGGTCGGCCTGGCAGCCGTGCAGGATGGCGGCCTCGAGGTGCGCGGGCAGCTCGACGTCCTTGGCGCGGCTCCGGATCGGGGGCGCGTCCTGGAGCTTCGACTGGAAGACCTCGAGGAAGCTCGCGCCGGTCCAGGGCAGGACGCCCGCGGCGCACTCGTACAGCACGGTCGCCAGGTTGTAGATGTCCGAGCGTACGTCGGGAGAGTCGCCGCCGAACTGCTCCATCGGGGCGTAGTAGGGCGTGCCGATCAGCGCGGTCTTCTCGCCCAGGCCCTTGGCGTTCCACAGGCTGGGCGTGACGCCGCCGTCGACCAGCATGGCGGTCAGTGCCGCGCCCTTGCCGGACACGTGGATCGTGCGCGGCTTGATGTCGCCGTGCACCAGGCCGGCGCCGTGGATGCGGGCCAGGCCCTCCAGCAGCTGCGAGCCGAGCGCGGTCAGCTCGGCCGGGGAGAAGCGCTTCTCGCGATCCATGCGCTCGCGCAGGCACTCGCCCGCGGGCAGATCCGTGACCAGGAGCAGCCCGCCCGAGATCGCCAGCACCTCGCGCACCCGCAGGACGTTCGGCGACTCGATCTCACACCACGGCGCCAGGCGCGCGCGGAACTCCTCGGCCTGCTCCGGATTCTCGAACAGCCCGGTCGGGAAGAGCGAGACCTCGCAACGCACGCCGGCCGGATCGGTGGCCTCGTAGGCAGCCGCGAAGCCGCTCTGGCGGTGCGATCCGACGATCGTGTAGCGCTCGGCGAGCTTCTTGCCCTTCACGAGGTCGTAGGTCGTCAGGTACTGGCTCATCGGTGGTTTCTCTGGTCGGACTCGGGCGCGAGGTGCTGCCGCAGGAAGGCGAGCACGAGAGCCCACGGCTCCTCGGCCCGCGCCGCATCGTATCCGGCGCCGCGTGGATCGAAGAAGCCCGGACCGACTCCGGGCACGAGCACGAGCTCGAACGGCCGGGCCGCGGAGGAGAGCCGCGCGCGCAGCAGCTCGCGCTCCTCCACCCCCACCGCACCGCGCTCCGCGAACACGCCCAGGAAGGCACCCTCGAAGTTGAGCCCGAGCTCGAGCGGCTGGGTCGGTCGCTCGCTCGAGAGCAGCGGGTGCAGCACCGGCCCCTCGACGTCCACCAGGGCCGCCAGGCGCCGAGTGCAGCCGAGCAGGAAGGCCAGCGTCCCGCCGCGCCCGAAGCCGAGCACGCCCAGACGCTCGGCCTCGACCCCGGGCCGCGCGCGCAGCGCGTCGAGCGCGCGATCGAGCTCGCCCAGGGCGCGCCGATCGGACGCGAGCGCCACGTCCGAGAGCGCGTGCGCCGCAGCAGCGAAGCCGGCCCGCCCGAGGCGCGCGAGCACGGCGCTCGCGAAAGTCCCGTCGAGCCCGGGCTCGTACAGCACGAGCACGGCCGCACCCTCGGAGACTCCCTCTGGTGAGATCGCGTCCTGGGGCACCATGGCCCACAGGGTAGTCGAGGGCCCCGTGCGGTTCAGCAGGCCACCGAGGCTCCAGACCCGCTTCGCTCGGCCGTCAGGGCAACCAGCGGAAGACGCGGTAGGCGTCCTGCTCGCGCACGTGCAGCTCGTCGTCCGCGACGGCCAGGTGGGCCCAGCTCGGGCCCGCCACCAGCTCGCGCTCGTCCAGCACCTCGTAGCTCGCGGGCGAGGCCGCGATCAGGCGCAGGGTGCCCGTATCGGAGAGCGCCAGCACGCGCTCGCCCTGGGCCACGAGCGACCAGTACTCGTCGCCGCTCGGGCCCGAGGTCCAACGTTCCTCGCCGTTCGTGAAGTCGAAGCACGCGAAGCGGTTGCTGCGCAGGAAGAGGTACAGGTGGCCGTCGATCGCAACCGGCGAGGTCATGTAGCCCTGCTGCGGTTGACTCCAGCTCGGCTCGAGCGCGAGGCCCTGGGCTCCGGCGCGCACGTCGAAGCGCAGCGCCCGACCGCCGTAGGAAGAGGTGAAGAGCGCGTCGCCGAGCGCCAGCGGCGTCAGGATGTTCATGCCGCGGAAGGCCTCGATCGGACGCGACCAGAGCACGGCGCCCGTGTCGGGCGCGAGGCCGGCCAGGGTCGTGCGCGTCTGCACCACGAGCTGCTCGATGCCTGCCAGCGTGGCCAGGATCGGCGAAGAAAAGGCGCTCTCGTCGCCGCCGCCATCCTCCAGCGCGCGCCAGCGCGGCGCGCCGCTGTGCTTGTCGAGCGCCACGACCGCCCCGCCGGCCTGGACCACGACCGTGTCGCGCACCACGAGCGGCGAGCTCACGAAGCCGAAGGCCGGCAGCTCGGCCCCGAGGCGCGGGAAGTCCGCACGCCAGCGTTCGTGGCCGCTGGCCAGGTCGAGGCACACCAGCACATCGCGCATGCCCGCCACGAACACGGCGTCGCCGTCGCAGGCGGGCGTGGCGCGGATCCAGGAGCCGTTCTTGGCGGCGAAGAACGGCACGCGCAGGGCGCCGCTCCAGCTCGCGCGCCACAGCTCGGCCCCGCTCCGGCGATCGAGCGCGCGCACGACCTCCAGCTCCTCGTCGACCGTCTCGGTCGTGATCACGCGATCGGCCAGCACGAGCGGGCCCGAATAGCTCGGGCCGAGGCCCTCGACGCTCCACAGCTCGTGCACCTGGGCGAGCGTGGCGGGCCAGGGCGCGCCGCCGACCTGACCGTCGCGGCTCGGGCCGCGCCACTGCGGCCAGGGCCCGGGCGCGGGCTCGTCCGTTGCACTCGACTGAGGCGCGGACTGGGGCTCGGACTCGGGCGCGGGCTCCGCCGTCCAGGCACGCACGATCCGGTCGAGCTCGAGCAGTTTCCCGGCCGAGAACCCGCGGTCGTGGAACCAGCGCACGTGGCCCGCGGGATCCAGGGCCAGCACGCGCATGTTGCGCCCGTTCTCGGTGCCGGTGAAGCGCGCCAGACGCGCGGCCGCGTCGCCATAGAGCGTCACGACCGTGCCCCAGTCCTCGTGCGGGATGCCCGAGCGCATGCCGGAGTCGATCGACTTCGCGAAGGCGCCCACGATCCGGCCCGGGATCGTGGGCAGCTCCAGCACGCGCGCGGGCGTCTCGGCCTGCAGCAGCCCGAACAGCCAGCGGTCGGCGTCGAACTGGGCCTCCTGCTCGTAGCCCACCAAGAGGATCGCGGGCCGGCCGAGCAGGTCCTCGGGCAGGCGCAGCGCTCGTCGATCGAGGGCCTGGCCGTGGAGTTCCGGCAGGCGCTGGCCGAGCGGATCCCGATTCGGCAGCGGCGAACGGCAGCCGAGCAGGGCGGCGCCGCCCAGCGCGAGCCCGGCGGCACGGAGAGCGGAGGCGATGCCGGCGAGCGCGGTTCCCATGCGCGTCACTTCGCGCGCCGACGCCCGGCGGATGCACTCGGGTTGCAGCGCCGGGCGATCCCTGCCCGTACGCTGCCGCACCCATGCCCGTCCCGCGTTACCCGCGCGCCTGCCGACCGCCCGCCTGGGCGCGGGGCGGGCATGCGCAGACCCTGTGGGGCAACGTGCTGCTGGCGGGCGGAGCGCCGCTCTCGACGCGCGCGCGCGCGACGCGCCGCGAGGTCGCGCTCGCGGACGGCGATCGTCTGGTGGCGCACGCGCTGGCGGGGACGAGCGGCCTCCGCGTGCACCTCTTCCACGGGCTCTCGGGCGACGCGGACGTCGACTACATGCGCCGCACGGCCGACGCGCTGGCGGCGCGCGGGCACTCGGTGTGGGCCGTCAACCACCGCGGCTGCGGCGCGGGCCGCGGGCTCGCCGCGCGGCCGTACCACTCCGGCAGCAGCGCCGACCTCGCGGCCGTGCTGGCCGCGAGCCACGCCGAGGCGCCCGAGGCCGTGCACCTCGCGATCGGCTTCTCGCTCAGCGGCAACGCGCTCCTCTTGATGGCGGCCGAGGCGCGCGCGCCCTGGCTGCGCGGGCTGGTCGCCGTCAACCCGCCGGTCGACCTCGCGCGCGCCGCCCGCGACATCCACCGCGGCGCCTGCCGGCTGTACGAGCTGCGCTTCCTGTGGCGCCTGCGCCGCGCCGTCCGCGAGCGCGAGCGTGACGGCCTGGCGCGCCGCCGCCAGCGCATCCCGCTCTCGGCCTCCCTGCGCGAGTTCGACGAGCTCTACACCGCGCCCGAGGGCGGCTTCGCCAGCGCCGACGACTACTACGCACGCTGCTCGGCCGGTCCGCGCCTGGCCGCGATCTCGACCCCCGGCGTGGTCCTCACCGCCGCCGACGATCCGTTCGTCGATCCGATTGCCTACGCCGGGCTCGAGCTGCCGGCGCAGCTCCTGCTGCACGTCGAGCCGAGCGGCGGCCACGTGGGTTACCTCGAACGCGACGGCCTGGGAACGCGCGCCTGGCTGGACGGCGCGCTGGTCCACTACGTCGAGGCGCTGGCGGCGCATTGAGCGCACTCCGACGCGGCCTGCTCCGGCCCTTCAGTACGAGGCCACGCGCTCGACGTGCCCGGTCCAGCTGCGTCGTTCGCGCAGCTCGGTCAGCACCTCGGCGAAGCGCGCGAGCTCGTCGGGCAGGGTGTAGAAGTGCGGGCTGACGCGCAGGCCGGCGCCGGGGCGGTAGTCGACCAGGATGTGGCGCTCGGCCAGGGCCTTGACGAAGGCCGGGCCGCTCTCGTCGTCGCGCAGGGCGACGGTCAGCGTGCCGCCGCGCTGGGCCGGGTCGGACGGGCTCGGGCTGGTGAAGCCGCGCTCGGCCAGGTCGGCGCGCAGGCGTTCGGTCAGCGTGACCGAGTGGCGCCGGATGCTCTCGACTCCGACCTCCAGCACGGCCTCGTAGCCGGCCGTGGCCGCCAGCAGCGCCGCCACCGCGGGCGTTCCGTTCAGCAGCCGGCGCGGGTTGTCGGCGTACTTCTGCGGGCCGGTCTCGAAGGCGAAGGGCGACTCGTGCGCGGCCCAGCCGGTGATGCGCGGCTCGAGCTCCGCCATCAGGCCCGGACGCACGTACAGGTAGGCCGCGCCCGGCCCGCCGCACAGCCACTTGACCGAGCCGCCGCAGACCATGTCCACGCCGAGCTCCTGCACGTCGACCGGCACGGTGCCGAGCGACTGGTAGCAATCGAGCAGCACCAGCGCGCCGACCTCCTTGGCGCGCTTGCACACCGCCAGCGCGTCCTGGCGGAACGAGGTGCGGAAGCACACGTGGCTGATGGGCACGATCTTGGTCGTCTCGTCGATCGCCGCCAGCAGGCGCGCGTCGGACACGCCCACGCTGCTCTCGCCGCGCACGCACTCGATGCGCGCGCCGTTCTTGCGCTGGGCCTCCCACACGTACATGACCGAGGGGAACTCCTGCTCGGTGTAGACGACCTTGTTGCGCGGGCCCGAGAAGTCGAGGGCCGAGGCCACGACGGCCTGGATCATCGACACGTTCTGGTGCATCGCCACCGAGTCCGGCGGGGCGTTGAGCAGCTTCCCGACCATCGCACCGACGTCCACCGGCGCGTCCCACCAGCCCTCGGCCCAGGCGCGCACGCCGCGCGTGGCCCACTGGTCGGCGAAGGCTTCGAGCTTGCCGTACACCGCCTGCGGCATCGCCCCCAGGCTGTGCGTCACGAGGTAGGTCGTGTCGGCCAGGATCGGGAAGCGCGCGCGCCAGCGGGCCGGATCGTGGGCAGTCGGGTCCTGGAGGCGGGTCGGGTCGCGCGGCGGCGTCATCGCGCCCAGGATACGCGCCGAACGCCGGGATCGGATCGGCCCGTCTCGCCAGAACTTGTCCCGGCGCGCGCGCCCGCGTCCACGGCAGGAATGCGCCCACACCGGACGAGCGCCTACGGTTCGGGCCCGGATGAGCCGATCCACGGGCCATGCGTGGTGGGTGCTCGCGGGTGGCGTGGCGAGCGGCGTGGCTCGTGCTCGCCCTGGCTCCCGCGCTCGCGCCGGAGGCCAGCGCGCAGGGCCCCCGCGCGGCGAGCGCGCGCGCGAGCGTGCTGCCGCTGCTGGCCGAGCCCGAGACGCGCTGGAGCTTCGGACCCTTCGCGTTCGAGGCGCAACCCGTGTTCGCCGACGGTCGCGTGCTCGTCACGGGCCGCGACGGCACCGGCCGGCGCGCGCTGGTGGTGCTGGAGGGCACGAGCGGGCGCCTGCTCTCGCGCACGCTGTTCCCCTCCAGCGAGCCGCTCGCCTTCGCCGCGGCCGGCGAACGCGTGGCCGTGCGCACGGCGCCGAATCGGGTCGACCTCTTCCGCGTGCGCGGCGCGCGGCTCCTGAGCGAGCGCTCGCTGACCAGCGCCAGCACGTTCTCGCGCCCGTTCCTCGCGGACGAGGAGCTCGTGCTGCGCGAGGGCGACGAGCTGGTGCGCTACGACCTGCGGCGGCGCGACCCGAGCTGGCGCGCGCGGGTGCCGGGTGCCTTCCACGGCGCGCCGGCGGTGCGCGGCGAGCACGTCTTCGCGGGCTGGTACGACCCGAGCGGCGCGGCGCACCTCGCCTGGCTCGAGCGCGCCAGCGGCCGGGTGCTGGGCGACGCCGTCCTCGGGCGGCACCGCGACGGACGCACGCCGGAGGAGCGCGACGCGCTGGTGCTGAGCGCGCACGAGAGCTGCGTGTTCGTCGCGCCGGCGGTCGGCCTGCCCTCCACGGCCGGGACCGACTTCGCCTGGACGCGCGTGCCCTTCGACGGCGCGCGTCTCGGCTCCCCGACCCTGCACGACCTGCTGGCGCCGCCGCTCGAGACCGCCGACGGCTGGGTCGCGCCCGAGCGCACGCGCGCCGGCGCGGCGCGCTGGATCCTGGTGCGGCGCGAGCTCCAGCAGAACGACGGGCGCGAGCGCGCGCTCGAGCTGGCCGCGAGCGAGCACCACGCCTGGCTGAGCAACTGCAGCACGCCCGCGAGCCGCGCCGGCGACGTGCTCTACCTCGGACCCTGCGCGGCCGACGCGCGCTCGCTGCAGGTCCTGTGGCGGCGCGCGACCAACCCCGCCTACGCGCCCGTGCCGGTCGACGGCGGGCTGCTGGTGGTCGAGAACGGCGTGCTCGCGCTCCTGGGCGGCGAACCGCCCGCGCCCGCGCCCGAGCGCGAGCGCGTCCGCGAGCGCGTCGCCAAGCTCGAGAGCGCGCTGGGCGAACGCCTGGCGCGCATCGCCTCGCAGGCCCTGCGCACCGGCGAGGGCGAGCTCGCCGCACGCCTGGCCGAGGAAGCCGCCGAGCTCGGCGCGAACGCCCGGACCCTGGCGCTGGTCGAGGCCGAGGCGCAGCGCAGCAAGGACACGCCGCGCGACGCGCGTGGCGAGGCGCGCCGCGCCGCGCTGCGGGCCGAGGAGCAGGCCGCGCGCGACGAGCTGCCGCGCGCCCTGGCCGAGGCCGCGCACGCTGCC
>CAZWAY010000047.1:0-42673 GCA_964631945.1 uncultured Planctomycetaceae bacterium
CGACGAGCCCCCGCGAGAGCCGTCGCCGGTGGGTCGCTCCCGCGGTCCGGCGCCACGAGCGGGGCCCCGGGAAGCGGAGCCCCGCGGACTCCCCCTCTCCCCACCCCACCCGCCTACCCCGCCGGCGGCACCGGCTTCCGGCCGAGTCTCTCCGCCACCGTCCGCTGCAGGTTGGCCGCGAGCTCGTGCCCGTCACGGTCGTCGACCCAGATGCCGCGCTCCCGATCCCAGTCGTAGTGCCACGCCCGGGCTCCGGCCGCGTACCACATCTGGCGCGTGGCGGCCTGGCGGTTGAGGACGAAGCGCGCGCCGTCGGCGAACTCGAGCGTGAGCACGCCGTCGGCTTCGCGGAAGTCGAGCTCGTCCGGGTCGAACTCGGCCAGCCAGCGCGCGTGCTGGGCCAGGCACTCGTCCGAGAGCCGCCGGAAGGTGGCGTCGTCCATCGGGCTGGCCATGGCTCAGCGTCCCGATTTTTCGCGCGGCGAGCGGCCCGGGCCCTGGCGCTTCTTCTCGACCGCGTGCAGGGCGGTCTCGAGGTCGTGGATGATGTCGCCGGGGCTCTCCAGGCCGATCGAGAGCCGGATCGCGCCGCGGTTCGCGGCCTCGCTGTCGGCGTAGGACGAGTGCGTCATGCTGGCCGGCATCTCGATCAACGTCTTGGTGTGGCCGAGGCTGACGGCCAGCGTGACCGAGTAGGCATGGGCCGCGATCGAGTCCACGAAGGCCTCGGCCTCGATGCGGCGCGAGTCGAGCTCGAAGAAGATCATGTTGCCGGGCGCGAAGTCGCCGTCGAAGTCGATCAGCTGCCGGCGCGCGAGCTCCTTCTGCGCGAAGCTGTCCAGGCCCGGGTAGACCACGCGGCTGACGAGCGCCTGCTGCTCCAGCCAGCCGGCCACCTTGAGCGCGCTGTACTGCTGCCGTTTCAGGCGCAGGGCCAGCGTGGGCAGGCCGTACACCAGGATCGCCCAGGCCGCCTTGGAGGCCAGGATGCCGCCGAAGTCCTTGCGGTAGAGCAGGAGGTGCGGAAGCATCGCCTCGGGACAGATCACCGCGCCGCCGAGTTCGGTCCCGAAGCCGCCCAGGTTCTTGGTCAGGCTGTGCAGCACGATGTCTGCGCCGTGCTCGAGCGGGCGCTGGCCGAAGGGCGTGGCGAAGGTGTTGTCGATGCACACCAGCAGTCGTCGCTCGGGCGCGCGCGTGGCGTTGACCTCGTCGGCCAGGCCGCGCAGGGCGGCGATGTCGATCAGCTCGAGCGTGGGGTTGGTGGGCGACTCGAAGTACAGGAAGCGCGTCTTGGGCGAGAGGCGCGCGCGCACCTGGGCCAGGTCGTTCAGGTCGACGCGCGTCACCTGGATCCCCATGCGCGGGTACCAGTGCGTGAACAGCGAGTGCGTGCAGCCGTACAGCACCGGATGCGCGAGCACCTCGTCGCCCGGCAGGAGCTCGCTCGTCAGGGCCGCCGAGATCGCGGCCATGCCCGAGGCGAAGGTCACGCAGGCCTCGCCACCCTCGATGTCGGCCAGCTCGCCCTCCAGGATCGAACGCGTGGGCTCGTCCAGGCGGTCGTAGATGTAGACCGGAGCCTCGCCGGTGTCCTTGACGTGGCGCCCGAACTCCGTGAAGCCACGCGCGCCGCGCCGGGCCGAGTCCAGGCGGTAGGTGGTCGAGGAGGAGAGCGGCGGCGTGACGTGGTGGCTGAAGTCCCACTTGGCCGAGTGACCGGGGCCGTGGACCAGACGCGTGGTGGGTTTGTAGCCGTTCGTTTCGCTCATGACGTGTGCACCCGTTCTCCGACCTCGGAGGCTAGACTTCGCGGTGCGCGAGGGGAACGCCGCGACACGAATCGTCCCGCGCGGATGAAGCGATGACGAGGGCCTTCGGGGCCCCGCAGGCGAGGACCTCGTTCTCGCCGTCTCGGCTTCCCGCGCCGCCCGCGCCATCTGTCGAGAATACGAACACGAAGTCGCTGAACTTCGATGGTGCCTACAGGACGTGGAGCGCCGTAGAACCTCCGCCCGAACGCGACCCCGATCGACGGAGAAGACCATGAGGATGTTCATCCACTGGAAGGGGCTGGCGGCCTCCGCCCCGGCCCGCGACTACCTGGAACGGCGCCTGGGCTTCGCTCTGGGGCGCCTGGCGCACCGGCTCCAGCACGTGCGCGTGCTGCTGTCCGACGAGAACGGCCCGCGCGGCGGTGAGGACAAGTCCTGCCGGCTGCAGGTTCGCAGCCGTCGCGGCCTGGTGCAGGTGCAGGAGCGTCACCGCGACCTGTACGCGGCCATCGACCTCGCCGCCGAGCGGCTGCGGCGCACGCTGGCGCGCTCGCTCGAGCGCGGGCACTTCCAGGACACGGGCGGCTGGCGTGCGAGTGGGATGCTGCGTCGACGCCACGCGAGCGACTAGTGGAGCGACCCGGCATGACCCAGATCGGTCCACTCCGTCCACGCGTGGCCGTGGTGATGGGCTCGCGCTCCGACTGGAGCACGTTGCGCCATGCCTCGCTCGTGCTCGACGAACTCGGCATCCAGCACGAGGCCGAGGTCGTGTCCGCCCATCGCACGCCGGACCGCCTGTTCGAGTTCGCCGAGGCGGCCGAGGGTCGCGGGTTCGAGGTGCTCATCGCCGGAGCCGGGGGTGCGGCGCACCTGCCGGGCATGCTGGCCGCGAAGACCCTCTTGCCCGTGTTCGGCGTGCCCGTGCCCTCGCGCCACCTTGCGGGCCTCGATTCCCTGCTCTCGATCGTGCAGATGCCCGGCGGGGTGCCGGTGGGGACGCTCGGCATCGGCCGGGCCGGCGCCGAGAACGCGGCGCTCCTGGCGGCGGCCGTCCTGGCGCGCCACGACCCGCGCTTGCTCCAGGCGCTCGCCGCGCGCCGCGCCGCCCGCTGCGCCGAGGTCCGCGGGAACGCCGATCCGAGGGTGGGCCCGTGAAGGTGGGGGTGTTCGGCGGCGGACAGCTGGCGCGCATGCTCGCCCTGGCGGGCCAGCCCATGGGGCAGCGCTTCCGGTTCCTGGAGCGCGCTTCCCCGGATGGCCGCGCGCTGTCCGGCGACACCTGGGCCCTGGAACCCGGCGACGGCGAGGGCCTGGAGCGCTTCGCGGAGGGTCTGTCCGTACTCACCTTCGAGAACGAGAGCTGGGACCCCCATGTCCTCGAGCGCGCCGCGCGCAAGGCTCCGGTCCATCCCTCACCGCGCGCGCTCGCACTCAGCCAGGACCGGCTGCTGCAGAAGCAGATGTTCGCGCGCCTCGGCCTCGACAGCGCGCCCTTCGTCCGCGTCGATGCGCCGGCCGACCTGGCCGCAGCCGCCGGACGGCTCGGGCTGCCGGCCATCCTGAAGACGCGCCGCGGCGGGTACGACGGGCGCGGCCAGTGGCTCCTGCGCGCGGCGGAGGACGTCGCCAGCGCGCAGCGCGAGCTGGGCGCACGCACCGCGATCCTGGAGGCCTTGGTGCCCTTCGAACGTGAACTCTCGGTCCTGGCCGTGCGCGCCCCGGACGGCACGCGCGCCTTCTACCCGCTGGTCGAGAACCACCACGAGCGCGGTTGCCTGCGGCTGTCCCTCGCGCCCGCGGCGCGTGTGGGCGACGGGTTCCAGGCGACGGCCGAGGCGATGGCCGGCAAGCTGCTCGACGAGCTGGAGTACGTGGGCGTGCTGGCACTCGAACTGTTCGAGCGCGAGGGGCGCCTGCTCGCCAACGAGCTCGCGCCACGCGTGCACAACAGCGGCCACTGGACGATCGAGGGCGCCGAGACCAGCCAGTTCGAGAACCACCTGCGCGCCATCGCGGGCTTGCCGCTGGGTAGCACACGCGCGCTGGGCACCTGTGCGATGCTCAATCTGCTCGGCTCGCTTCCCCCGGCCGAGCGGGTGCTCGCGGTGCCCGGCGCGCACCTGCACGTGTACGGGAAGCAGCCCGCACCGGGGCGCAAGCTCGGTCACGTCACGCTGCGCGCGCGCGACGAGGCAGAGCTCACCGTACGCCTGCGCCAGCTCGCCACCGGGCTGTGCGTGACGCTGCCGGCCCCCGTCGAAGCATGGATGCACTCGAGCTCCTGAGGCTCAACCTCAGCTCGCCGATGGTGCTCGGCTTCGCGCTGGGCATCGTCGCCGCGATGGCGAAGAGCGATCTGCGTCTCTCCGACGCGGTGCACTCGGCCCTGGGCTCGTACCTCCTGCTCGCGATCGGCCTGAAGGGCGGCGCCGAGCTGTCGAAGGTCTCGGCGATGGAGCTCGCGCTGCCGGCCGGGGCGACGCTGCTGGCCGGCGTCAGCGTGCCGCTCATGTGCTACGCCGCCTTGCGGCGCCTCGGGCGGTTCTCGGTCGTGGACGCGGCCGCGGTGGCGGCGCACTACGGCTCGGTCTCGATCGTCACCTTCACCGCCGCGGTCTCCTTCGTCGAGGCCCGAGAGCTGGCGAGCGAGGGTTACCTGGCCGCGCTGGTGGCGTTCCTCGAGGTGCCCGGGATCCTGGTCGCGCTGCTGCTGGCGCGCTCGGCGCGCGTCGGCAATTCCTGGCGCGCTTCGCTGTCCGAGGTCCTCACGGGCAAGAGCAATGTCTTGCTCCTCGGCGGAGTCGCGATCGGCTTCCTGGCCGGCCCGCGCGGCGTGGAGAGCGTGGCGCCCCTGTTCATCGCGCCTTTCCGCGGCGTCCTGACGTTGTTCCTGATCGACATGGGCTTCCTGGCCGCGAGCCGGCTGCGCGACCTGCGCCAGGTCGGGCCGTTCCTGGTGGGCTTCGCGCTCGTCGCGCCGCTGGTGAACGGGTTCCTCGGCGCGGCCCTGGGCAGCGCGGTCGGAATGTCGCTCGGTGGTGCGACGGTCTTCGCGACCATGCTGGCCAGCGCTTCCTACATCGCCGCGCCCGTGGCCGTGCGCCTGTCGTTGCCGGAGGCCAACCCCGCCCTGTACCTGACCTCCTCGCTCGGTCTCACCTTTCCCTTCAACCTCGCCGTCGGCATCCCCCTCTACCATGAGTTCGCACGCTGGATCCAAGCCTGAGGCGGAGTTGCTCACGGTCGAGCTCGAGCGGGTGACGATCGTGGCCGAGGCCGTGCTCGAGACGCGTCTGGTGGCGCTGGTCCTGGCGGCCGGCGCGCGGGGCTGGACCCTGACCAGCGTGCGTGGCGAGGGCTCGCGTGGCGTGCGCGCGGGCGAATGGCAGGGCAACGTGAAGATCGAGACGCTCGTCTCGCACGACACGGCCGACCGCATCCTGGCGCAACTCGCGAGCGAGTACTTCCCGCGCTTCGCCGTGGTGGCCTACGCCGATCGCGTGCGCGTGGTGCGGGGCGAGAAGTACGTGTGACCGTGGCCCGGAGCGGCGGCTGGCCGCGCCGTCAGGGGCCGTCCTTGAACACGCGCTTGCGGGCCACCTCGCAGATCGCCAGCACGGCCGGGTTCTTCAGGCGCCGCTCGACCGAGATGGCGTAGAAGCGCTCGCGCACCTCGGGCAGGCGTCCGACGATCTCGACCTCGTGCTGGCGTCGCACGTCGTTCTCGATCGCGCTGGGCACGGGGAACAGCCCCACGCCGTCCTGGCCGAAGACCTTGAGCAACGCGCTGTCCTCGAACTCGCCCACGACCTCTGGCCGCAGACCGTGCAGCTCGAAGTACTGCTCCAGCGCACGGCGCAGGTTCGAGCCCTCGGTCGGCAGCAGCAGCGGGGCCCCGTCCAGCGAGCGCGGGAAGTCGCGCCGGTAGCGCGTCGCGAGATCCTTCCGGGCACAGATCGTCACTCCGCACTCGCCCAGCACGTGGTTGAAGGCGCGCACCGGGCTGTGGGGCGGGACCGAGGCATCCGAGAGCACCAGATCGAGGTGCAGCGCGGCCAGCTCGGCCAGCAGGTTCTCCGGGCGGTCCTCGAGGCACACCAGCCGTACCGGCGGCAGGTCCTGGAGCGTCAACGCCGGCGCCAGCAGGCGGCGCACGATCAGCTTGGGCATGGCCTGGGCCACGCCCACCACCAGGCGCAGCGGCCCGACGCCCGGGCGGCCCTTGACCGTGTCGAGCAGCTCGCGCCCCAGGCCGAAGATCTCGTCCGCGTAGCGGTAGGCGATGCGCCCGACCTCGGTCGGCACGAGACGCCGGCCCTTCTTCTCCAGCAGCTTCTCGCCCAGCGCGCGCTCGAGCTGCTTCACCTGCGTGCTCACGGTCGGGTGCGAGATGCGCAGCTTGTCGGCCGCGCGCGCCACGCCGCCCTCACGCACGACCAGCCAGAAGTACAGGAGGTGGTGGTAGTTCAGCCATTCCATGGGAAGCGCTGCAGCCGTCCAGGCCCGGGAAACGCGCGGCGAATCGGCGCCCTCATCCCAGCCCCAGCTCGTCCACGCCCTCCTCGTCGAAGCCGAGCGCGTGTCCGAGTTCGTGGTACAGCGTCGTGCGGATCTCGTCGCGCAGCTCCTCGCGCGTGCGCGAGGCGCGCTCGAGGTTGCGCTGGAAGAGGAAGATGGTCGGCGGCAGCTCGGGCACCTGCAGGCCCGGACGCTCGCCCAGGGTCGGGCCCGCGAAGAGGCCGAGGATGTCCGGCGGGTGGCCCGACTCGGGCGCGCCCACGATCTCGGCCGTGGGCATCGGGTCGATCACCACGGCCGCCTCCTCGAAGGCCGCCTGGAACTGGGGCGGCAGTTCGGCCGCGGCCTCGGCCACGACCGCCTCGAATTCCGCCGGCGTGAGCCGCGGGGGCGGCGGCGGACCCTCGGGGTCGAGCTTGGCGGCGCGGCGGTAGAGTCCGTCGGCACGCGCGAGGTCGCCCTCCAGGTCGGCCAGCAGCGCCAGGCTCTCGAGCAGCGGCGCGCCCTCGAGCTCGGGGTCGAGGCGCGCGAAGGCGCTGCGCGCGTCGTCGAGCCGCCACTGCACGAGGTGCAGGCGGCCCTCGGCCCACAACACGTCTTCGTGTTCCGGGCCCATGCACTCGCGCGCCTTCGCCAGCGCCGACCCGGCCTCGGCGAAGTCGCCGAGCTCGAGCAGCGCATGCGTCGCGGTCGTCCAGCGCTCGCCGCGCTCGGGGTCGACGTCCTCGAGGTGCCCGAGCGCCTGCTCCAGGTCGCCGGCCGCGAGTGCCTCCCAGGCTTCCTCCAGGCCGACGTCGTCGGCGTCCTCGCCTGCTCGGCCGACGTCGGCGTCCATGGACGCGAGCATACGCCGATGCGCCGCCCTTGAAAGGGCGCCCTCGCGGCCCATGGGGCGGGCCCATGGAATCCCTGCGCAGCCTCTCCGACCAGATCGCCGGCCTGGTCGAGCGCGTCAGCCCCGCCGTCGGCCACGTCCGCACCCTGCACGGCAACCGCGCGCGCCTGGGCGGCGGCTCGTGCCTGGTCGTCTCCGAGGACGGCCTGGCCCTCACCAACAGCCACGTCGTGCGCGGTTCGACGGCGGTCGAGGTCGAGCTCGAGGAGGGCCGGGCCGAGCTGGCCGACGTGGTCGGGGACGATCCCTTCACCGACCTCGCGCTGCTGCGGCTCACGCGCGAGCGCCCCCATCCGGCCCTGCTGCTCGGCGACTCGAACGCGCTGCGCGTGGGCGAGATCGTGCTGGCGCTCGGCTCGCCCTTCGGCCTCGCGCGTACCGTCACGATGGGCATCGTCGGCGCGCTCGGACGAACCCTGGTGGGCCCGCGCGGGCGCGTGATCGAGGGCGTGATCCAGACCGATGCGCAGCTCAACCCGGGCAACTCGGGCGGGCCGCTGCTCGACGTCGAGGGAGCCGTGGTCGGTATCAACACCGCCATGCACCCGGGCGGTTCGGGGCTGTGCTTCGCCGTGCCGGCCAACACGGCGCGCTTCGTGATGGACGAGATCGCGAGCCACGGACGCGTGCGGCGCGGGTACCTGGGGCTCTCGGCCGAAGAAATTGTCCTGCCGCGGCCGGTGGTCGAGCGTCACGGGCTCGGCTCCGCGCGCGCGGTCGCGATCCGCGCGGTCGAGCCGGGCTCGCCCGCGGCCGCGGCCGGGTTGCTGGATGGCGACGTGCTCGTGCGCCTGGCCGGGAAGCCGGTCGCGACGATCTCGGACCTGCACCGGCTGCTGGTGGGCGCGGTGATCGGGCGCAAGCTCGAGCTCGACGTCCTGCGCGGCGGGACCTGGAAGAGCGTGCGCGTCGAGCCGGTCGAGCTCAGCGTGCGGCCCTAGGCCGCTTCGCCCGCGCGCGCGTCTTGCGTCCAGCGAAGGAGCAGATCGGGCAGGCGCCCGCGTCGTGCCCGCGCGCGGGGCAGTAGCGACGGCCGAAGTAGATGAACTGCAGGTGCAGCCTGGCCCACGCCTCGGGCGGGAAGTGTCGCCGCAGGTCGCGCTCGGTGCGCTCGACCGACTGGCCCGAGGAGAGGCCCCAGCGCGCGGCCAGGCGGTGGATGTGCGTGTCGACCGGGAAGGCCGGCACGCCGAAGGCCTGGCTCAGCACCACGCTCGCGGTCTTGCGGCCGACGCCGGGGAGCTCCATCAGCTCCTCCAGCGTGCGCGGCACCCTTCCGCCGTGCTTCGCGAGCAGGAGCTGCGAGAGCCCGACCAGCGCCTTCGACTTCGCCGGCGCGAGCCCGACGGTGCGGATCAGGCCGTGGACCTCGGTGACGGAGAGCCTCGCCATCGTTGCGGGCGTGTTCGCGCGCGCGAACAGGGCCGGCGTGACCTCGTTGACCTTCTTGTCGGTGGTCTGGGCCGAGAGCACGACCGCGACCAGCAGCGTGAAGGGGTCGACGTGCGCGAGCGGGATCGGGACCTCGGGGATCAGGCGGTCGAGCGTCTCCTGGATGCGCGCGAGCTTCTCGGCGAGCTTCATCGCGCGCGAGCATAGCGCGCTGCGGCTGCTAGGATCCCCGCTCCACCCTCTCGAAGGTCACCCATGCTGCTCTCGCTCCTGCTCGCGCTCGCCCAGAAGGCCGACGAACCCAGACTCACCTCCGGCCGCCCGATCCCCCCCGAGCAGAGCTGCTACGACGTCAAGCACTACGACCTGCAGATCCGCGTGGATCCCGCGACCCAGAGCATCCAGGGCGAGGTGACGATCACCTTCAAGCTGCTGAGGGACAGCGACGGCGTGGAGCTCGATCTCGACTCGCGCCTGGTTGTCTCCGCGGTCACGACCGGCTGGATCGCCATCGATCACGACGATCACGGTCCGGCTCGATTCACCCATGTCCAGGGCGTCCTGCGCGTCAGTGCCCCGGAGACGTTCCAGAGACACGTCACCCATCCCGAGACCCTGTTCACGGTGAGCGTGCGCTATGGGGGCCAGCCCCGTGAGGCGCCGCGCCCCCCGTGGGACGGCGGCTTCGTCTGGTCGAGAACGAAGGGAGGTGCTCCGTGGGTCGCCACCTGCAACCAGATGCAGGGCGCTGACCTCTGGTGGCCGTGCAAGGACCAGCCCGACGACGAGGCGGACAGCGCCGACATCACCGTCTCGGTGCCGAAGCCGCTCGTGTGCGTTTCGAATGGCAAGCTGCTCTCCGTCGACGACGACGCGGACGGATCGCGCCGCTTCCACTGGCGCGTCAGCACGCCCATCAACACCTACGGCATCGCGCTCAACATCGCACCGTACGAGACGATCACGCGCGACTACACCAGCGTCGCGGGCGACACCTTCCCCGTGACGTACTGGGTGCTCCCGGAGAACCTCGAGAAGGGCAAGATCCTGTTCGAGGACATCCTGCGCCAGATGGCGTTCTTCGAGTCGGTCTTCGGGCCCTACCCCTTCCGCGCGGACAAGTACGGCGTGGCCGAGACGCCGCACCTCGGGATGGAGCACCAGACGATCATCGCCTACGGCAACAACTACAAGATGGACCGCTGGGGCGAGGACCGCGGGTACGACGAGCTGCACCTGCACGAGTTCGCGCACGAGTGGTGGGCCAACCTCGTGACCTGCGCGAACTGGAACGACTTCTGGATCCACGAGAGCTTCGCCAGCTACGCGCAGGCGCTGTACGCCGAGCACGTCGGCGGCGAGAAGGCGTACTTCACCGAGATGCGCGAGCAGATGCGCTTCGTGAACCAGGCCGCGATCGCGCCGCGCGCCAAGAAGAGCACGGCCGAGATGTACTTCGGCGACCAGCCGGGCTCGCCCGGCGGCGACATCTACGCCAAGGGCGCGTGGGTGCTGCACACGCTGCGCTGGCTGCTCGGCGACGAGCCGTTCTTCCGTGCCCTGCGGCGCATGGCCTACCCCGATCCGGCCAAGGAGAAGACCACCGACGGCAGCGCCTGCCGCTTCGCGACCACGGACGAGATCCTGCGCATCGCCGAGGAGACGAGCGGCGTCGAGCTCGACTGGTTCTTCGAGGTCTACCTGCGCCAGCCGGCGCTGCCGGAGCTCACCGCGAGGCTCCAGGGCGAGGAGCTGCGGCTCGAGTGGCGCTCGCCCACCGGCCAGCCCTTCCCGATGCCGGTCGAGGTGCAGCTCGGGAGCGAGTCCGTGCGCGTCGAGTGCCCCGGCGGCCAGGGTCGGCTCGACCTCGGCAAGAACAGCTTCTACCTGGTCGATCCGCGCGACCGCGTGCTGCGCGTGGGGAACGGACAGCGTTGAACGCCCGGGTCGAGCTGTTGCCCGCGACGCGCCTCTAGTAGCGGCCGCTGCGTTCGTCCACGGGTGTGGCGACGCATGCGGCCGGCAGCGCCGCTGGCACCCGGTCCGGATCCGCGCCGATGCGGGCGAGTACGGTCAGCAGCTTCTCGAGCTCGATCGGCTTCGTCAGGAAGTCGTCCATGCCCGCGCGCAAGCAGCGCTCGCGGTCGCCGGCCATTGCATGCGCGGTCATGGCGACGACCGGCGTACGCCGTCGTCCGTCCTTCTCGCGTCGGCGCAGCTCGCGGGTGGCCTCCAGCCCGTCGAGCTCGGGCATGCCGATGTCCATCAGCACGAGGTCGAAGAGCTCGCGTTCGAGCGCCAGCAGCGCGGCCCGGCCGTCGGTCGCGGTGCTCACGGAGTGTCCGGAGCGAGCGAGCAACGCCAGGGCGATGCGCTGATTGACGGGGTTGTCCTCGGCCACGAGGATCCGGAGCGCGAGGGAGGCCGAAGTCCCGGGCGCGACCAGGGTCTGGTTCACCTGGTCGGCCTCTGCGCCGAGACACTCGAAACGGGCCGTGAAGGCGAAGGTACTGCCTTCGCCCGGGCTACTCTCGACCCCGATCGTCCCGCCCATGCATTCGACCAGCTGGCGGCAGATCGCGAGGCCCAGACCCGTGCCGCCGGCGTTCAACCTGCTCGCTCCCGCGAGTTGGGCGAAGGGACGGAAGAGCAGGGCCTGGTCTGCGCGCGGGATCCCGATGCCCGTGTCGCGCACGCGGAACTGGAGCATGCATGCGTCCGCCTCGTGGGGAGGCCCGGATCCGTCGGCGCGAGCGACGGACAACTCGACCCGGCCGTGCACGGTGAACTTGAGCGCGTTGCCCACCAGGTTGAGCACGACCTGCCGCAGGCGTGCGGCGTCCCCCACCAGGCGGTCGGGCACGTCCTCGGCCACGCGCAACTCGAGCGCGACGCGCTTCTGCTCGGCCGAGAGCTGGAACAGGCGCAGCGCGTCGCGCAGGGTGGCTCGCAGGTGCAGCGGTTGGGGATCGAGCACGACCTTGCCGGCCTCGATCTTCGAGAAATCGAGGATGTCGTTCAGGATCTGCAGCAGCGCGCGGCTCGAGGACAGCACCACCTCGAGGTGTTCGCGCTGCTCGGCCGCGAGCGGTGTCCCGAGCACGAGTTCGGTCATGCCCACCACGCCGTTCATGGGGGTGCGGATCTCGTGGCTCATGTTGGCCAGGAAGGCGCTCTTGGCGCGGTTCGCACCCTCGGCGGCGGCGGTGGCGCGCGCCAGCTGCTGCCGCTGCCATGCGTCGCGCAGGGTCTCGCGGCGCAGGAGCACGGCCCAGTAGCCGCAGATCCCGACCTGCACCAGCGCGATCCCGAAGTGGAAGAAGAGCTTGCGGAAGCCGATGTACGGGTCCTCGAAGAAGTACAGGTTCGTGCCCGAGTTGTGCAGCACGGCGAACAGGATGTGCTGGCCGATGATCAGCAGCGTGCCCGGCCACATGCTGAGCCAGTCCTGGTACACGATCATCACGGTGAAGGCCGTGAAGAAGAAGAAGTGCATCTCCGCCAGGCCGTGCAGCTGGTAGATGTGCAGCGCCACGAAGGCCTGCAGCGCCACACCCGCGACGCAGCGCGTGACGAAGGTGCGCGGCGCCAGCGTGCGCGCGACGAAGAACATCGCCAGAGCCGCGCCGCCGACCAGTGCGCTCGTGAGCCAGGTCTCGTAGACCGCGGCGAGAGCGAGCGCGGCCGCCCCGTGGCACAGCAGGAACAGGCCGAGGATGCGATCGCCACGCGCGTAGATGCCGTCCATCAGGCGGCACACCTCGGTCCGGCCGAGTTCGGCCTCTAGCCCACGTCCGGGTACCGACTGGATCGGCGGCCGCTCGTCGGCGCTTGCCGAGATCACTCCGAGCCTCCCCGGTGGCGGGCAGCAAGCGCGCAACCGTAGGCGCGCGTGGCGGCCTCCGGAGGCTCGGGTTTCGCCGAATGTGCGAGTAGCGCCTCGAGCGCCAGACGCGCGAAGGCGCTTCCGGGCTGCGCGCAATAGCGTGAGACGTTGTAGTTGCCGCGATACCAGAGCTCTCCGCCGGGCGTGACGAGCACCGCCTGGGGCGTGGCGTAGACGCCGAGACTCGCGGCGATGCGTCCGCCGGCGTCGGTCCACTGCTCGATCCCGAGCCCGATGAGGTCGGGTTCCAACGGATCGTGCGCCCCTTCGGGCTGGATCACGGCCACGAAGCGGACCTCGCGCTGGTGGGCGCGTACCAGTTCGCGCACGTGATCGAGCACGAAGCGCGAGCAGGGGCAGTCTGGACTGGTGAAGTGCAGGAACACGGGCCGCCCGTCGTTCGCCGCGAGCTGCGCGCGGATCCAGCTCGGAACGAGCGTGCCGAGCGCCGGCTGCTCGAGACCGGGCGGGCGCGGGGTCGGGAGCGAGTAACGCCAGTCCTGGTACCAGAACGTCGCTGCGATCAGGGCCAAGAGCAGCCCGGTCGAAGCGAGCACGGCCGCCAGGCGCCACGGGCTCTGGGCGCCGCGATTCCGAGAGCGGCCACCCGACCCGGGGGCCCGTGTCGTTCCTTCGGATGCGGGTGTCTCGGCTGTCGAGTCGGCGTGCACGGAGTCTCGAACGTTCGGCCCCTCGGGAGATCCGCCTTGACCCAGGCGGCCGGTCTGGCTCGAAGTCCCGAACACGGGACTGCAAGGCGTTGGCTCGGGCGCTCTGCTAGGGTTCACGGTGTGGCCAAGGAGCCTCTCCGCACCACGACCCTCCAGGAGCGCATCCGCGCGTTCCTCGCCGCCGGTCCGTGGGCCGTGGTGGGGGCCTCGAACGAGCGCGCGAAGTACGGCAACAAGGTGCTGCGCTGCTACCTGCAGAACGGGAAGGCGCCCGTGTACCCCGTCAACCCGCGCGCCAGCTCGATCGAGGGCCTGAGCGCCTACCCGGATCTGGCCGCGCTGCCGGAACCCGCGCGCGCGGTCTCGATCATCACGCCGCCCGCCATCACGCTCGGCGTGCTCGAGGACGCCGCGCGTCTCGGCATCGCGCACCTGTGGTTGCAGCCCGGGGCCGAGGACCGGCACGTGCTCGCGCGCGCGGCCGAGCTCGGGCTCGAGCTCATCGCGGGCGGACCGTGCCTCTTGGTCGTGCTCGGCTACCGCGAGTAGCGCTCGCCCCGGCGCTACACGTCCGGCGCCTCGGCCACCACCACCGCCGCGGCGATGCCGGCGTCGTGCGTGATCGTGACGTGCCAGCGCCCGATGCCCTTGGCGCGCGCGATCGCGGCCGTCTCGCCGTGCAGCACGAGCTCGGGCGGTTCGCCGGGGGCGCGCACGACCTCGATGTCGAGCCAGCGCACCCCGCGCGTCCAGCCCGTGCCGAGGGCCTTCATCACGGCCTCCTTGACCGCGAAGCGTCCGGCGTAGTGCACGTGGCGGCGCAGGGCGCGGCGCTCGCAGTAGGCGCGCTCGGCGGGCGTGAACAGGCGCGCGAGGAAGCGCGCGCCGCGGCGCGACTCGGCCTCGGCCAGGCGCTCGATCTGGGTCAGGTCCAGGCCCAGCGATACGATGCTCATGCGGCGCTCATGCGGCCGCCATCCTACGGCATCCGATGGCGGCGCCGCTGCCGGCTCGACTGGCGCGCGGCGCCGCTGCCGGCTCGACTGGCGCGCGGCGCCGCGTAGGATCGGCGCCACATGGGTGCCGGAACCAGCGGGAGGAAGCAGAAGCGCCTGCTCGCGCTCGGCCTCTCGCTGGCGCTCAGCTTCGCGCTGGGCGAGTTCGCCGTGCGCCTGCTGGTCGGCACGCCGCTGGCCGAGCGCCTGCCGCTGATGGCGGTCCGCGCCAACCCCTTCCGCGGCTGGGAGATGGTCCCGGGCGAGCACTACACCTACCAGCACCGCGTGCAGGTCAACGCGCTCGGCCTGCGCGGTCCCGAGCTCGGCACGAAGGCGAGCGGCGAGGTGCGCGTCCTGTTCCTGGGCGACAGCCTGACCTACGGGCAAGGCGTGGGCGACGACGAGACCGTGCCGTTCCAGCTGGAGCGCGCGCTGCGCGCCCGCGCTCCGACGCGGCGCTGGACGGTGGTCAACGCCGGCGTGCGCGCCTACGGCACGGCCCAGGAGCTGGGGCTGCTGGCGGAACTCGGCGCGCGTATCCAGCCCGACGTGGTGCTGCTCGGCTGGTACTGGAACGACGTGGTCGAGCGCCCGATCGAGACCACCTACGCGGCCTACCGCGAGCGCGGCGAGTTCTGCTTCGACACCGGCGCGCGTCTGGAGGGCCTGGCACGGCTGCGCTGGCGGTTCGAGCAGCTGCCGCGCAAGAGCGCGCTGCTCATGCTCGTGCACGACCTGGTGAGCTCGAAGGCGCAGGTCTACGCGCCGGAGCTGGCCGAGCAGGGCTTCGAGCTCCTCGGAGGGTTGCTGGAGCGGTTCCGCGCGGCCAGCGCGGGCCTCGGTGCGCGCCCGGTCGTGGCGCTCTTTCCCGATGCGAAGCGGCTCGTGGGGCGCGAGGACACCCGTTCCTACGACGAGCGCGCCGTGGCCCTGGCGCGCGCCCACGGCCTGGCCGTGATCGAGCTCCTGGAGGCGCTCGTCCCGCTCTACCGCGCGCGCGGCGAGCTGCCGATCCTGCCCTTCGACGGGCACTACGACGCCGAGGCCAACCGCGCGCTGGGCGAGTTCCTGGCCGAGCGCCTGCTCGCGCTGGGCGTGCCGGAGCGCGGCGAGTAGGGTCCTCGGCCGCTACGATGGTGCGCTCCCGATGAGTCCCAGCGAATCCACTGCCCCCCGGCCGATGCGGGTCCTGCTGGCCTCGCCGCGCGGCTTCTGCGCCGGCGTCGACCGCGCGATCGAGATCGTCGAGCGCGCGCTCACGCTCTACGGCCCGCCCGTGTACGTGCTGCACGAGATCGTGCACAACCGCGCCGTGCTCGAGGATTTCCGCGGGCGTGGCGTGCGCTTCGTCGAGAGCCTGGAGGAGATCCCGCCCGGCTCGGTCACGATCTTCAGCGCCCACGGCGTGGCCGAGGAGATCGAATCGAAGGGCCGCGCGCGCGACCTGCGCGTGATCGACGCCACCTGCCCGCTGGTCACCAAGGTGCACCTGCAGGCCCAGCGCTACCAGCGCGAGCGGCGCGAGATCGTGCTGGTCGGCCACCCCGGACACCCCGAGGTCGAGGGCACGCGCGGGCGCCTGGACGGCACGGTGCACGTGCTCTCGACGGTCGAAGAGGTCGAGGCGCTGGTGGTCGAGGATCCCGAGAGGCTCGCCTACGTCACGCAGACCACGCTCTCGGTCGACGACACGCGCGACGTGATCGCCGCGCTGGCGCGGCGCTTCCCGAAGATCCGCGGGCCCGAGCTCTCGGACATCTGCTACGCCACCCAGAACCGCCAGAACGCGGTCCAGGCGCTGTCGGACAGGATCGACCTCCTCCTGGTGGTCGGCTCGCCCAACAGCTCGAACTCGAACCGTCTGCGGGAGCTCGGCGCGCGCCGCGGCGTGACCTCGCAGCTGATCGACTCCGAGCAGGACCTCGACCCCGACTGGTTCCGTCCCGGCCTGCGCATCGGCCTGACCGCCGGCGCCTCGGCGCCCGAGTCGCTGGTGCAGCGCGTGCTCGAACGCCTGCGCGCGCTGGGCGTGGACGAGGTGACCGAGATGGAGGGCGAGCGCGAATCGGTCGTGTTCCAGCTGCCCGCCGAGCTGAAGGCCGGCGAGATCGCGCGCGCGCAGTAGGGCCGAGCTCGCCCTCGGAGTCGCAGAGGAGCGGGTTCAGGCGCGCTCGAGCTCGAGCAGCGCGGCGCCGTCCTTGACCTCGCCGCCGTCGGCCGCGAGGAAGCGCACCAGCTTGGCGCGCGCGGGCAGCTCGCCGCCGGCGCGGTAGACGAGGTTCGTGAAGGTCTTCATGACCTCGATCAGCCCGATCGTCTGGCCGTCGGCCAGCGCGTCGCCGGGGTTCAGGAAGGGCGGATCGTTGGGCGACGGACGCTGCCAGAAGCGGCCGGAGTAGGGCGCGCGGAAGACGAGCGCGCCCGCGGCCGCGGTGCTCGGCTCGGCGCGCTGCGCGGCGACGGCGAGCGTTCCGAGCGGGTCGAGCTCGTACAGCACCGTCCCGAAGCCGACCGGCGCCAGCACGCGCTCGGGCGGCGCGTTGAGCACGCGCCCGGCCGCGCCGCTCGGCGCCACCAGCTCGAAACGCCGTCCGAGCGAGTGCAACAGGCCCGCCGGCGCGCGCGGCGCGAGCAGCGCGCCCACGGGCAAGGCGCGCGTGAACAGCCCGACCTCGGGGCTCTTCAGCAGCAGGCGTTCGCCGGCGTGCTCGAACAGCAACTCCAGGGGGGCACTCATGGATGGCGAAACAGGGTAGCGCTCGGCCGTGGGTGGAACAGGCTCTACCCGCGCTCGCGCGCCAGCAGCGCCAGGTCGTGCAGCGACCAGATGCGCGGGTTCTTCACGCGGCGGTGGCCGATCGACTGGTAGGAGGTCTCGGCGAAGAGCTCGAGCCAGGCGCGCAGCTCGCCGAAGGCCACGATCTCGTCGGTGTCCATCTGGCTGGCGGCCTTGTAGGGGTCCATGTCGCCCTCGATGCGCGCCTCGGTCGCGCGCATGCCGTCCTCGATCTTCTGGCGCTCGGCGGGGTCGGTGCTCGCGATCTGGAACTCGTCGTCGAGCTTGGTGTTGTAGGTCGCGATCGCGAGCGTGCGGCCCTCCATGACCGCCAGGCGCGCGAGCGGGGTCGAGAGCTGCACCACCGGCTCGTAGGGCAGGCCCGCCAAGGCGTAGTAGCCGGCGCCCGAGGCCTTGCGCAGCAGCACCGTGAACATCGGGACCGTGTTGGTGCTGTTGGCGTAGATCAGGCTCGAGCCGTAGCCGAGCAGGCCCAGGCGCTCGGCCTCGACGCCGATGTCGAAGCCGGCGATGTCCTGCAGCCACACCAGCGGGATGCCGTCGGCCTCGCAGGCGCGCGAGAACTGCGCGACCTTGGCGATGCCCTCCTGGTACAGGATCCCGGCCGGCTTCTTGGCGCTCTTGCCGTCGGCCGCCCGGTGCTCGGCGTCGTCGATCAGGCCCTGGCGGTTGATCACGAAGCCGAGGTAGAGCCCGTTCACGCGCCCGACGCCGGTGATCATCTCCACGCCGCGCTCGGGGAAGAGCTCCCAGAACAGGCTCTGGTCCACCAGGCGCGCGAGCACCTCCTCGGCCGCGTAGGTGTGGCGCGGGTCGTCGGGGAAGAGCGCGGCGAGCTCGCTCGGGGGGTGGTGCGGCGCGAGCGCGTCGGTCCCGCCGCGGTAGTAGGCCGCGCCGCTGGTGGGCAGCTTCTCGATCTCGCGCCGGATGAGCGCCAGCGCGGTCTCGTCGTCCGGCACGCGCTCGTCGGCGCAGCCCGACTGGTTGACGTGCACCTCGGGCCCGCCGATGTCGAGGCTCGAGAGGTGCAGCGACTTGGCGCCCTTGATGAGCGCGGCGCCGGCGATGACCATGTAGGCCTGCTCCGTCATGAAGACGCGGTCGGAGATGATCGGCATGTAGCCGCCGCCCGCGATGCAGTCGCCGAACACGCCGGCGATCTGCGGCACGCCCTCGTTCGAGAGCAGCGCGTTCTTCTTGAAGATGTGTCCGGCGCCGGTGCGCCCGGGGAAGGAGTGCGACTGCTCCGGCAGGTACAGGCCCGAGCAATCCACCAGATAGATCACCGGCAGGCAGAGGCGCCGCGCCATCTCCTGGGCGCGCTCGATCTTCTCGGGCGTCAGCGGCCACCACGCGCCCGAGGCCACGGTGTTGTCGTTGGCGATCACCATCGTCCAGCGCGCGGCCACGCAGGCGTAGGCCGTGATCACGCCGGCCGCGGGGCTGGCGAGCTTGCCGAAGGTGCGTCCGTGGTTGACGAAGGTGCCGACCTCGAACAGGCGCGTGCCGGGGTCCTTGAGGCGCTCCAGGCGCTCGCGCGTGGTGAGCTTCTGCTTCTCGTGCACGCGCTGCTCGTACTCCGCGCCCCAGCCGGCGCGCACCGTGGCACGGCGCTCCTCGAGCAGCGTCTCGCGCTCGCGCGCCCGTTCGCGGTTGCGCGCGCCCTCGCTCGCGCCGAGCACGCCGTCGAGCGGCCGACCGATGGGGACGAGCGGGACCTTGGCCATGGGCGTTTCCTCGGGAGCGGGTCGGGCTAGCCCGGCGCGGCCGCCTTGGCGGCGCTGGCCGCGCGCGCGGGCGGCCAGCCGGGGATCGCGCTCGTGTCGTAGCGCCCGGCGCGGAAGGGCTCGCTCGCGAGCACCGCCAGGTGCAGCGGGAGCGTGGTGGCGAGGCCCTCGATGCGCGCGGCCGCGAGTGCGCGCGAGAGCGTCTCGATCGCCAGCGCGCGCGTCTCGGCGTGCGCGATGACCTTGGCCAGCAGCGAGTCGTAGTGCGGAGGGACCGTATCGCCCGCCACCAGGTGCGTGTCGACGCGCAGCGTGCCGGGGCCGAGGTCGAGCGGGATCTCGAAGGCGCGCAGCGTGCCGGGCGAGGGCTGGAAGTTGCGCTCGGGGTCCTCGGCGTTGAGGCGCGCCTCGAGCGCGTGGCCGCGCAGGGGCACGTCCGCTTGCGCCAGCGTCAGGCGCTCGTTGGCGGCGATGCGGATCTGCAGCGCGGCGATGTCGAGGCCCGAGACGAGCTCCGAGACCGGGTGCTCGACCTGCAGGCGCGTGTTCATCTCCATGAAGTGCAAGCGACCGTCGGGCGCGCGCAGGAACTCGACCGTGCCGGCGCTGGAGTAGCCGACCGCCAGCGCGGCGCGCAGCGCGGACTCCCCCAGGGCCGCGCGCTCGGCCGGCGTCAGGGCCGGGCTCGGGCTCTCCTCGATCAGCTTCTGGTGCTTGCGCTGCACCGAGCACTCGCGCTCGCCCACGTGGATGCCGTGCCCGAAGGCGTCGCACAGGAGCTGCACCTCGATGTGGCGTCCGCCCGTCAGGTAGCGCTCGAGGTAGACCTCGCCCGAGCCGAACGCGGCCAGGGCCTCGGCGCTGGCCGCCGCGAAGGCGGCCTGTAGCTCGGCCTCGTCCGCGCAGCGGCGCATGCCGCGTCCGCCGCCGCCCTGGTCGGCCTTGAGCAGCACCGGGTAGCCGATCTCGCGCGCGACCGCGACGGCGGCCGCAACGTCGGAGAGCGGCTCGGCCGAACCGGGGATCAGCGCCAGGCCCGCCGCGCGCATGGCGCGCTTGGCCGGCGTCTTCGCGCCCATCAGCTCCATCAGCGCCGGGCGCGGGCCCACGAAGGCCAGGCCGTGCTGCGCGCACAGCGCCGCGAAGCGCGGGTTCTCGGCCAGGAAGCCCCAGCCCGGGTGCACCGCGCTGGCGCGCGTCTGCAGCGCGGCCTGCACGATGCGATCGGCGCAGAGGTAGCTCTCGGTCGCCGCGGCCGGCCCGATGCACACGACCTCGTCGAAGGCGCGCGTCCAGCTCGCGCCGAGGTCGGCCTCCGAGGCCACGCCCACCGGCGCGATGCCGAGGCTGCGGCAGGCGCGCGCGATGCGCACGGCGACTTCGCCGCGGTTGGCCACGAGCAGACGCTGGAACATGCGCGCCCAGCGTAACAGGCGCGTGGCGCTCGTCCCTACGGCTCGCCGGCCGGCTTCGGCGGGGTTTTCGCGCGTCGCCGAGCCGCTAGAGTACGCCCGATGCTCCCGGCCCTCCTGCTCGCGTTCCTCCCCTCGACCCCGGCCCGCGCGCCGGACGAGTTCCGCGAGCGGCTCGCCGCGCTCGCCTCGCCGCGCGCCGCCGAACGCGACGCGGCCGAGCGCTGGCTCGAGACGCACCTCGTGCTCGAACGCTACGCGGAGCTGGTCGAGGGCGCACTGGCGGGCGACGCCGAGGTGCGCGCGCGCCTGGTGCGCGTGCTGGGCTCGGACGAGCGCCATCTGGGCCTCGCGCTGGAGCTGTGCGGCGAGCGCGACCCGGGCCTGGTCGCGCTGGGGCGCGAGGCCGTGCGCAGCTCGGTGGCGCGCGCCGCGCCCGGACTCGCCGAGCCGGGCCTGCGCGACAAGCAGGGGCTCGAGCTGCTGCTGCGCGCGGTCGCGACGCGCAGTCCGCCGCGCAGCCTGCGCCTCGATGGCCGCGCCGGACTGGAGGAGCTGGCCGATCAGCTGGAACTGGTGGGCGAGCTGCCGCTCGGCCTGGCGCTGGACGCGCGCGTGACCACGCGCCTGATCCGGCGCACGGAGGAGCTCGCCGGCGGCCCCTGGGACGAGCTCCTGCTGCGGCTCGCGCGGACCATGGGCGTGGGCGTCGAGTGCCATGGCATCGCGCCCGAGCGGCCCGACGAGGTCCCGCCGGGCGCGTTCCTGGTGCTCGTGCCCGAGGCCGAGCCCGTGCGCACGGGCGTCGAGCGCCTGTCCGAGTGGCTGTTCACGCTGGCCGCTCCGCGCGTCGCGGGCCAGAACGAGGCGGCGCGCACGCGGGCCGCGCTCGATCTGGCCTCGAGCGGCTTCGCGCCGGCGCTCGAGTGGATGGGTCGGCTGTTCGCGGCCGAGGCCGACCCGGCGGCGCGCGAGGGCCTGCTGCGCGCCGCCGCGCTGGGCCGCGTGGCGCCAGCGCTGCTGGTCGCGCCGGTCCTGGAGACGCTGCTGGCCGAGGCCGAGCAAGCCCCCGGCCCGCGCTCGGCGCGGATCCTCCTGGCGCTGGCGCACCTCGGTTGCTTCGACGCCCGAGGAGGCGTGCTCGCGCCGCAGCTCCTGGCGGGCCTCGCGGGCGCTTCGCCGCGCGCGCAGTGGGCCCGGCTGCTCGTGCTGGAGCGCGGCGGTTGCGCGGCGAGCGCGGCGGAGGCGCCGGTGCGCGCGTTGCTCGCCGCCCCGGGGACGGCCCCCGAGCTGCGACTGCGCGCGCTCTTCTTCCTGGCGGCGCAGGCCGGACCGGCGGAGTTCGAGCCACCGCGCGTGGTCGGGCTCGAGGCGCTCTTCCGACTCGACCTCGCGCCGTCCGAGCTGCAGCGGCTGGGGCGCGTGCTCGTGCTGTTCGAGCTCGAGCCACCCTTCCGCGATCCGGCCTCGATCCCGGAAGGGTGGAGCGCGCGCGCGCGGCTGGACCTGCTGCAGGTCTGGCTCTGGCGCGCCGAGCCGGAGCCCGTGGCCGCGCACCTGGCGGCCTGGTTCGGCGATCCGACGCCCGCGCGCGGCGAGCTCCTGGCCGACGAGCTGCGCCCCTGGCTCGCCCGCGGCGCGCGCGCGCGCCTGGCCGCGGCGCTCGCGCGCGCGCGCGAGCGGCTGCCGGCCCAGGCCGCGGCTCTGGAGCGCGTGCGCCTCTTGCTCGGAATCGTGCCCGCGCCCGAGGTCCCCGGCCTGCTGGGCGCGCAGCGCTTCGCGCTGCAGGGCGCGACGGCCGACCTGGCCGTGCTGGCCGCGCTGGCCGGCTATCCGCTCGAGATCGAGGCCGAGAAGGCGGCGCGCGAGCAGTTGCTCGCCCAGCTCGTCGCGGCGATCCAGGAGAATCGGCCGCTGGCGCAGAGTCGGGCCCTGCTCACGGCCCTCGAGCGCGTCGTGCAGGGCCTGTATGCGGCGGGCCGCGAGGGGCCGGGCGAGGACTTCGCCAGCGCCGTGCTGCGCTCGGTGGGGCGGGGGACCAGCGAACTCGGGCGGGTCCTCCAGCATCCGCTGTGGCCGTCCGCTCCCGCCACGGAGCTGCGGGATCTGGGGCGGGAGCTCGCGCGCTTCCAGGTCCCGCCGCTCTAGACCGGCCCGCGACCGCCGTGGGTGCAGCGATTTCCTCCTCGCCGCGCTGGAAGTCCCCCCCGTCGTCCGAAGAGGATGGAACCCGATCGGTCCGAGCCGGTTGACTGCTCCAGATGGCCCTCTTCGGCACGCACGCGGATCCCCAGTCCCTGGAGGTGGCCAAGCCCGGCGAGGGCCGGGCCATCGCGCTCGAGCGCGAGGAGCTGGTCGTGCTGCGCGCACCCGCTTCGCACCTGGCCGAGCAGTTCCGGCGCCTGCGCAACTCGCTCCTGGCGCTCAACCCGGACGGCGCGGCGCGTTCGATCCTGTTCACGAGCGCGATCGAGCGCGAGGGCAAGAGCGTGGCCGCGCTCAACCTGGCGCTGTCGCTGGTCGAGGTCCCGAACCTGCGCCTGTGCCTGGTGGACAGCGATCGCCTCAATCCGTCGCTGGAGGACTACCTCGGGCACCCGCGCCGGCTCGGACTGACCGAGCTCCTGCTGGGCGAGATCACGATCGATCAGGCCATCCGCCAGACGGCGCTCGAGCGCCTCGACCTGATCGGGGCCGGCGCGACCGCGCCCAATCCGGCCCTCGACCTCGAACGCCTGCAGGCGCTCCTGAACTCGCTCAAGCGTCGCTACGACTACGTGCTCATCGACGGGCCGGCGGTGCTCTCCACCAACCACCCGAGCCTGATCGGTTCGGTGGTGGACGGGATCCTGCTCGTGGTGCGCATCGGCCAGACGCCCAAGGGCCTGGTCGAGGAGGCCTATCAGATGCTCGAGGGCCTCGGCGGGAACGTGCTCGGCACCTGCGCCACCGCGGTGGACGGGCCGATCACCTGAACCGCTGCGCCGGTCGAACAGCTGCGCCGCGATCCGCTCGGCTCAGTCGAACAAGAGGCGCTGCAGGAGCCTGCTCGCGCGCCGCGGGCCGCCCGGCTGCATGGGCTTGCCGCTGCGGGCCGAGCGCAGGAGCGCCAGCAGGTGTTCCTCCTGCCAGGTCAGGGCCGGAGCCGTGCCGGGGTAGGCCTGCTCGCGGCGGCGGAAGGCCTGTCCGTGGTGCTGGGCGCGGCGTGCTTCCTGGCAGGGCTGATTGAGCTCGGCGTGCAGGAACTCGTGGAACAGCACGTAGCGCACGAACCAGCGCGGCACGGCGGCCTGGTCGAGCACCGGGTGGATGCGCACCAGCGCGGTCTCCGGGTCGAAGGAGCCGAGCTGGAGCGAGCGCCGCGCGGTGCGCGCGCCGCGACGGCCCCAGGTGACCCCGCTCGGACGCCGTTCGGGCGCGAGCGCGCGGAACTCGTTCTGCAAGAGGTCGGCCGCGAGCTCGTCCAGGTCGTGGTGCGCGCCGCGCGTCACGATGCGCGCCGCGCGCGGCGGTCCGAGCGTCGGCAGGATCGAGACGATCCACTGGTCGAGTTCGCGGCAGGCGGAGCGCGCGCTGCGGCCCGCGCGCAGCCAGTCCACGACCGCCGCCCGCACGGGTTGCGGCGCGCCGCCGAAGACCTGGTTCATGCGCACGCGCAGGCCGGCTCGCTCCGGGTAGGCCACGATCACCTGACGCCGCGCCTGGCCGTAGCGCACGCGCACCTGACGGCCGAGCTGGCCCGACAGGTAGTCGGCCCAGTCTTCGGCGCTGAAGGGGTGTGGTTCGGTCACAGCGAGAGATCGAGGGTGCGCTGCTCGCCCGCGGCCAGCTCGAGCTCGCTCGGACCGGAGCGGCGCGACGGATCCTCGCTCGCGAAGGCCTCGAGCGTGTAGTGGCCGGGGGGCAGCCAGGCGCTGGTGTAGCGTCCCTCGGCGTCGCTCGCCACCAGGAGCGGGAAGCCCACGCGCTTCGCGTCCTCCAGGATGCGCACCTGCGCATCCGGCAGGGGGGCGCCGGTCTTGGACAGGACGCGGCCCTGGACCCGGGCGCCGGGCGCGAGCCGGATCGGGATCGGCTGCGCCTCGACCAGGGCGGAGCCGACCTCGTACGGGCCGGAGCGGGTCGGCGGGCAACCCTCGGCGTAGACCGCGATCCACACGCGTCCGGGCGGGAGGTTCTCGAAGACCGCCTGGCCGTCCGGGCCGCTCCTCACGCGGCGGCCGAGCTCGGGGCCGCGCGAGAGCGCGAGGCTCCACAGCTGGGCCGGGGTGGGCTCGTTCCGGAACAGCTCCAGCTCGGCCGCGGAGGGGACGCCGTCCGCCAGCGCCAGCGCGAAGGTGAGCGCGGCCCCGGGCGCGAGCTCGATCGTGCCGGCGTAGCCGTCGCCCTCGATGCCGAGCTTCACCGGCCCCGAGCTGGCGGGCGCGAAGCCCGGCGCCGCGGCGCGCACGCGCCAGTCGCCGGCGCGCAGTCCGCCCACGCGGAAGTAGCCATTGTCGCCGACTTCGACGCCGCCATCGAGCTGCAGGAGGCTGTCGCCCGGGGTCGCGGCCGGCAGGGCCTGGACGCGCGTGCCCGCCGGCAGGCGCGCGCCACCCGGTGCGCGCACGATGCCCTCGATCGCGGGCCAGGGCTGACACTCGATCAGCTGCTCGATGCCGTTCGCCTCGACCTGCTGGCCGCTCGGCATGTAGTCGGCGTGCACGACGCGCGCGCTCCAGACGGGCGCGCCGAGGCCCTCGAACACGACGCGGCCGTTCTCGTCGCTCTTCTGGACGCGCTTCACGCCGCGCATGTCCGTCTTGGCCTGGATCATGACCTCGGCCCCGGCCACGCCCTCGCCGCGGCGCGTCTGCAGCCGCAGGCGCAGCGCGGCGCCGGGCGCGAGGCGGATCACGAAGGCCTCGGGGCCGGCGGTGTAGCGCACGACCTGATCGGCGTATCCCGCGGCGCGCGCCGTGACCGCGACGGTTCCGGGGGGCGCGTCGCCGAGCTCGAACGAACCGTCCCCGGCGCTGCGGCCCTGGGCATAGGGCACGTCGCTGCCGGGCTCGGTGGGCTGGGCGCGGAGCTCCGCATCGGGCACACCGCGGCCGTTCCCGTCCAGGACCCGGCCCACGATGCGCTGGCCGCGCAGGAGTCGCAGGTTGCCGAGCAGGGTCGTTCCCCCGATCGGCTTGGGCGCGAGCGGGCGCTCGAGCGCCACGAAGCCGCGCGCCTGCACGCGCAACACCCCGGCGGTCGTGAGCGGCACGGTCTCGAGCCGGAAGCGCCCAGAGTCGTCGCTGCGGGCCTCACCGAGCACTTCGGTCTCGCGCCAGAGCGCGAGCTCCGCGCTGGGCAGCGGTGCACCGTCGGCGATCACCACGCCCTCGAGGATCCAGCGTGCCGCGGGCGCTTCCAGGCCCTCCATGCGCTGGCGCAGGGGATGGTTCAGCGGCGGGGAAGGCGCGCGGCCGACTTCGGCCTGGGGCGTGGGCTCCGGCTTCGGACCCCGCTGGGTGGGGACGCGGCGCGTCGGGCCCGTTCCACGCCCGCCGCTGTCCGAGTCGAGCAGCAGGAAGAAGGCCCCGCCTCCGAGGGCCAGGGCCAGCAGCACGAGGAGCAGCACCTTCACACGCGCGCCTACCCGAGCCAGGTCATCTGGTGCCGCGCTTGGGACCGAGGTGCAGCTCGATCTCGTAGTGGGCCCCGTCGTCGACCGAGAGCGTGATCTGGGACTGGTTGATGTCCGCCAGGGCCTCGAAGGGGTTGGCGGCTCCACCGCTCGGCCGCTGGGCCGTGATGTCGTACGTGCCCGGCTGCAGGTTCTCCACGGTGAAGCGACCGGTCCCGTCGGAGCGCGTCTGGCGCGCGTGGCCGGGATCGGCGAGATCGGTGGGCGTGACCTGCACGATCGAGCCCGAGACGATGGCCGTGTCGCGGCCGTAGACGATCCCGTCGATCGAGGCACCCTTGCCCAGGACCTGCACCGGCATCTCGGTGTTCTGACCCTCGACGACCTCGATGTCCTTGACGAAGAGCGGCGAGTAGCCCCGCGCGCGGATCTGCACCTGGTAGGTGCCCGGCGTCATCACGTCGACCGTGAAGCGGCCCTTGTCGTCGGCGAAGACCTTGGCCTTGGTCATGGCCGAGGGCTCCAGCGCCCCGAAGAGGTCCCAGAGATCGCCGTCGATCCAGTCGTTCTCGACGGTCGAGATCTCCGCGCCCGCGATGGGGGCCTTGGCGTAGGCGTCGAGGACCTGACCGCTCAGCGAGCCGCCGCGCGTCATGCGCACGACCAGGTCGCTCGCCACGAGTCCCTGCGTGGCGGTGAAGGGCTCGCTGAAGCACGAGGCGTAGCCTTCGGCCTGCGCTTCCATCACGTAGGAGCCCTCCGGGATGCCGGTGAGCTCGAAGCTCCCGTCCGACGAGCCCTTCACGGCGCGCTGGGCCATGACCGCGCCGTAGGCGTCGTTGATCTCGTTCGAGGCGCGCGCCTTGACCACGAAGTTCGCGAGCGGGCGGCCTTCGGCGTCGATCACCTTGCCGGTGGCCGAGGCCAGCTCGAAGAGCTCGATCACCACGTTCGTGCTGCCCGTCTCGACGCGCTGCAACGGAGCGGCGTCGTAGTTGGGGGCGGTCACGCGCAGCGTGTAGATGCCCTCGGCCAGGCCGTCGATCAGGAACTCCCCGTTCTTGCCGGACAGGGTCGTCCCGGTGGACCCGACCGTGCCGGTCTGGTTCATGGCCTCGAGCTCGACGCCGCTCTTGCCGTTGTGGTCCGGACCGATGACGCGACCCGCGATCGAGCGCCCGGGCTCCAGCTCGAAGTCCTTCGTGCGGCTGATCCGGTGAGGCTGCTCCTGCTTGCTGTTCTTGATCCGGTTCGAGGTCTGCGAGTAGTCCACCATCATGAAGTTGTTGTGGACCTGGGTCGCGTAGCCGGGCGCGGTGAGGGTCAGGATCCGGTTCTGCCCCGGCGAGGCCCCGAGGTTGGGGAACACGTAGGCGCCGTTCGCATCCGTCTTGGCCTCGAGCCGGCCCTGGGCGCGCTTGTTCTTCGGGCGCGCGAGCGCGAAGGGATTGTCGGCCACCAGCAGCACGCCCTCGACCGGGCGTCCGGTCGCGGAACTGCGCACCACGCCGCTCATGATCTGCCCGGGGTTCAGGATGATCGTCTCCGGATAGACCCCGCCCTCGGGGACCGGGATCGCGACCTGGGAGGCCCAGAACTCGAAGCGTTCTTGGCTGACCTCCAGGCTCCAGTCCTTGCGCGGATCGAGCTGGTCGAAGCGGAACTGGCCGTCGGCCTTGGTCTCGAACTTGGCCGTCGGCCGGGGCCGTTCGTTGCCGGACAGGAGGAAGTAGTCGTCGCCGAGCGTCGAGGGCTTGGTGTCGAACAGGTTGACCAGCGCCCCGGAAACCGGGTCGCCCTGGTCGTCGAGCACCTTGCCGTGGATCGCGCCGAAGGCCACCTTCGGCCCCATCGGGTCGCGCGCCGGTTGGACGGGCTTGCGGCTGGGCTCGCCCTCGGGGCCTTCCGCCCGCTGCTCGACGGCCACGCGGGGCTCCTGCAGGTCGGCGGATGGCTGCGCGTGCGGCGCGGCCGGAGCCACGATCACCCCGCGCGGCTCGTCCCCGTGCCGACTCGAGTCGCTGAGGGTCATGAGGGCGACGAGCAACGCCGCCAGGGATCCGAGCACGAGCAACAGGACGACGAGCGGTCTCATGGGTGGAGGCTTGGGTGGATGTGCAATCGTACCGTCCCGCGGGGCACCCTCCACCGGGATCGGGGGCCAGGAACGGCCAGCCCGAACGGCACGGGACGACGGCCGCGGCGTTTCCTTCCCGGAGTCGCGGGGCCGACGCGCCGGCGCGCTAGCGAGCAGGCCGGAGGAAGCAATGGACCGACCCGGATTCCGCCGGGTTTCGCGCCCTCGACGGGCCCGGCGCGCCGGGCTGACCCCCTGTCCGCTCTCAGAAGAGTGCGCTGAGGTCCGCGGGCAGACCCTGTCCGTCGATCTGGCACGGGTGGCAGAAATTGTTCCTGAGGCCCGGCCGGTGCTCGCAGCCTTCGCACTCCGTCAGCTTCGCGAGCGCCTCGTCCAGGCTGCGCCGGCGGCCCTGGAGCTCGTTCATGCGCGCGTCGATCAGGGCGGCTTGCTCGTGCAGCGCCCGGCGCACGCGCGCGTGGAAGTCGGGCCGCGCAGCACCCCCGTCGCGCGTGTCCATCAGCTCGCGGATGCGCGCCAGCTCCAGCCCCAGGTTCTGCAGGCCGGCGACCATGCGCAGTCGATCGAGGTCCCCGGGGCGGTAGTAGCGGAAGCCGCCCGCGCTGCGCCGCGCCGGTTGCAGCAGGCCGATCTCCTCGTAGTAGCGCAGCGTGCGCAGGTTCGTCCCGGCCAGCTTGGCGAAGTCCCCGATCTTGATCAGGTCCCTGCTCCGGGCTTCCGCCGTTCCCTCCGCGCTCGCTTCTTTCACTGGATTCTTCACGGGGCTCCTCGAGGTGGGTGCTCGATCCGGCTTCGGACGTGAGCCGCCGAAACCCACCCCAGCATGGCGTCCCGCTCCGCTTCCGCCATACCCTGATGTACCCAGGAGCGCACCCCCATGTTGGAGACAGTGTTGAAGGAACCCCTGCCCATCGACGAGGTGGCCCGCCGTGCCGGCCTGCCGGCCGCGGCGCTCAGCCCCTACGGCCGCTTCAAGGCCAAGGTGGACCATGAATCCGGAGTTTCTTCGCGCGGGTCGGCGCGCGCCTCGACGGCGCGCTACGTCCTGGTGACCGCGATCACGCCGACCCCGGCGGGCGAGGGGAAGACGGTCACCACCATCGGCCTTTCCATGGCCCTGAACCGCATCGGTCGGCGCGCCGCCAGCACGCTGCGCCAGCCCTCGATGGGCCCGGTCTTCGGTGTCAAGGGCGGGGGCGCGGGCGGCGGTGCCAGCCAGGTCGTTCCGGGCGAGGAGATCAACCTGCACCTGACGGGGGACTTCCACGCCGTGGCGGCGGCCAACAACCTGCTGGCCGCGGCGCTCGACACCTCGCTCCTGCTCGACAACCCGTTCGGGCTCGATCCCGAGCGCGTGAGCTGGCGGCGCGTGGTCGACATGAACGACCGCGCCCTGCGCCAGATCCGCATCGGGCTGGGCGGCCCGAAGAACGGGATCGAGCGCGACACGGGCTTCGACATCACCTCGGCTTCCGAGGTCATGAGCGTGATCGGTCTGGCGCGCTCGCGCGCCGACCTGCGCTCGCGGCTCGAGTCGATCGTGATCGGCGAGACCCGCGCCGGGGCCTTCGTGACCGCCGGTCAGCTGGGCGTGGCCGGAGCCATGGCCGCGATCCTGCGTGAGGCGCTCGATCCGACCCTGATGCAGACCAGCGAGGGCACGCCCGTGCTGGTGCACGCCGGGCCCTTCGCGAACATCTCCTTCGGCAATTCTTCGGTGCTGGCGGACGCGCTGGCGCTGCGCACCTTCGACTACGTCGTCACCGAGGCCGGCTTCGGCGCCGACATGGGGGCCGAGAAGTTCCTGAACATCAAGTGCCGCGTCTCGGGCCGCTCGCCCGACGTGGCCGTGCTCGTGGCCACGGTCAAGGCCCTCAAGATGCACTCGGGCCGTTTCGAGCTGAAGGTGGGTTCGCCGCCGCCGCCCGAGCTGCTGCGCGAGGACCTGGAGGCACTCGAACTCGGCGCGAGCAACCTCGCGGCCCACATCCAGACCCTGCGCCTGCACGGCATCCCGGTGGTGGTGGCGGTGAACCGCTTCCCGAGCGACAGCGAACGCGAGCTCGCGCGGCTGGCCGAACTCGCCCAGGGCTTCGGGGCCGAGGCCTGCGCGCTCTCGGAGCTGTTCACGCGCGGCGGCGAGGGCGGCGAGGACCTGGCGCGGGCCGTGGTGGACGTGGCCGAGCGCGGGCTGGCGCGCTACAAGCCCGCCTACGACCTCGACAGCTCGATCGAGGACAAGATCCGCACCCTGGCGACGCGCATCTACGGCGCGGCCGAGATCGAGCTCGCCCCGCGGGCGCGCGACGAGATCCAGCGCTACAAGGAGCTGGGCTACGGCCGGCTCCCGATCTGCGTGGCCAAGACCCAGTTCAGCCTGTCCCACGACCCGCGCCTGAAGGGTGCGCCCAGGGGCTACGTCTTCCCGATCCGCGAGGTGCGCCTGCAGGCCGGAGGGGGCTTCCTGGTGCCCATGGCCGGCGACATCCTGACCATGCCGGGGCTCGGGCGCAGTCCGGCCTACCGCGGCATCGACCTCGACGCGGACGGCCACGTCACCGGACTGAGCTGATGCACGCGCATTTCCCGTTGAAGTCGGGCCGGCTCTCGCCGTAAGGAGGCGCCATGTTCCCCTTCCTGTTCGATCCGTTGTATCTCGTCCTCACCGGCGCCGGCCTGGCGATCACGCTCTGGGCCCAGTTTCGGGTCAAGAGCACCTTCGCGCGCTTCGCCAAGGTCGGCGTGCGCGCCGGCATGACCGGGGCCGAGGCCGCGGCCGCCGTGGCGCGCGCCGGCAACGCCGCCGGAATCAAGATCGAGCGCCACCAGGGCTTCCTGTCGGACCACTACGATCCGCGCTCGCGCACCCTGCGGCTCTCGCCCGACGTGTACGACGGGCGCTCGGTCTCCTCGATCGCGGTCGCGGCGCACGAGGCCGGCCACGCCATCCAGCACGCGGTCGCCTACCCGGCGCTGGGGTTCCGCTCGGCCCTCGTGCCGATCGCGAACATCGGCAACTCGCTGTGGCCGATGCCCTTCTTCGTCGGGATGTTTCTGGCCAGCGGCCAGCGCGCGGCCGAGGGCAGCTCCATGGCGCAGTTCCTGATGACCCTCGGCATCCTCATGTTCGCCGGCGTGGTGCTGTTCCAGATGGTGACGCTGCCGGTCGAGTTCGATGCCTCGCGCCGCGCCAAGGCCGTGCTGGCCCAGGCCGGCATCGTGCAGACGCCCGAGGAAGCGCGCGGGGTCGACAAGGTCCTCGACGCGGCCGCCATGACCTACGTCGCCGCGGCCCTGGCGGGCGTGCTGCAGCTGCTCTACCTGATCCTGCGCGCCAACCAGCGACGGAACTAGCGCGGTCGTCGTCACGCGCTTGCTCGACGCTCGCCGCGCTCGCTTGTGGTGGCCGCGGGCCTCCCGTAGGCTCGCCCCTTCCCCCGCACCCGCGACCGGACGAGAGGAACCACGTGCGCCCGATCCGCTTCGACTACACCAACGTGATGTCCTCGGCCGTGGGCGCGCACGGCCTCGGCGAGAACGAGCTCGCCTCGCTGGCCGAGCCCTCCGCGCGCGCGCTCGCGGCGGTGCTCGCGCGGCGCACGAAGGACCTGCGCTGGCTCGACCTGCCGTACCGCGACGAGGTGCGGCGCGAGATCCTCGACTACGCCGCCACGGTGCGCGGGCGCTTCGAGAACGTGTGCGTGCTGGGCATCGGTGGCTCGGCCCTCGGCAACACCGCCCTGCACACCGCGCTCAACGGGCCCTATCACGACCTCTTCCCGCCCGCCGGCCGCCCGCGCCTGTTCGTGCTCGACAACATCGATCCCGAGTGGATGGCGGCCTTCCTCGCGCGGGTCGATCCGAGCAAGACCGTCTTCAACGTGATCTCGAAGTCGGGCACGACGGCCGAGACGATGAGCCAGTTCCTGATCCTGCGCGAGACGCTCGTGCAGCGGCTGGGCGCGAAGGGGCATCGCGAGCACATCGTGATCACCACCGACGAGACGAAGGGCGTGCTGCGCGAGATCGTGCGGCGCGACGGCTATCGTTCCTTCGCGGTGCCCGACGGCGTGGGCGGGCGCTTCAGCGTGCTGTCGGAGGTGGGCCTGGTGTCCGCGGCCCTGGTGGGGATCGACATCGAGGCCCTGCACGCCGGCGCCGCGGCCATGGACCAGCGCTGCCGCACGCCCAAGCTGCTCGAGAACCCCGCGCTGCTGCACGCGGCCCTGCAGTTCGGCCTGCACACCTGGCGCGGGCTGGTGATGTCGGTCACGTTCTCCTACAGCCACCGCCTGCGCAACGTGGGCGACTGGTACGCGCAGCTCCTGGCCGAGTCGCTGGGCAAGAAGCGCGCGCGCTCCGGCCAGAACGCGCACCGCGGCCCGACCCCGGTCCGCGCGGTGGGCGTCACGGACCAGCACAGCCAGGTGCAGCTCTACGCCGAGGGTCCGTTCGACAAGTGGTTCACCTTTCTGGCGCTCGAGCAGCCCGAGGCCGAGGTCGCGATCCCGGCCGCCTATCCCGACCTCGAGGCCGTGGCCTACCTCGGCGGGCGCAGCCTCGGCGAGCTGTTCCGGGCCGAGCGCGAGGGCACGCGCATCGCGCTCACCGAGGCCGGTCGTCCGAACGCGCAATTCGTGCTCGAGCGCATCGAGGCGCACGCCGTCGGACAGCTCCTGTACCTCCTGGAGCTGTCGGTGGCGGTGATGGGCGAGCACTACGACGTGGACGCCTTCGACCAGCCCGGCGTGGAGGCCGGCAAGATCGCGGCCTACGCCCTGATGGGCCGGGCCGGGTACGAGCCGCGCCGGGCCGAGATCGAGGCGCGCACGCGCGGTCCGAAGCGCGTGCTGTAGGGCGGCGCGGGCGCGGCGGGAGGTAGGATGACGGACGTGACGCGCTTCCGGCGCATCCTGGTGGGAGTGGACCTGGCCTTGGCCGGCGACCGGCTGACGCCCGGCTGCACGCGTGCCTTCGAGCAGGCCCTGGCGCTGGCGCGGCGCGCGCCAGCCGAACTCGTGTTCCTGCATTCGACCTGGGCCGACCTGCACGAGGAGAACCAGGCCCTGCGGCCCGGGCCGAGCGCCGAGGGCTTGCGCGCCCTGGAGCAACTGCTCGAGCGCGCCGCGGCGCTGGGGGTGACGGCGCGGCTGGCGCTGGTGCGCGATCGGCCCTGGCTCGAGATCATCCGCGCCGTGCAGCGCGACGAGGCCGACCTGGTGCTGGTCGCGCGGCGCAACCAGGCCGGCGGTGGCGCCGCGCTGGGCGGCGTGACGCGCAAGCTGATGCGCAAGTGTCCGTGCCCGGTGTGGGTCGTGAAGCCCGAGGGCCGCGACGAGCCGCGCACGATCGTGGCCGCCTCGGACCTCACCGTGGTCGGCAACCTGGCGCTCACGCTGGGCGCCGACCTGGCGGCCCTCTTCGGGGCCGAGCTGCACGTGGTGCACGCCTGGCCCCTGCCGCTGGCCGTGCCGGTGCTGCCCGAGCTCGACGTGCCGCCCCAGAGCCGCATCGACGTCGAGGCACACGAGCGTGCCGCCCGCGCGCGCTTCGAGCAGGCCCTGGCCGCGCTGGCCCTGCCCGTCGAGCCGCGCACGCACCTCCACAGCGGCGCGCCCTCGGTGGCCATCCAGGAGGAGGTCGAGCGCTGCGATGCGGATCTGCTGGTGATGGGCTCGGTCTCGCGCGGGGGCATCGCGGGCCTCCTGCTCGGGAACACGGCCGAGCGCCTGCTCGACCGCGTGCAGTGCGCGTTGCTGACGATCAAGCCGCGCGACTTCGTGTCGCCGGTCTGAGGCCCATGCGCGCGCAGCCCTCTCAGTGGCGCAGGAAGCGGTTGCACTCGGCGCCGAGCTGCTCGAGCGTCCCGCGCTCGGCCTGCAGCACGCTGAGGTCGTCCTCGACCTCGTTCCAGCCGTAGTCGTAGACCTCGACGTCGAACTCGAGCGGCGACAGCGGCACGCGCAGCACGGCCTCGTCGGTCCACACGCCGAGCTCGTTCCAGCCCGCCAGCACGCGCTTGCGCTGGGCCGGCAGCGCGAGCAGGTTCTCGCCCAGGCACCAGGCTCGGCGCCGTTCCGGCGCGGCCCCCAGGGCCTCCAGCAGGGTGGGCGCGAAATCGAGGTGCGAAGACGGGCGCGGCTCGACGCCCTCGGCGATGCCCGGTCCGCGCAGCAGGAACGGCACCTCCAGCTGCTGCGGCGTGTAGGCGCTGGTGTGCCCGAAGAAGCCGCACTCGCGGAACTCCTCGCCATGGTCGCCGGTGACGACCACCCAGGTGTCGTCGCGATGCCCCGTGCGCTCCAGCGTCGCCAGGATCTCGCCCAGCACCGCGTCGGCGTGGTGCACCGCGTTCTTGTAGCGATTGCGCACGGCCTCGAGCACCTCGGGCGGTGGGCCCTCGTTGCGAGTCATCGCCATGTAGTCGAGGTCGGGGGCCGAGGGCAGGAAGGGCGTCGCGCCGGGCGGGTGGCTGTAGACCTGGTGCGGCGAGTCGAGCAGCAGGAAGCCGAAGAACGGGGCGGACGGAGCGGCGCGCTCCTCCAGCCAATGCTCGAGCGCCGCGCCCGCCTGCAGGTCGCGGCTCCACGGCTCGGGCGCGGAAAAGTCGTCGTGCACGGCCTCGGGGATCTCGGCCCAGGCCGTGGCGCGCAGCTCGGGGTAGTTCATCGAGGCGCTGCCGAAGACCCCGAAGGAGTAGCCCTGGCTTCGCAGGCGCTCGATCAGGACCGGACCGCGGCGCTCGGCCAGGAACGGGAACCAGTAGGAGCCGTGCAGGCCGTACAGGAGCGCGAAGATCCCGTAGCGGGTCGAGTTGCCGCCGCTGACGTGGTCCTCGAAGCGGCGGCAGCCGCGCTCGGCCCAGGCCCAGGTGTTCGGCATCGTGTCCGGCGCGAGCATGTCCTTGCGCAGGCAGTCGACCACCAGCACCAGCACGTTCGGGGGCGTGCCGCGCGACGCGAGCACGGGCGTTTCGTGCGGATAGTCGAGCGCGAAGCCCGACAGCACGACCGGCGCCGGACGCTCCGAGGAGACCCCCAGCACCTTGCTGGCGAGATCCTCCATCGGTACCGGCGCGTACAGCGGGAACAGCCGCGCCAGACGGGTGATCTCGCCGTCGCGTCCGAAGTGCGCCGAGGCATAGATCGTCTTCTCGAGCAACACGCTCGGCAGCAGCACCACGCCCCACACCAGGGCCGGGCGCAGCAGGCCGTGCGTCGCCGAACGCGCGTGGGCCGCCTCGGCGCTCGCCAGCGCGCGCTTCCACAGGAAACTCTGCAGCGCCACGACCGAGGTCAGGCCGAGCATGACCGTGGTCCACACCTGCCAGCCCAGGTGGATCGAGTCCTCCGAGCCGCGCGTGTAGACCAGGTTCAGGACCTGGCCGTTGAAGTGGTAGCGGAAGATGTTGTAGATGCGCGTGTCCGCGAACAAGAGCACCTGGAACAGCGTCCAGAAGGCCGCCTGGATCGTCCCGAGCAGGCTGGTCGAGCGCAGACAGTGGGCCGCCAGCGTGAACAGTCCGGCCGGCACCAGCGTGAGCGTCAGCACCGAAGAGACCAGCGCCGGCAAGGCGAACAGCCAGACCTTGAGCCCGCGCGCCTCGGGCACGTGCACCAGGTAGTTGAGCCCCACGACCGTCCCGAAGGCCAGGTTCGCCAGCCACAGCTGGAACACGGCGCGGCGACGGATGCTGGCAGGGAGCGACGACAAGGGCCGGATCCAGTTCCTCCGTCGGATCCGCGCCGCATTGTCCAGGGCGCCCTGGACGGTGGCAAGCTCCGGTCCGGGCAGCGCGCCCTCCGGCGCCCGCGCGCCCTCAGGAGGGGCAGGGCCTTTCGAGCGTGTTCTTGGTCTGGATCCCGAGCCGTGCGCGCGTCGCGAGCAACTTGCGCACGGCCTCGTCGGGCAAGGGTTCGATCGAACCCTTGAGCGCGTGCACGAGCCAAAGGATCCGCGCCGTGTGCTCGAGCATGTCGAGCTTCTTGAAGGCGTCCATCAGGTTCGTGCCGAGCGTGACCGCGCCGTGGTTCTTCATGATGAGCGTGTCCGAGCAGCGCACCACGGCGCGGATCGAATCGGGCAGCTCGTGCGTGCCGGGCGTGGCGTAGGCCGTGGTCGGCGTGCCACCGATGGTCACGATCACCTCCGGGATCACGGGCAGCTCCAGGTCGACCCCGGCGATCGAGAGCGCCACCGCGTGCGGCGGATGGGTGTGGATGACGGCCTCGACCTCGGGCCGCTCGGCGTAGGAGACGAGGTGGATCGCGAGCTCGCTCGAGGGGCGCGGGCCGCCGTCGAGCACGCGCCCCTCGCGATCGACGTGGGCCAGGTGATGGGGCTCGAGGAAGCCCTTCATCGCGCCCGCCGGCGTCACCAGCAGGCTCCCGTCGCGCAGCCGGACCGACAGGTTGCCGTCGGCGCCGACGATGTAGCCCTTCTGGTAGCACAGCGCGCCCACGCGGCAGAGGGCGCTGCGCAGGCGCGGGATCTCGTCGTTGCCGGGCGTTTCCATCGGGCGCAGTGTAGCGCCTGGCGCCGCGCCGCCGGGCGCGTGCTCACCCGCCCGCGTGGCTACCCGCCCGCGTGATAGGCGCGCCGGCCGTCGAGTTCGATCGAGTCCACCACGCCCACGACCACCGTCTTGACGGGCGCGTTCTCGCGCGCGACCAGCTGGCGCGCGCCATTGCCCTCGTCCAGGACGAGCACGCGCTCGCCCGGGCCGGCGCGGGCGCGATCGAGGGCGATGCGCGTCTTGCCCGCCGGCCGGCCGTCGGGCTGCAGCACGCGCAGGAGCAGCAGGCGCTCGCCCGCCAGCGCGGGGTGCTGCACGGGCGCCACGACCGTGCCGATCACCTGGGCCAGGAACATCAGTCCGCCCCGATGCGCGTCGCGCCGGCCACGGCCTGCTCGACGAAGCCCAGGATGGCCGCGTCGACCGGCACGAAGGGGCGCGGGCACGCCAGCGCGCCCTCGCGGCCGTCCACGAAGTGCACCAGGTCGCCCGGCCCGCTGGAGACCACCGCGCACGCGACCAGCGCCGCTCCGGCCGGGGCGCCGGCCTCGTCGAGCGGCTGGATCCACTGCAGCGCGACGCCCTCCAGGCCCGGGACGATGCGCGTGGCCACGACCCGCCCGAGCACGCGCGCCAGGTACATCAGGCCCACTTCTCGTAGACGTTGCGGCCGCCCAGGTCCCACGAGTCGACCACGGCCATGATGACCGCGTCGCAGGGCTTGCCCTCGGTCTGGCTCGTCTGGCGCGCGCTCGAGCCGGTGGCGAACAGCACCATGTCGCCGGGCCCGGCCTGGACCGCGTCCACGGCCACGACGTATTGCTCGGTGGGCGCGTTGGCCGAGTCGTGCACGCGCACCACCAGCAGCTTGAGCGCCGCCAGGCGCTCGTCCTTCTGCGTCGCGACCACGCTGCCCACCACCTGTCCGATCAGCATCGCGCGCCTATCCGGCCGGGAGCAGCAGCTCCACGCTCTCCTTCGGCATGAGCTCCTCGAGGAAGCGCCGACGCAGCTCCTCGTGCACGCGCTCGGACATCTCCTCCCAGCTCGGGCTCGCGCGCCGTTCCGACGCCCACAGCAGCGCGCAGCCCGAATCCAGGCGCACCGGGCCGAGCAGGCGACCTCCGGCCGGGATCGTCCCGCCCGTGTCGAGCAGGTGGAACAGGGCCTCGCGCAGCTGGAGCGGCAGGCGCGCGTCGCCGCGCGTCACCCAGCCGAGATCGCCCTGCTCCTTCCTGGTGCGGGGTTCCTCGGACAGCTTGGCGACCTGCGCCACGAAGTCCGCCTGCGTCTCGAGCTTGGCGGCCAGCTTGCCGAGCTCGTCCTCGGCCTGCTCGAAGCTGCGCGGGCACAGGTCGTTCACGAAGCGTCCGGCCACGCGGAACAGCAACGCGGCGTGCACGGCCTCGCCGAAACGCGCCTCGAAGGCCTCGCGCTCCCGCTCGAAGGTGCTGCGCACGCCCTCCGCTCCGGCCGTGCGATCGACCCACAGGCGCGAGAGCGCCGCGATGGCCAGGGAGGGATCGCGGCCCAGGCTCTCCAGCGTGCGCCCGGTCGCCCCCAGGCGCTGTTCGAAGGTGATCGCCGGATACTCGCTCTCGTGCTTCCGGCGGCGTCGCCCGAGTTCTTCCTCCAGCGCGCGCGCGCGGGCCGCCGCGGACAGGTCCGGCATGCGCTTCTCGATGGCCGCCAGCAGCAGCAGGTGCCAGGCGCTCTCGCGCACCTCCTCGCGCCCGAGGCGTCCGAGCAGGAAGGCCGCGAACTCGGCGCGCGTCACCGAGATCTCGCCGCAGCGCGCCATGGTGCCGGCCGTGCCCGCCGCCGGCGGCAGGAACTCCAGCCCGCGCTTGCCGATCTCTTGCTGCAGCCAGATCTCCTGCTGGTCGCCCGAGACCTCCGCGCCGTCCCGCAGTCCGAGGGCGGTGCGCGCGAGCTTCTCCTGCACCAGGGCCAGGCGCAGGAACTCGCGGAACTGGGGCGGCGTCAGGTTGCGGCGCTTGATCTCGTCGGCCAGGGTCTGGCCCAGGGCCTTCGAGCGACGCTCGAGCTCCTGCCAGCGGCGCGTCACCTCGTCCTCGCTCACGCGCACGCGGCGCTCGGCCGCCAGCGAGTCGAGCAGGCGCGTCTTGAGGAACAGGTCGAGCAGCTCGCGCCCGCTCTCGGAGTACCCGTAGCGCTCCAGCAAGGTGCTCTCGAGCGCGGCGCGCGTGAGCGTGAGCCCGTCCTTGCCGCGCGCGGCCAGCGCTTCCTCGTGCCGGCCGTCCGGCGGGCCGGCGAGGGCGCCGAGGACCGTCAGGAGCGCGCCGAGCATGGGCGCAGGATAGCGCCTCGCGCGCAGGCGGGCGAGCGCACGGAGCGGCTCAGGTGGCGTGCGTGAAGTGCGCGCGGCCGCGGCGGATCGAGACCTCGATCCACTCGTCCGCTCCGGCCGCCAGCAGGGCCTCGGCCAGCGGCCCCTCGATCTCGCGCCGGATGCAGCCCAGGACCCCGCGCGCTCCGTTGGCGCGCACGCCGCGCGCCGCGGCCCAGCGCGCCACGCCGGCCGAGAAGCACACGCGCTGCGCGCTGGCGCGCACGCGCAGCGCCAGATCCAGCAGCGCCTGCGTGGCCACCGCGCGCAGGTCCTCGGGCGCGAGCGCGCGGAACAGCACGATCTCGTCGAGGCGCGCCAGGAATTCGGGCGCGAAGGCCGCGCGCAGCGCGCCCTGCACGGTCTCGAGGCGCGCGGCCTCGCGTGCGCCGCCCGCGTCGCGCGCGAAGCCCAGGCGCTCGTCGGCCGAGAGCAGCTCGCGCGTGCCCGCGTTCGAGGTCAGGACCACGAAGGCGCGCCGGAAGTCGAGCTCGGCCCCGCGTCCATCCGTCAGGCGGCCCTCGTCCAGCACCTGCAGCAAGAGCTCGTGCAGGCCGGCGTGGGCCTTCTCGATCTCGTCGAACAGGACCACGCACTCGCGTCCGGGCACGAGCCGGCGCGCCAGGGCGCCGCCGCGCTCGTGCCCCACGTAGCCCGGTGGCGCTCCGATCAGCCGGCTGGTCTCGTGGCGTCCGCCGAACTCGCTGCAGTCGATCCGCACCAGGCGGTTCTCGCCGCCCAGTTCGGCCGCCAGGGCCCGGGCCAGCTCGGTCTTGCCGGTCCCGGTCGGGCCCACGAACAGGAGCGTCGCCAGGGGGCCGCGCTGCCCCGCGAGCCCGGCCGCGGCGCGGCGCAGGGCGCGCGCCACGCTGTCGACGGCCCCGGCCTGGCCCACCACGCGCCGGCCCAGGCGCTGCTCGGCGCCCCGCGCCAGGGCCCGCAGCGGGTCCTGGCGGCGTCCGCGCGCTTGCGCCGGTTCGGCGAGCGAGGACTTGGCCGGGCGCGGGCCTCGAGGGACAGGCTCCAAGCGTGGATTCGGTCGCGGCGGGGGACGAGGAGTGGGACGGGAACGGGCTGCTGTTTCGGAGTCCACGCGCGGCGATCTTGAAGTCGGCGCGGATTCCCGAGTCGAATGGCGCCCTCCGCCGATGCCAGCGCCCAAGCCCGACGTCGAGTTCCTGGCACTCCTGGTGCACCGCGGATTCGTGGCGCGCGCGCCGGCCCAGGCGCTCATGGCGGCGCTCGGCGCCGGCGCGGGCCTGGACGAGCTGCTGGTGCGCGAGCTGGGCTGGTCCGCGGACAAGGTGCAGAAGCTGCGCCGGACGCGCGCCGGCGAGCTGCCCGAGATCCCGGGCTACGAGATCCTGGCCAAGGCCGGCACGGGTGGGACGGCGGACGTGTTCCGGGCGCGCGAGACGGCCACCCAGCGCGTGCTGGCGCTCAAGGTGCTGAAGGCCGAGAGCGCGCGCCACGAGCCGACGCGCAAGAGCTTCATCGCCGAGGCGCGCATGCTCGAACGCCTGGAGCACCCCGGGCTGGTGCGCTGTTTCGGCGTGGCGCGCAGCGGCAACCAGTTCTTCTCGCGGCTCGAGTTCGTCGAGGGCGCGACGGTGCTCGAACGCCTGGATGCGCAGCAGCGCTTCCACGAGGACGAGGCCCTCCGGATCACCCTGGCCACGGCCGAGGTCCTGCGCTACCTGGGCACGCAGGGCGTGGTGCACCGCGACGTGAAGCCCGGCAACATCATGCTCGGCAAGGACGGGCGCGTGGTGCTGATCGACCTCGGCTTCGCGGCCGAGGAGGCCACGCGCTGCGCGGCGGACGCGAGCGTGGGCACGGTGGCCTATCTCTCGCCCGAGCAGGCGCGCGGCGGGGCCGAGGCCGACATCCGCTCGGACATCTACAGCCTGGGCATCTCGCTGTTCCACATCCTGGTGGGGCGCCTGCCGTTCCAGGGCTCCGACGACCGCGAGACCCTGCGCAAGCAGGTCATGGAGAGCCTGTCCTCGCCGGAGCTCAAGGGCCGCGGCATCTCGCCCCACGCGCACTACTTCGTCGAGAAGATGGTCGCCAAGGATGCGGCCCTGCGCTACCAGAGCTGGGGCGAGTTGATCGACGACATCCGCGCCCAGCTCGCCGGTCGCGCCGACCTGGATTTCGAGCGCGATCCGCGCAGGCCCCGCGGCCGGCGCGGTTGACTCGACCCGCTGCGCGGAGCGCGCGCGCCGTGGTGGAAGGGCCGTGGTGGAATGCTCTGGGCGGAACAGTGGTGGAATAGGACGCCCGGGTGCGCGTCCAGGTCCGCCGCCCGACGCCCGCCCGCCATGAAGCCCGCCTCACCCCTGCGCCTGCTGCTGATCCTTGGCCTGCCGTGCGCCGGCTTCGCGGCCGCCTGGCTGCTGCGCGGGCGACCGCGCGAGACGCCTCCGGAGCACGCGCGCGCGCCTGCGGCCGCCGCCATGGCCGAACGCCGCGCGCTGGTTCCGGAGCCGGGTGCGGCCGCGCTGGTGCCCGAGACGCGCGCGAGCGCCGGGCAGCGCTTCGACTGGGTCGAGCTGAACAACGAGGCCACCACCGACCTGACGGCCGGCGACCTGCCGACCGCGATCGAGAAGTTCGAGCGCTGCCTGGCGGCCCAGCCCGCGAACGCCGCCTTCGCCGGCAATCTGGCCGAAGCGCTGGTGCGCCTGGCGAAGCTCGAGCACGAGCGGGGCCAGCTCGTGAGTGCGCTCGCGCACCTCACGCGCGCGATCGAGGTCGGCTCGGAGCGGGGCGACCGCGAGGTCCTGGGCCGCATCCTCGAGCGCTGGCAGCGCGAGCTCGAGCTGCAGGCCGACGACTGGACCGAGGACTCGGAGCGCTTCGAGCTCACCTACGACACCGATCGCGCGGACATCCTGCACCACTCGCACGAGGTGCTCGAGCACCTGGAGCAGAGCTACGACGAACTCGTGCGCTGGTTCGGCCGGGATCCGCTGGCGGGTGCGCCGCCCCTGCGGGTCGTGCTGTACGCGCCCGCGGACTTCGGACGCCTGACCGGACTCGGCGACTGGGCCGCGGGGTTGTTCGACGGCGTGGTGCGCGTCTCCTTGCGCGACCTCGAGGACGGCGAGGCCTGGCGCGCGGTGCTGGTGCACGAACTCGTGCACGCCTTCGTGCACGCGCTGCGCGGCTCGGAGGTCCCGGGCTGGCTCAACGAGGGCGTCGCGCAGCTCCTGGAGGGACGCGTGCACGACGCGCCGCAGCTGCGCGCGCGGCTGCGTGAAGCCGAGCCCTTCCCGCTCGAGCGCCTGGCGGGGAGCCTGGCGAGCTGGGAGGACCCGGCCCAGATCGCACGCGCCTACGCCCAGTCGCTCGTGTTCGTGGCCTACCTGCGGCAGACCTATGGCGACGAGGCCCTGCGGCGCATGCTCGACGGCGGCCCGCAGCACCTCGCCGTCGCGGCCGCCTTCGAGCAGTTCACCTCGGTCGCGCTCGCGCTCGCCTTCCAGGACTGGTGCGCCTCTCTGGCGCGCTAGAAGCCGCCCACCGACGAGATCATCGCTGGTTCTTCGGCCTCACCGCGGCACAGCTTGACGGGATCCTGCCGCACGCCGAGGATCTCGTGAGCCGTGATCACTTCTACGACACAGCCTGCGCGGCGATCAGGAGCGCCTTGCAGGGCAGCGACAACGCTCGCGCTCGACGGCGTGCCGAAGGCGAAGCGATCCTCTGCACGCTCGAACAATTCGGTCTGGTCACACCAACCCGAGGTCGAAGGCCCGCACCATGCTCCAAAGCGGAACGACTTTCGTGACACCCACACTGTTACCCGGATTCTCTGTCCCACGCGTGAGCTGGTCGTGATGTCTCGGGGGCGGTTGGGTCATGCGTAGCGTGCAGTCTATTCATGTAGCCTGTCGGGTGCTGGCGATTGGCGCCTCTGCAGTAGCTTGTGGTCTGGCTGCCTCCATTGCAGCAATTGCGCGCTTCAGGATCTTGTGTGGGTAGTTCGAGCTGCCTGAGGCTTGGTGGATGGC
>CAZWAY010000048.1:0-33136 GCA_964631945.1 uncultured Planctomycetaceae bacterium
CCGCTACGGACGTAAACCCTTGTCCGACATTCCGAACCCTTCAAGTTGGGCTAGCCGGCGGGCATCCGGAAAGGGGCGCTGGTCGGGAGCTGAGGAATAGGCTTCCGAGTCGTCGCAAGTGCATTCAGGTTTTTGCCTTGCGTCGCAATCACGGGCTCGCTTCCAGGCCCGATTTGCCTTTTGCTATTTCGTTGATATGGTTCCACGCTCCAGCGAGGACACGGGTCGTTCGGTGGGGCCGGCCGGGACTCCGAGCGGCCGTTCGAGAGCGACACCAGGAAGCGAAGGCCGCCTTCCCTTCCTGCCGGGTGAGCTGCGCGGGCAGCGCCCCTCTCCGAACGGCAGAACGGGCTCGGCGGATTCGGCAGCCACTCGATGATCCCCCTCGCGCGAAACCAACACGAACACCCCAGGGGCGCCACGGCGCAGCCCGGGGCGAAGAGGGAGTCCAAGTCGCGTGTGCTCCGACGGATTCGCGGGTGCGGAGATTCGTGGGGAACCTCCGTCCGCACGGTCCGCGGAGTGCTTGCACGGCCGGGCCTGAGGGGACCGGGACCCGCCGTGTTCGAAGGAGGAGAGACGAGGCCGTGGCCCGGTCGGGGACCCGGGCACACGGCATCTTTCCCGCCACCGCTCTTCCAGGGGAAGGAGAGCGAAGTGCCCTCGCGGTTCCACGGGTGACCGTCGAGCCGTAGGGCACTGCCCGTGTCCGGATTCTTTCGGGCTGGGCGGGACACGGGGGCACGAAGCTCGCTTCGTGCCCCCGTTCTTTCTCTCGCGGCCGCAGGCCGAGGAAACCGAGCGCACCGCGGAGGCGCGGGGGGCGCGGAGCCTCGCGGAGGAGGCAGGAGCGGGGCGCTCTCAGCCGGCGCTCTCGCTCGTCTGCGCGCGGAAGCGGTCCTTCAGGCGCTCGAGCAGCTTCGCGTGGATCTTGCACACGCGCGATTCGGAGAGCCGCGTGAGCTCGCCGATCTCGCGCATGGACAGGTCTTCCCAGTACTTGAGGTAGACGATGCGATACTCCTGCTCGCTCATGCGCTGAGCCAGGAGCCGCAGGAGCTCGGTACGGGTCAGTTCCTCACCCGGCGGTCCGCTGCGCGTGTCGATCACGCCGTCCAGGCGCGAGACGAATTCCTCGCCGTTCTCGCTGGCCGGCATGGCCCCGGCCGGCGTCCCCGGCAGCGCCGTCCCGAACAGCAGCTCGAATTCCGCGAAGGAAAGGCCCATGGCGCTGGCCACCTCGGGGTCGCACGGCTCGCGCCCGAGCTCTCCGCGCAGGCGTTCCAGCGTGCGCTTGCGCTGGTCGAGGCGCGTGCGCCAGGGGCGCGGCAGCCAGTCCTGCGTGCGCAGCTCGTCGAGCACGGCCCCGCGCACGCGCATCTCGGCGTAGAGCTCGAAGCGCACGCGCCGGGCCGGATCGAAGCTGGCCACCGCCGCCATCAGGCCCACGTTGGCCGCAGCCTCCAGGTCGCCGCGATCCACGCTGCGCGGCAGACGCTGCGCGAAGCGGTTGACGACCTCGCGCACGAGCGATTGGTAGGCCTCGACGAGACGGTTGCGCCGCTGATCGCTCGGCTTCTTCCAGAAGGCACGCCACAGCGCCGGCTTCTCGGACCGCTGTGGCGGACTTCGCTTGTTCGATGGGATGGGATCGGCAACGAGGTCCATGCAGGGCCTCCGTGCGCATGGGCCAGGCGTAGGCAAGACGCCTTCGACACCATTTCCGTCAAGTCGCGTACCCGAAATCAAGGGTGTGAACGAAGACGGTTCGAGCGCCGGGGCCGCGCGCGTGCCGCCCGGGCGCGCGCGCGTGCGACCCGCCGCGCGCCTTCCGCGCGGAAAAACGCGTGCGCCGTTCGTCCGCGCCGCCGGCTCCGGCGGCCGCAGCGGTGGCCCGCGGGGTTCCCTAGAAATCGCGCACGCGCGCCGCTCGCGTCCCGCCGCGCGGCTCGCGCGCGTAGCCCAGGCGTGCGAGCACCGCGCGCTCGGCGGCGCGCATGCGCGCGCGGGGTCCGGGCCGGAGATCGTCGTGCCCGCACAGGTGCAGGCAGCCGTGGACGACGTACAGGGTGAGCTCGCGCTCGGGCGGCAGGTCGCGGGCACGGGCCTCGGCGCGCGCGCGCTCGACGCTGACGTACAGCTCGCCGCCCGGCCCTCCGCCCTCCCCCCCCAGTTCGAAGGCCATCACGTCCGTGGGACTCGGGTCGCCCAGATACCGGCCGTGCAGGCGCGCGAGCTCGGCGTCCGTGACGAACACCACCGCCAGCGCGAGACCGGGACGCCGGCCGTGTGCGAGCGCCGCCGCCACGGCCGCGCGCACCTCGGCGTCGGACAGGAGCCGCGGGCCGGGCACGGTCCAGGCCACCTCCGCGGGCGGACCCCGCCGGGCGCTCATCGCTTGGCGGGCAACCCGGGCGCGAGCGGTTGGGCCTCGTAGGCGCGCACGATCTGCTCGACCAGGGGGTGGCGCACGATGTCCTTGGCACCGAACTCGACCACGGCCACGCCGGTGTAACCGCGCAAGCGCCGCACGGCGTCCAGGAGGCCGCTGCGACCGGCGTCATCGAGGTCGGTCTGGGTCGGGTCGCCCGAGACGACCATGCACGAGCCCTCGCCCAGGCGCGTCAGGAACATCTTCATCTGCGCCACGCTCGTGTTCTGGGCCTCGTCCAGGATCACGAAGGCCTGCGAGAGCGTGCGCCCGCGCATGAAGGCCAGCGGCGCGACCTCGATCACGCCCGCCTCCTCGAGACGATTGGTGTCCTCGAAGCCGATCAGGTCGTAGAGCGCGTCGTACACCGGACGCATGTAGGGGTTCAGCTTGGCCTGCAGGTCGCCGGGCAGGAAGCCGAGGTGCTCGCCGGCCTCGACCACCGGACGCGTGATCACCAGGCGCTTGACCTCGGCCGCGCGCAGGCGGCGCACGGCCGCGGCCACCGCCAGGTAGGTCTTGCCCGTACCCGACACGCCCACCCCGAAGGTCAGCGAATTCGTGGCGATCAGCTCCAGGTAGCGCGCCTGGTTCGCGCCGCGCGGCTCGACCGGCTTGGTGCGCAGCACGATGCGCGGGAGCTCGCCGCGCGGCGGTTCGCCCGAGCGCGCGCGCCAGGCGCGCTCACCGGGCGGCTGGATGGGCGCACCATCCGCGCCGGGGCCGAGGCCCTTCTTGGGCTCGCCGCGGGCGACATCGGAGGCACGCGGACCGGCCAGGATGCCCTCGATCTCGCTGACCTCGAGCGCGCGCCCCTTGCGCAGCTTGCCGAGCAGGTGCTCGACGCGCCGCTGGGCCTCCTCGACGTCGGCCTCGTTGCCGCGCAGGCGCAGGTTGCCGCCCTGCGTGTAGACCTCGATGTCGAACACCTGGCGCAGGAGCTTCGCGTGCCGGTCGTAGGGTCCGAGCACGAGGATGGCCTCGTCCTGGGAGCGCAGGGGGATGGTGATCTCGTTCAAGGGTCGGGGCCCATGGTAGCGGGGCCTGCGTCAGTACACCCAGCTCCAAGCCAGGAGCGCGACCGGCGCGGCGACGAGCAGGCTGTCGATCACGTCGAGCACGCCGCCCGAGGCCCCCGCCAGCGTGCTCGAATCCTTCACGCCCGCCTTGCGCTTCACCCAGCTCTCCGAGAGGTCGCCGGCCTGGGCCGCCAGGTTGATCAGCCCGCCGAGCACGGCCCCCAGGGCGACCTGCGCGAGCGTCCGCTCGCCCAGCGTCAGCGGCAGGAGCACGGCTCCGGTCGCGGTCCCGGCCACGAACGAAGCCACGCAGCCGGCCACGGTCTTGCCGGGGCTGACGTTGGGGAAGGGGTGGCGCCTCCCGCAGGCCCGCCCCACGAAGTAGCCGGCGTTGTCGCCGACCTTGGCCAGCACCACCAGCACGGCCAAGCCTTCCACGCCGAAGCGCCGGTCGAGCACGATCAGCGCGAACAGCGGCGGCAGCAGCCACAGCGCGAGGGCGATCGACCAGCCCGGCGGGCGCCGCGCGCGCATCGAGCGCAGGGGCAGCAGCACCAGCAGCGCCAGGGTCGCGGCACCCCCGACGAGCGCGTAGATCAGCCCGAGCTCCGCGGCCGGGGCCAGCGTGCTCGCGCGCCCCAGATGGCGCAGCTCGAAGGTCACCAGGCCGGCCAGCGCCACGTGCAGCGGAAGCCTCAGCTGGCGGCCCCGGAACGCGCCCATGCGGTCGAGCTCCCAGATCGAGAGCAGCCCGAGCAGCGTCAGCACGACGAGCGCCACCCAGCCCTGCTCGAACTGGGCGTGCAGCCAGACCAGCGCCGTGGCCGCGAGCGCGAGCCCGGTGCCCGTCAGGATGCGCGTGGCCAGGCGGCTCATCGGCGCGGGCGGGAGCTCACGGGGCCGCGCGGCGGGCGCCCGGCAGCGAGGACGGCGCGGGAGTGGGTGTGGAGGCCGGCGGTCGGTCGTGGATCAGCCCGCCGAACTTGCGCACGCGCCCGGCGTAGTCGCGCATGGCCGCCAGCAGCGCCGGCCGCCGGAATTCGGGCCAGCACACCTCCGAGACGTGGATCTCCGAGTACGAGGCCTGCCACAGGAGGAAGTTCGAGAGTCGCAACTCGCCGGCGGTGCGGATGAGCAGGTCCGGATCGGGCGTCTCCGGATCGTACAGGTAGCGCCGCAGCGTCTCCTCGTCGATCGCCTCGGGTGCCAGCGCGCCGAGCTGCACGTCGCGCGCCAGCGCGCGCACGCCGTCGGCCAGCTCCGCGCGCGCGCCATAGGACAGCGCCAGGCGCAGGCGCATGCCCTGGTTCGCGCGCGTCAGCTCCTCGCTGCGGCGCAGTTCGGCCAGGACCTCGCGCGGCAGGTCGTCCAGGCGCCCGATGCAGACCAGGCGCACGTCGTTCTCCATCAGGGTCCCGCGCTCGTCCACCAGGAATCGCCGCAGGAGCCGCATCAGGTAGCGCACCTCGGCCCGCGGACGCTTCCAGTTCTCGACCGAGAAGGCATACAGCGTCAGGCTGCCGACGCCCATGCGCGCGCACTCGGTCGTGATCTCGCGCACCGAATCGATGCCTTCGCGGTGCCCGAACACGCGCCGCAGTCCGCGCTCCTCGGCCCAGCGCCCGTTGCCATCCATGATGATGGCGATGTGCGCGGGGAACGGGCCGTCCAGCTCGGGGCGCGTCGGGGGCCGGCTGGATCCGCTGTTGCGCTCGGCCATCGCGCCTAGAGCCCGTGGACGCGGCCCGAACAGGCCCGACCGATGACGAGGGATTCCTGCACGACGCTCAGCTCCGCGGAATGACCGCCTCGCGTTCGGGTCCGACCGAGAGCAGCTCGATCGGGACACCGATGCGCTCCTCGACCCACTCGACGTACTCACGCGTCGCGCGCGGCAGGTCGGCGTAGCGGCGGGCGCCGCCGATGTCGGCGCGCCAGCCCGGCCGACGCTCGTAGCGCGGCTTCACGCCCGCGATGTCGGGTAGCTGCGCGGGGTACTCGCCGACCGGGCCCGGCTGGCCGGGGACGTCGTAGGCCACGCACACCTGGACCTCGTCGAAGGCCGAGAGCACGTCCAGGTTGGTCAGGACGAGCCCGGTGGCGCCGTTCAGGTCGAGCGCATAGCGCAGCGCCACCAGGTCGAGCCAGCCACAGCGGCGCGGGCGACCGGTGACCGAGCCGAACTCGCGCCCGATCTCGCGGATCGTGTCGCCATCCTTGCCCTTGTCCTCGCTCGGGAAGGGCCCCTCGCCGACGCGCGTGCAGTACGCCTTGGCCACGCCCAGGACGCGCTCGACCCGGGTGGGCGGGAAGCCCGCGCCGGTGCCGATCCCGGCCGTGCCCGTGTTGGAGGAGGTCACGTAGGGGTAGGTGCCGTGGTCGATGTCGAGCATCGCGCCCTGGGCGCCCTCGAACAGGATCGACTTGCCTTGCTTCCAGGCCCGGCGCACCTCGGCTCCGGTGTCGGCCACGAAGGGCGCCAGACGCTTGGCCACCTCCGTGATCTGCGTCAGGCTCTGCTCCAGGTCGAAGGGCACCTCGCCGTGCACGCCCTCGATCAGCGCGTTCTTCTCGGTCAGGACCGCGCCCAGGCGCGCGCGCAGACGCGCCGGCTCGAGCAGATCCGCCACGCGCAACCCGGTGCGCGCGGCCTTGTCGGCATAGCACGGCCCGATCCCGCGGCCGGTCGTGCCGATGCGCCCCGCGCCGCGCCAGCGCTCGGCCAGCGCATCGATCCGGCGGTGGTGCTCGAAGATCACGTGGGCGCCGGCGGACACGCGCAGGCAGCGCGGATCGACCTTCACGTCGCGCGCGAGCAGCTCGTTGACCTCGCCGAAGAGCGCCAGCGGATCGAGCGCGACGCCGTTCCCGATCACGTTCACCTTGCCGGGGTGCAGGATGCCGGAGGGGATCAGGCGCAGGATGAACTTGTTCCCGTTCACCACCACCGTGTGCCCGGCGTTGGGTCCGCCCTGGTAGCGCACGACGTAGTCCGCCTCGCGCGCCAGGAGGTCGATGATCTTTCCCTTTCCTTCGTCGCCCCACTGGGCGCCGAAGATGCTGAGCGTCGGCATGGTGGGGGCAGAGGGTCGGGAGGGCGGTGGGACGTAGGAAACGGCCGATTCTCCGGCCCTTCCGACCCGGGAACAAGCCCGAAGGGCGCCTTACCGCGCGCGCCTCGAGCGGACGCGGCGCGGCTGCACGGCCGTGCGGGCTCGGGCACGACCGAAGCCGCCGCCGCCCGGGGTCTCGATCTCGAGCGCACTCCCGGCGGCGAGCTCGCCCGACCATTGGCTGGGGAGCGCGTTCCAGACGTCGCTCGCCGGACGGCGCAGGCGCAGCCGGCCGGGTGCGCCGCTCGCACCTCCCGCCAGACCCCAGGGTCCCAGTGTGTGCCGGTCACCCACGAAGGCGGCGTGGGCGTCGTCCAGGAAGCGCAGGCGCTTCTGCACGCCGTCGCCGCCGGCGTGACGCCCGCGTCCGCCCGAGCCACGTCGCAGGGCCAGACGCTCGAAGCGCACCGGATAGGCGCGCTCGAAGGCCTCGATCGGGGTGTTGCGCGTGTTGGTCATGTGCGTCTGCAGCGCGCTCTCGCCCGCGCCGGACGGACTCGCGCCGGCGCCCCCGGGGATCGTCTCGTAGTAGGTGGAGCCCCGCGCCGCGAAGGTGAGGTTGCTCATGGTGCCGGCACTGGCGGCCGGGATGCGGGCGGGCAGGAAGCGCTGGAGGGCGCCGAAGAGCACGTCCACGATGCGCTGGCTGGTCTCGACGTTGCCGGCCGCCACGCCCGCGGGATAGGCCGCGTCCACCAGCGTCCCGGGACGGGTGAGGATGCGCACCGGGCGCAGCACGCCGTCGTTGGCCGGCGTTCCGGCCGGAAGCAGCGCGCGCAGGCAGTAGAACACGGCCGAGTGCGTCACCGCGCGCGTGGCGTTGAGCGAGCTGTGGGGCGCCGCGTCGCTGGCGCGGAAGTCGCAGGTCAGCGTATCGGCGCGCTTCGCGAGCACCACCCGCACGTGCAGTCGGCCTCCGTGCGGGTCCACGAGCACGTCCTCGAACGCGACCCGACGCGCGGGCAGCCCGCGCAGCAGCGCGCGCGTCAGGCGCTCGGTCCAGTCCATGAGCTCCTGGGCGCGCGCGCGCAACGGCGCGCGGCCGTGCTCGGCGGCGAGGGCCACCAGACGCTGCGCACCGATGCGGTTGGTGGCCCATTGCGCCAGGAGATCGCCCTCGCGCTCCTGCGGGCAGCGCATGTTGGCCAGCACCAGCGCGAGCGTCTCGCGCTCGAGGACGCCGGCGCGCACGAGGTGCACGGGCGGGATGCGCAGGCCCTCGCCATGGACGTCGTCGGCCGGAGCCATCGAGCCGGGCGCGGCCCCGCCCACGTCGGCGTGGTGTGCGCGGTTGGCGCAGAAGAAGTCGGGCCGCGCGCTGCCCGCCAGGAACACGGGCGAGACCAGGGTCAGGTCGGGCAGGTGCGTGCCGCCGCAGTAGGGATCGTTGAGCAACACCGCGTCACCGGGGCCCATGCGCACGCGCGCGATGGCGGCCTGCACGCTCATGGGGGTCGAGCCCAGGTGCACCGGCAGGTGCGCGGCCTGGCCGATCATGCGCCCGCGGCCGTCGAACAGGGCGCACGAGAAGTCCCGGCGCTCGCGGATGTTGGTCGAGAACGAGGAGCGCAGCAGGGCCGCACCCATCTCCTCGGCCGCGGCCGCGAACAGGTGCTGGAACACGTCCAGCCGCAGCAGGGCGGGTGTGCGTGCGCGGGTTCGACGGGCGCTCACCGGCGGGCGCGGTCCTCGGGGAAGTCGAGGACCTCGAAGGGCACGTAGTCGAGCACTTCCCAGCGCACGATCGGGACGATCTCGATCTCGCCCTCCCCCACCGCGCGCCGCCACACGACCGCGCGCACCGTGCGCACCAGCCCCTGCCAGTTGGCCTCCTCGCGCTCCACGTCCTCGCGCCGCGAGAACGGATCGATCTGCTCCTCGCCGGTCGGCTTGCGCGCCGTCACGAAGATCGAGAAGACCTGGCTCTGGGTCTTGAGCAAGCCCTTGAGCTCGCCCTGCACGATGGGCTCGAGGGAATCCCAGCCGTCGACCTTGGACAGGTCGTCGACGGAGTGGAAGTACTGGCGCACGAAGATGGCCTTGCCGTACTCGTCGAGCGGCGGATCGTCGTTCTCCTCGACCGCCTCGTCCTTCTCGTTGCGGTACAGGACCACGTCGTCCCAGAAGCGATAGGGCAGGTCGCGCCGGTCCATGAGCGCGTGCAGCACGGCCCCGGGCGCGGTGTTCAGGTTCATGGCCCAGCCGGGCGGCGGCTCGGATCCGCCGGCAGCGCCGCCGGTCGCCCCGCCCCCGCCGCTTCCGCCCGCGCCGGGATCCCCACCTCCGCCGCTGCCCCCGCCGCTTCCGCCGCCGCCAGTCCCTCCGCTACCGCCGCCACCGCCGCCGGCGGGGTTGCCCTCGGGATCCTGCTCGTCGCCCGGCTGGTCCTCCACGGCGGTCTGGCCCGACTCCTGGCGCGCCAGCTGCTGGGCCTCCTCGGCCGTCCCGAGCGACGACCACACCGTCAGGAAGGAACCGAGCGAGTGCACCACCTCGCCGCGCTCCTCGTCGACGTAGTCGCGGAAGAGGTCCTCCGGGAAGAGCTCCGGGTCGATGGCCACGAACTCGCGCAGCGAGAGCGGCAGCCCGACGTCCTGGTCCTCCTCGCGGTCGCTCAGGAGCTCGGGCCGGGGCAGGACCTGGTCGGCGCGCCGGCGCATGTAGTCGAGCATCGCGCTCGCCATGCGCCGCGCCGTGGCTCCGTCGATCTCGGCGCGCGTGCCCTTGCGCGCCCACTCGATCACGCGCGTCAGGCGATCGAGGGCCTTGTCGGCCTCCTCCGGATCGGGCGTGAGCACCGAGAGCAGGTTGAACTTGCTGTCCTCGTCCTGGATCAGGATGCGCAGCTGGATCTCGCTGAACTCCGTGCGCTGGGGGCGCGCCCACTCGTCCTCCTTGGAGTCGGTCGGGCCGCTGTCCTCCGCGCCCGCGCCGGCCGCGGCCCCGCCCTCCAGACCTCCGCCCGGGTCGGGGGCGCTGGCCCCCGAGTCCGACTCGGCGTCCGTCTTCAGATCCTCGAACACCTGCAGCAGGGAGGACTCGATGGCGGAGTCCATCAGCACCAGCGTCTCCTCGTTGCGCGCCACGCGCGCGTTGGTGTTGGTCGAGTACTGGATCTGCGCCAGGATCAGGATCAACACCAGGAGCACCATGAAGGACAGCATCAGCGCGGCGCCGCGGCGCGCGGGCGCGGCCTGATGCGGGGCGCCGAGGAGCTTCATGGGGGTCGCTGGGACGAACTCCGTCCGGGATTCTTCCCGGGCGGGCCGCCGGCCCACCAGGGTAGCGCGCGGGGCCCCGCTCTGCCGTCCCGACCCCGCGCGCCCGGTGCGGACGGGCTAGAACTCCGTCTCGAAATCGGAGTGCTGCAGGATGCGCGGGCTGATGGCGAAGAGCACGTGCTGCTTCTCGGCGCGCGTGAACTTCGAGCGGAAGAGCAGTCCGAGCAGCGGGATGTCGCCGAGGATCGGGACCTTGTTGATCAGCTCGCGGTCGCGCTGCGTCGTCAGCCCACCGATCACCAGCGTCTGGCCCGGCTCGAGGTAGACCACGGTCTTGGCCGTGCGGTAGGCGATCACGGGCACCTCGATCACCGAGTTGTTGATGCTGAAGGTGGCCTGGGAGCCGACCTGCTGCGATCCGATCAGGTGCACGTCGAGCGCCAGCATCTTGGTGCCGATGATGCGCGGCGAGATGTAGAGCTGGACCCCCACCTTCTTGTACACGGTCGAAGCGGTGAAGCTCCCGATGTCCGAGATGCTCTTGATCTCCGAGTACGGGATCTCGGTCGTGCTCTCGATGAAGGCCACCCCTCCGGCGCGCACGACCGTCTTCGGACGGGAGTCGATCTGCACGTTGTCCCAGGTGCGGATGGCCTCGATCACGGCGTCGAAGGCCAGACTGCTCTGGACCGCGCCCAGGTTCAGGATCGCCTCCGTCCCGCCCTTGATGCCCGGCAGGATGTCGGTGTCCCCGCCCGCGATGTTGGGCAGGTTCGCTCCGAAGCCCTGCACGAAGTTCGAGCTCCCGAACAGGAACGAGGACTTGAAGCCCACGTCGCTCTGGTCGGACTCGACCACCTCGATGATCTTGGCCTCGAGCTCGATCTGCGGCACGCCCCCGGCCGCGAACAGGTCGAGGAACTCCTCGAACTGCTCGAGCATGCCGTAGCTGGCCGTGACCACGAACACGTCCGAGAGCGTCACCGCGACCGCCTGCGCGGGCGCGAAGGCCTTGCCGTCGGGCGGGTTCAGGTTCGAGTAGAACTCCTGGTCCCAGTCCTTGAGCAGCTGGTATTCGAGCACGCCCGGGTCGAGCGGCGGGACCTGGCCGGTGGCGGGGTCGAGCGCGGGCCGCGGGCGGAAGGGGAACGGCTCGAGCGCCCCCATCAGCTCGACCAGCTTCTGGGCCTTGCTGGCCGGCATGGAGTAGGGCTTGGTGATGAACGGCGAGCCGCCCACGCCGGAGCGCACGATGATGCGCTCACCGAAGCGGATGTAGGGGTTCTGCTGGACCGGCAGCAGTTCCGAGTCCTCCCCCGACAGGTGCACGGCCTCGGGCTCGGCCAGCGCGAAGGGGTCGCGCTCGAGCGCCTCGCTGCCCTCGACCTCGGTGCCCTTGACGGGCTGCGCTCCCTCCATCAGCTCACCGATCGCGGCCAGGTCGCCCGTGCGACGAGGGGGTGCGCTGGTGCACGCGCCCCATCCGAGGGCGCCGAGCGCCACGACCAGCCCCGCGGCGGGCGAGAGACTTGTGGGGAGGATCACGCGGGCCAATCGGTCTAGCGAATGCCCGGCGCAGTTGCGAGCCGCGGCCGGACTACTCGTCCAGCTTGCCCTTCACGTCGTCGGTGACGTCCGGGACCTTGCGCCCGTCCTCGTTCTTGATCGACTTCCAGATGCCGCAGTGTCCCTTGGCGGCGCGCACCAGCTCGCAGGTCTTGGTGATGAGCGTCTTCGCCTGGCTGCGCAGCGCCTTGCCCTCGGTGGACTCGGGGTCGATCTTCTTCTCCTTCATCTTCTTGATCTGCGGGGTCGCGTCCCACAGACCGTCGTAGTCCACCTTGGCGGGGTTCGAGACCTTCTTCAGGTCGCTGATCCCGCAGATGTTGTCGTCCTCCTCGGCCACCCACTTCGCGGCGCACCAGGCGGACGAGGGCGCGCTGGCGGGCTCGGGCTGGGAATGGGCAACCCCCCCGAAGACGAGGCCGAGCAGGATCAGGCTGAGGCAGAGTCGGTGGCTCATGGCAACGTCGCTGGCCGAGGCCTCGGGGCGGCCCCCCCCTTCGAGGAGCCCTACGGAAGGATCGTTTCGTGTTCTGCCCCAGGAGACCGCAGGCTTGGATCGGCTGGAGCGTGGCAAGACTTAGGGTAGGGATCGGGAATCCACGCACAACCTTCGCCCAGGTCTTTTTCTTGTGAACACGGCGGCCCGACCGAGCGCCCACCGCCCCGCGCGGGCCCCCTGGAAACGAACGCGGCGCGCCGGTCCAGCCGACGCGCCGCGCAGAGCTCCCGTGCAGGGAAGCCGAGCCGGTCCTAGCTGCTAGGCCTTCACCAGGGCCTGGCGGTGCGACAGCTTGATCTTGCCGCGGTCGTCCACGTGGATCACGACCACCTCGATCTCGTCGCCCACCTTGACCACGTCCTCGACGCGGTTCACGTAGCCCTCGGCCAGCTCGGAGATGTGCACCATGCCCTCGGTCCCGGGCAGGATCTCCACGAAGGCACCGAAGTCCTTGGTGCTCTTGACCGTGCCCTTGTAGCGCGCGCCGATCTGGGGCGTCTCGGTCATGGCCCGGATGACGTCCAGGCACTGCTCGACCTTGGGCCGGTCGAGACCCGAGACCGAGACCTCGCCGTCGTCGGAGAGGATCGAGATCTTGACCTTGTAGGTCTCCTGCAGCCCCTTGATGTTCTTGCCGCCCGGCCCGATCAGGTACCCGATGCGGTCGCTCGGGATGCGGATCATCTCCATCGCCGGCGCATAGCGTGAGACCTCGGCGCGCGGTCCGTTCACGGCCGCGAGCATCTTGCGCAGGATGTGGACGCGCCCTGCGCGCGCCTGATTGAGGGCCTTCTCGAGCGTCGCCCGGCCCACGCCGCTGATCTTGATGTCCATCTGCAGGGCCGTGATGCCGATGCCCGACCCCGCGACCTTGAAGTCCATGTCACCGTTGTGGTCCTCGGAACCGGCGATGTCGGAGAGCACCGCGATGCGCTCGCCCTCCTGGACCAGGCCCATCGCGATGCCGGCCACCGGCTGCGTCAGGGGCACGCCGGCCAGCATCAGCGAGAGGCACCCGCCGCACACCGTGGCCATCGAGGACGAGCCGTTCGACTCCAGGATCTCGGACACGAGCCGGATCGTGTAGGGGAACTTCGCGCGCGGCGGCAGCACCGGCGCGAGCGCGCGCTCGGCCAGCATCCCGTGCCCGATCTCGCGTCGGCCCGGTCCCATCAAGCGTCGGGTCTCGCCCACGCTGTAGGGCGGGAAGTTGTAGTGCAGGTAGAAGGCCTTCTTGTACTCCTCCTCGATGCCATCGATGATCTGCTGGTCGTCGGGCGTGCCGAGCGTGCACGAGACCAGGGCCTGGGTCTCACCGCGCGTGAAGAGCGACGAGCCGTGGTGGCGCGGGATGAAGTCGGGGACGATCGTGATCTCGCGGATCTCGTCGTGCTTGCGGCCGTCGACGCGCAAGCCATCGACGATCATCAAGCGCTCGACCTTGTAGGCGAGGTCGGAGAAGACCCCCTTGACGGTCTTCTCGCGCGCCTCGCGCAGGTCCTCGGAGACGCCCGCGCAGATCTCGGCCACGCACGCGGCCTCGACCTCGGCCAGCGCGTCGTGCCGGGCCTCCTTGCCCGGGGTCGAGAGGGCCGTGCGCACGCGCTCGGCGTAGCCCGCGACCCTGGCCTCGAGCGCCGCTTCCTTGAGGGGCGCGCTGAAGGCCTCCTTCTGCTTGCCGGCCTGCGCGCGCAGCTCGTCGAGCGCCGCGCACAGGAGCTTGATCTGGTCGTGGGCGAGTTCGAGCGCGTCGAGCACCTCCGCCTCCGGCAGTTCTCGCACCGAGGCCTCGACCATCACGATCGCGTCGCGGTGTCCGGCGACCACGAGGTCGAGGTCGCTCTCGTTGCGCTTCTCCGGATCGGAGGGCAGGACCTTCAGACGCCCGTCCACCTTGCCGATGCGCATCGCGCCCAGCGCGCCGTGGAACGGCAGGTTGCTGACGTGCAGCGCGGCGAAGGAGGCGATCATCGCCAGCACGTCGGCCGGGTTCTCGCCGTCGTAGCCGAAGACGCGCGAGATGACCTGCACTTCGCGCTTGAAACCCTCGGGGAACAGCGGCCGGATCGAGCGGTCGATCAGGCGCATGGTGAGGATTTCCTTGGTCGTCGGCCGGCCTTCGCGCTTGAAGAAGCCGCCCGGGATCTTGCCGGCGGAGTCGGTCGTCTCGCGGTAGTCCACCGTGAGCGGGAAGAAGTCGGTTCCCTCCTTCTCGGGCCCCATGCAGGCGGCGGCGAAGCACTGGGTCTCGCCACAGGTGACCAGCACGCTGCCCTGGGCCTGGCGTGCGATCTGGCCCGTCTCCAGGATCACTGTCTTGCCCCCGAGCTCCAGCTCGACGCGGGCGTACTTTGCATTCGTCATCGTTGTCCTCTATTGCCTCTCTGGAACGTCTGGTTCGTCTTCCTCTGATTCGTTGGTCACCGTGGGCGCCCGAGCCCCGCCGGGGACGCCTGGTCCTCCCGACGCGCACGCACGGACCGCGAGCCGACCTCGGGCCGCCCCGTCGCTCCGGCACGCGGGCCGGGCCGCGCAGTCGGGAGCGAACCGGAGGGCACCCAGAGTCCTAACGCCGCAGGCCCAGGCGGTTGACCACGGCCTGGTAGCGCTGCGGGTGTCTCTTCCTGAGGTACCCGAGCAGCTTGCTGCGCTGCCCCACCATCATCAGGAGCCCGCGCCGCGACGTGTAGTCCTTGCGGTGGGCCTTCAGGTGCTCGGTCAGGTTGCGGATGTGCTCGCTCAGGATCGCGACCTGGACCTCGGGGGATCCGTTGTCGCCTTTCTGGATCGCGAACTCCTGGATGAGTTCCTTCTTGCGCTCGGCGTGAATGGGCATCGAGTTCTCTGTCTGGCTGCGCCTGCGGAGGCCGACTTGCCTCGGGCCCAGAGGAAGGTCTCCGGGCGGGAGGTGCGCCGCTCGAGTCCCCACTGGGAACCCGCGCGGTTCGGACGCGACACGCTGCGCGTGTCCACGACGTCCGGGCCTGTGCTCCGCGCAGTCTAGCGGCCGACGGCGGCCGCCGCCAGCCGGGCCGAGCGAGGGCGCGGGCTCGGAGCGCGCAGTGCTAGCGGGCCGGGTCCGCCTGGCGCGCGGCCACCGGGTCGCGCATCGGCAGGGCCCGCAGGGCGTCCTGGGCGAAGAGCCGCACGGCCTTCGGGATCAGGTCCTGGCCGGCGGCCGGCGGGGTGCCGCGGCCGTCGCCCATCTCCACCTGCTGCTCGAGACTGCGCTGCCAGAGCACCCGTCCGGTCGTGTCGCCGCCCTCGAACAGCACGATCTCGGCCGTCACCGCGACCCGCCCGGTGGAGTAGAGGTGCGACGGATCCCAGTTGGTCACGGCCACGACCAGCAGGCCATCGGGCGGAGGCGTGCCCTTGAAGGCGGCCTCGACCCAGTTCGCGTCGACGTAGCCGGGCGCGAGCGGGCTGTAGTGACGCTCCACCAAGCTCTCCACGAAGGCCGTTCGGAAGACCTCGAGCGGCACGCGCTGGGAGTTCGTCTGATCGCGCACCGGGGCGACGGCGACGTCCACCGGCTGCAGTTCGACCAGCCGTTCGAGCGCGCCGCGCACGTCGGCGGTCTGCGGAGCCTTGCCGGTCGTGTGACAGGCAGCGAGCGGGAGCGAGACCAGCAGGAGGCAGGCGAGGATCCGAGCCGGGGAGCGGGCGAACATGGAGTGCTTCTGCGAGGGGCCGGAAAGGGCCGGATTCTAGCGCTCGAGCACGCCGCGCTGCGAGCGCGAAGTGCGCGCGAGTTCAGGGTTTCCCGAACGAGAACGGTTCCGCCCGCGCGAACAGCTCGAACTCGCGCTCGACGTCGCTCCACAGGAAGGCGGTGGGTGAGAGCGAACTCCAGGCGTAGGCGGAAACCGAGGTCTGCACGCTGCCGTCGGACAGCCCGACCCCACCCCCGTCGGCGGGGTCCACCACGCGGATCGGAACGCTGGCCGCGCCGGGCGGATCGAAGCGCCACAGGGTCCAGCGCCGGCCCTGGTCGTCCTCGAGATCGACCCGGTAGAGGCCCTTCTGGTTCTCGCTGCGCTCGTCGCCGATCACGTGCGTGAGCGCGATCGTGAAGGCCTGGGCGCCGGTCTGGGCGGCCGGGGCAGGGGCGAGCTGCGTGGGCGCGGACAGGGCCCGCAATTCCGGGTTCGCTCCGCCGGCCACGAGGGTCGAGAGGCGCGGACGCACGCCGGCGACGTTGCCCTCCTGGTCGGCGATCTCGACCCGCACGAACGGGTCGGGGGCCACGATCCCGTCGGCCCCCAGGGGCCCGGCGGCGGTGATCGCGCCGGGCAGGGCCCCGCGCACGCTCCAGCGGTTCCCGCCCTGATCGAAGGAGATGGCCTGGGCCACCGCGATGGCGCCGTTCAGGCCGGGGATCAGGACCTCGACGTCGGCGAACAGCACCCCGCTCGTGGCCGGATCGTCGGCCACGGCGAGCAGGTTGACCCCGCTCGAGACATCCAGACGGAAGGTGAAGGCCGGGATGGCCTGAGTCGCCTCCTCCGGCGGGGTGGCCGGGTCGTCCAGCAGCCGGGTGACCTCCAGGTCGGCGGCCTGCAAGCCATTGCGGACGACCGGCGCGCACGGCACGGACAGCGCGAAGGCGCGCAGGAGCTGCGTCGCGCTGAAGCCCGCCTCGGTCTGGGAGAAGTCCCCGGCGAAGAACGAGCGCGCGCCGAGTTGCTCCTCCTGGATCGACTCCGGGCCGTAGGCACAGCTGAGCGAGCCCTGGACCGTGCCGCAGGGCACCCCGGAGAAGCCGCGCGGCAGCTGGACCGACCGGCGCGAGTCGTCGTAGCGCCGATCGAGGCCGGCGAGGAAGGCCGAAGCGCCGGCATCGTCCGTGCGCGCCGCACCGGCGGCACGCGCGCCAGGCACGCGACTCTCTTCCAGCGGAACCGAGAGGTGCGAGCTGGGCACGCCGTGCAGCGTGAACAGGTCGTAGCCGGCGCGCTCGACCGTGGCGATCGTGGCCACGGGCGCAGCCACCATGCCGATCGTTCCGTCGGCCAGCGTGAGGCCGACCTGATGGAAGGGAAAGGTCACGCCCGTGCCGGGGTCCGAGTGCAGGATCACGCGCGCGCCGGCCAGCGGCTCCAGCGTGCGCGAATCGAACACCTCGATCTCGAGCGGGCCCCCGGGCACGAGCGGGTCGGGCCCGACCACGCCCACCTGCGTGTACGCCCCGCTCAGGGTCGGCGCGGCGTTCTGGGCCGCGTCACGGGGCACGAAGGAGTACGTGGTGCTGCCCCCGGACACGATCCCGAGCGGGACGGGCGCCGCCAGAAAGGCGTCACCCGCGCCCGCGCCCGCGCCCACCACCGGCGCCAGCGGGCCGTTGTCGCCCAGCAGGGTCGTGACCTCGACGCTGCGCAGGCGCTCGTTCGCGCCCGTGTAGCCGGCCAGCGAGAGGTTGCGCAGGTCCGAGCGGAACTCGTCCGTCCCGTTCGATCCGAGCAGGTCGCCGATCACCGGCACGGTCGTGTCGAGCAGCGGATCCTGGATCGTGTCGGCGGCCGGGTCGAGGTCCAGCACGCGCAGCGGAGTCACGATCCCGCCGCGCCGCGCGCGGAAGGCGAAGGTCACCGGGCCGTCCTCGAAGCGCACGTCGTCCGGTCGCGAGGAGATCTGCAGGGCCACGTCCGCGCGCGTGAAGAGCGCGCTCGTGATCGGCGCCGTCCCCGTCAGGCGCAGGGTTCGCTGCAGCGCGATCAGCGGCGAGTTCGGATCGGTGCTGCGTTGCTGGCCGAACAGGAACAGGTCCAGGTTGTCGCTCGGCTGGGCGGCGTCGAGATCGACCTCCACCGTGAGCTCCTCGGGATCGCCCGGGGTGAGATTGGCGAGGCCGATGGCATCGGGGGGATCGGACAGCAGGCTGGACCCGAGCGGGGCCGCGAAGGTGAGCGTCTGGAAACGGATCGTCGTGGCCGCGAGCGCGTCGCCGTCGCTCTCGGTGATCTTGGCGCCGGTCGGAGAGAGGCGCAGCTCGACCTGCACGTTGGTGCCGAGCCGCACGGGCCGACCGCCGGCATCCGTGCTGCGGTACAGGAAGGCGCGCGGGTCCGGGCTCGGGGCCGCAACCGGCGTGGGCGGTGGATCGTCTGCCGGCGCCACGCCGCCCACGCGCACGTCGAACGAGGCGGCCGTGATCGAGGCCGCCTGCACGGGCCGGTCGAAGACCACCAGGAGGCTCGTGGTCTCGCCCTGGTTGCTCGCCCCGGCGGCCGGGAAGGTCGTCACCAGGCGCGGCAGGGCCGGGTCGGGATCGGCCACGCTGAAGTTGCCGATGCGCGCCCCGGGGGCCAGGTCGAGCTCCTGTCCCGTGAGGTCGAGCACCACGGCTTGCTCCCCCAAGCGCACCACGTAGTCGCCGGGGTCGAGCGGGTTCGCGTTCGAAGGCAGCAGCACGAGGACTCGCCCCTCGCACACCAGGGCCTGCGCCACGCCCGTGAGCGGTATGTCGGGCAGACCGCCGCCGACCAGCGGCACGATCTCGATCGCGCCCGTGAGACTCCGCTCCTGCATCGACTCGCTGAAGACCAGGACCACCGGCGTCGTGCCCGGGTTCTGCGTCCCGCTCGGGAAGAAGTCCTGGACCACGGGCCGCCCATCCACGATCCATTCGCCGTCGACCGGCAGGAAGGCCTGGTTGTCGGAGACCGCGCCCGAGCCGCCCTGACACCCGGTCGTGAAGACGCAGGTCACGTTGTCGGTGCAGCCGGAGAGCAGCGCGCCGCCGCCGAGCAACCAGAGGATCCGAGACGTGAGGGACAAGAGCCGTGAGCCTGCCGAAACGGGACGGTGGAGCCTGCGGGCGCGAGCCCTACCCAACCGTGGGGAGCAGGGACGCCGCACGGACGAGCGGTATTCCCGGCGCCAGCCAGGAGCTCGTCGTCCTGTCCGAAAAGGTAGTCGCGGCCCAGGGAGCGGCATAGAGTCCCCGCTAGAATCTCGCCCCCTCCCCGTGCGGCGTTCTCCTCGACCCCCCTCGTCCGCGCGCGACGTCCACGCCGCTCCCCCTGCGTTCCCGTTCCGGTTCATGCCCCGCACGCTCCTCGGCGCGCTCTGTTGCGTCCTGTCCCTCGCCGCTTGCCAGGGTTCCCGCTCGCGCGCACCCCGGGCGCACTCTCCCGCGTCGGCGGCGCCCGAGCCCGAGGAGAGCGGTGAACTCCAGGCGCAGGCCATCCGCTGCGTCGAAGAAGGCGACTTCGAGAGCGCGCGCGAGGTGCTCGACGAACTCCTGCTCACCGACCGGCTGACGCGTGCGCGCGCACGGATCCTGGGCGGAGCGCCCGAGGATGCGCTGATCGAGATCGACCGGGCGCTCGAGATCGCGCCCCAGGACCCCGAGGTGCGTCTGCTCAAGGCCGACGCGAGCCTGCGGCTGGCGGAAGCCCGCATCCAGGGCGGCGGCGGTTCGCCCGGCCTGATCCAGGGCGCGCTGCTGGACGCGCTCGAGTTCTATCGCGGCGCGGGCGAGTCGACCCACGGCCTCTTCGGCGCCAGCCGTGCCTCCTGGTGGCTGAACCAGAAGGAGGCAGCGCTCGAGTTCGCGCGCCGTGGCATGGCCCAGCGCGGGCCGGACGACGCGCTGCCCGAGGAGTTCGGGGGCACGCCGGAACGCATCTACGCCGAGCAGGTCTACGCCGCCTACGCCAGCGCGCGCGCGGAGTCGCGCGACGACGCGCCCGCGTTGTTCCGCGAGAGCGAGGACGCGCTGGGAAAGTGCCTGGGCCGCGCCAGCGACGATCCCTGGGCCTGGTCCACGCTGGCGGACCTCTACCAGTGGGAGGGCCAGCTGGGCGCGGCCAAGGAGACGCTCCTGCGTGGTCTGCAACGCGTGCCCGAGGACGTCGGGCTGCTCGCGCGCCTGGCGCGCGTCGGCCAGGAGCTCGAGGGCGCGGCCGCGACGGTGCGGACCTTCGAGACCTACGTGGCCGCGCACCCCGAGGTCCTGGCCGCACGCTGGCAGCTGGCCGCGGCGCACTTCGAACTCGCGCTCCAGGGCTACGAGAAGGACCCGCGCGTGCTCGATCCGGAGCCCTTCCGCGCGGCCGAGCAAGAGTTCCGCGCGCTGCGCGAGCGCGCGCCCGAGTTCGCCCAGGGGGCGCTCGGCTTCGAGGTCGTGTGCCGGCTGGCGCGCGGCTGGTGCGCCTACCACGCGGCCGACATGGCGCGGGCAGAGCGCGAGTTCCTGGCGATGAACGAGCTCCTCGAGCGCGGAGTCGAGTGGCAGCTCCCCGGCCGCCTCGAGAGCGGCATCCAGGGACTGTTCTTCGTGGCCGACGCCTACTCGAAGAACGACAACCTGGCCGCGGGTGAGGTGTTCGAGCACCTGCACGAGCTCCAGCCCGACCAGTACCTGTGGGCCAACAACGCCGGCTTCTTCCTGCGCGACGCCGGAGTGGACCTGGAGCGCGAGGGTCGCGGCCTGTGCCGCGCGGCGCGGGGCCTGGTCGGCAACGTCGAGGTCCTGGCCGAGCTGCGCGCGCGGGCCGGCATCGCCGGCCTGCCGCCCGGCTCGCCCGAGGAGCGCGCGGCCTTTGCACGTGCCGCGGACGAACGCCTGGCGCGCGCGCGCGCGATCCTGGAGCGCAGCTGGGCGGCCTACCGCCCGGCCGCCGAGCTCGTGCCGAACGACGTGCGCGTGGTCAACGACGCCGCGCTGGTGCTAGTGTACTACCTGCGCCACGACCTCGGCCTGGCCGAGCAGTTGCTCTTGCGCTGTGTCGAGATGGGCGGTCCCCAGCTCGAGGCCAAGAGGGCCGAGCTGGCCGTGGAAGCCTCGCCCGAACGCGCCAGCGCGCTCGAGAGCGAGATCGAGCTCCTGACCGAGGCCTGGGGCGACGCACACCAGAACATGGGCGTGCTGGAATGGTTCCATCGCGGCAACGCCGCGGCCGCGCGCCCGTGGTTCGAGAAGTCGCTCGAGATCTGGCCGACTCGTCCCGAGGTGCAGAACTCCTACTTGCCCCAAGTGCGCGGTGAGCGCGCCCCCGACCGGGAGGAGTTCCTGGCCTGGGGCGAGCCCTGCGCCGTCCGCTGACCCATTCCTCCCCCCCCTCCGTGCGAATCGACCCTGCTCTCCCGTTCCTGCTGCTCGCGCTCTCGGGCGCTTGCTCCTCCGCCGCCGGTTCGGCTCCGCGCACGCACGCAGCCGCCATCGCGGGCCCGCGCCTGTCCCAGGCCGAATACGAGGCGCGCATCGCCGCGGGACGCGCGCAGCTCGCGGCCGGCCAGGCGGCCGAGGCCGAGGCGCTGTTCGCTTCCGCCGCGGCCGCCGACGGCGAGTCGCTGCGCACGCGCATGTGGGTGCTGCGCGCCTGGATGGACCAGCGCCGCAGCAACGACACGCTCGACGCGCTCGACGCCCTCGATCGCGCCGGCGAGAACGGCACGGAGATGCTCTACCTCTACGGCATGGCCTTCGCCCGCCGCGCGGAGGGCTACCTGGCCGACGGCGTGAGCGACGCCAGCGTGCACATGAACTTCGTGGACGCCGCGAACTTCCTGGAGCAGGCCGTGCGCGCCGAGCCGGAGCGCTATCGCGACGCCTACCTGCCGCTGGCGGGCGCGGCCTGGTACGTGGAGAAGCTCGACAGCGCGCGCTTCGCCGCCGACCACGCGGTCGAGGTCGAGCCGGCCTCCGGGCCGGCCTGGCTGCTGCGCGGGCGCATCGTCCTGGCGCAGTTCGCCGAGGCCGAGGCCGATCAGCCGGGCAGCCCCGAGGTCGAGGCGCTGTGGTCCGAGGCGGCCGATTCCTTCACGCGCGCGGTGGCGGCCTTCGGGACGCCGAGCGACGAGCCCACGCAGGCCCGCCTGGCCGAGGCCGCGACCCAGCTCGGACACACCCTGGTGTGGAAGCAGAAGGGCCCCGAGGCGACCGAGGCCTACGCCACGGCCCTGGCCTGGAATCCAGCCGCCTTCCCGTACGCGAAGGCCTTCAATCTCCTGCGCCCGCTGAAGGTCGAGCCCGACGACGAGCGCCCGAACGGCTTCCGCGCCGCGCTCGAGCTCGGGCACACGCGCCTCGAGGAGCGCCTCGGTCCGGACGACGCGCGCGCGGGAACGCTGCTGTGGTGGCTGGGGTGGGCGCGCTTCGTCGCGGCCGACTGGAAGGGCGCCGAGGAAGCCTTCCAGGGTGCGCTCGCGCACGGCCCGCAGTTCTCGAACGGCTGGTTCTACCTCGGGCTCGCGCGCCAGTACCGCAAGGACTCCGAAGGCGCCCTGGCGGCCATGCACTCCGGCTGGGACGCCGATCCCGTCTCGATGGTGAGCGTCGCCGCCAGCGCGGGCGGTGCGCTGCGCGCCTTCGAGAGCCTGCTGGGCTGGTGCGCCTCGCAGGAGCCACCGCGCAACCTCGACGCCGCCTTCCTGGCGGGAATGCTGGCCGAAGCGCTGCCGAGCGAGCCGCGCCACTGGAACAACCTCGGACTGTTCCTGCGCGACGAGGGCGAGCGCCTGGAGCTCGAGGCCCGCCGCGAGCACACCCGCAAGCCGGAGCAGGCGCTGCTCGACGATCTCTATGGACGCTCGTTCGCGGCCTACGAGCGCGCGCTCGCCCTGAGCCCGGACGATCCGCAGCTCCTGAACGACACGGCCCTGATGCTGATCTACCACGTCGGTCCGGACTATCCGCGGGCCGAGCTCATGTTCCGGCGCGCGCTCGAGCTGTTCGACCAAAAGCTGGCCGCGCCCGAGCTCTCGGCGGAGGACCGCCAGGCGCTCGAGACCAGCCGCAGCGACGCGGCGGAAAACCTGCAGCGGATCCTCGACCACCTCTCCGGCAAGGATGCGGCTCCTGCCGAGGGCACCGACGGGGGCGGGGCCGAGGAGTCGGACGAGGCGGGCACGGCCGAAGCGGCCGCGAGCGGCGGCGGATAGCGCCTGTCGCGCCCGTGCGCGCGCCGGCTATCCTGCTCGGCGTGCGGCCGCTGCCTCCGTTCGCCCGGCTCGGTCCTGCCGCCTGCGTTGCGCGCTGGACGGCCGTGCTGCTCGCGAGCCTGGCCGCGGCCTGCGGGAGCGAGGGCGCCGTCCCGCCGCGCTGGATCGCGCTCGCCCGTGGCTACGAGCCCGCGCCGCTCTTGCCGCTGGCGCGGGACTGGCAGCAGGCGGCCGGCCTCGACCCGGACGCCGGGCGCGAGTTCTTCCTGGGCGTGCAGGTCGTCCAGCCGCTCGCGCGCGCGGACTGGCAGCCGCTCGCACAAGCTGGGCGCTGGACGACCGCGCTGCCCGGCGGGGCCTTCGCCTTCGGAACCCTCGGGTTCCTGAGGCTCGAGGGACCGTCCTTCGGCGCGAAGGAGGCGCTGCCCGACCTGCCGCTCGCGGCGGGGAGCTTCCGCGTGGAGCGCGGGCGGATCGAGCTCGCGCTCCCCGCGGGCCTCGAGCCGCCCGCCGAGCTGCGCCTGGTGCAGTACCTCGAGAGCGGCCGGGCGGCCGACGGCGTGTGGCGCGTCCGCATCGCCAGCGACGAGTACCACTCCGGCATCCCGGTGTGGAGCGGGCGCGCGGCCGAGCTCGATTGCGACGTGCCGGCGGCGAGCCAGCTCACCTGCGAGCTGCGCTTCCTCACACGCTCGGCGCCGGCGCCGCTGACGCTGCGCGTGCGCCTCGACGGTGCGCTGGTGTTCGAGAGCCGCGCGGACTCGGGCGCACTGGCCGCGGCCGACCACCGCATCCGCTTCGAGCTGCCGCCGCGCGCGCGGCCGCGGGCGCGGCTCGCCTTCGAGGTCGAGGGCCCACCCGGGCAACTGTTGCTCCTGCATCCGGTGCTCGGCCCGGCGCGCTTCGGGAACTACGCCGCGCGCCCCTGGCCCGACGCGCGCCCCGACATGGTCGTGTTCCTGGCCGACACGCTGCGCGCGGATGCGCTGGCGCTCGGCGGCGGTGCGCACGAGCTCGCGCCCAACCTGAACCGCTTCGCCGAGGGCGCCGTGCGCTTCCCGAACGCGCGCGCGAACGCCGCCTGGACCCTGCCCTCGATCGGGACGCTGCTCACGGGGCTCGCGCCGGGCCAGCACACGGCCAACGACACGCACCAGTCGTTGCCGGACGAGGTCGTCACGCTGGTCGAGCGCCTGGCGCGGGCCGGCTACCGTACCGGCGCGGTCACCGACGCAGCCTTCTTCGCGCCCACCCACGGGCTCGACCAGGGCTTCGAGAGCTTCTTCCCGAACCCGTCCTCGCGCTGGGACCTCGACTGGACGATCCGGCGCGCGCTCGAGTTCCTGGAGCAGGACGACGGGCGCCCGGTGTTCCTGGTGGTGCACACCTACCGCACGCACATGCCCTACCGCGTCGGAGCGGACGAGGACATCGGGCCGTGGAACGAGCTCAAGCGGCGCTTCCAGCCGCTGGCGATGCGCCACAAGATCCCCGAGGAGGAATGGTTGCGGAGTCTGGCGGAGCTCGTTCCGGACTACCGCGCGCTGTACCACGAGGGCGTGAAGGACCTCGATCGCGGCTTCGGCGAGCTGCTGGCCGGGCTCGAGCGCAACGGCCTCCTGGCGCGCGGAGTCGTGGTGTTCACCAGCGACCACGGCGAGGCCCTGGGCGAGAACGACGACATCTTCCACGGCGGGCCGCTGTGGGAGTCGAAGCTGCGCATCCCGCTCCTCGTGCATGGCCCCGGGCTCGCGCCGCGCGCGGTCCCCTACGGCGTGACCCTGCTCGACCTGGCCCCCACCCTGGCCGGGTTCGCGGGCCTCGAGCGCGATCCGCTCTGGTACGGCCAGTCCTTGCTGGAGGTCGAACGCGAGCGCCCCGCGTGGGCCTTCCGCCTGCAGAAGACCACGCAGTTCTCGCTGGTGGAGGCGAGCCACAAGCTGCTCGCCGAGCGCCCCGAGGACTTCGAATCGGGCTCGTGCGGGTCGGCCTACGAGCTCGCCCTCGACCCGCTCGGAGAGCACGCCGTGCAGGACGCTGGCTGGGCCGCGGGGCTCGCGCGCCGCCATGCGGACCTGCTCCGGCGCCTGCTCGTGCCCTCCTCCGCCGCGGCGGAAGCGCTCCTGAGCGAGCAGCTCCTGCGCGAGCTGCAGCGACTCGGCTACGGCGGCGAGGGAGCGGAGGACGATGAGGGCAGTGCTCCGCAGGGCGTCGAGACCCCGGAGAAGCATTGAGCACGCGTCGTCCCTTGCTTGCCTCTCCGCGCTCCCCGACCATGAGCGCGATGCGAACGGCACTCCGGTGGGCGCTCCTGCTCGCGCCCTGCTGCGCCTGCGCCAGCACGGCTCCGCGCATCCCGTTCCGCGGAAACTCCTGGCACGCTTCCGTCCTGGGTGGCAAGTGGGCGGTCAACGGGTTCGTTCCGAAGGCCGACGTCCTGGGCCTCGAGCTGGTGCTCGACGAGCCCGGTACGGGGGGCTGGGCCATCGAAGTCGGCGCGCGCTACGCCAACGGCACCGGCGACGGGCGGCGCCGTGTCACGGACCCGGCGACCTCGACCCCGACCCTGCTCGTGGACTCCGAGCGCGAGAGCGACTTCTACGAGCTCAGCTTCGGCGCCCGCCAGATCTACCGCAAGGGCGCGCGCGTCCAGCCCTACATCGGCGTGGGCACGGCCTTCCAGCAGACCCGCAACGTGGAGCACTTCGTGCAGCCCGAACTCACGCCGGGCGCGGGCGACATCCCCATGGTGGAGCACGAGCGCAGCAAGTTCCGCCCGGCGCTCTACCTGCGCAGCGGCCTGCTCTGGAACGTCCTGCGCGACCAGTTCGGCGAGCACACCGAGGTCCCGCTGAGCCTGGACGTGCGCGGACTGATCGGCGCGGAGTACAGCACGCTCGAGCTCACCCTGGGCTTCGGCTTCGGGCGCTGAGGGCCCGCGCCGGCCCTACTCCAGCGGCACGACCTTGTCGAAGTAGCCGATGAACATCTCCTCGAAGGACTGATCGCCCCAGCGCACGGTCTTGGAGGGATCGGGGTTGTTCGGGTTGGCCTTCGAGTTGTCGTAGTGCGCGATGCACTCGAGCACGGTGCCCTGCGGCAGGAGCAACGGGTCGGGCAGGAGGTACGACTCCTGCCACTGGAAGTCGTAGTGCGCGAAGAGCAGCTCCTGCTGCTTGCCGTCGGGGAGGTGCGCGACGAAGCGGAAGTCCTTGCCGCGCAGGTGCATGTGCGGGAACAGCGCGACCACGCCCGTGTCCTCGCCGAGCCGCATCTTCTCGCGCACCTCGTGCGCCGGCGCCCCGGGCGGGATCTCGAAGTCCTCGTTGACCACGGCGTCGGTCTGCACCTCGAACAGCGGCGGCTCGCTGGCGAAGCGCAGCGCGAGCTGCGAGCGGTCGAAGCGTTCCTTGCCGTTGGGCGTGTAGTGCAGCTGGAACACGAGCGTCGCCCCGGCCGGCAGGCGCTTGGCATAGCCCTCGGGGTAGACCGAGGGCGTGTCGCCCGGCACGTACACCGCCAGGTACGAACGCTCGTCGATGGAGCCGTTCGCCTCGCGCAGCGCGATCAGCACGTGGTGCACCACGTCGGCCGCGCCGGGCTTGACCTCGAGCGCGCTGACCCAGCGGTCCTCGGGGAAGTCCGTCTTCACCGTGAAGTAGCGGTAGTCGAGCACGCCCTCGCGCGGCACGGCGTAGCCCTCGCTCGGGAGCGCTTGCTCCTCGAGCATGTCGTAGTCGGGCGAGAACACGACGTCCGGCGTGCCGATCGACCAGCCCTCGGGCCACACGCGCGGGGCCGGTTCGTCGGCCGGATCGCCGCGCGGCATGCCCTGCGCGACCCAGCCGAGCAGCGTCTCCTTCTCGGCGGCCGTGAGCTTGCGCTGGTTCGCGAACACGCCGTCGAAGCGTTCGTCCGCGTTCCAGGGCGGCATGCGGCCCTCGCCCACCACGCTGGCGATCATCTTGGCGCGGCCCTTGGCCGAGTCGTAATCGGACAGCGCGAACGGCCCCACCGCCCCCGGCCGGTGACAGGACTGGCAGCGGCGCTGCAGGATCGGCGCCACGTCGCGCGCGTAGCTCACGGGCGCGGCGAACTCGTGCTCGGGGAGCAGCGTCAGCAGGCAACCCGGCGCCTCGGTCTCGGCCGGCGACGGCGTCGTGCCGGCCGCGAGCGCGTTCAGCGCGCTCACCAGGAAGCCCTGCGTGGGGGCCGGACGCGCGGCCCCGAGCGCGTACTGGTCGTCGACCGCGCCGCGGTAGGCCAGCCGGCCCGCGCCGTCGAACACGAACACCTCGGTGGTGGTGCGCGCGCCGAGCGCGCGTGCGAGCTCCTGGCGCGCGTCCGCGAGCACGACGAAGGTGCGCCCCAGCTCGGCCGAGGCGCGCGCGATCTCGAGCGGCGAGTCCTGCAGGCTGGCGTCGATGCCGAGGAAGCGCACCGGGCTCGCGCCGGCGCCGAACTCGCGCGCCAGACGCTCGAGGCGTGGCGCGAGCTTGTCCGCGATCGGGCAGCCGACCTCGGTGAAGGCCAGCACCACGACCTCGCCGCGCGCGAACCCGGGCGCGAACTCGGCCAGCGCGCGGGCGACACCGTCCGGACCGATCAGCTCCAGCGCGCGCAGCTCGGTCGCGGCGGAGGCGGAGACCGGAGCCGCGCGCGCCGGGCTCTCGCAGGCCTGGGCGACGGGAGCGAGGAGGAGCGCGGCGAGCAGCGAGAGGAGGCGGGCGAGCATGGGGATGGGAGGGGACGAGGCCAGCGGGGACTCCGACGGTAGCGAGGCGGCCCCGCGACGGGGAAGGAACCGGCACGATCGAGCTCGGTCGCGAGGCTACGCCTGCGTGCGCGGGCCCGTTTCGGGGGGTAGGATCCGGCGGGGGCTCGGCCCTCGCGCCCATGACTGCCCTCGATCTCGACGGCGCGGGTCCGGTCCGGCGGCGCGGCAGCCCGCTGGCCGCCGCGCTCGCCCTGGGAACCTGCGCCCTGGCGGGTTGCGCCGGCGAGCGCGAGCCGAGCTGGATGGCCCTGACGCGGACCTTCGCGCCGCGCGCGCTCTCCGCGCAGGTCGCCGAGTGGGAACGCGCGGCGCCCACTCCGACTGGAACCCAGCTCGTGCCCCAGGACCTCGGGCTCGGCCTCGAGCTCGCGATCGCGGACGCGGAGTGGCAGCCGGCCGAGACCCCGAGCTGCTACACGCTGGCACTGCCCGGCGGCGCCTGGCGCGCCTGCGGCCTGCGACCGCGGCTGATCGGGCGCGGGCGCGAGTACCCGCGGGCCCCGGCCGATCGGCCCCTCGAGCCCGGCGAGATCCGCCTCGAGCCGGGGCGCCTCACGCTGAGGCTCCCGGCCGAGATCAGCCCGGTGCCGCCGAGCCTGCTCGTGCTCGGCGCGAACGAGCGCGTGCTGCCCTCCTCGAGCTGGCGCGTGGAGAGCGCGGTCGGCACCTTCTCGCTGGCGCTGCCGGCTGCCGTCGCGTCCGCGGCGGCGGACGAGGCGCGCCTCTTCGCGCAGCTGGTGCGGGTCGACGAGGCGCGCGCGCTCGCGCCCTTCGAGTATCACATCGAGGACCGCCGCCTGACCCTGTGCTGGCCCGGGGACGAGCGGCCCTCGTCGATGCGCCTCGCCGTGCGCCTGGAGAACGGCCGCCGCGACGAGGGGCGCTGGGAGCTGCGCCTCGGACGCTTCTGTGGCACGGGCATCCCGGTCTGGAGCGGCGCGCGCGAGGAGCTCGCGCTCGACGTGCCGCCCGCCAGCGAGCTCTCGTTCCGCTTCGTGCACGGCGGCGAGAGCGAGAGCGGCGCCGTGGCGATCCGTGTGCGCCTCGACGGCGAGATGCTGGGCGAACGCAGCTTTCCCGGCGGCGCGCGCGAGCCCGAATTCGTCTCGCTGCCGCTGCCCGCGCGCGGCAAGCCCGGCGCACGCCTGGCCTTCGAGGTCGAGGGCGTGCCCGGCCTCGGCGCGTTCTTCGCGCCCTCGATCGCGCCGCTCGCGCGCGGCCGGCCCGGCGCGCGGCCGTGGCCGGCGCGGCCGGACATCGTGCTGTTCCTGGTGGACACGCTGCGCGCCGACGCGCTGGCCCAGGGCGGCGGCGATGCGGCCCTCGCCCCGAACCTGAACCGCTTCGCCGAAGCCTCGCTGCGCTTCCCCGCCGCGCGCGCGAACGCGGCCTGGACCTTGCCCTCGATCAGCTCGCTCCTGACGGGCCTCCACCCGGGCCAGCACGGCGCCACGGACGAGGACCTGTCCCTGCCCGCCTTCCACCGCACCATCGCGGAACGCCTGGCGGACGCGGGCTACCGCACCGGCGCGATCACCGACGGCAGCTTCTTCTCGCCCATCTTCGGGCTCGAGCAGGGCTTCGAGTGGTTCGAGCAGCGCGAGTGGCCGCAGTGGGACCTCGACCTGACCCTGGCCGACGCGCGCGAGTTCCTGGCGCGCGACGACGGCCGGCCCGTGTTCCTGGTGGTGCACACCTACCGCGTGCACCAGCCCTATCGCGTCGGTCCGAGCGAGGATCCGTCCGCCTACGACGCGCTGCTCGAGAAGGCGCGCGTCACGGCGGGCGTGCGCTCGCCCACCGCCGCGGCCGGCTTCCGCCTGGCAGCGCAGTACGCGGGCGAGTTGCGCACGCTGTACCAGGAAGGCGTGCGCGACCTCGACCGCGGCTTCGGCGAGTTCCTCGACGCCCTGGAGGCGCGCGACTACTTCGCGCACGGCTTCCTGGTGCTGACCAGCGACCACGGCGAGGCCCTGGGCGAGAACGGCGAGTTCTTCCACGGCCGCACGCTGTGGGACGTGAAGCTGCGCGTGCCGCTGTGCGTGCGCGGTCCGGGGCTCACGCCGCGCGCGCTGCCGTTCGCCGCCGGACCGATCGACCTCACGCCCACCTTCGCCGAGCTCGCGCGCCTCCCGGCCGATCCAGGCTGGGTCGGGACCTCGCTGCTCGGGCTGGCCAGGGACCGCCCGAGCTTCGCCTTCCAGCTCGGCGGGAAGAGCCGCCAGGTGGCGCTGCTCGAGGGCACGCACAAGGTGATGCTGCCGCCCGAGCCGGAACGGCTCGCGAGCGGCCGCTGCGAGCACGCCTTCGAGCTCGCGCAGGATCCGCTCGAGGAACGGGACCTCGTGGGGCAAGCGGACTGGCCGGCCGAGCTGACGCGGCGGCTCGCACCCGCGCTGCTCGGCTACCTCGAAGCGCGCGGGCCCGAGCAGCCCGCCGGGGTCTCGCCCGAGCTGGACGAGCAACTAAGGGCGCTCGGCTACGGCGGCGACGAGAAGCGGACCGACCCGAAGCCCCCGGAAAAGGCCGTCGGGCCCAAGAACTGACCCGACTCGGGACGATTCAGCGCGCGAAGCGCACCGGCTCGCCCAGCTCGAGCGTGACGGCGCGCACCGCCTCGCGCTCGAGCTCGAACGAGCCTGCAGCCGTGAACGGTCCGTCCGAGCGGAGCTGGACGCGGTCTCGCTCGGGCGTCTCCAGCTCGAGCGGCAGATCACCGAGGCGCGCCGCCAGGGCCCCGTCGCGCTCCTCCACCGTCAGCGTGCCGAACCACTCGTTGCGGTACACGCCGGCATAGCGCGCGAGCGGGAGCGAGAGCACCAGCGCCGCTCGCGGCGCCGTCGCGGCGTCCGCGGCGCGCTGCGCATCCCGCTTCCGCTCGGCGCGGGCGCGCTCGAGCAACGCCGGCAGCTTGTCGCGCACGGTGTCGTCGGCCAGCAGGCGCTCGCGCACGTCGGTGGCGACCAGCTGGCGCACCATGGCGGCCCCGGTCCCGCCCGTGGCCAGGATCCCGAGGCCGAGCCCGAGCTCCGGCAGGAACATCACGGCCGAGGCCGAGCCGGCGTAGTCGCCGCCGTGGCGCAGCTCGAGGTGCCCGCGGTAGGTGCCACGCTGCCAGGCGAACGCGAAGCCCTCGGTCGGACCGAACTCGGCGTCGTCCTTGGAGGCCGAGAGCAGCTCCCAGCTGGCCTCGGTCGCGCGCTCGGAGAGCAGCCGCGTCCCTGCCAGGCTCCCGCGTCCGAGCTGGAGCCGCAGCCAGCGCCCGAGGTCGTCGATGCTGGTCCCGAGCCCCCCCGCCGCGTGCATCGTGCGGTCGGTCTTGCGCACCGGCGTGGGCACGACCTCGTCCCCCACCCGGCGCGCCGGGATCGCCACGTCGTCCTGGGCGTACATCCAGTCGGCGTAGCCCGTCGTGCGCGTCATGCCGGCCGGCGCGAACACGTGCTCGGCCAGATAGTCGCGCCAGCTCTGGCCGCTGACGGCCTCGATCACGCGCCCCGCCAGGGTGAAGTGCACGTTCGAGTACTCCACCCGTCCGCTCGACTGGACGCGCTCCAGGAAGTGGTAGTAGCGTTCCTCGGTGATCTCGCCGGTGTAGGCGTCGAGCATCACGATCTCGCGGCTGTTCAGGCCGTAGCGGTGGCACAGTAGGTCGCGCACCGTGATCGTCCTGGTGAGCTCGGGGTCCGCCAGCCGGAAGCGCGGCAGGATGCGCGCGACGGGTGCAGCGAGGTCCAGCTTGCCCGCCTCCGCGAGCTGCGCCAGGGCGAAGGCCACGAAAGGCTTGGTGGTGGAGGCGATGTAGAAGATCGTGTCGCCCGTCACCGGGGCAGCGCGCGTGGGGTCGCGGCGCCCGAGCGTCACGCGGTGCGCGACCTCGCCGTCCTCCACCACCACCACGGCCAGGGCGGGCACGCCGCAGGCTTCCATGGCCTGCTGCCAGCGCGGGGTCAGGTCGGCGAGATCGGGGTGCACGGGGCCGTCCCGCACCGGTTCGGCGGCGTGGACGGTCCCACGCGAACGCACGGTCTGGAGCGCGGGGCAGCAGGCGAGGGCGAGGAGCGCGGCGGCGATCATGGTGGTCCTGACATGCCAGGTGGCCCGGCGGGGATTCGCCAATCCGGCGAGCCGCCTCCGCCAGCCGGTGGGCGGATGGGGCTTGCGCACCCTCGTCCGCCATCTATCGTGCGGTGCGCATGAGCCGCCCCGCTGGACCCGGCCCGAGCTCGCCCGAGCCCCTGCCCGAGCTCGCGCGCTCGGTCGAGCTCGTGCGCCAGTTCCAGGCCGGGGATCGCGCGGCGTGCAACGAGCTGCTCGAGCGCTACCGCCCGCGTCTCTCGAGGATCGTGCGCGTCAAGCTCGGCGCCGACCTGCGCCGGCACCTCGACGAGGAGGACGTGGTGCAGGAGGCGCTGCTGGTCGCGGCGACGAAGCTCGCGGCCTTCGAGCTGCGCAGCCACGCCGGCATCCTGCACTGGCTCGCGCGCATCGCCGAGAACGTGATCCGCCAGAAGCGCGAGCGCCACGGGGCCGAGAAGCGTGCCGCGGGGCGCGAGGTGCCGCTCCAGCCCGGCGAGGGAACGACCGGCCTCGCGCTCGCGGCCAGCGGGCTCTCGCCCTCCCGCCAGGCTTCGCGCGCGGAACTCGAGGAGCTGGTCGATGCGACCGTCGAGGCGCTCGAGCCGAGCGAGTACCGCGAGGTGATCCTGCGGCGCGACTACTACCAGGAGGAGTGGGAGGACGTGCGCCGCGCCCTGGACCGCCCCACCGTCGCCGCCGCCCAGGAGCTCTACCGGCGCGCGCACCAGCGCCTCAAGGAGCGCCTGCAGAAGCACCTCGATCGGCCCTAGCCCGGCAGCGCCGGCCTCCAGCCGGGTTCCCGGCTTTCCCCGTGGGTTCCGGGCGCGCTCCCGGATGGCGCCTGGAGAGAGCCCGCCGACCGGCGGGTCGACCCCGTGGAACAGAGCCAGCGAACCCCGGACCGGCGCCCGCCCGTGGAAGGTCCACAGACCCCATCCGTGACCGGAGAGATCGCGCGACGGGCCTTGCAGGGCGACAGCGAGGCGCTGAACGGGCTCCTGCACCGCCACCGCGAGCGCGTGCGCCGGATCGTCACGATCCGCTTCGCCGCGCGCCTGGCGCGGCTCCTGGACGAGGAGGGCCTGTCCGAGGAAACGGCGCGCGCGGGGCTGCTCGGCCTCGGTGGCGAGGAGGTCGCGGGTGAAGCCGGCTGGATCGGCCTGCTCGCGCGGCTGGCCGAGCGCGAGCTGCGCCGCCGCGGGGGCGCCGGCCTGGGCGAGACCCGCGCGGCGCGGCGCACGCTGCGCCTCGATGGCGAGGGCGACCCGCGCGCCACCAAGCGCGAGGACCTCGAGCGCGTGCTGGACGCGCGCGTGGCCGAGCTCGAACCCGAGGAGCTACGCGAGGTGCTCCTGCTACGCGATTACTGCGGAGCGGATTGGGAGGCCGTGCGCGCGCGCCTCGGGCTCCTGTCGGTGGAAGCGGCCCAGGAACTCTACCGGCATGCCCATGCACGGCTCGCGCAAGGGATGCGGGCGAACGTGCGCAGGACGGACTGAAGGAAGCGCAGCGCTGCCCCTCCCGCGATTCCCCTGCTGTT
>CAZWAY010000048.1:33236-41537 GCA_964631945.1 uncultured Planctomycetaceae bacterium
CGCGCTGCGCGCTCTCATCTCCCGTCCGCCGGAACCCGCAGCGTATAGCTGCGCGTCTTCGAGCTCGCATCCACCACGCTCACGGTCAAGTACTCGACCCCGGCCGGGAACGCGAAGTCTTCCTCGATGAAGCGCCGCCCATCCGCGGCCGCGACCGCGGGGAAATCGCGGCGGCTGAGCACGGTGTCGCCCGCGCGCAGCTCGTAGCGATAGAGCGCGTTCGTCGCGCCGAGCTCCTGCACCGGCACGCGCAGGCGCAGCTTGCCGGCCTCACCCGGCCCGAGGCGCGCGGCCTGGGCCTCGAGCTTGAAGCTGCCCAGCGCCAGGTTCTGCTCGAACTGGGAGCGCACGCCCAGGACCTTGGCGGTGAGCTCGCGCCCGAGCGCGGCCGGCAGGCGCTCCTCGAGCTCGGCCTCGATCGCCTCCGTCTTGCGCGCCAGCAATCCGGAGGGCACGAGCAGCGAGAGCGCGTAGTCCCAGCCGCCGCGGGCGCGGTCGATGAAGCGCAGGTCCGCGCCCTGGAACTCGGTGTAGAGCGGGATCGTGAGCAGCGCGTACTCGCCGAGCGACTCGTGCCCCTCCGAGACGTCGAAGACCTCGGCCTGCAGGCGCGCCGAGACCTCGTAGCGCCGGTCGCCGACGAAGTAACACGCCGGCCCGCCCAGCAGGAACAGCGGCAGGTTGAGCCAGAACTTCTCGTTGCGCCCGCCGTCCACGGCCGGATCCAGCAACAGGCGCGTGCGCATCAGGAGGTCGGCGCCGGCCGCGCGCGCGCGCTCTTGCCAGTAGCGTTCGCGCTCGACCGGACTCAGCGCGGCGAGCTGGGCACGCTCGGCCGGCAGCTCGAGCAGGGTCGTGCGCACGAAGGCGTGCGCGAGCTCGTCGCACAGGGCCCGCGACACCTCCGCGGTGGTGAGCTCGAGGCGCATGTCGTCGCTTGCGCTCCCGGGCGCGCGCTCGGCGTAGACCGGCTCGGAGGGCGTGTCGGTGAGCACCGAGGTGTCGTGGACCTCGGTCGGGATCAGCGCCACGTGGAAGGGCAGCGGCGGCCCCTCGGGCGCCTTGGCCGTGGAGCTGCAGGCACCGAGCAGGAGCGCGAAGCCGAGCGCGAGCGCGCGGCAGGCCAGGGGTCGAGCGGTCTCTCGATTGGGTTCCATGACAGGTTCCATCCGGTTCCTCACTCCGCGGCCACGTAGTTTCCTCGATCCAGCCAGGAATGGGCGCTTTCCTGGTCGATCGCGCAGCGAAAGCCGACGTCCTCACCAGGGCGCAGGCTGCGGGCGCTCCAGGAGGGGCTCGCGCCGGCCCCGCCCCCGACCACCCAGTGGGCGTCCCCGGGCGCTGCCGGCGCCTCCAGTGGCGAACTCGCCTGCGCGGCCTCCGGCGCGCCGGGAACGGGCGCCAGGAGCCGCTCGGGGTGGCGCTTGCACTGGCTCGCGAAGTCCAGCGCCTCGGCCACCAGGTCCTCGGGCGTGGCGGTCCACTCGCGCGCGCCGGTGCACAGGTTGGCCGGCCAGTCCGCCGGCGCGCCGGGCGGGCGCGTATCCGGGGGGGCCTCGCGGTACTCGGGCCCGCGCACGGCGAACTCCCACTCGAGCAGCGTCGGCAGGCGCTTGCCGCGCCAGGCCGCGTAGGCCGTGGCCTCGGCCCAGCTGACCCCGGTGGCGGGCTGCGCGGGCTCGGTGGAGAAGCGGCGCGCGAGCTCGGCCGCGCGCGCGGCGTCGGGCGCCGAGCCCGCCGGCCACCCGCGCGGGTTCATGAAGCCTTCCGCGCTCTCGAGGAAGGCCAGGAACTCGCCGCGGCTGACCTCGCGCGCGTCGAGGTAGTAGGGCCGCAGGGCGCCGCGCGGGATCGGGACGATCCAGGGTTGCCGGCCCTCGCCGCTCTTGCCGCCGAAGACGTACTCGACGCCCGCGGGGACCTCGATCATGGCTGCGGCGGGCACCGCGCCGGGATTCGCGGCGGAGCTCGCGCGCGGCGTGATCACGAGCGGCCCGGTGTACGGGATCTCGGGCACCAGGCCGCGCTCGCTCTTCGGGGTTGCGAGGCCCGCGCGGTCGACGGCAACGAGCTCGAGCGCGAGCTCCTTGTTGGTCCACCAGGGATGGGCCGTCGGCCGGTCGCGCTCGGGGAGCTCCCACAGCTCACCGCCCGCGGGCACGAGCGCGAGCTCCGCGCCCGCCTCGCCGCGGTAGACGACGCGCACGCGCACCGCGGCGACGCCGTTCGCGTCCGTCGCGCGCACGCGCACGTTCCAGGCGCGCGCCGAGCCCAGCGCCCAGCGGCGCTCCTCGCCCGAGGCCAGCGGCTCGAGCAGCGTGAGCGTCGGCCCGACGCGCGCGACCTGCCAGGCGCGCGACACCCGCGTGGTGTTGCCGGCCGCGTCGGCGGCCAGCAGCGCGAGCTCGTAGCGGCCCTCGGCGGCCTGGTACGCCAGCAGGGAGGGGAGCTCCAGCTCCTCCGCCAGCGCCCCGCTCAGCGCCAGAGCGGCGCCGGCGCGCACGCCGCCCGGCCCCACCAGTTCCCAGCGCAGCGAGGCGAGCCCGGCGTCGCGCGCGCGCACGCGCACGCGCTGGACCGGCTCGCGCCCGTCCTCGAACACGAACAGCGGCTCGTCGCCCGCCGTCGTGGCGGAGCCCTCGAGCGCGAGCTCGAGCACGGGCGCGCTGCGGTCGAGCTCGAAGCGGAAGACCTGCGCGGGTGGGATCAGCGGCCCGCGCTTGTCGTCGGCGAGCAGCACGTACTTGTGCACCGTCACGCGGTAGGCACCCTCTTCCGGCAGCGCCAGCTTCAGCTCGAACGGCCCGGTGGTGCGCCTCAGACGGGAAGGGGCGCTGGGCGCCGCGCCCTCGCGCCCCCACTCGGCCTCGACCCACAGGTTGGTGCTGCCCGGCGGCGTGCGCACGAAGAGCTGCGCCGACTCGTCCACGCGCACGGGATTGGACTCGGACTCGCCGGCGCGCAGCTCGAGCTCGACGCCGTCGGTGGACACGAGCTGGCCGGCGAGCTCGGGCGCCACGGGCGCGAAGCGGAAGGCCAGCACGCGCGTGCGCGCTGCGGACGCCAGGCGCGCGGCGTAGGGCGCGTCGTCGAGCTCGATGCGCAGCGCGCCCGCGTGCTCGGCGGCCGCGGCGATGCCGAGTTCGGCCAGCGACACGAAGCGCGCCGTGCCCGGGCTGGGCAGCAGCACCTCGAGCGCCGGGGCGCGCGCCGGCTCGAGGAAGAGTCGCGCCCGCGCCGGCGCGTCGGCCGCGAGGCACAGGGCGTTCTCCGGCAGGAGCAGCGTCTCGCTCGCGGCCGGCAGCAGCGCCGAGCCGCCCTCGGCCCGCGCCACGAAGCCGCACTCGGCCGCGAAGTCGGCCGGCTCGCCGGCGAGGCTCAGCACGAGCGCGGTCTCTTCCTGCTGTCCGGCGCGATCGCGTGCCACGACGCGCAGCTCGAGCTCGCGCGGCGCGCCGCTGAACAGCGCGTCCAGCGCGGGGCCCGCGTAGCGCGCGCGCTCGGACTCCAGCTGGGGCGCGCCGGCCGGCGCGAGCGCGAGGCGCTCGGAGCCCAGCCAGAGCTCGATCGACTCCAGCGCGGCGCGGCCCTCGGCCTCGCCGGCGAGCTCGAGCTCGAGCCGGCGCCCGCGCGGATCGAGGCGCGACGCCCCTTCTGCGCCGCTCGCGCGCGCGCGCTCGATGCGCCAGGGGCCGAGGTGATGCAGTGCGAGGCGGCCCGAGCGCCAGAGCGAGCGCCTCGCGCCGAAGCCGCCGGCGGGCACCAGTTCGAGCACCGCCGCCGCACTCTGGGCGCCGTCCAGGCGCGTGAGCTCGAGCTCGCGCGGGGCCGCACCGGACCAGTGCGCGCTCCAACCCGGGAGCGGCGCGCCGCTCCCGGCGTCGAGCAGGGACAGCGCGGGCGGCGAGGCCTCGCTCCAGGGCACTTCCGACTCGAGCCGCAGCGTGCGCGTCGGGCTCGCGGGACCGAGGAAGAGCTCGCTGCGCACGCCCTCGGACACGCTCGCGATCGCCGGATCGACCAGCCTCAGCGCGTTCGCGACCGGCTCGCGCGTGTAGTACAGCGCCCCCAGCCCGAGCGCGCCGACCAGCACGAAGGGCGCCGAGACCTTCAGCGCCGAGCGGCGCGGCTGCACGATGCGCCGCAGCGCCTCGTAGGCCTCGTTCGCGTCGCGCCAGCGCTTGGCGCGCTCCTTCACGAGGCAGCGATCGACGAAGGCCGCCAGCTCGCGCGGCACATGGATCCCCAGCGAGCCCACCTTGCGCGGCGCGACCTCCAGGTGGTTCTGGATCGCCTCGTAGGCCGTGGTGATGCGCGCGAACGGGTACTGGCCCGTCAGCATGCGGAAGGCCATCACGCCCAGCGAGTAGAGGTCCGAGCGCCCGTCGAGGGCCTCGATGTCCTTGTGCCCGGCGAGGTGCTTGCACTGCTCGGGCGAGGCGTAGAGCAGCGTGCCGCCGCGCGCGCGCTGCACGCGCCGGCGCGCGGGCGTGCGCGCGTCCGCGGCGTCCGGCTCGGCCTCCGGCTCGTCGTTCTGCTCCTCGTCGTCCTCCGGCAGCGCGATCGAGCCGATCGACTTGCCGAGCTCCTCCGCCGGCAGGTCGTACAGCGTGCGCAGCTCCGGGCGCTCGGCCGCGCGCACCTCGGCCCCGACGTTCTGGCCGATGCCGAAGTCGATCACCTTGACGCGCTCGGGCTCGCCCGGCACCAGCGCCGGCAGCACGAACACGTTCTCGGGCTTGAGGTCGAGGTGCAGGAGCGCGCCGTGCTTGCCGCCGCCGTGCGCGCGCCGCAACGCCGCCACGACCTGGAACAGGATCGCCGCCACGCGCTTCGGCGCCAGGCGTCCCTCGCGCCGCAGCACGACCTCGAGCTCCTCGCCGTCGAGGTACTCCATCACGAAGTAGTTCAAACCCTCGCCCGTGCGGTCGAAGGTGATCCAGCGCACGATGTTCTCGTGGTCGATGGTGGTGAGCTTCTTGGCCTCGTCCTGGAAGTGCTCGAGCGCCCGTGGCGAGCGCGCGCCCTTCGGATTGAGCACCGCCACCGCCACGCGCGCGCCGAGCATCTCGTCCTCGCCCTCGTACACGGTCTTGAAGGCGCCCTTGCCCTTCAGCCCGCGCACGCGGTACTTGCCGCCGAGCAGCTCGCCGGTCAGGTCCTGCCCGAAGGACCAGCTGCTGCCGCCCTTCGCCGGCCGCTTCTCGGGCGGAATGGCGTTGCGCAGCAGCTCCTCGAGCCGCGCCAGATCGCGCTCGATGTCGAACACCTGGATCGAGGGCGTGGGCCCGGCCAGCAGGAGATCGATGTGCGCCAGGCTCGCGTCCCCGTCTGCGGCGCGCACGACCGAGGCGGTGGGTCCGAGCGTCCCGCGCAGCGCCTCGGCCCCGTCCTGGTTGGCGAGCACGAGCAGGTCCACGAGCTCGTCGAGCTTCGCGCCGGGCGCGAGCTCGGCCACGTCGGCGCCCGCGTCCGCCAGGAACTCGACCACCGTCTTCTGGCGCCCCTCGAGGCTGCGCCCCGGCTCCTCGAGCCCGCCCTCGCGCACCACCAGCACGCGCGGCACGCGCGGAATGTCCGTCAGCCCGAGGCGCCGCGCCTCGACCCGCACCCCCTCCAGCACCGCCCGATTCACGCGCGCCTGCAGCAGCCGATCGAAGAGCTTGCGGCTCGAATCGCGCTCCGCATCCCAGCGCGCGACGATGGCAGCCTCCTCGGAATCGAGCTCGCGCCCATCCAGCACGCGCCGCATCGCCCGCGCGCTGGCCGACTCGGCGTCCCACTCCGGCGGCGTGCCGGGCAGGACGCGCGCGAGCTGCGTCCAGAGGATACGGTCGAGGAGGGTGGAGGGGTTCATTGCTGCGCTCAGCGGCCGCCGAAGAAGACCGTCAGGGTGCCGCTGAGTTGGTTGGCCGATACGAGATCCTGCTCGCCGTCGCCGTCGAGGTCGGCCGCCACCACGGAGGAGGGAAAACCCGTGGTCGAGGGACCGCCGAGCACGAGCGGCGCGGCCGCGAAGCTTCCCGGCGACCCTTGGAAGAAGACCGTCAGGGTGTCGCCAAGGAAGCCCGCGTTGGCCGAGACGAGGTCCTGGTAGCCGTCGCCGTCCAAGTCGGCCGCCGTCACGGAGAGGGGAAAGTCCGTGATTCCGTGGCCGCCGAGCACGAGTGGCGTGGCCGCAAACCTGCCCGGCGAGACCTGGAAAAAAACTGTCAGGGTGCTGCCGGGCCGATTCGCCGCGACCAGGTCTAGATCGCCGTCGGCGTCCAGGTCGGCCGCCGCCACGGAGGAGGGAAGGTCCGTGATTGCGTTGCCGCCTAGCACGAGCGGCGCCGGGAAGCTGCCCGGCGACCCCTGAAAGAAAACCGTCAGGTTGTCGCCGTTCTGGTTGGCCGAGACGAGGTCCAGGTCGCCGTCGTCGTCGAGGTCGGCCGCCGCAATCGAGACGGGAGCGTTCGTGATCGCGGGGCCGCCGAGCACGAGCGGAACGGCCGCGAAGTTACCAGGCGACCTCTGAGAGAAGACCGTCAGATTCGAGCCGGTGAAGTTGGCCGAGACGAGGTCCTGGTCGCCGTCGCCGTCCAAGTCGGCCGCAGCCACGGAAACGGGACGCCTCGTGCGCGTGGGACCGCCGAGCTGAAGGGGCAGGGCTGCGAAGCTGCCCGGCGAGCCCTGGAAAAAGACCGTCAGGTTGTCGCCGTCCTGGTTGGCTGAGACGAAGTCCTGGTCGCCGTCGCCGTCCAGGTCGGCCGCAGCCACGGACACGGGACGCCTCGTGCGCGTGGGACCGCCGAGCACGAGCGGCGCGGACGCCATGCCGCCCGGAGAACTCTGGAAGAAGACCGTCAGGTTGCTGCCGCTCTGACCCGTGACATCTGCTGCGTTGGCCGAGACGAGGTCCAGGTCGCCGTCGCCGTCCAGGTCGGCCGCGGCCACGGAGGAACAAGAGCCCGTGACTGCGGGGCCGCCGAGCACGACCGGCGCGGCCGCGAAGCTGCCCGGTGAGCGCTGGAAGAGAACCGTCAGGTTGTTACCGCTGTAGTTGGCCGAGACGAGGTCCTGGTCGCCGTCGCCGTCGAGGTCGGCCGTCGCCACGGAACGGGGAGAGCTGGTGATCGCGGGGCCGCCGAGCACGAGCGGCGCGGACGCGAAGCTGCCGGGCGAGCCCTGGAAGAAGACCGTCAGATTGCCGGAAGCGTTGGCCGAGACGAGATCCTGATCGCCATCGCCGTCGAGATCGGCCGCCGTCACGGACATGGGAGTGACCGTGCTAGCTGGGCCGCCGAGAACGAGCGGCACGGAGGTGAAGCTGCCCCGTGAGACCTGGAAGAACACCGTCAGCGTGTTGCCTTGCCGGGTCGCCGAGACGAGGTCCTGGTCGCCGTCGCCGTCGAGGTCGGCTGCTGCGACGGAGACGGGACCGAACGTTGGCCCGAGGCCGCCAAGCACGAGTGGCGCGGCCCCGAACCTGCCAGGCGACTCCTGGAAGAAGACCGTCAGGCTGCCGCCATCATCGGTGACTAGATCTCCCGCGTTGGCCGAGACGAGGTCCTGATCGCCGTCACCGTCCAGGTCGGCCGCCGCCACGGAAGTGGGCCCGTCCGTGATCGGGAATCCGCCGAGCACGAGCGGCGCGGCCGCGAAGCTCCCTGGCGTGCCCTGGAAGAAGACCGTCAGGTTGTGGCCGCCTTGGTTGGCCGAGACGAGATCCTGGTCGCCGTCGCCGTCGAGATCGGCCACCGCCACGGAGATGGGGTTGCTGAATGCGGAGCCGCCGAGCCCGAGTGGCGCTACGTCCAACCCGGCTTGCACCAGCTTCGGTGCTCGCCCCCCTGACGTGAGGCCGAGCTCCTCGTCGCGCGAGATCGCTCGCAAGAAGGCCAGGCCTCCGCCGATGTCCTCTGCGCTGCTCCACACGAATGCGGCCTCGAGTCCCGTGGGGCTCGCGAACTGGGGCCGCATGTCGGCCGGGATCCGCCACGCGCGGCCCGGCCTTGCCTCCGGGTGGAAGGCCACATCTAGGGTGACTTCTCGTCTGGCGCTGTCGTAGGCGACGAGGACGCGACGCTGTTCGAGGCCGCCGCCGATCAGGAGCTCGCGGTCGCCTGGGAGCGCTGCGCAGCGCAGCTCCCCTGGGCCGCTCCCGATCGAAGCGATCTCGCTCGCTCGCGGCGGCCCGATCGGGAAGGAGACGTTTCTGCCCTCGGCGCCCAAGTCGAGGCCAACGAGCTGCGAGGTTCCGTCCGGCTCGTTCGTCACGACCAGCATGCGCGAACCGTTGCGCTCCAGCTCGAGCGCCGA
>CAZWAY010000049.1:0-40269 GCA_964631945.1 uncultured Planctomycetaceae bacterium
GCCCCGCGCGGCGAGATCGCGCCCGAGGACCTCGGACTCGACCCCGTGCGCCGCGCGGAGCTGCTGCGCGAAGCGCGCCAGGCGGAGCCCGCCCGCTCCGAGGACGAGCCCGCCTCCCCCACTCCGCATCGATAGACTGGAGCCACCATGGTCGTACTCTCGGAACTGTTGGTCTCGGCGGGGATGAGCCGCGAACGCCTGGAGGAGTGCCGGCGCATCTCCGGGACGACCGGCGAGCCGCTGGACAAGGTCATCCTGGCCAAGGAATACCTGGAGGAGGCCAAGCTGCTGCAGGCCTACGCCACGCACCTCGGCTACGACTTCCTGCCGCGCCTGGACGGCTTCCAGGTGCCGGCCCAGTTCGTGAACAAGATCCCGGTCCAGTTCACGCGCAACTACAACCTGATCGCGCTCGACGCCGACCCTACCGGCTGCGTGCGCGTGGCCACCTGCTCGCCGGTCGACCCGCAGCCGATGGACGACCTCGCCGCCATGCTGGGGGCCGAGATCGAGCCCGTGCTGGCGCCGCGCACGGAGATCACCACGCTGATCGCGCGTGCCTACCGCCACAAGGCCGACGGCGTGGACGAGGCCCTGGCCGACGTGGCCGAGGACGGCGACATCCAGGGCCTGGCCAGCGAGATCGAGGAGGCCGAGGACGTCCTGGACGTCTCCAACAAGGCCCCGATCATCAAGCTCGTCAACACGATCCTGTTCCAGGGCCTGAAGCTGCGCGCCTCGGACGTGCACTTCCACCCCTACCCGGAGCGCACCCAGGTGCGCCTGCGCATCGACGGCATCCTGTACGACATGGACTCGGTGCCGCGCAAGGCGCACGAGGCCATCGTCAGCCGCGTCAAGGTGATGGGCAAGATGGACATCGCCGAGCGGCGCCTGCCCCAGGACGGGCGCGCCTCGATCAAGATCGGCGACGGCGAGGTCGACGTGCGCATCAGCTCGGTGCCGACCACCAACGGCGAGCGCATCGTCATGCGCCTGCTCGACAAGTCCGCCAAGATCTACACGCTGGAGGAGATCGGTCTCGCGCCCAAGAACCTGGCGATGATGCGCGACTACGTGACCTGGAACCACGGCATCATCCTGGTCACGGGCCCGACCGGCTCGGGCAAGACGACCACGCTCTACGGCGCGATGGCCGAGATCGACACCACCAAGCTCAACGTGCTGACGATCGAGGACCCGGTCGAGTACTCGCTGCCGGGCATCAGCCAGGTGCAGGTCAACGTGAAGAAGGGCCTGACCTTCGCCGGCGGTCTGCGCTCCTTCCTGCGCCAGGACCCGGACGTGATGATGGTCGGCGAGATCCGCGACCTGGAGACGGCCGAGGTCGCGATCCGCGCGGCGCTCACCGGCCACCTGGTGTTCTCGACCGTGCACACCAACGACGCACCCAGCACCATCACGCGCATGGTCGACCAGGGCGTCGAGCCGTACCTGGTGGCGAGCTCCCTGATCCTGGTGATCGCGCAGCGCCTGGTGCGCACGATCTGCCCGCACTGCAAGCTGACCCAGCCCATGAACGACGAGTGGCTGGCCAAGCTGAAGAAGATCGACCTCAAGCCCGAACAGCTCGACGGCAAGATCTCCTTCGGCCAGGGCTGCGACGAGTGCTTCCACTCGGGCTACTCGGGCCGCACCGCGATCTACGAGTTCCTGCCGGTGGACGAGGTGCTGCGCACGCAGATCATGGACGGAGCCACCGGGACCTCCATGAAGCGCAGCGCCATCGAGCGCGGCATGATCACGCTGCGCATGGACGGCCAGGAGAAGATCCTGAACCGCCTGACCACGCCGGACGAGGTCCTGCGCGTGACCCAGATGGACATGGGCTAGCCCCGCGACCATGCCCATCTACGAGTACAAGGCCTACGCCTCGGGCGGTGCCACCAAGACCGGCGTGGTCGACGCCGACACGCCGCGCGAGGCGCGCCAGCGCTTGCGGCGCGACAACATCCTGGTGAGCGAGCTGCGCGAGCTGCGCTCGGGCACGCGCAAGGGCTCGGGCGTGCTGGTGCAGGGCACGACCAAGCAGCGCCGGCGCACGGTCTGGCTCGACAAGCTCAAGAAGCTGCGCGAGTCCCAGAGCGGCCCGAGCGGGCGCGACCTCGAGCTGGTGGCCGGCGTCACGCGCCAGATGGGTACCATGCTGGGCGCCGGTATCCCCATGGCGGAGATGCTCTCGGCCGTGATCGACCAGGCCGACACGCGCGCGCAGGAGACGATGTTCCGCACGATCCGCGAGCGCATCACGCAGGGTGTCTCGTTCGGCGACGCGCTGGCCGAGTATCCGCAGTACTTCACCGAGCTGTACGTGAACATGGTCAAGGCCGGCGAGGCCACCGGCCAGGTCGACGTGGTGCTCAAGCGCCTGGCCGACTTCCTGCAGCGCCAGCGCGCGCTGCAGCGCAAGATCGTCTCGGCCCTGACCTACCCGATCCTGATGATCGCGATCGGTCTCCTGGTGGTCAGCATCCTGATGACCTTCGTGGTGCCGAAGATCACCGACATGCTGACCGACACGGGTCAGATCATGCCGCTGCCGACGCGCGTCCTGATCGCCATCAGCGACGGCTTCAAGCGCTACTGGATCGTGCTGCCGCTCGGGCTGGCGGCGCTGTCGGTGCTCTACAACCGCATCTACCGCACGCGCCGGGGACAGCTGGCGATCGACCGCTTCAAGCTGCGCATCCCGATCGTGGGCGAGCTCCTGCGCAAGTCGGCCATCGCACGCTTCACGCGCACGCTCTCGACGCTCTTGTCCTCGGGCGTCCCGGCCGTTCGCAGCCTGGAGATCGTCGAGACCGTGGTCGGCAACCGCATCGTGGCGGACGCCACCCAGCACATCCGCGTGCGCATCCTGGAGGGCACCGACATCGCCACCCCGCTCAAGGCCACCGGCGCCTTCCCGGCCGTGGTCGGCTACATGGTGGCGGTCGGCGAGCAGTCCGGGCAGCTCGAGAGCATGCTCGACAACATCGCCAACGCCTACGACGAGGAGATCGAGGTCGTCACCGAGCGCATCACCACCGTGCTCGAGCCCATCATGATCGTGTTCCTGGCCGTGGTGGTCGGCTACATCGTCTACTCCATCGTCCTGCCCATCCTGCAGGTCGGGAACGTGGCCTAGGATGCAGCGCGCACGCGAGCGGGCCTCGGCAGCCGCCGCGCCACTTCCCGGCAGTTTTTCCGGCAACCATCGTCTACTCCTCGACCCACCCCGCCCGTAGGTCGAGGACGCCCACTAGGATCGAATCATGAGAACCCTCACGAAGAAGACGCGCGCCGGCTTCACGCTGGCCGAACTGATGGTGGTGATCGTCATCATCGGCCTCCTGGCCACGCTGGTGGTGCCCAACGTCGTGCGGCGCCTGTTCGCCGCCACGCGCGCCAAGGCCGAGGCCGACATCTCCACCATCGCCGGCTCGCTCGAGAACTTCGCGGTCGAGAACATGGGCCGCTATCCCGAGTCGCTGGAGGCCCTGGTGACGCCCGACGAGAACGGGCACACCTACCTGAACCGCGAGACGGTGCCCACCGATCCGTGGGGCAACCCCTACGTCTACGAGCCGCCTTCCGGCGGGCGCAAGCTCAACCTGATCTCCTACGGCAAGGACGGCGTGCCGGGTGGCGAGGGCGACGAAGCCGACATCACCTACGAGGCCCTGCGCAACAAGTAGCCCGTGCGACCCGAGCGACTCCAGCGAGAAGTGCCGGGCACCCGGTCGCGGGCGGGCTTCACGCTGGTCGAGCTGATGGTCGTGATCATCATCCTGGGACTGGTCAGCGGCGTGGCCGTCACCTCCTGGGCGCGCCTCCTGCCCAACCAGCAGTTCAACACGGCCATGCGCAACCTCTCGGAGGTCCTGCACGGCACGCGCTCGGACGCGATCGCGCGCAACCGCGAGTTCCGCATCCTCTACGACCTGGACGCGGAGACCTACCGCGTGCGCACGCCCTTCCGCATCGGCGGCGGATTCGCGACCCAGGAGGACGACCCCGAGCGCCTGTGGATCCACCAGACCGACCTCGCCAAGAGCGGCATCGACCTGACCCAGGTCACGGTCGACGACGTGAAGTACACGGACGGGCGGGTCGAGGTGTACTTCCTCCCGATGGGCGGTTCGGCGCACCACGTGATCGAGCTCACCCAGGCCGCGACGGGACGCGAGTTCACGCTCGAGGTCCTGCCGCTGACCGGCGAGATCCGCCTGCACGAGGGCCGCTACCTGCGCGAACCCGTGGACGAGGGCGATTTCCGGTGAAGCTCACGCGCCAGCCGCTGCAGCGTGCGCGCGCCGGCTTCACGCTGGCCGAGGTGATGGTGACGCTCATGATCGTCAGCATCGGCCTCTTGCTGGTGACCCAGGGCCTGACGCGCGCGCGCTTCACCACGGCCGAGACGCACTTCCGCAAGGTCGCGCGCGAGCTGGCGCTGCAGACCCTGGGCGAGCTGGAGTCGGGCCTGTTCTGGGAGGAGCTCGACGGCGGCGGCGAGGTCCTCACCGGGACCTACGCCGAGGAGGGCTACGAGGACTTCCACTACGAACTCGTGCTGGGCGACCAGGACTTCCTCGGCGACCGGAGCTCGCGCTACGACCGCAACCAGGGCTTCCACGACAGCTGGGATTACGAGCGCGAGCGCGAGGAACGCCAGCGCAAGAAGGACGGCAAGGACGAAGACGAGGACGAGGTCACCGAGCCCTTCGAGAAGGTGCGCATCAAGGTCGGCTACCCCGCCTTCGGCGACGAGCCGGGCAAGCTCGTGCTCGAGCGCTGGATCCCGTGGGAGCAGGTCTACGGCAGCAAGGACGACGCCGACGGCCAGAAGAAGCAGCCGGCCGGGAGCAAGGGCCCGTGAAGACCGGCTCGCGTTCGGGTTTCACCCTGATCGAGGTGCTGCTGGCGCTCACGATCATGGCCTGGATCATGCTGCAGATCACGGTGGTCCTGCAGTCGGCGCGCAACAGCCGCGACGCGATCCACAACATCCAGGAGCAGCAGCTCGCGGGTCCCGCCATCCTCCAGCGCATCGAGAGCGACCTGCGCGCGCTGACCGTCTTCGACCGCGACTCGCGCCTCGCGCTGCGCGTGCAGAACCGCGTCCTGTCGGGCTACGAGGCCGACTCGCTCGACTTCGTGTGCACCACCGACGGGCTCCTGCCCCACCGCGAGCGCGCCAACGAGGCCTACCGGCGCGCCGACGTGAACGAGGTCGGCTACCACCTGCGCCCGAACCCCGAGTCGGACGACTTCCTCGAGCTGTACCGGCGCGAGGACTTCGGGGTCGACGACAAGCCCTTCGAGGGCGGCGAGTTCGCCTTCCTGCACGACCGCGTCAAGGGCTTCGAGGTCCGCGTCTACGCCGAGGACGGCGTGGACGCCGAGCCCGAGGAGAGCTGGGGCGGCGTGGGCGACGAGTTCACGGGCCTGCCGGCGCGGCTCGAGATCGAGCTGACGCTCGAGCTGGCCCCGCGCCTGGTGCGCGAGGCGCTGGTCGAGATCCGGAAAACGGTCACCTACCGGCGCATCTTCCGCTTCCCGGCCGCGCTCGCCACGGCCCAGGAACTGGGCGTCGTGCCGCTCGTCCCGCGCATCGAGAAGCCCACGGTCGAGACGCCCCAGGGTGGCGGCGGCGGACCGCCGGCGGGCGGCGGCCCCCCGCCCGAGGGTGACCCCCCGCCCGGCACCGTGGTCGAGTTCGGACAGGGCAGCGGCGGCGGCGGTGGCGGCGGCCCGCCGCGCTAGCCCGAGCTCTTCGGGGCCAGCACCCGCCCGATGCGCTCGCGCCCGCCCATGTAGGGCCGCAGCGCCGGCGGCAGGCGCACGGTGCCGTCCGCCTGCTGGTGGTTCTCGAGCAACGCGATCAGCATGCGCGTGCTGGCGGCCACGGTGTTGTTGAGCGTGTGGCACGTCCGCACCTTGCCCTCGGCGTCGCGGTAGCGCAGGTCGAGGCGGCGCGCCTGGTAGTCGTGGAAGCGCGAGGCCGAGTGCGTCTCGCCGAAGCCGTTGCGCGAGGGCATCCAGGTCTCGATGTCGAACTTCTGCACGTGCGGCACGCCGAGGTCGCCTCCGCACACGTTCACGACCCGGTAGTGCAGCTCGAGCAGGTCCAGGACCTCCTTCGAGTTCTGCAGGATCGCGCGGTGGTGCGCCAGGCTCTTCTCGTCGTCGGCCACGTCGATCACGACCTGCTCGACCTTCTGGAACTGGTGCACGCGGTAGATGCCGCGCGTGTCCTTGCCGTAGGTCCCGGCTTCGCGCCGGTAGCAGGCGCTGCGCGCCACGTAGAGCTTGGGCAGCGTCGCGCGATCCAGGATCTCGCCCGCGTGCAGGGCCGTGACCGGGACCTCGGCCGTGCCGACCAGATACAGCTCGTCGCGTGCGTCGGTGCGGTAGGTCTGCTCCTCGCCGCCCGGGAAGTAGCCCGTGCCGAGCAGGGGCTCGTAGCGCACCAGCGTCGGCACCGAGAGCGGCACGAAGCCCTTGGCCAGCATGTGCTCCATCGCCAGGCGCAGGACCGCGTCCTCGAGCAGCGCGAGCTCGCCCTTCAGCACGTAGTTGCGCGAGCCCGCCAGGCGGGCCCCGGCCTCCACGTCGAGCCAGTCCTGGGCACTGCCGAGGTCGATGTGGTCGCGCGGCGCGAAGTCGAACACGGGCGGCCGGCCGACGCGCTCGAGCTCGACGTTGTCGGCGTCGGTCTTGCCCTCGGGCACCTCGGCCGCGGGCACGTTCGGGATCCGGAGCAGGAGCTCGTTCAGCTCCTTCTCGAGCTGCGCCAGGCGCTGCTCGAGCCCCGCGAGCTCTTCCTTCAGCTTCTTCTGGTCCTCGAGGATGCGCGCACGCTCCTCGGGCGAGGCCTTGGCCATCTCCTTGCCCGCGCTCTTCTGGCGCGCGCGCAGTCCGTCCACCTTCGGACCGAGCGTGCGGCGCTCCTCGTCCAGGCGCAGCAGGCCGTCCACGTCGCAGGTCACGCGCTTCTTGCGCGCGCCCTCCTTGACGCGCTCGACGTTGGCGCGGATGAACTTCAGGTCCAGCATCACTTGCCCTTCCAGTCGGACTCGATCTTGCCGAAGAGCTTGTGCTTCTTCTGGAACAGCTGGGCCTCGAAGGTCTCCCCGGCGCTGGGCTTCTGGATCGGCTTGCCGACCGGGAACCAGGCCGTGCGGTAGTCGTTCTCGTGGTCCTGGAGCTCTTCCTGGCTGCCGATGGGCACCAGCTCCTTTTCCTTCTTGCCGCGCGACGAGCCGACCTTGCGCAGGTTCACGTCGGGCGTCACGACGCAGTTCCACAGGCGCTGGTAGGTCTCGCCGCCGCGGCCCACGACCACGATCGTGGGCCCCACCACGGTCAGGGTCTCGGCGTCCTGCTGCACCGCGAAGTCGAAGGTGAAGGGCGCGCCGAGCTCGAGCTTGGTGGTCTCGCCCGGCCCGACCCGCCAGCTGCGCGCGTTCTGACCGGGCAGGATCAGGGCCTTCAGCATCTGCCCCTTCTTGCCGCTCGCCAGCTGGCCTGAGTACAGCTCGTAGGTGCCGGCCGGGACCTCGACCTTGTCCGTGCCGCCGTTGGCCACGTCGTAGAAGAGGTCGGTCTTGTCGCCCACGCCGCGCACGATCAGCCAGGTCACGGGCGCGCCCTTGAGCTCGAGCTGCAGGGTCCCGCTCTGCACGTCGCTGCGCGTGGCGATGAGGTCCGTGCCGGACTCGTTCGGGACGAGCTCGAACCAGGCGTCGCCGATCTTCTGCAGCCGGCTCCACGGCCGGGCCGTCTTGGCCTCGCCGATCACGACCGAGTCGACGTCGTGCTGCAGCGCGCCCTCCAGCAGGCCCAGGTAGCCCCAGTCCTTGGGCGCGCTGCCGTAGTGCCCGTCCATGTTGTCGTCCAGCACCTGCACGCGCGTGCCGTTCACGCTGCCGACCAGGCTCCCGGCCGGAGCCACGTAGAGGTTCAGCTGGTTCTCGTCGGGGCCCAGGTTGAAGCGGAAGCCCTGGTAGGTGTCCTGCTGCTGGCCGATGACCGACAGGAAGGCCCAGTGGCGTGAGTTGGCGCCCGAGCCGAGCGTGATCTCCACCGGCGTGATCTTGCCCGTCAGCGGGATGTCCACGTCGCCCGCGCCGTCGCCGTCCAGGTCCACCGCGGCCTTGTTGGCGCCGGTGCGCAGCACCTTGGGCGAGTTCTCGAGCGCCGGGAAGCCCGCGCTCGAGCCGATCTTCGCGAGCGGCACGCTGTTCCAGATCTGGAAGTTGCTGTCGGCCGTGAAGAGCGGGCGCTGCAGCGCGTCGATGTCGGGCACGAGGTGGAAGGTCGCCCCCAGCGCGGTCGTCTTCGGCAGCGCCGAGGCCGGGGGCGCGGCCGCCGGCTGGCCCGCGGGCGTCGTCTCGGGTGCCTTGGGCGCCGGTTCCGCGGACGGTGCCCCGAAGCCGTCGGCCTGCAGACGCTTGTAGCGCTCCAGCGCCTGGGCGTAGCGCTTGTCCTGCAGGCGCGCCTCCTCGCGCGCGCGCACGCACAGGCCCCAGGCCTCGCAGGCGCGCCGGTAGTCGGCGCTCTTCTTGTCGTTCAGGGCATCGTCGCTGAGCACGGCGCAGTTCCAGTAGCAGTCCGAGGCGAAGTAGTGGTCGCCGAGTTCGGAGAGCTGGTCGCCGAGCGCGTCGAACTCGAGCGCCAGCCCCGCGTAGCGCTCGCTGGCCTTGGCCGCGAGCGCGGCGTCGAACTCGCCGCGCTTCAGGTCGTAGCGCTTCTGCACGTCCTTGTGCTGGCGCTTGAAGGGGCCCGTCAGGCGCAGGGCGAAGTAGTCGTACTGCAGGCTGACGAAGTCCGTTCCGTAGGCCCGCTTCCAGGCCTTGGCCAGGGCGTCGATGTCGGCCTCCAGCACCTCGCTCGTGCCTTCGCGCATGAGCAGCACGGTCTCGCGCACGGTGACGATGGCCTCGTCCTCGTGCTTCTTGATGAGCGCGCCCATCTCCTCCTGCGCGTGCACCTGCATGAGCTTGCGGAACTCCTGCATGAAGGCGCTGTCGCGCTGGGCGCGCGCCGGGGTGGCGACCAGCGCGGCGGCGACGAGCCCGGCCGCGAGACGACGGAGGGGGTAGGCGTGCATGGGTGGGGAACGCCGAAGCCTGTCGGCGGGCGCTCGCCGCAGTGTAGCGGGCCGTCCGGCCCCCGGCCACGCGCTGGCGCTAGCCCTGCTTGCGCTGCGAAACGCGCTTCAAGAAGGCCCGCTCGCGCGACGACAGGGCGTGGATGCCCTCGCGCGCGATCTTCGCCAGCAGCTCGTCCAGCTGGGCCTCGTCCGAGACCCCGCGTTGCTCCTCGCGCCGCTCGCGCCAGCCCTCGACCTCGGCCAGCGGATCGCGCCAGATCCACTTGCGGCGCACGGCCAGGAAGCCGAACAGCGCGCCCGTCAGGTGCGCGAAGCTGGCCGCGTCGTTGCCGTGGCCCTTGAGCTGCGAGAGCGCGCCGAACAGGTCCATGCCCAGGTGGATCAGCGCGACCGTGCGCAGCGTCACCGGCACCAGGATGAAGATCACGCGCATCCCCGGACGCAGCGTGGCCATCGCGAAGACCACCGCCAGCACGCCGCCGGACGCGCCCACGATCGGTGCCGCCTGCCCCAGCGCCAGGCCGAGCGCGAGCTGGCAGGCGCCGGCCAGCGCGGTCGAGACCAGGTAGAAGGCGAGGAAGCGCCGGCCCCCGATCTCGGCCTCCAGCATGGTCCCCAGGAAGTAGAGGAACAGCATGTTGAAGAGCACGTGCGTCGGGCCACCGTGCAGGAAGCCGTAGCTGAACAGCTGCCACACCGGCACCAGCGGGAAGTGCGCCACCCACTGGCGCGGGTTCAGCGCGAAGGCCTCCAGCACGAACTCGAAGGCCCGCGGGAACCAGCCCTCGAGCAGCACCCACTGCAGCACGAAGACCGCGGCGTTCGCGAGCAGCAGCCCCTTGACCACGCGCGTCAGGGTCGGAGCCGCGAACGGCACCCCGCGCGCTTCGGGCGGATCGTCCCAGGCGGTGGCCATGCGCGTCTACTCGGCCGGGAGCTGGTCGTACTCCAGGCCGGACTGCCGGGCCGCCGCGCGCGCGGTGTTGGCGAGCAACATGGCGATGGTCATCGGCCCGACGCCGCCCGGAACCGGAGTGATCGCCCCGGCCACCGCCAGGACCTCGTGGAAGTCCACGTCGCCGCACAGACGCCCGTCCTCGAGCCGGTTGATGCCGACGTCGAGCACGACCGCGCCCGGCCGGACCCAGCTCGCGCGCACCAGCTTGGCGCGCCCGACCGCGGCCACCAGGATCTCGGCCTCGCGCGCCACCGACGGAAGGTCGCGCGAACGTGAGTGCGCCAGCGTCACGGTGGCGTTGCGCGCGAGCAGCAGCGCCGCCAGCGGCTTGCCGACCAGCTGCGAGCGCCCGATCACGACCGCGCGCTTGCCCTCGAGCTCGATCCCGTGCCGCACCAGGAGCTCGATGCAGCCAGCCGGCGTGCACGGCACCAGGCCGGCCTCGCCGCGCCACAGCGCGGCCACGTTGTGGGCCGTGAGGCCGTCCACGTCCTTGGCCGGATCGAGGCGCGCCAGCACGGGATCGGCCGCCAGCCCCCTGGGCAGCGGCAGCTGCACCAGCACGCCGTGCACGGCGCGGTCCCGGTTCAACTCCTCCACCAGCGCGAGCAGCTCCTCCGGGCCCAGGTCGGCGGGCCGACGCACGGTGCGCACCGCGAAGCCGGCCTCGGCCGCGGCCTTGTCCTTGTTGCGCACGTAGACCTGGCTGGCGGGATCGTCGCCGACCAGCACCACCGCCAGGCCCGGCTCGACGCCGCGCGAACGCAGCGCGCGCACGCGCGCGGCGACCTCGGCACGCACGGTCTGCGCCACGGCCTTGCCGTCGAGGATGCGGCTCACGGTGCTCTCCATGGCTCGGGCCGGCGCGCTCAGTTCGGGCTGGCCGACTGCACGGCCTTCGCGCCCTGCTGCGCCCCGAGACGCCACAGGAACGAGCCCAGCACCACCAAGAGCGCCAGGCCGTAGTAGGTGTACAGCGCCAGCAGCACGCCCTCGGTCTGGCCGTAGGAGTGCAAGCCCACGCCCAGGTTGTTCACGTGCCACCACGAGAAGGCCACCACCATGCCGTTCAGCGCCGCCAGCGCCGCCAGGCCGTGCTCGCGCACGTAGCCGCCCATGCGCGCGTGCAAGATGAACAGCTCGGCGATGCAGATCAAGAGGGCCCCGTTCTCCTTCGGGTCCCAGCCCCAGAAGCGGCCCCACGAGTAGTTGGCCCAGACGCCGCCCAGGATCGTGCCCACGACCGAGAAGATCAGGCCGAAGCAGACCACGCCGTAGGTCGTGCGCGCGACCGTGCGGTAGAAGTCCTTGTCGTTCTTGCGCAGCCCGACCATCTTGCCGATCAACCACAGGTTGCCGAGCGCGGCCGCCAGCAGGCCGGCCGCGTAGCCGAGCGTGATGGTGGTCACGTGCGTCGCCAGCCAGAAGTTCGTGTCGAGCACGGCCACCAGCGAGGGCATCGTGTCGCCGGCCAGGGCCGCCTCCTTGAGCTCGTACTTCATCGACAGGAACATCCCGGCCGCGCCCAGCACGGGCACCAGCGCGAGCGCGATGCGCTGGCGCTGGATCCACTCGATCACCAGCAGCACGATCGCGCAGCAGCCGGTGATGAACAGGATCGTCTCGTACAGCGTCGAGACCGGCGGACGCTCGCGCAGGATGCAGCGCACCGTCACGCCCGCCACGACCAGCAGCGTGCCGAGCAACGACAGCCCCCACACGCCCTTCACCAGCCCGCGCGCGCGCGGCGCCAGCCAGGAAGCGCACAGCAGCACGAACGCGCCCAGGAAGCTGACCAGCGCGCGCGTGAAGAAGTCCCAGCGGTAGAAGGCGATCTCGAGCGGTACCTTGGCGTACTCACCCCGCGCCGCGGCGATCTGGGTGGTGTGGGCGTGCAGGCGCGCGAGCTCGGCCTCGAAGGCGGCCGCATCGCCCTTGGCGCGCTCGAGCGCCTCCCAGCCCGTCAAGAGCTCGGCCTGCTGCGTTCCGCCCGTGAGCGCCTCGTGCAGCGCGCCGTCGGCGAAGCGCCACTCCTCGTCGGCCGCCTCCACCGGCGGGAACACGGCCAGGGCGCGCGAGTGCTGGCCGGCCGCCTCGAGCTCGTCCTCCAGGGTCATGAGCGAGGCGCGCTCCAGCTCGAGCTCGGCCGGGCCGAGCGCGCGCAGGGCCGAGGCCAGCGCGGGCAGACGCTCCAGGAAGTGCGCCACGCCGCGGCGCGGCTCGGCTCCGAGCACGCCGCGCAGGAGCTCGGTCGTGGCCGTGGGTAGCTCGGCGCGCGCGAAGTCGAGCGCGTGCGTCAGGTCCTCGAAGTCGCGCACGTTCACGGCCAGCGCGTAGATCTGGGGATCCTTCCCCTTGCGCTCCTTGGGCTCGATGGCCGCGACGCGGCTGGCCTCCGAGAACAGCTGCTCGCGCCCGCGCGCGAGCTCGTCATAGGAGTAGCGATCGCTCTTCTTGCGGCCCTCGACGCGCACGCCGATCGCCTCCAGCACGGCCTGGTCGCGCACCAGGATGTTGCGGTAGCCGCTTGCCCGCTCCGGGAAGAACAGGCAGTCGAGCAGCCACGCCGTGGGGCCGAGCTTCTCGCCGGCAGCGGTCGCGAAGCTGCGCTTCCCGTTCAGACGCAGGAGCCTGAACTGCGCATAGGTGTCGAGGGGCTTGACGCGCCCGCCATCCTGCACCGGCAGGCTCGCGAACAGCTCCAGCGTGCGCGCGCTCCAGGGCGCGCGCTCCGCGCCCTGGGCGCGCACGGAACCGCCCAGGAACGACAGCACGAGGAACAGGGCCAGCCAGCGGTGGTGCTTGGGTTTCATGACGAGGTCTCCGCCCGCGCGCGGGTCGAGCTCTGGGCGCGCACGAACTTGAAGAGTCGCGGAAGGAAGGCGAGCAGGAGCCCGACGCCGATCACGATGCAGGCATACAGCGGCCAGTAGTCGCTGGGGTTGCGCACCACCGAGAAGGTCGAGAACAGCCGGTCGTTCGGGCCCGCCGTGGAGGGTCCCCACGAGGACTGGAACAGGACCAGGCCGCCGTCGCGCAGCGGCTCGTTCATCTGGATGCGCACCTTCTGCTCGCTGCCACCCGCGATGCGCGTCACGTCGCTCTCGAACGAGCGCGCCATGCTCATGCCCGGGTGGTCCTCCTTGCGGAAGTCCTCGAGCCGGATCGTGAAGGGCATCGGGTAGCGCACGTGGCGCAGGCTGACGGCCCACGGCTTGCCACCGGCCGTGAAGGTCGCGGGGTGCTGTTCGAGCCCCCACAGGAGGTCGGTGCGCTCGGCGCCCGTGGCCGGCTCGCGCATGCGCAGCGTCAGGCCGGCGACGTTGAACTCGGCCTCCTTGTTCTCCTCGGACTGCTCCAGCGCGTAGCCGTCGACCTCCGGGCTCTCGGCCTGCCACATCGGGCCCTTGGGCAGCGGCCGGCAGTTGGAGAGGAAGCCAGAGAGCTCGAGCTCGAAGGGCAGCGCGGGGTTCGTGAAGGTCCGCCTGCGTCCCTGCCGGAGGTCGACCAGCTGCTCGTGCGGGATCAGGTGCTCCTCGACCGGTCCCTCCTGGGTCGCGTCCCAGACCGCGACCTCCCACAGGAAGTAGCTCTCGAACTCGTCCGAGGCCTCGCCCTCGAACAGCGTCAGGTGCCCGTCCTCGGAGTGGTACAGCTTCACGAAGCCGGCCGCGAGCAGGAGCGCGATGCCGACGTGCACGACCATCACGCCCAGCGTGCGCTGGCTCTTCCTGATGCGCACCATGCCGCCCACGAACAGGTTCACGGCCAGGAGTCCCATGCACAGGAGGCCGCCCGGCAGGATCAGCGGGATGGGCTCGCGCTGCACGACGATCCACGACTCGAAGTAGAGCTTCTGGGCCTCGAACAGGCCGTGCTGGACCTGATAGAGCGTGCCGAACAGCGTCAGCAGGAAGAGGTCGAGCAGCAGCAGGCACGCCAGCCCGAAGGAGCCGAGCACGTTCCCGAGGCGGCGCACGAGGCTCATCGCTCCTCCAGCGAGCCGACGAAGGCCAGGAAGTTCGCGCGCTCGGCGCGCACCACCTCCTCGGGGCCGGTGAGCTTCACGAACAGGCTGTCGTGGGCGCGGACGACGGCCACGCCGAGCAGGCCCTGGCCCGGACGCTCGACCCCGTCCATGCCGCGGAAGGTGCCCTCGAGCTCGAGCAACGGCGTGACCTGACCGAGGATCTCGACCTTCGGCAGTCCGGCGAAGGTCGCCTCGTCGAGACGCCCGCGCCCGACCTGATCGCTCCAGCGATCGAGGTTCGCGCGCAAGCCGCCGGCATCGCCGATGAGTCGCGACACGTAGCATTCGGCGCCCTCGGCGAGCGCGAAGCTGACCTCGCGCATCGGCCGCGGCGGCTGCACCACCCAGCCGGCCGGGACCTTCCAGGCCAGGGCTCCGGAGCCACCCCCGTGTGCGCCGGAGGAGGGCCCGCCGGTTTCACTTCCCGACGCGCCGTGGTCGTGACCGTCGCCCGGGCCGTGCTGGGCCAGGCGCAGCGAGGCGGCCAGGGCCAGGAAGCGCTCGCGCTCCGCCTCGACCAGCGCGGCCGGCCCGGTGAACTTGAGGAACAGGCTGCCGGCGGGTTCCGAGACCACCAGGCCGAGCAGCTTGAAGCCTGCGCGCGGCGTGCTGCCCATGGCGGTGAAGGTGCCCTCGGCCTCGACCAGCGTGCCCCGGCGCCCGAGCAGATCGACCGTCGGCAGGGCCGCGATCTCGGCGCCCGACAGCGCGGCGCCGCCGAGCTGCGTGCGCCAGCGGTTCACGTTGGCTTCCAGACCACCCGCGTCACCCTGCAAGAAGGACAGGTAGCAGGACGCGGCGGCATCGCCGGCCGGGAGCAGGTTCACGAAGCGGTCGGCCGTCGGCGCGAGCGTCTTCCAGCCGCTCGGCAGGTCGTAGTCCAAGAGGTCGTCCGAGCCCTGCGCCAGAGCCCGCCCACGCGGAGCCTCGAAGCGCTCGCGCGGGGTCGCGCCGGGGAGGACCGGGCTCGACGGCCGGCTGGCCGTGCGCCGCGCCGTGATCTCGACCCGCGGTCCGACCTCGCCGCAGGCCGCGCCTCCGGCCGCAAGAGTCAGCACCAACCACATGCCACGCAGATCAGGGCTCATTGATTCCTCGCCAGGACGAACTGGAACAGCCCCTCCATCGACCGGCTGGCATCCGAAGGCGGAAGGCGCGCAAGGATTTCGAGCGCGGACTCCACCAGGACCCGGGCGCGCATTTCGGCCTGCAGCACGCCTGCGCCCACGTCGCAGGCCGCCAGCAGGGCGGCACGCCGGTCGGGCAGGTCCGGCTGCGTGTACACGTCGCGAACGGCGGCGCGCACCGGCTCGCTCGCGCCACGGTAGGCGAACAGCACCGGCAGGGTGATCTTGCCGTCTTCCACGTCGGTGCCGACGGTCTTGCCGACCTCCTCCTCGCGCCCGGTCAGGTCGAGGCAGTCGTCGATGATCTGGAAGGCGAGCCCGAGGCAGCGCCCGGCCTCGGCCATGCGCGCGCCGAGCTCCTGGTTCCCGCCCGGGTAGCGCGCGCCGAGCTCGCAGGCCGCGGCGTACAGGCTGGCGGTCTTGGCGCTGGCGATCTTCTCGTAGTCGGCCGGGCTCATCTCGAAGTCGAAGCGCCGCGTGGACTGCTCGATCTCGCCCACGCACAGCGTGCGCGTGGTCTCGGCCAACAGCCGGCTGCACAGGCGCGAGGAGAGCTGGGTCGAGAGCGCGAAGGCGCGCGCGTACAGGAAATCGCCCAACAGCACCGCGATCTGGTTGTCCCAGCGCTGGTTGACGCAGGCCACGCGCCGGCGCACCTGGGCGCCGTCGAGGATGTCGTCGTGCACCAGCGTCGCCAGGTGGATCAGCTCGACGATCGCGGCCACCGCGGCGTGCTCGTCGGTGGTGTTGCCGGTGGCCTCGCCGGTCAAGAGCACCAGCGCGCCGCGCAGCTGCTTGCCGTGGAAGCGCGCCACGTGGTCGGTCATGTCGCGCACGGCCGGTGAGCTCTCCAGGATCTGCGCCGAGAGGATCGCGCGCATGCGCTCGACCCCGGGCGCGACCGGCGCGAGCAGCTCGTTCAGCGCGGCCTTGGAGCCCTTCACGACAGGCTCCCCCCGGCGGCGCGATAGTCCGCGGGCGTGTTCAGGTTGCTGGCGCAGCCCGCGCCGAGCTCGGCCTCGGGCACCAGGAGGCAGCGCAGCCCCTCGTGGAACGAGACCATGCGGCGTTCGCCGCGCGCCAGCGCCGCGCGCACGGCGGCCAGCACGCGCACGTGGTACACGCCGAAGAGCGGTTCCGGTCCGGCCGCGGTCGCGACCAGGCACACGTCCGCGTCGCGCGCCCGCGCGCGCGCCAGCAGCTCGCGGAAGGCCGTGGCCTCGACGCGCGGCATGTCGCAGGCGAGCACGCAGGCGTGGGCCACGCGCTCCCGCTCCAGGCGCGCCAGGGCCGCCGCCAGCCCGGCCAGCGGCCCGGCCAGGGGCGCCTCGTCCAGCACGGACTCCAGGCCGAGTTCGGCGTAGCGCGGCGTGCTCCCGCTGGCGAGCAGCACGCGCGCGCTCACCGCGGACAGCGCGCGCACCGCGCGATCGATCAGCGGCGAGCCGTCGAGCAGGAGCCGCGCCTTGTCCCGGCCCATGCGCCGGCTGGCGCCGCCGCAGAACACGACCCCCCAGGCATCCAGCTCGAGGCGATGCGACCGCGGACGGGCCGGAGTGTCGCTCGCCAGGCTCGTCATGGGCGATCCTTGTCCCCCGCCTCGCCGTCGTCCTTGCGCCCCTTCTTGCCCTCGTCCAAGCGCTCGTCGTCCTTCAGGCCGTGCTTGAACTCGGTGATGCTGCGGCCCATCGCGCGCGCCAGCTCGGGCAGCTTGCGACCGCCGAACAAGAGGATCACCACCGCGCCGATGATGAGCCATTCGGTGGTCCCGATCATGGCCAGGTGAATCATGGGGATCTCGGTCGCTCGGTGACGGAACTCGGACAGGGCTCGACGCCCCGCATTCTAGTCGAAGGTGCGCCGGCGATCCCGCAGGCGATCCGGCAAAAACCCCGGCGCACCGGGCATGGCCACGCTGCGCCGTGCCAGCCTGCGCGCGACTCGCCCGGGAAGCTCGGGCGGCGCGAGATCCGGACTGGCGAGCGTGCCCTCGCCCTTGGCGCCCACGCGCGGCCCGCGGCCGACGCGCAACCCGGCACGCGCCAGGGCCAGACGTACGCGGAAGGACGCAGTGTAGGTCGAGAGCCACGCGTCCGGCGCCATGCGGCGCGCGACCTGCTCCAGGAACGACTCCTGCCAGAGCTCGCCCGCGCGCCGAGGTGAAAACGGATCCAGGAAGACCGCCGCGAAGGGCCCGTCGTCCGCGCCCAGCGTGGTGCGCGCGTCGCCGAGGCGCAGCTCGAGCGTGCCCTCCGCGCCGAGCGGCACGCGCTCGCCCGGGCGTTCCAGCGCGCGGCCCAGCGCCGCGCGCACGGGCGCGTGCCAGCGCTCCCACGGGCCGGCCGCGGCGGCGAGACGCGCGTACAGCGCCAGCGCGGCGGCGATCACCGCCGGGTCGAGCTCGAGCGTGAGCGCCTCGAGCGCGACGCCGCGCGGCTCCAGCGCCGCCAGGGCCGCGGCCAGGTTGAGTCCGAGCCCGGTGCCGATGTCGAGCAGGCGCAAGGGCCCGCGCGCCGGTGGCCACTCCGCGAGGCGACAGCCGCGCGCGTAGCGCTCGCTCGCCTGCTGCCAGGCCCCCGAACGGCTGTGGCAGGCCTCCTCGAGCGCGCCGTTCCACAGCGTCCAGGAGCCGTCCTCGGTCGCGCGCGGCAGCCAGAGGCTCACGGGCCCACCTCGGCCACGCGCACCCGCGCGGCGGAGTCGGTCGCGTCCGCGCCGGGTTGCGCGCGCCGCCGCGCCAGCCGGCCGTAGTCGCGGACGGCCGCGCGCAGCTCGGCCAGCGTGCTCACGCGCGCGCCGGCGGCGGCGTTGGCGGCGCCGATCGCGTAGGCGAGCCGCCACTGCGCCAGCAGCCCGCGCCAGGCCGCGCCCAGGCCGTGGCGCGGGTCGTAGATGTGTCCGGCCTCCGAGGTGACGCCGTTGAGCTCGAGGATCGTGAACTCGCCGCGCGCCAGGGCTTCGTCCGAGGACGCGCGCACGTCGAAACGCCCGAAGTGGAAGCCCGGCACGCCGCGCGCGATGCGCTCGAGCTCGGCCTCGAGCGCCGGATGCACGAGCTCGTTCGCGTCCAGGAAGCGCGCGCCGCGGCAGTGCGTGCCGAGCTCGCCGAGCTGCACGCGCGCGCCGGCCGCGGGCACGCGCGCGAGCTCGGCCGCCGGTCGCGCCAGGAACAGGGCCGCCATCGGCAGGTGCTCGTGCGAGCCCAGGATCAGGCGCTCGAGCGTGCGCTGGCCGTCGCCCGTCACGAACGGCAGCAGCTTGCGCGTGATGGAGAAGAGCGTGCCCGCGCTGGCCCCCGGCGGACGCGCGTAGAACAGCCCGAACTCCAGCCCCGGCACCCATTCCTGCAGCAGCAGGTCCTCGTCCGCGGCCAGGGCTGCCTCGAGCGCGCCCTCCTCGCGCACCACGCGCACGCCCTCGCCGCGCTGGCCGGCGTCGGGCTTGACCACCAGCGGGAGCCCGAGCGCGTGCGCGCGCCGGAACTCGGCCACGGCCTCGCGCCGCGCCGCCAGAGCGGAGCCGCGCGCCAGGAACAGCATGCGCGGCAAGGGCGCCCCGGCCGCCGCCAGGAGCGCGTAGATCGCGCGCTTCGACTCGCCCACGAAGCCGCCGTGCGGCAGGGCCGGGTTGGCGGCGGTGAACACCAGCCCCTGGCCGCGCAGCGTGCGCCACAGGAACAGCGCGAAGACCGGCAGGTAGAACACCCCGATCGGCCAGTACTCGAAGCGCAGGCGCCGCAGCCGGGCGCGGAGGAGCGCGCGAGCGCGCCAGGTCGCGAGCGCGTACACGAGCGCCAGCGCGAGCCAGCCCGCCACGAGCGTCCCGAAGAGCCCCCACGTGCCGCCGGTGCGCACGAACTCGAGCCGTCCGAGGCCGCCGCCGAGCCCGGCCGCGAGCGCCACCAGCGCCGGCGTCCACAGCAGGCCGGCCAGCGCGAACCACAGCGTGAAGCGCAGCAGACTCGTGCCGAGCGCGCCGCTGGCGAAGTACGTGGGCAGACGCGCGCCGGGCAGGAAGCGCGAGGCCAGGATCACGATCCCGCCGCGCCGTTCGAGCCAGCGCGCGGCCTCGGCCACGCGGCGCTCGTCCACCAGCCAGGGCACGCGCGCCAGCACGCCCGGCCCGCACCAGCGCCCGCACAGGAAGAGCAGCACGTCGCCCGCCAGGATGCCGACGAAGCAGGCCGCCACGGCGGGCACGAACGGCAGGCGGCCCTGGGCCACGAGCGCGCCCGCGGCCAGGCACGTCAGGTCCTCGCTCACCAGCGTGGCCGCGGCCAGGAGCGCGCAGGCGCGCAAGAGCGCCAGCCCGCCCAGCGCTCCGGCGCCCTCCAGGCCGGCCAGCCAGGCCTCGACGCGCGCCGCGCCGCCGAGCAGGTACAGGCCCAGCAACACGGCCGCGACCAGGCCGGGTCCGAGCCACGCGCGCGCGCGCATCAGGCGCGCTCCAGCTCGAGCCAGGGCCCGAACGCGCTCGTGCAGGGCGGACCGTCGGCGTAGCGCAGCGCGACCGCGCGCGCGTCCACGCGCAGCTCGCAGGCGCTGACGGTCGCGGCCTCGGCGCGGTGCATGCACGGCGACCAGGGCCCGCGCTCGGGCTCGTGGCTGGCCTGGAAGCGCGCCAGGAGCTCACGCGACGGCTCCGTCCGCAGCCCGAGCAGGCCCGCGAGCACGCGCTCGCGCTCGGCCTGCGCGCGCTCACGGTCGAGCGACGAGCTCGCCAGAGGCAGGCGCAGCTCGCGCCGTACGAGCTCGCGCCCGTCCCAGGCGCGCACCTCGGGCGTGCGTCCGGCCCCGAACAGGGCCAGCGTGAATGCGCGCGTGTTCTCGAGCGGCTCGCGCTCCAGGCGCGCGAGCGCGTCGTCCACGTCGCGCGCGGCCAGCAGCGCGCGCACCAGCAGCCCGCGGCTCCGCGGCTCGTCCACGCTCGCGCGCGCGTCCCACGCATTCAGCAGCCCCACCGCGAAGCCGAACTGGTTGACGCCGAGCCAGGTGCCGCCCGCCTCCGCGTCGGTCGGCGCCAGCGCCAGCACGCCCTGCAGCTCGAGCCGTTCGGGCGGCCGCGCGCGCGCGCGCCGGCGCGACTCGTCGCGGTTGAAGAACAGCTCGAAGCCGTCCGGCCGGATCAGCCAGCTCGCGGTGCACACGCGCCCTGTTCCTCCCGCCAGTGGGCCAGCGTCGAGGGCGCCACGCCGAAGTCCGGCGGCGGCTCGAGGCCGCGCGCGCGCAACAGCACGGCGATCAGCGCATAGTGGTGCACGGTGTGGCTGAGTAGCCCGGAGAGCTCGCGCGCCAGGGTGGAGCGCTGCCACTCGGGGCCCACCAGGCAGCCTTCCGAGCGCACCAGCAGCGCGCGCGTGGGCTCCAGCTCCGCCAGGGTCGCGAGCTCCCCCGCCAGGCGCTTCAGCTGGGCGCGGGCCCGCTCGCGATCGCGCTCGCTGCGCTCGTCGCGCTCGCGCAGGTCGAAGTCCACCCGGCCGCCGGCGTGATCGCGCAGCAGGGCGCGCACGAAGTCGGCCACGTGCCGCAGGTGCGCGCCGACGCTGCCGCCGGGCGAGAGCACCAGGGCTCGGGCGAAGGCTTCCTCCTCCAGGGCCGCGGCGAGCTCGGCACCCTGTTCGAGCAGGGCCCGCAGCGGAACGATCCAGGGGCGACAGTCAGGCATGGCGTGGCAGGGGTTCGAATCGCTCCGCGACCGCGGCCCACAGGCGCGCGGCCAGGGTCTTGCGGTCCGGAGCGCGGATCGGCTCCGGGCCGAAATGGACGAAGGCCTCGACGTGCGCGAGGCGCAGCAGCTCGAGCACGTGCGCGCCGAAGGTCATGTCGCCCCACCAGCACACGACCTCGGCCGGGGCGCGCTCGCCGGCCGGCGTGGCGTAGCGCAGCACCGCGTAGCGCACGGCCAGGCCGAGCGTCGCGGCCGGCTCCAGCAGCGCGGGGCGGAACGGCAGCACGCGTTCGCCGGCCGTGCTCGTGCCCTCGGGGAAGAGCACCAGCGCCTGGCCGCGCTCCAGGCGCAGGGCCAGGCGCTGGTTGAAGCGGTGCAATTCGCGCTTGTTCTCGCGCTCGACGAACAGCGTCCCGGCGGCGCGCGCGAGCACTCCGAGCACGGGCCAGCGCGCGATCTCGGCCTTGGCCACGAAGGCACACGGGAACAGGCCGCCCAGCACCAGGATGTCCACGTACGAGAGGTGATTCGCGACCAGCAGGAAGGCGCCGCGCGGCGCGACTCCGTGCACGCGCACGCGCACGCCCAGGATCCGGCACAGACCGCGCGCCCAGCGCTGCTGCACGCGCGCGCGCCAGGCCGCGAGCCGCCCGACCAGCACCGCCACGGGCGTCCCCAGCAACAGCGCGGCGAAGCACGCGCTCGTCCACAGGCCGAGCGCCAGGCTGCGAGCCAACAGGCGCGCGCTCCTCATTCGCCGATCTCCGCCGGCGAGGCCAGCAGCCCGTTGAAGAACAGGCGCCACAGGCGCACGGGCAGGGCGCGCGCGTCGAGCACCACCAGCCAGTCGATCGTCCGGAACTCGCGGTCGAGGGCCGGGCCCGAGACGACGCGCCCGCCGTAGCGCAGGTAGGTCCCGAACAGCTTCGGCAGCGCGACCTCGGCCGGCTCGACCCCGGGCAGCGCGCACGCCTGCGGACCCGGCTCGCAGGCGTGGCTCGCGTGCGGCGCGACGCGGAAGCGCGGGTCCATGTGCCCCGCACGCGCCAGCCACTCCGCCAGCGCCAGGCCCGCGCGCGGGTCCTGGCTGGTGAGCGAGCAGCAGCCGAAGAGGTAGCGCTTCTGGCTCCACGACAGGTACGCCGCCAGGCCGCGCCACAGCGCGAACAGCGCGCTGCCCTGGCGATGCTCGCGCAGGATGCAGGCGCGTCCCAGCTCGACCCCGCGCGCCACGATCGGCGCCAGCGGCGCGAGCTCGAACTCGCCGGCGCAGTACAGACCCGCACCGGCGCGCGCCTGCTCGGCCGTCTGCAGCCGGTACGTCCCGACCACGGCCCCGCTGGCGGCCTCGATCAGCATCAGGTGGTGGCAGACCTCGTCGAAGCGGTCGCGGTCGAGGCCCGTGCGCCACGACTCGGCCAGGCCCTCGCCCAGCTCGCGGTTGAAGACCTCGAAGCGCAGCCGCAGCACGCGCTCCAGGTCCGCGCCGTCGCGCGCGAAGCGCACGAGGTAGGCGCCCTCACGAAGGTCGCGCAGGCCCGCGGGGTGGGCCACCGCCGGGGTCGCTCGGCCGACCCCGACCCGCTCGGGCGGCAAGATCTCTCTGCTCATGGGAGCCTCCGGTACGAGGACGGATCCGCGAACAGGACGAGAACATCGCCCTGGCGTTCGACGGTGCCCGTGATCTGCACGGGTTCGGCCACGAAGTCGAGCACCTGCCGGTTCACCGGCTCGCCCGTGGCCGAGAGCAGCCAGAAGTAACTGGCCTGGCCGGCGGCGTCGCGCACGCACAGGACCGGCGGGATGCCACCCGAGATGCAACGCACGGCGCAGGCGCGGTGAGTCTTGAGCTCGCCCGGGTTCATGACGCCGAAGAAGCACTTCGAGTCGACGATCTCCCCCACCAGGGTGCGCGCCCCGAGCGCGACCTCGGCCGGAGGCTTCGGGCCCTCGCCCTCCGCCCGTCGCAGCGACCCGGGCACGACCTCCGCCACGACCAGGCCGTCGCGGTAGGCGAGCGTCGCGCGCAGGCGCACGTTCTGGCCGTCGAAGCCCGCCACGAGCTCGTCGGCGCCGTGCTTCCAGGGCGCCACCAGGGCGTAGCTGGACACGGGCGCGAGCGTCCCGGTCCGCCCCGGACGCGGGACGATCAGACGCGGGTGCGGACGGGCCTGCAGCGTGCCCACGAGCTCCACCTGCGAACCGTACTCGAAGCGCGCGGCTGGACGCAGCGCATGCTGGGAGACGACCAGCAGGGCTGCCGCGGCCACCAGGACGAGGAGCAGCGCCACGCGGCGGCGGACGACGCGGCCGAGACGCGCGGGCGCGCGCGGCAGGTAGCCGACGTAGAAGTCCTCGCCCGCCAAGGCGTCGCCGGTCGCGCTCATGCCGCGCCCTCCACGCGCGCCGGCGCGAGCGGCGTTCCGGCGGGCCGCGCGCGCGCCTCGACCTCGACGCGGCCCGCGACGATGCGCACGGCGTAGGTCGGGACCTTCTCCGTGAAGGGCGGCGGCGAACAGCCGTCCTCGGGCCGGTACTGGTAGCCGTGCCACGGGCACGTGACGCAGCCGTCGATCACGCGGCCCTCGCCCAGCGGCCCGTTCTGGTGCCGGCACACGTTGGAGAGCGCCGCGACCTTGCCGTCGTAGCGGAAGACGGCCACGCGCTCGCCCGCGATCGAGATCACGCGCGCGCGCTGGACGGGGATGTCGGCCACCGCGCCCGCGTCGACCCAGCCGCCCTCGGGCACGGCGTCGCGGTCGCGCGCGCGCTCGCGCCAGCCCGCCACGAGGTGCAGCCCGACGACCCAGGTGCAGCCGAGCGCGAGCAGGCCCGCGAGCACGGGACTGCGCTCGACCTGCAGCGTTCCGAGTGCCACGTGCCCGACCAGGAGCGCGTAGGCGAGGTACACGAGCATGTGCAGCGTCTTCCACACGCGCGCCGAGAGGTTCGCGAGCCAGAAGTCGTGGCTGGTGGCGGCCATCACGAACAGGATCGCGAGCGCGCCCAGCCCGAGCAGCTCGAACGGGAAGTCCGGCAGGCTCGTGTAGCGGCGGTTCGCCGTCAGCACGCTCACCAGCGGGTGCTCGTCGCCGAAGGCGTGGAACTGCACGACCGCGAGGCCCGCGTGCGCCAGCGCGACCAGGAACATGCACACGCCGAGGTGCCGGCGGTTGTAGAGGAACGGCAGGAAGCGCGCGTCGAGCCGCGCCAGGGGGCCGATCGAGAGGATCACGTGCAGCAGCACGAGCCCGAGCGAGCCGAGGCCGCGGATCAGGAGCGTCTCGAGCGTGATGTAAGGATCGCGCAGGCCTCCGACGGCCAGGAACGAGACCAAGTAGAGCACGATGCCGCCCGCGATCAGCGCGTCGTAGCGTCGCTTCTGACGATTCCAGCCAACCGCGCGGTACCCGACGCTCACCGCTCTTCCTCCACCCGGGCGGCCACCCGTGCGGGCGAGCCCGACAGGTCCTTTAGGGTCGGGTTCACCAGGTGATGGGGCAGGCTGTAGGTGAGCGCCACCCGCCCGGCCGGCGGAGTGCGCTCGAGCGCACCCGAGTGAACCGTGCCGACCAGCTCGGCGTCGACGGGAAGCTCGCTCCGGCTCTCGAGGGGGCCTTCGGGAACCCAGTAGACGAGCTCGTCGGTGCCGAGCAGGTAATACGGCGCCAGAGGAGTCGGCCGAATGGGCGCGAGGTCGTCGCTGAGCTGGCCGACCAGCGCGCCTCGCCGCACTCTCCAGGCGCTCGCGAGCAAGACCGGCAAGAGGATGGCCAGCGCGACGAAGGCCGAGCGGTGCACACGCCGCAGAGGAAGGATCACGGCCGCGCGCCCCCTCTCGAGCGGATCAGGCGCACGACGAGCCACGGCCAGAGCGCCGCGCACCCGGGCAGGATCAGGATGCGGAAACCCAGCGTCCCGCCGTGCGCGCTCGGATCGACGCGCTCGACGAGGCGCCACGCGAACACGAGCCCGAACACCAGCCCGAGCCCGAGATGGAGCTCGACCAAGAGGACCAGGGCGTGGGCGAAGTCCATCGGGGCTCCCTCCGGGGCGCGCAGGATACCAACGAGCCCACGCCCCGCGGACAGGCGGCCGTTGGATGCCTCGCCCGCCGCAGCGTTTCAGCGCCAGTGCCCGCGCTCTTCCAGCACCTCGCGCAGGCTCGTGAAGCGGAAGCGCTGCACCAGGGCCTCGAGCCGCGGCAGAGTGCGGTGCAGGTTCAGGTAGTGGCGGAAGCGCTTGAAGGCCGAGGTCTTCTGGCGCGGCTGACCCGGGTCGAACTCCCAGGGGTGCAGGTAGAGCGCCGCCGGCCGCCCGCGGCGCTCGAGCGACGCGATCGCGGCGCGCGTCACGGAGAGCGGCAGGAGCCGGAAGTAGCCGCCGCCGCCGACCGGCAGGTTGCGCCCGAGGAACGGCAGGGTCGCGACCGGGAACTCGACGATGGAACCACCCGCCGCCGACACCACGCTGATGCCGGGTTCGAAGTCGGGCACGCCGTAGGTCGGGTGGTGCACCGGATGGACCGAGGAGTCGTAGCGGTAGCCGCGCCGCACCAGCACGTCGAAGGCCCACCAGGTCTGGCGCGTGAGCGTGAAGGTCGAGGCGCGGAAGCCCAGCGGCCGCGGCGCGCCGGCGGCCACCAGGGCGTGCTCGGTGCGCGCCAGGTCCTCCGCCAGCCCGGCCTCGCCCAGCTCGCTCAGGAACTTGTGCTCGTAGCCGTGGCTGGCGATCTCGTGCCCGGCCGCCAGGCACGCGCGCACCAGGTCCGGACGGCGCTCGGCCACCCAGCCGAGGAAGAAGAAGGTCGCGCGCGCGTCGTGCCGCGCCAGGCAGTCGAGCACGGCGCGCATGCCCAGGTCGAGGCGCGAGGGCACGGCTTCCCAGCCCTCGGGCGGGAAGTTGGCCTTCAGGTTGGCGACCTGGAAGAACTCCTCGACGTCGAACGAGAGCGCGTGCTTCATGTCTTCGCCAGCGCCTCCACCGCCGCCAGCACGCGGCGCGCGTTGCCCTGCCAGGTGAGGTCGAGAGCACTGACCTTGGCGCGCGCGGCCGCGCCGAGGCGCGCGCGCAGGCGCGCGTCACGCGCCAGACGCACCAGCGCGGCGCGCAGCGGCTCGGGTTCGCCGGCCGGAACCAGGAGCGCGTCGGCCTCGTGCTCCAGCACCTCGCGCAGGTTCGGCTGGTCGGGCGCGACCACGGCCAGGCCGGCCGCCATGTACTCGAACAGCTTGAGCGGCGAGGCGTAGGCGTTGATGGCCGGGACCAGCGCGAGGTCGAAGGCCGGGAGCAACGCGGGGACCTCGGCGTGCGCGCGCGGACCGACGAAGTGCACGCGTGCCTCGAGGCCGAGCTCGCGCGCGCGGCTCGCGAGCGCCGCCCGCGCCGGGCCCTCGCCCACCAGCACGAGCTCGGCGCTGGCCAGCTCGGGCGCGCGCAGCGCCTCGAGCACCAGGTCCAGGCGATGCCAGTCGCGGTAGAAGCCGACGAAGCCGAGCACGAGCTCTCCGTCGTCCGCCGCCAACCCGAGCGCCGCGCGGGCGCGCGCGCGCGCGTCCGGCGTGTGGGCGTAGCGCTCGAGGTCGACGCCATTCGGCGTCACCAGGATGCGCTCGCGCTCGACCCCCAGCTCCACCAGCATGTCACGCAGCACGCCCGTCACCGCGCACACCAGCGTGGCCGAGCGGAAGACCTCGTTCTCGATGCGCCGTGCGAGGCGTGGGAACGAGAGCCCGCGCGTGCGCGCGAGCTCCAGCACCATGGGCGAGTTGACCTCCAGCACCAGCGGCTTCCCCAGCACGCGCGCGGCGTGGATCCCGGCCGTGTTGCCGAAGGCATAGCGCTCGTACAGGAAGTCCGGCCCGAATTCGCGCGCGGCGGCGAGCAACCGGCCGCGCGCGACACGGCCGTAGCCGTACTCGGCCAGCTCGCGCGCGAAGCGCGGGGCGCGCGTCACCCAGGCGAAACGCGCGGGCCGAGCCGCGCCGGCCCGGGCCGTGCGCGGCACCAGCGAGACCTCGCGCAGCTCGTGCCCGAGCGCGCGGAAGGCCGCGCTCAGCGCGCGGATGTGCACGGCCTGGCCGTCCTCGGCCTGGGTGCGGTGGTGGTAGAGGATCTTCACCGCGCCTCCGCCACGTCGCTCGCCACGGCCGCCGCCAGGCAGTCCTCGAGCGCCGCCAGGCTCGCGCTCCAGGTGAGGTGCGCGACCGAGGCCGCCAGCTGCGCGGGCTCGAAGGGCGTCGCCAGCAGGCTCGCCAGCTGTCCCCCCAGGGCCTCGGGCGCGCGCGTCCGCGCCAGCATCGACGCGTGCGCCTCGCCCAGCAGCTCGCGCGTGCCGCCCGCGTCGGTGGCCAGCACCGGCCGGCCGCTGGCGAGCGCCTCGAGCACCACGTTCGGACGCCCCTCGCGCCGGCTGGTCAGCAGCAACAGGTCCGCGGCCGCGTACCAGCGCGCGAGCTCGGCCGGCGCGACCTCGCCGCGGAGCTCGACGCGGGGCCCCAGGCCGCGCGCGCGGATGGCCGCCTCCAGGGCGGGCTCGAGCGGGCCGCGTCCGAGGAACACCAGCCGATCCTCCGGGCCCGCGCCGCGCTCGAAGGTCGCCAGCGCGAGCAGCGGATCCTTGCGCTCGATCAGGTGACCGCACACGAGCACCAGACGGCCCGCCTGCGCCAGGCCGAGGGCCGCGCGCGCCTCGGCCCGTGGGCGCGGCCGGAAGAGCTCGGGGTCGACGCCGTTCGGCACCAGCACGCCGTGCCCGGGGCGCGCACCGAGGCGGTCCATCACCGCCAGGAGGTCGCGCGAGACCGCGCACCAGTGCCCGGCCGCGCGCAGCGCGTGCGCGAGCTCGTCGGAGAGGCCGGCCTCGCCGGCCACCTCCAGCACGTCGCTGCCGCGCCCGCTCACGACGCACGGGATGCGCCGCGCCCGCCGGGCGCGCACGGCCGCGGCCGCCGGCCAGGCGTAGTCCAGCACGACCGCGTCCGGAGCCGGACGGCGCGCCAGCGCGCGCAGGCCCGCGCGCGCGAAGGCGGCCGCGTTCGCCCGCGGGCGGGCCGGGAGGTGCAGGTAGCGCGGGCGCTCGACCTCGATGCCCGCGCGCGTCTCGCGCGCCGGGATGCGCGCCAGGCTGCGCCAGCGCGCGAGCGGCAGCCAGCGACTCGCCAGGGGCAGCGGCTGGGTCACGCGCACGGCGTGCCCACGGGCCTGCATGCCGAGCCAGCGCCGCTCCGCGAACACGCCCTCGACCGCGCGCACGGCCGAGGGATAGAGCGAGGTCAGGACCTCGATCCTCATCGCGCGCGCCTCGCCGCCCCGCCGCTCACGCCGAGATCCCGCTGACGGCGTGGCGCCGGCGCCAGTGCTCGAGCACCAAGAGACTCCACAGGAGGCGGTCGTGGTTGCGCGCGCCGGCCACGTGCTGGGCCAGCAGCGCGTCCAGCCGGGCGCGCTCGAACCACTCCGGCGGCAGGCTCGCCAGCGCGTCCACCACCGGCGCGCGCAGCGGGCCGCGGATCCAGGCCGCCAGGGGTGTGTCGAAGCCGCGCTTCTCGCCGTCCAGCACCTCGGACGGGAGCCGCGCGCGCAGGGCCTCGCGCAGCGCGTGCTTGCCGCGCCCGCCGCGCACCTTCTCGGACGCCGGCAGGTGGGCGAAGCGCTCGACGAAGCGCTGGTCGAGCAGCGGTACGCGCACCTCGAGCCCGACGGCCATCGAGGCCCGGTCGGCCTTGGCCAGGATCTGGTCGGGCAGGTAGGTGTGGAAGTCGGCGTACTGCGCGCGGTAGAGCGGATCGTCGACCTCGGGCACCGCGTAGTGCCGCGCGAAGGCCGCGAAGGGGTCGTGGTCTGCGAGGCGCGCGCGCAGCTCGGGCGCGAGCAGCGCCAGGGCCTCGCCGCGCTCGATGCGCGTCACGCTGCGCCAGTAGGCCCGCGCCGGGTCGTCACCCACGTTGGTCAGGAAGGTGCGCCCGCGCAGCGCGCGCGGGGCCCAGTCGAGGCGCGGGTAGACGCGCCCGAGGCCGCGCGCCGCCGCGCGTCCGGCCGCACCCAGCGTGCGGCGCACGCGGTTCTCGGCCACGTCGTGCACGTAGCGGCGGTAGCCCGCGAAGGTCTCGTCCCCGCCGTCGCCCGAGAGCGCCACGGTCACGTGCTCGCGCGCCACCTTCGAGACCAGGTAGGTCGGCACGGTCGAGGGATCGGCCAGGGGCTCGTCGAAGAACCACGGCAGCGTCTCGAGCGCCAGGGTCGGGTCCGGCTCGAGCACGCGCGTGTGGTGGACCGCCCCCAGGCGCTCGGCCGTGCGGCGCGCGCGCGGCAGCTCGTCGTGCGAGCGCTCGCGAAAGCCCACCGAGCACAGCACCAGCGGACCCGCTTCCGCCCGGCGCATGCTGGTCGCAACCGCCGTGCTGTCGATCCCGCCCGACAGGAACGCGCCCAGCGGCACGTCGCTGACGAGCTGGTCGGACACGACGCGATCGAGCCACTCCAGCACCTCGCCCGGCTGGCACGGTCCGCGCAGCGTGTGCGGCAGGTCCCAGTAGCGCTGCACCGTCCGCACGCGCCCCTCCTCGGCCACCAGGAGGTGCCCCGGCGGGAGGCGGCGCATGCCCTCCCAGGCCGCGTCCGGACCGCCCACGTAGCCCTGCACCAGGTAGTCGAGCAGCGCCGGAGCGCGCAGGCGGCGCGCCAGCCAACCGCTCGCCAGCAGGGCCTTGGGCTCGCTGCCGAACAGCAGCCCCTGCTCGGTCTCGGCGTAGTAGAGCGGCTTCACGCCGAGCGCGTCGCGCGCCAGCAGCAGACGCTCGCGCCCCGCGCGCCGGTCGAGCAGCGCGAAGGCGAAGATGCCCACCAGGTGCTCGGTCAGGCGCTCGCCGTGCTCCTCGTACAGGTGCACGAGCACCTCGGCGTCGGAGCCGGTTCGGAAGACGTGCCCGGCGCGTTCGAGCTCGGCGCGCAGTGCGCGGAAGTTGTAGAGCTCGCCGTTCATCAGCACGACGATCTCGCGCGTCTCGTTGAACAGCGGCTGGCGTCCGCCTTGCGGGTCGATGATCGCCAGGCGCCGGAAGCCGAGTCCGAGCGAGCCCTCGAGGTGCAGCGTGCGATCGTCGGGGCCGCGATGGGACAGGGTGTCGGTCATGGTGGCGAGCATGCGCTCGTCCACGCGCTCGCGTCCGCGCCGGAAGATCCCGCACAGGCCACACATGGACCGGCTAGCTCCCGCCCGCCCGCAGCGCCACGCGGTAGCCGCTGGGCCGCGCGCGCGCTCCGAAGCCGGGCCGCGCGACGGCCTCGATCTCGCCCCGCCCGCCGTCCGAGTGTCGCGGGTTCCCGAGTTCCTGGTCCATCTCGCGCCGCGCGATCGCGGCGAACACGATCACCAGCGCGACCCAGTGGTAGAAGAGGTCGAAGTGCGCGCGGTTGAGGAAGGCCGAACCGACCACGAAGGCCGCCAGCGAGGCCTCGAACAGCGTGGCGTAGTTGATGATCCAGCTCGTGTGGTAGCGCCGCCTGGCCTCGGCGCGGATCTGCCAGCAGGTCCAGAAGGAGGCCAGGATCAGGCTGAAGTAGAGCAGCAGCGCGACCGTGCCGCACTCGGCCCAGATCTGGAAGTACGAGGAGTGCGCCACGATCACGTCCTCGCCCTGCTGGAAGTTCGGGTCGTACTGCGGGTAGTGCTGGCGGAACTTGTACATCCCGACCCCGAACACCGGGTTGTCGAGCGCCATGCGCGTGGCGATGCCCCAGGCCTCGAGCCGGCTGTTGGCCGAGCCCTCCTTGGTGGGCTCGAGCATGGTCAGCAGGCGGTCCTTGTACTCCTGGGGCGCCGCCAGCAGGCCCACCACCGCCACCAGGAAGCCCACCAGGATGCCCTGCAACCGATTCTTCGAGCGCCACACCAGCATGCCGATCGCGGCCGCGACCGAGAGGAACCCGCCGCGCGACTGCGTCAGGCCGATCGTGACCACCGTCAGGGGCAGCGCGATGAAGAACACCTTGCGGATCTCCGGGCGGCGCTCGCTCCAGCCCAGGTGGAACAGCATCGGCACGGCCATCGACAGGGCCAGAGAGAAGTCGTTGTTGTCGGCCAGCATCCCGCCCGGTCCGCGGATGATGTGCGCGCCACCGCCCAGGATGCCGGCGATGCCCGACTTGACCCCGAAGAAGCCGAAGCTGAGCGCGATGATCCACAGCAGCACGCGCAGCCGTTCCTTGGTGTTGACGATCGCGGTCGTGAACAGCGCCACGGCCACGATCTTGCCGTACTCCAGGTAGCGCTCGAACTGGCGCAGGTTGGGGTTCTTCGAGAGCAGGATGCCGATCCCGATCAGGACCACCAGCGCCATCATCACGTAGCAGCGTGGGTCGCGCAGGAACCAGCGCTTGCGCTCGCGCGACACCAGGAAGCCCGCGAAGGTCACGATCGCGACGTAGTAGGACCAGCGCATGCCGCGCGCGAAGCCCCAGGTCAGGTCCTGCACGCGCATGTAGGCGAGCCACGAGAACACCGCCAACCCCACGAACGGCTTGCGGTAGCAGGCGGGCATCAGCCCGAACAGCACCAGCGTGATGATCAGGTCGCGCATGGCGGCGCGCGGTCCGCGCTCACTTCAGCGCCGAGCGCAGGCGCTCGATCGCGTCCTGGACCTCGAGCGGCAGGCGCTCGGGAGCGGAGAACCACAGCCAGGTGACCCAGCCCAGCGTGCCCACGATCAGCGCGGTCGAGAGGCCGGCCATGGCGTGCGCGAGCTGCAGGCGGCGGCGCTCCTTGAGGGTCACGATGGTCTCGATCGCGCCCAGCAGTGGCACGCTCATGACCGCGGCCAGGTCGGTCGCACTGCGGTAGGAGCTGCGCGCGAACTCGGACAGCACGGCCGTGCCGATCCCCAGCGCGAGCCCGGCCACGATCGATGCCACCGTCAGGATCCACGGGTTCGGCTGGGTCGAGGCCTCCGAGGGCAGCGGCGGGCGCGAGATGTTCCAGGGCTGGGGCGAGGCGTCCAGGAGCTGCAGCGACGTGTCGCGGTCCTGCCACAGCCGGCGCGTGTCGTTGACGCGCAGGCGCGCCTCCAGGACCTGGTTCTTGAGCTCGTCGAGCTCCTTGTACTGGGCCGAGCGCGCCTTGGTCTCGAGCGCGAGCGCGTCCACGCCCTTGTTCAGCGCGGCCTGCTGGTCGCGCAGGCGCCCGACCTCGTCCTCCTTCTGGCGCACGAGGATCGCGTACTCGTCGTGCAGCGGGTTCGGCTCGTCGACCCAGCGCGAGTCGGGTTCGGGGTCCTTGCTCTCCAGTTCGCGGATCTCCTGCTCCAGATCGTCCAGCTTCGCGCGCAGGCGCTTGTAGCTCGAGTTCTGCGGGCGGAGGTTGGCAATCTGGTCCTCGAGCTTCGAACGCTGCTCCTTCAGGGCCTTCACGATCGTGGCCGGGTCGTCGGCCGCGAGCTCCTCGCGCTTCGGGATCGTCTCGGGCGTCTCCGCCAGGCGCTGGCGTGCTTGCTCCAGCTCGAACTCGGCCGCGCGCAGCTTGGACCCGACCCCATCCAGATCGGTCTTGGCCTTGTCGAGCGTGCGGAAGGTCCAGTCGCGCGGGTCGTCGCGGCGCGTCTCCGCGTTGGAGGAGCTGGGGTCGATCCCGAGCAGCTCGTACAGGCGGTACAAGCGGTCCTCCCATTCCTTGAGCTCGCTCGACTGGACCCCGACCAGGTCCTGGTACTTGGCGCGCTCGGTGATGAGCGTGTTGCGGTCGCTCTCGAAGACCTCGTGCAGCCAGGACGTGGTCAGGTCCTCCAGCAGCTTCGCGGCGCGCTTGGGGTCCTCGTCGCTGAAGCTCACGTCGATGAAGATCGTGCCGCCGCTCTTCACGTCCTTGGCCGTCGGCTGGGCGGTGAGGTTCTTCAGGATGCGCTTGGAGACGAACTGCCAGCGCTCGTTCTCGCCCTGCAGGCGCACGTACTCGGGCCACAGCGCGAGGTTGGTCTCGAGCGCGTCCTTGACGCGCTTGTAGTTGACGATGTGCTCGTAGGCCGAGGGCGCCTCCTGGCGCACGGCCATGTCCTGCGGGTTCTTCAGGCGCGCGTCCGACTCGACGCGCATGCGCCCGCCGATGTCGATGCGCATCGAGACGCGGTAGCGCTTCGGCACGATCACCGCGAAGCAGATCCCGAGCGTGGCCACCAGCACGGCCGGCACGACCACCTGGTAGCGCCGCCGCCTGAGCGCGCGCAGCAGGTCGAGCAGCTGGTTCGGGACCGGGGCGGCCATGGGGTGGACGGAGCGCGGGCGGGCCGACTAGAAGACGTTGTTGTTGCCGCGCCGCCCGCGGTTGAAGAGGAAGCGCGGATCGTTGAAGGCGAAGATCGCGTACAGGACGTCGCGCAGCACCGAGGTGATCGGCACGAACAGCCCCGAGACCAGGTCGGCCGCCGACTGCAGCAGGGTCGGGGGCACGTAGAGGATGTCGAACTCGTGCACCTGGATGTTGTAGGTCGAGTCGCCGGCGGTCCACAGCTTGGTGATGTCGGCCGTGATCACCAGCGGATCGCGCGGGTCGGCGCGGATCAGGCGCACGCGCCCGAGGTTGGCGCCGAACTCGCTGGGCGCGGCCAGCAGCACCGCCTCGAACAGCGTGATGTCGCCGGTGTACGCGTAGGGCCCGGGACGGGCGACCTCGCCCATCACGTAGTAGACCTTCTTCCCGCCCGTGCGGATGTTGACCTTGACGTCGGTCTCGACGAAGTAGGGCGCGAGCTTCTGGGTCAGGTAGCTCTCGAGCTCGCTGCGCGTGAAGCCGGCCACGTACACGTTGCCGACCTCTGGCAACAGGATCGTGCCGTCGATCTCGACCACCTGCGTGCCGCTGACCTCCTCGCGGTTGTAGGTGTCCACGAACAGGATCGTGTCGCCGATCGAGACGTAGTTCTGCTCCTGGGCGTTGCCGGTGTAGCGCTTGCCGAAGCCGCCCTGGTTCAGGTACTGGAGGATGCGCTTGTTCTCGAGCGTGGCCGAGCAGCTCGCGAGCGCCGCGACGCACAGGACGAGCAGCAGCAGCCCGAGAATCGGGCGCCTCTGGAGGGCGTGGGGAGGCATCGAGGAAAGGGCTTCCGGGCGCGGGCGCGGGTCGGGCGGCCCGGGCTCCCGACTATCGACGGACCGGCGCGAGCGGTTGAACCAGGCCCCGCGGGCCGGGTTCTGCGGGCGCGCGCTCGGCGCCTCAGCGACCGTACTGGCGAGCGTAGTACTCACGGTATGCCCCGCTCCTAACCCGTTGCAGCCACACGGAATGAGCCTGGTACCACTGGATCGTCCGGGGCAAGGCCTGCTCGAAGCGGAAGCGCGGTTCCCAGCCCAATTCGCGCTGGATCTTGCCGGCGTCGATGGCGTAGCGCCGGTCGTGGCCCGGACGGTCCTTGACGTAGCGGATCAGGCTCTCGGGCTTCCCGAGGGTGGCGAGGATCAGGCGCACGATCGCGAGGTTCGGATACTCGTTGTTGCCGCCGATGTTGTAGACCTCGCCCGGCTGGCCGCGCTCGAGCACCGCCAGCAGGGCCTCGCAGTGGTCCTCGACGTACAGCCAGTCGCGCACGTACAGGCCGTCGCCGTAGACCGGCAGCTCCTTGTCCTCGCTGGCGTTCGCGATCATCAGCGGGATGAGCTTCTCGGGGAACTGGTAGGGCCCGTAGTTGTTCGAGCAGCGCGTGAGGATGCCCGGGAAGCCGTGCGTGTGGAACGCGGCGCGCACCAGCATGTCGCTGGCCGCCTTGCTGGCCGAGTAGGGCGAGTTCGGGGCCAGCGGGGTCTCCTCGCTGAACTTGCCGCTCGCGCCGAGCGAGCCGTAGACCTCGTCGGTCGAGACGTGCACGAAGCGTCCGACCGCGCGCGCGCGACTCTCGTCCAGCAGCACCTGGGTCCCGAGCACGTTGGTGCGCACGAACGGCAGGCCCGACTGGATCGAGCGATCGACGTGGCTCTCGGCCGCGAAGTGCACGACCGAGACCGGCGCGCGGCAGGCCGCGAAGGCGCGCGCCACGTCGGCCGGCTCGCAGATGTCGCCCTGCACGAAGGCGTAGGCCGGGTTCTTCTCGACCTCGCTCAGGTTCTCGGGGTTGCCGGCGTAGGTCAGCGCGTCCAGGTTCACGACCTGCCACTCGGGCCGGGTGCGCAGCACGAGCTGCACGAAGTTGCTGCCGATGAAGCCCGCGCCGCCGGTCACCAGGATCGATCGCTTCATGAGGGGAGCAGCCGCTCGTGGGCCAGGAAGTCGCGCAGCGCGGCGCGCCAGGGTTGCAGGCTGCGTCCGCGCAGCTTGGCCAGGCGCGAACAGTCGAGCACGCTGTAGGCCGGCCGCCGGGCCGGGCGCGGGAACTCGGCCGTGCTGCAGGGATGGATCGGCGTCTTCTTCGCGCACAGCTCGAGCGTGGCGCGTGCGAAGTCGAACCAGCTGGCGCTGCCCTCGCAGGCGGCGTGGAACAGGCCGCGCTCGCGCGCGGCCAGCACGGCCCACAGCGCCGGAGCCAGCTCGAGGGTCGAGGTCGGCGAACCGATCTGGTCGTCGACGACCTTGAGCTCGGGCTTGGTGTCCGCCAGCGCCAGGATCGTGCCCGGGAAGTGCTTGCCGCGCGGCCCGTACAGCCACTGGGTGCGCACGATCGCGGCCGCGCGGTGCGCCGCCAGGACCCGCTGCTCGCCCGCCAGCTTGGTGCGGCCATAGGCCGAGAGCGGACGGGTCTCGTCGTGCACGTCGTAGGGCGTCTTCTTCGCGCCGTCGAAGACGAAGTCCGTGCTCAGGTGCACGAGCGGCAGGCCGCGCTGAGCGCAGGCCTCGGCCACCACGCGCGGAGCCTCGGCGTTGACGTGCAGGGCGCGCGCCTCGTCCTCCTCGGCCCTGTCGACCGCGGTATAGGCCGCGCAGTGGATCACGCCCACCAGCGGCGCGAGCGCGTCGAACAGGGCCGCGACCTCGGCCCGGGCGGCGAGATCGACGCCCGGCTTCTCCACGCGCGGCTGGCCGGGCGGGGCCTGGACCAGGTCGGTGCCGACGGCGCGGACGCCCTCTGGCGCGCTCAGCAGCAGCTGGCTGCCGAGCATCCCGGCCGCCCCCGTGACGAGCACGCGGCCTTCCAGGCGCGTGTCGCTCATTCCTTCTTGTTCGCCCCGCCCTCGGCCACCAGGTTCGCGGCCCGCAGCAGCGACTCGAACGTGCCCGCGTCCGTCCACCAGCCGTCCAGCACCTCGCAGGTCATCGAACCGTCGCGGATGTACCAGTTGTTCACGTCGGTGATCTCCAGCTCGCCGCGGTCGGAGGGCTCGAGCGTCTTGATGATCTCGAACACGCGCGCGTCGTACAGGTAGATGCCGATCACGGCCAGGTTGGACTTCGGGCTCTTGGGCTTCTCCTCGATCGAGAGCACGCGCTCGCCCTTGAACTCGGCCACGCCGAAGCGCTGCGGATCGTGCACTTCCTTGAGCATGATCTTGGCGCCCGAACCCTGCTCGCCGAAGTTGCGCACCGCGCGCGTGATGTTCTTCTCGATGATGTTGTCACCCAGGATCACGCACACCGGCTCGCCCGCGGCCCAGTGCTCGCACAGGCCGAGGGCCTCGGCGATGCCGCCCTCGCCCTTCTGGTAGGTGTAGTTCAGGTGCTTGAGACCGAAGTCGCTGCCGTTGCCGAGCAAGGACAGGAAGTCACCCGACTTCTTGCCGCCCGTGACGATCATGATGTCGCGGATGCCCGCGTTGATCAGGGCTTCGATCGGGTAGTAGATCATCGGCCGATCGAAGATCGGCAGCAGGTGCTTGTTGGTGATCTTGGTGAGCGGATAGAGCCGCGTGCCCAGGCCACCGGCGAGGATGACGCCCTTCATGAGTACTCCAGCTCGTCGTCCCGACTGGAGCGTGGACGCCCGTCGGCAGGGAGGAGGTCGGGGGGAAGCAAGGCGCGTACCCTAGCGGGCCGGACGCGTGCCATCAATCGCCCCGCCGCGGCCCCCGTGGAGCGCTACTGCACACGCGCACGCAGCCACTCCAGGAAGCGCGCGAGTCCGTCCTCCAGGGTGGTGCGCGGATCGTAGCCGAGCTGGGCGCGCGCCTTCGAGACGTCGGCGTAGGTGATGAGCACGTCGCCCGGCTGCAGCGCTTGCCGCGCGAGGATCGGCTCGACCCCGCACTCGCGCCCGATCGCCGCCACCAGCTCGGCCAGCGAGATCGTGCGCGACTCGCCCAGGTTGTAGATCTCGTAGCCGCGCGCGCGGTCGAGGGCGCGCACGGCACCGTCCACGATGTCCGCCACGTAGGTGTAGTCGCGCCGCGTCGAGCCGTCCCCGAAGAACGGGATCGGCTGGCGCGCCAGGCACTTGCGCGCGAAGGAGTGGATCGCCATCTCGGGCCGCTGGCGCGGACCGTAGACCGTGAAGAAGCGCAGGCAGCTGATGGGCGTGCCGTACAGGTGATGGTGCGTGTAGCACAGGAGCTCGCCGGCGCGCTTGGTGGCGGCGTAGGGCGAGATCGGGCGGTGGATGTCGTCGTCCTCGCGGAACGGCACGCGCTCGTTGGCGCCGTAGACGCTGGAAGAGGAGGCGAACACGAAGCGCACGCCGGGGCGCCGCTCGAGCTCGCGCAGCAGGATCTGCGTGCCGCGGATGTTCACGTCGGTGTACAGCAGCGGGTCGCGCAGCGAGGGCCGCACCCCGGCCATGGCGGCCAGGTGCACCACGGCCTCGAAGTCGCCCTGCTCGAACAGGCGTGCGACCAGGGCCTGGTCGCGGATGTCGCCTTCCACCAGGCGCGCGTCCGCCAGCGCCCGGGCGTTGGCGCGCTTGATGCCGGGATCGTAGAAGTCGTTGAAGTTGTCGAGCACCGTCAGCTCGTCGCCCCGCGCGAGCAGGTGCTCGCACAGGTGCGAGCCGATGAAGCCCGCGCCGCCCGTGACCAGGATCTTCATTCGACCGTCACGCTCTTGGCCAGGTTGCGCGGCTTGTCGATGTCGCAGCCGCGCGCCAGGGCCACGTAGTAGGCGAACAGCTGCAGCGGCACCACGTTGGCGATCGGCGAGAGCCAGGGCGAGAGCCCGGGCACCAGGATGCGCTCGTCCGCTACCGCCAGGCTCTCCTCGTCGTCGCCCACGCAGATCACCGGCCCACCGCGCGCGCGGATCTGCTCGATGTTCGAGCGCACCTTGCTGGCCACCGAGTCGCGCGAGGCGAGCACGACCGTGGTCATGTCGCGATCGATCATCGCGATCGGACCGTGCTTCATCTCCCCCGCCGGGTAGCCCTCGGCATGCTTGTAGGAGATCTCCTTGAGCTTGAGCGCGCCCTCGAGCGCGATCGGGTAGTTGATGCCGCGTCCGAGGAACAGGAAGCCGCGCGCGTCCTTGTGGCGCTCGGCCAGGGCGCGGATGCCGTCCACCACCTCGCGCGACAGCAAGTGCTCGAGGTTCAGGCGCATGCGCCCCAGCTCGCCCAGCAGCTCGGCCGCCGCGGCGGGCGTGAGTCGGCCGCGCGCGCGCCCGAGCCGCACGGCGAAGAGCGTGGCGGCCACCAGCATGGCCACGAAGGCCTTGGTGCTCGCGACCCCGACCTCCGGCCCGGCCGCGAGCAGCAGCGTGGCCTCGGACTCGCGCACCATGGTGCTGCCGATCGCGTTGCACAGCGCCAGCTGGCGACAGCCCAGCGAGCGCGCCAGGCGCAAGGCCGCCAGGGTGTCGGCCGTCTCACCCGACTGCGAGATCCCCAGCGCGAGCGTCTCCGGCACGAGCACCGGCCGGCGATAGCGGAACTCGGAGGCGTAGTCGACGTCCACCGGCACGCCGGCCAGGCCCTCGATCAGGTAGCGCGCCACCAGACCGGCGTGCAGCGCGGTGCCGCAGGCCGAGATCTGCACGCGCGCCACGCGCGCGAGACTCGCATCGCCGAAGAACTCGCCCGGCAGGGTCACGTCATCCTGACCGTGGCTCAGACGAGCGAACAGTCCGCGCGCGACCACGTCGGGCTGCTCGTGGATCTCCTTGAGCATGAAGTGCGCGAAGCCGCCGCGGTCGGCGGCCTCGGCGTTCCAGTCCACGTGCTGGGTCGCGCGCGCCACCACCGAGCCGTCACGGCGCCGCACGACCAGCTTGCCCGGCGCCAGCTCGGCCACGTCGCCGTCCTCGAGGAACACGATGTCGCGCGCGTGCTCGATCAGCGCCAGCGGATCGGACGCCAGCCATGCGCCGGTGGGCGTGCTGGCCAGGCACAGCGGCGGGCCCTCGCGCGAGGCCACCATCTGCGGCCGCGCGCCGCCCGACATGACGGCGATGGCGTAGTAGCCGTGCACGCGCGAGAGCGCGCGGCGCACGGCCTCGGCCAGGTTCCCGTCCGTCTGCTCGAGCTCGATCCCGATCCAGTGCGCGAGCACCTCGGTGTCGGTCTGCGATTGCAGCGGGATCCCGCGGCGCTCGAGCTCGACGCGCAGATTCTGGTAGTTCTCGATGATGCCGTTGTGCACCAGTGCGACCCGCCCGCGCCAGTCGCGGTGCGGGTGCGCGTTCTCGTCCGTGGGCGGTCCATGGGTCGCCCAGCGCGAGTGGCCGATGCCCACCGAAACGCTGGCAAGCGCGCCGTCGGCCAGCAGGCGCTCGAGCTCCTCGATGCGCCCGGCCTTGCGCCGCACGACGATCTCGCCGGCCTGGATGACGCCCACGCCGACCGAGTCGTAGCCGCGGTACTCGAGCACGCGCAGGCCGCGCACGAGGGCGGCCAGGCAGGGCTCGGCCTTCAGGTACGCGCCGACGATTCCGCACATGGGCTGGTTCCGACTCGCGGCGCGCGCCGGGCGCGCGCGCTCCTGGGTTGCGGCATCCTAACGAGCCACCGCCGCTCGGCCCAAGCCCCCCACGCCGCCCATGCGCTCGCGGAAGTACTCGAGCGTGCGGCGCAGGCCCTCGTCCAGCGAGACCTTGGGCTCCCAGCCGAGCACGCGGCGCGCCTTGGAGATGTCCGGCTGACGCACCTTGGGATCGTCCTGGGGCAACGGACGGAAGTCGATCTTCGAGCGCGAGCCGGTCAGCTCCAGGACCTTCTCGGCGAACTGCAGGATGGTCATCTCGCTCGGGTTGCCGACGTTGGTCGGCATGCTCTCGTCCGAGTGCAAGAGGCGCCAGATGCCCTCGACCAGGTCGTCCACGTAGCAGAAGGAGCGCGTCTGCGAGCCGTCGCCGAAGACCGTCAGGTCCTCGCCGCGCAGCGCCTGCGACATGAAGGCGGGCAGGGCGCGCCCGTCGTTCAGGCGCATGCGCGGGCCGTAGGTGTTGAAGATGCGCACGATGCGCGTCTCCACGCCGTGGAAGCGGTGGTAGGCCATGGTCATGGCCTCGGCGAAGCGCTTGGCCTCGTCGTACACG
>CAZWAY010000050.1:0-40187 GCA_964631945.1 uncultured Planctomycetaceae bacterium
TCGCCTCCGGCGTAGAGCGCCGCCCCGCCGCCATCGTCGAACACGGTCAGGGCACGGGCTCTGGTGTTCAACCCGCTGCCAAGGGCCGTCCAGCTCGAACCGTCCCATTTCGCGATCCCGCTCGCCGCGACTGGGCCCGCGCTCGTGAACTCACCTGCGGCGTAGAGTGCCACCCCGCCGCCGTCGTCGAACACCGTCAGGGCATAGATGGCGGCGTCCGTGCCCAGCACTCCCGGCTCTGCCCCGAAGGTCGGCAGCCAGATCGGAGAGCAGGTGCTCCCGCGCGCGAGCACGATCGCTCCGGCCCACACGCTCCCGGACACCACGGGCACCGCGACCTGCTGGCTGGCGACGAGGCTCCCGCCCATGCCGCCCACGGCCGTGACCTGCACGCTCGAGGCCTCGGAAGGCACCTCCACCGTGATGCGGTAGTTCCCGCTCGCATCCGTCACGGCCTTGCCGCCGGCGCTGCTGACGACTACCGCGCCCTCGACCGGATTCCCGTCGGGGCCGAGCACGACGCCCTCGAGCTCGAGCTGCCGCCGGAGATCGACGTCCCCGGTCCGTGCGACCCGAGCGCGTTCGTCGGGTCGGCTGGTCTGCGCCCATGCGGAGTGGCTCGGCGCGAGAGTCCCGATGAAAAACAGAACCGCCAGGGACTGGCTCGAAAAAAAGCGCATCTGACTCTCCTTCTGTGGAATCGGAGTCCAAGAACCGTGGCCATCGTAGGTCCAGGCAGGCGCACGGGGTCGTGCTCGATCGGTTTCTTGCGATTCGTGGGGAATGGACCAGCCAGAAACCGGCGCGCGGGGTCGCGCCTTGTCCCGGGCTTCTTGCGCGTCCCTCGGGAGCCACTCGAGCCCGTTTCCGTCCGCGCCGTGGCCGCGGCGCGACCCCGGGCACGGGCTCGTCACTCTCCGTCCAGTTCGTCCAGCAGGGCGCGCAGCGCGCGCAGCTCCTGCTCGCACGAGGGACACTCGGCCGCGTGCTCCTCGACCAGGCGCAGGCGCTCGTCCAGCGGCGCGCCGCGGCGCGTGGCCTCGACGTACTCGCCGACGCGGTGGATCCAGTCCTCGCACGAGAGCTCGTGGGGCTTGGACTCCAGCGTCAGCCTGGCGAGCCGGCGGATGGTTTCGGGGTCGAGCTGCATCGGCGTGCGTGGGACTAGAGGTCGAAGGCCTCTCTTACGTGATCGTCGTGGATCCCGGCCGCCAGCAGGCCCTGCTTCAGCTTGCGACGGGCGTCGTGGGTCAGCTTGTAGAGCGCGTTCTGGTTGACGGCGAGCGCCGCGAGCAGCTCCTCCTGGGGCTGGCCGGCCAGCTCGCCCAGGATCGCGCGGCGCTGCCGTTCGCTCAGCTCGGCCGCGATGATGCGCTGCATGACCTCCACGATCTCCTGGCGCTCGACGCGGCGCTCGGGCGGGAGCGCAGCTGTCGCGGGCTCGTCGGCTTCGGCCGTGGAGAGCGCGGAGGTCTCGCGCACGCCGGCCCGACGGAGTTCGCTGAAGGCCGCGCGCACGGCCACGGCCCAGGCCCAGGTCGAGAACTTCGAGCGGCCCTCGAAGCGCTGCAGGTTGGCGAGCACGCGCACGACGGCGACCTGCACCAGGTCTTCCAGGGTGGCTTCGTCGAGCGCCTGGCCCGCGACCGCCTTGCGCACGGCGCCGGTCACGAGCGCTTGCAGCCGACGCAGCGCGGCCGGGTCCCCCGCGCGCAGCTCGGCCAGCCAGGCCTCGGACTCGGCCGGGGGCCCGGGCTCGCGCGCCGCCGCTGTGCCTTCGCCGCTCACGTCCGCGAGGGTACCCGAGGTGCGCGCCCTTTTTCTCGGCCCGCTGGGGTAAGGCCCGCGACCCGGCGCGCGTCGAAGGCTCGAACGACGGCGCAGAGACCGTCCGCCTCCCGACTCACCGCGACCCGAGCACCTCTCCCATGAGTTCCTTCCGCATCCACGACATCCACTCCGCCCCCGCCGACTCCAAGCCCATCCTGGCAGCCACGCAGAAGGCGCTGGGCTTCGTTCCCAACCTGTTCGGCGTCCTGGCCGCCTCGCCGGCGATGCTGGAGGCCTACACCACGCTCTCCGCGCTGCAGGAGCGCAAGACCGCCTTCGACGAGACCGAGCGCCAGGTCCTGTTCCTGTCCATCAGCGTGCAGAACGGCTGCGAGTACTGCGTCGCCGCGCACTCGACCATCGCCGGTGGCAAGAAGGTCGCGGCCGACGTCATCGGAGCCGTGCGCGACGCGAGCCCCCTGCCCAGTCCGAAGCTGGAGGCGCTGCGGGCCTTCGCCCAGAGCGTGGTCCAGCAACGCGGCTACGCCGATGCCGCGGCGCTGAGCGCGTTCCGCGCGGTGGGCTACGAGGACCGTCATGTCCTCGAAGTCGTGCTGGCGGTGGCCTTCAAGACCCTCAGCAACTACACGAACCACCTCGCGGGCACGGCGCTCGACGCCGCCTTCCAGCCGCAGGCGTGGAGCGCGGCCGCGGCGGTCTAGCGCCAGGACCGACGCACCCTTCGATCCGCCCGTTCCGTGCTTCCCCCCGGAGCGGGTGGCGGCGCCCTGGCATCGCGCCGGGGCGCCGGCCTTCTCGTGACGGCGGGTAAGACGAGACCCGCCGCGTGCGTCTCACCAGCACGACGAATCGACCTCCTCCGACCCGAACGACTCCCATGAACACCACCCAGGATTTCCTGCACCCGACCTCCGCGACCTTCGACCGTGACGTGCTGTCCTCCGACGAGCCCGTGCTGGTCGAGTTCTGGGCCCCCTGGTGCGGCCCGTGCGTCGCCTTCAAGCCCGTGGTCGAGGCCGTCGCCCGAACGCGCGGGCTGAAGACCGCCTTCGTGAACGTCGACGAGCAACCCGAGCTCGCCACGCGCTTCGGCGTCCTCTCGATCCCGGCCATCAAGCTCTTCCGCGCCGGTCGCCTGGTGGCCGAGGCCACGGGCTCGCGCTCGAAGAGCGACCTCGAGCAATGGCTGGAGGCGAACGGGCGCTAGTCCGCGCGGACTAGCGGAACGGGGGCTGTGCCGCTCGGCAGCGTCCCGCGACACCGGCAGAGGGCAGGTCGCCCACTCCTTCATCGGCCGTGCGCCCAACCGGTACGATGTGACCGCATGTATCTCACGCCGAAAGCCCGGGTGCGGACCGCCATCGTGGCCGCAGTTGCTGCCGCCTGCGTGTCGCCGTCCGCAGCGCAGACGCCGGGGGCGCCCGCCTGCGCCGTCCCGGACGCCGACCGCGCCTGGATCGAGCGCGCGCTCGAGGCGTGGCGGTTCGCGTCGCGCGAGATCACCGGCATCGGCAGCGTGCCCAGGTTCCGGGCCATCTTCTTCAGCGCGGATTGCGTGCTGACGAGCGACAACGCCCTGACGAGCCCGAGTGCGCAGGGTGTCACCTGGAGCGCCGCTCCGCACGACGGGAAGATCGCCCTGCCCAACGGCGCGGAGATCCCCGCCGGGGTCACCTCCTTCACGAGCGGTGAGAAGGACCTGACGTTCTTCGTCATGTCCACGCCCAGCGTCTGGTGCGCGGGCGGCGTCGGCGAGGGCCCCGGCCTCGAGTCGACGATGGTCGCCGTGCTGCTGCACGAGGGCTCGCACGTCGCGCAGATCGGGCCCTATGGTCCGCGGCTCGGCAAGCTGATCGAGGACAACGCGCTCCCGGACTCGTTCGGCGACGACTCGCTCCAGGAGCGCTTCCAGTCCAACGCCGAGTTCGCCGCGTCCGTGCACGAGGAGACCGGCCTCTTCCTGCAGGCCGCCGCCGCGGAGGACGACATCGAGGCCAGGCTGCTGGCGTACGAGGCGCGCGAGCGGATGCGCGCGCGCCAGGCGCGCTGGCTCGTCGGTGACGACGCCTACCTGCGCGAGGCCGAGGACATCTGGCTGACCTTCGAGGGCGCCGGCCAGTGGACCGGCTACCAGTGGCTCATCCACCCCGAAGGAGGAGCCCGGCCGCCGACCGAGGTGCTGCCGCGCTTCGCGCGCGGGAGCTGGTGGTCGCAGACGGAGGGCTTCGCCGTCGTGATGGCGCTCGACCGGATCGCCGGCCCGGCCTGGAAGGCGCACGCCTTCGGCGACGGCAAGCAGACCGTGCTCGAGATGCTGGACGCGGCCCTGGAGGGCTGAGAGCCGCGGAGCCGATCGAGCCCGTTGTCGTGGTCGCTGCTCGTTCTCGGGAGCAGGCCGCCGGGTCAGAGATCGAATCGATCGAGATCCATGACCTTGCTCCAGGCCGCCGCGAAGTCGTCCACGAACTTCTGCCGTGAGTCGCTGCAGGCATAGACTTCGGCGATGGCTCGGAGCTGCGAGTTCGAGCCGAACACGAGGTCCACGGAAGTCGCGGTCCATCTCGGCTCGCCCGTCTTGCGCTCTCGTCCCTCGTAGAGCCCGTCCTTGGTGGACTTCTTCCACTCCGTGCTCATGTCGAGCAGGTTCACGAAGAAGTCGTTGCTCAGCGTCTCCGGTCGCTTCGTGAAGACCCCCTGCTGCGCCTTCCCGTGGTTCGCATTCAGGACCCGCAGGCCGCCGACGAGCACGGTCATCTCCGGAGCGGTGAGCGTGAGCAGGCTCGCTCGATCGACCAGCGCCTCTTCCGCCCGCCGGTTGCGCTCGTCGCCGAGGAAGTTGCGGAAGCCATCCGCGCTCGGCTCGAGCGCCGCGAACGACAGCACGTCGGTCTGTTCCTGCGATGCGTCCGTGCGGCCCGGCGTGAACGGCACCTGCACCTCGTACCCGGCCTTCTTGGCGGCGGCTTCGACGGCTGCGCACCCGCCCAGGACGATCAGGTCGGCCAGCGAGACCCTCTTGCCGCCGGACTGCGCGCGGTTGAAGTCCGCCTGGATCTTCTCCAGCGTCGCGAGCACCTTGGCCAGCTCGCCGGGGTCGTTGACCTTCCAGTCCTTCTGGGGCGCAAGGCGAAGGCGTGCCCCGTTGGCTCCACCGCGCTTGTCGCTGTCGCGGAAGGTCGACGCCGAGGCCCAGGCCGTCGAGACCAGCTGGGAAATGGTGAGCCCTGAATCGAGCACCTTGCGCTCGAGCGCGGCGATGTCCTGGGCCCCGATCCGCTCGTGCTCGACCGCGGGCAGCGGGTCTTGCCACAGCTGGGGCGCGGCGACTTCCGGGCCGAGCAGGCGCGAGACGGGCCCCATGTCGCGGTGCGTCAGCTTGTACCAGGCCCGCGCGAAAGCGTCCGCGAACGCCTTCGGGTTCTCGTGGAAGCGCTTCGAGATCGGGCCATAGATCGGGTCCAGCTTCAGCGAGAGGTCCGTCGTGAGCATCATCGGCGCGTGCGACTTCGACGGATCGTGAGCGTCGGGCACGTTCTGGGGGCCGTCCTTGGGAGTCCACTGCCACGCGCCGGCCGGACTCTTGGTCAGCTCCCATTCGTAGCGGAACAGGTTGGAGAAGTACCCGTTCGACCACTTCGTCGGGGTCGAGGTCCAGGCTCCCTCGAGGCCGCTGGTGATCGTGTCGCCCGCATTGCCCTTTCCGTACGAGTTCTTCCAGCCCAGGCCTTGTTGCTCGAGGCCGGCTGCTTCGGGCTCGGGACCGACATGCCCTTCGGGCTTCGCCGCACCGTGGGCCTTGCCGAGCGTGTGTCCACCGGCGATCAGGGCGACGGTCTCTTCGTCGTTCATCGCCATGCGCGCGAACGTCTCGCGGATGTCCTTGGCCGCGGCCAGCGGATCCGGCTTGCCGTTCGGGCCTTCCGGGTTCACGTAGATCAGGCCCATCTGCACGGCTGCGAGGGGACGCGCGAGCTCCCTGTCACCGCTGTAGCGCTGGTCCCCCAGCCACTTGCCTTCCGGTCCCCAGTAGACGTCGTTCTGCGGCTCCCAGACGTCCTCGCGGCCCCCGGCGAACCCGAACGTCCGGAGGCCCATCGACTCCAGCGCGCAGTTGCCGGCCAGGACCATCAGGTCGGCCCAGGAGATCCGGCGCCCGTACTTCTGCTTGATCGGCCAGAGCAGGCGTCGAGCCTTGTCGAGGTTGGCATTGTCGGGCCAGCTGTTGAGCGGCGCGAAGCGCTGCGCGCCATCCGAGGCGCCGCCGCGCCCGTCGGCGATGCGATACGTGCCCGCGCTGTGCCAGGCCATGCGAATGAAGAACGGTCCGTAGTGGCCCCAGTCGGCCGGCCACCAGTCCTGTGAGGTCGTCATCGCCTGCGCGAGGTCCTTCTTCAGGGCAGCCAGGTCGAGCTTCTGGAACTCCTCGGCGTAGTCGAAGTCCTCCCCCATCGGATTGCTCCTGGGCGAGTTCTGCCGGAGAACCTCGAGGTTCAGCTGGTTCGGCCACCAGTCCTGGTTGGACATGCTTCCGCTCGACATGACTCCCGCCGCCGTGCGCCTGTCGGTCGCGCTCATCTCCGGTCCTTTCTCCGTGGCCTCCCTGGCCGCTCCAGATGTTCCAGGTGCTCCAGCGCCGCGCGAATCCTGCGCGAACACGGCTGGGCCCACACACAGTACCGCGATGCCCGTCACGGCACGAGCGAAGCAAGAGGTCATGGCATTCCTTGGGGTTGCGGTTGAGCTGCGACGCTTGCGATGCGGCCTCGGCGCGCTCTGGCGTGACTCACGCAGCGCGCTCCGGTGAGGGTGAGGTCGGTCCCATGCCGACGAGAGAAGGGCGATCGAGCCGGGGACTGGCCACCTCGCCGGGACAGGGGTCATGCATGGGACTCGAAGACACCACTCCTTCGCGGTCTGCGTCCTGTCGGATGCAGCGCTCCCGAAAAAAACGGTGCGAGCCCCGCGAGTCGGCACCTCTCAGCACGATCCTCGACGAGTCGAGGAGCGGGTCAGCGCAATCTCGCTGGCGACGGCGCGCGCAGATCTGGTGGGCCACACTGGGTTTGAACCAGCAACTTCCACGATGCGAAGGCCTTGGCCCTGGGGCCTGCGAGCCGCGCAACCCGGGATGGGACCTTGCTCTCGACTACCGGAGGAGCAGGACGACACGGCCGCTGACGCGTCGCTCCTCGACAGCCATGTGCGCGGTTGCGATCTCGTCCAGCGAATAGCGCGCATCGACACGCGGACCGAACCAACCGTTCGCAAGCGCCTCGTTGAGCCTGGTGGCCGCGTTCCTCTTGGCCTCGAACGGGAAGTCGTCACTGCCTAGGAAGTCGATGCGCACGTTCTTGAAGACCAGCAGCCAGAAGGGAAGGACGGGCTCGCTTTCCCTCGTCGCGAAGGCCGCGATCGAGCCGCCCTGGTTCAGCACCTGCTCGTCCGCAACGACATTGGCGTCGAACGCGACTTCGACCACGTGGTCGACTCCCTCCGGAGCCAGAGTCCGGATGCGCTCCGCGATCTCCTCCGTCGGGGCGCCGGCAGTCTACACGACCTCGTGCGCCCCTGCCCTCGCCTCTGCCCCATCTGCCTCCGAGCGCACCGTCGCGATGACCCTTGCGCCTGCGTGCCGTGCCATCGCGACGGCGCACTGCCCGACCGCTCCGGCGCCTCCCTGGACCAGCACGACGCGGCCTTCCACCGGTCCTGCCACGTGCACGGCGCGGTGCCCGGTGATCCCTGGAATCCCTGCGCCGACCGAGGTCAGGCAGGAGATCGTCTCGGCCTGCGCGTCCGGATTCCAACGGTGCGCGTCCGCCGCGTAGTGGAGCGGCTCGGCACCGCGCCGGTTCCTCGCCTGACACAGGGCTCCGTGAGCGACCAGAAGCTCGGCCACCGGACGCCAAAACGCAGCGGCGGCCATGTGCAGTGCAGTGTCGCCGCGATAGAGATAGTGCTTGATCTCGTCGAAGAAGCAGTCGACTGCACCACCTCGAGTCGCCCCCTCGTTCGCGGCGACGGTCGCCAGCGTTGGAGCCTTCTTCACGACGCGCGCGACCTCGTCGAACGGACCGCTCACGACGAGGCGAATGAACTCGAGAAATGGGCCGGTGTCCATGGACCCTCCATTGGTTACAGCCTGGGGCAGAAGGCGGAGAGCTCTGGATCCGCCGCGTCCCGCTTCACCCAGTCCGTGGCATCCGACGCACGGGTCCAGCCGGCGAGATCACGACTTGCGCCGGTACTCGATCCGAAAGATCGCGTCCTCCTCCTTCGTCGAGCTCGAAGGGAAGATCGTCAGCGTGTGCGCATTCTTGTCGACGATCCGGAGGCGCAGCGTTTGTCCTGCGCCCTTCTTGGACTCCGTGACCTCGTGCCAGGTCATGGTCTTGTCCCCTCGGCTCCACTCTCCCTTGAAAGTGATCAGGCCTGACCGCATCGAATCGACCCACGTCGAAACGTACTTCTTCGAATCCGGGTCGTAGCCGGTCATCGAGCGCATGGAGTAGGGCTCGCCCGTGAGATCGGGAAGATCGCACTTCTCGATCAACCACCGACCGTTCACGTCGAGATCGCTCTGCTGAGTGCCTTCGTATTGTAGGTTCCCAGGGAGGTTCGGTAGCTCCCAGGTCACGTTCCAGGTCCCCACCAGCTCGTTCAGTACCTCGTGCTCGATCCCGGCCTTGGGTCGATTCGAACCGCCCTCCTTCTTGCCCTGTGGAACGGGCGCGCCCGCGGCCAGGAAGAGCACGATCAGGATCCAGGTGCGCGAGAGCATCCGTCATTCTCCTTGCCACTTGGTCGGGTCACGATGTCGACTTCGCGCAAGCTATCCCTCCATCGTGGGCACTGCCAGGGAGCACAGAACCCCTCGCTCTGGACGTTCGGGCGATCGAGCAAGGTGGCCCCGTGGAAGTCGCCTGTTCAGTGTTTAGGCGTGCCCTGCTCGCAACCTCCGTCCAACCAACGCCTTCGCGCGTTTCTTCTCCCCGAGCGTCGGCGTGGACACGCCGATGGACGTGTGGACATCCACACGCTCAAAGGGACGCGCCGGCGAACGAGTCGCTCAGCGCAACCTCATTGCCGACAACGCGTTGGATGGTGGGCCACACTGGATTTGAACCAGTAACTTCCACGCTGTGAACATGGCACTCTGCCGATTGAGTTAGTGGCCCGAACCGGAGCGAGGAGAGGGTAGAGCGGAGAGGGCGGGCTGGCAAGCACGGACCCGCGCGGCCCGGAGCTCCTAGCGCGCCAGGCGGATGCGGGTCAGCTCCAGGAGGCGCGACTCGGCCCGGCGCAGCAGCATGCGCACGGCGTCCTCGGAGCGGCCCTCCATGCGCTCGCCGGCGTCGCGCAGGGACAGGCCCTCGAAGAACACCAGGGTGATCGCGGTGCGGTGGTCGGGCGAGAGCTCGTCCAGCGCGGCGCGCAGGATCTTGAACTCCTCCTCGCGCGCCAGGACCTGGGTCACGGAGAGTTCCTTGCTGGGCGGGTCGTAGCGCTTGAGGTCGCCGGAGTCGCCGATGCGCTCGTCGGCCGAGCGTTCGCGCGAGGAGTCGCGCTTGGTCGCGCCGTAGTACTCGGCCTTGTCGCGGATCTTGTTCTGCAGGATCTGCACCAGCCAGCGCAGGAACGAGCCGTCGCCGCGGTACTGGTACTGGCGGAAGTCGCGCGCGGCCTCGCGGAAGGTGGTCTGCGCCAGGTCGTCGGCGTCCTCCTTCTGGCGCAGGCGCGGGCCGATCTTGCGGCGCGCGAGCTCGACCATCAGGCCGTGGTGGCGCGCGAAGAGTTCGTTCAGCGCCTCGGCGTCGCCGTCCTTGGCGCGCTCGATCTGCGCCAGCGTCTCGGCCGATTCCAGCGGGCCGAGGTCGAGCGAGAAGCCCGTCGAGCGCGGCCCCTCGCCGCGCGGGCTGGGACGGACCTCGTCGGACTCGGGCTTGGGTGCGGAATCGGTCATGGGAGCGGCCCCAGCCCAGGATACGGTCCGCGCCGCGCCCGGAGAGTGGGAAGCGGTCCGCTGGCCGCGAGCTGCCGGCGCCGGCCCCATTCTCCCACGAACGCGGCGGACGGCCACGGAAAGTGCCCGGGCCCCGGCGGGCTCGGCCCGTCCGGCCCTGCGGGGCAGGCAGGAGTGGACGCCGTCAGGGGGCGCCGCGGGCGAGCTCGAGGAACTGCGCCTCGTCCAGGACCGTGAGCCCGAGCTCGAGCGCCTTCTTCTTCTTGCTGCCGGCGTCGGCGCCGACCACCACGAAGTCGGTGTTCTTGCTGACGCTCGAAGCCACGTGCGCGCCCTTGTCCTCGGCCAGGCGCTTGGCCTCGGCGCGCGAGACCTGCGCGAGCGTGCCGGTGAAGACCACCGTCTTGCCGGCGAGCGGGCCGGAGGCGTGCGGGGCGTGCGCGGGGTAGACCAGCTCGACGCCCCCGGCGGCCATGCGCTCCATCAGCGCGTGGCTGGCGGGTTCGGCGAACCAGGCGGTGATCGAGCGCGCCATCTCCGGCCCGATGCCCTCGACGTGCAGCAGGCGCTCCTCGTCGGCGGCGGCGAGCTCCGCCAGCGACGCGAAGTGGCGCGCCAGCAGCTTGCCCGTGGCCGGACCGACCTCGGGGATCGCCAGCGCCACGAGATAGCGTTCGAAGGGCACGCGGCGGCGCTCGGCGAGCTCGCGCATCAGGTTCTCGACGCTCTTCTCGCCCCAGCGCTCGAGCTCGAGCAGCGGAGCCGCGGCGAGGTGGAACACGTCGGCCGGGGTGCGGATCAGGCCCTGCTGCGCGAGCTGCAGGATCAGCTTCTCGCCCAGGCGCTCGATCCCGAAGGCGTCGCGCCCGCACAGGAGCCGCGTGCGCCCGACGAGCTGCGGCGTGCAGGCGAGTCCGTTCGGGCACAGCCAGTACTTGCCCGAGGCGACCGTGGGCGTGCCGCAGGCGGGGCAGCGCTCGGGCACGGTGAAGCGCTGGCCGAAGCGGCACAGCACGCCCGGGCGCGGCGTGCGCGGGGCCGCCTCCGCTGTGGCCCCCTCCGTCGCCGCGCCCGCCGGCTCCTCGAACAGCTCCGCCGGCAGGGTCGCGCTCCAGTCGGCCGGTTCCGCGCCCTCGGCCGCCTTGGCCACGCCCATCACCTGCGGGATGACGTCGCCGGCGCGCTCGAGGAACACGCGGTCGCCGATGGCGAGGCCGAGCTTGGCCACGTGGTCGGCGTTGTGCAGCGTGGTGTGGCGCACGGTCACGCCGCCGACCTCGACCGGGTCGACGTGCGCGCGCGGCGTCAGGCGCCCGAAGGTCCCGACCATGACCTCGATCGCGCGCAGCGTGCTCGTGGCCTCGACCGCCGCGAACTTGTGGGCGTACTGCCAGCGCGTCGCGCGCGCGGTCTTGCCCAGGCGCGCGCGCAGCGCCAGGTCGTCGAGCTTGGCCACGATCCCGTCCACGTCGTAGGGGATCGTGAAGCGCTGGGCCTCGAGCTCGTCGTGGTAGGCCAGCGCCGCATCGAGGCCCCTGACCACGCGTCCGAGCTCCGAGCACGGCAAGCCCCAGGCGCGCAGGGCCGCGAGGCCCTCCGAGTGCGTCGCCGAGCGTGCGCCCTCGAGCTGCGCGATGGCCCAGGCCTGGAACTCGAGCGGGTAGCGCGCCACCTCGGCCGGGTCGTTGCGACGGATGGCGCCCGAGGTCGCGTTGCGCGGGTTGGCGAGCACCGGCTCGCCGCGCGCGGCGCGCTCCTGGTTGAAGCGCTGGAAGGCCGCGCGCCGCATCAGCACCTCGCCCCGCACCTCGAGCCGCGCCGGGGCCGCGCGCGGGCGGTTGGTCAGCGCCAGGGGCAGGTTGCGCAGCGTGCGCAGGTTGGCCGTCACGTCCTCGCCCACCTCGCCATCGCCGCGCGTGACGCCGCGCACGAAGCGGCCGTGCTCGTAGAAGAGCGCGATGCTCACGCCGTCGAACTTGGGTTCCACCGCCCAGTCGAAGGCCTCGCCCGCGGGCGTCTTCAGGAAGCGCCGGATCTTCTCCTCGAACTCGCGCACCTCCTCGGCGCTGAAGAGCGAGTCGATCGAGAGCATCGGGATCTCGTGCCGCACCTTCTCGAAGCCCGTGCCCTCCGGCAGCGGCGCGCCCACGCGCTGGGTCGGGCTGTCGGGCGTGACCAGCTCGGGATGGCGCTGCTCGAGCTCCTGCAGCTCCCGGAACAGCGCGTCGTACTCCGCGTCCGAGACCTCCGGGCGCGACTCGACGTAGTACAGGCGCTCGTGCCGCGCGAGCTCGGCCCGCAGCTTCGCCGCCCGCTCGATGACACCCTTTCCGACGCCCATTGGCGGCGCAGGATACCGGAAGACGGCGGCGCCCGAATCGAGCCGCGCAGCGCGCTCGGCCGGTGGAGCTCCGGCTCTAATGACGCCCGTTGCCGTTGGCGCTCTCGTAGCCCGAGTACGGCACGCGCAGGCGGCGCTGGCGCTTGCCGGTGAGGCGGTCCTCGTACTCCTCGAGCTGGCACTGGGCGCGCGCGCGCAGGTCGACGAGATCGCTCGGCTGCAGCTCGACCGAGCCGCTGACGTCGAAGCCGAGCAGCGCCAGCACGTGCTTGACGCGCGGCAGGCCGCGCTCGCTGAAGACCAGCGAGTCCCAGGCGGCCGTGCGCCCGGCGTACTCGCCCTCGGCCACCTCCAGGCGCATGGACCAGCGCGGGCTGCCGTCGCGCGTGAGGCTCTCGCGCACCTCGGCGATGCGGCAGAGGTAGACGCCCTCGGGGATGGAGACGAAGGACTCGGCGTCCTCGATCGTGCTGAAGTCGAGTTTCATGGTGGTTCCCTGACGGAGTGGACACGGTGTCGGCTGGACACGCGCACACGACCATCGGGACCCCGCGCGGGTTTCGGCGCGGGTCGGAGAAAACCGCCCGGCGCCCGCGCGCCTACGTCATCACGCCCACGCCGCTGCAGGCGTGCTGCGGGAAGATCGCCGCGAGGCCGGCCGGTCCGACGCCCAGGCGGCGCGCGAGGACCTCGCCCAGCACGTCGCGGTAGTCGGTCGTGACGGCCAGGTCGCCGTGGTCGAGCGCGGCCGGCGCCAGGCCGGGCCAGCTGCCGTGGACCTGGCCGCCGTTCACGCCGCCGCCCAGCACGAACAGCGCGTTGCCGTGGCCGTGGTCGGCGCCCGCGCTCGCGTTCTCCTGCACGCGCCGGCCGAACTCGGACAGGCCCACCAGCACGTAGTCGTCGAGGTGTCCGGCGAGATCGAGGTAGAAGGCCTCGAGCGCGCGCGTGAGCTCGTCCAGCAGCGCCGCCATCGCGCCGTCGAGCGGCCCGAGCGCGGCGTGCAGGTCCCAGCCGTCGAAGTCCACCGTGATCACCTCGAGGCCGATGTCGGCCCGGATCAGCGCCGCGGCGCTGCGCAGGCGCGCCCCGAGCGGTGTGTCGGGGTACTGGGCTCCGCCCGCGGGCAGCGAGCCCGCCAGGCCGACACCCGCGAGCAGCGCGATCGAGTCGAGCGTGCCGAGCGCCGCCTCGCCGACCACTCCACCGCGCCGGGCATGGGTCGCGGCCAGGCGCGCCGCGCGGTCCGCGGCGCTCGAAGGAAGCCCGGGAAAGAGGAAGTGGGCCGGATCCGCGATCGGCAGCGCGCCCGGCGCGCCCGCCAGCGCCAGCGGCAGGAGGTCGCCGAGCGCGAGCGCGCGCAGCGGACCCCCCAGCGAGGGGACCTGGCCGAGGTAGCGCGTGACCCAGCCGTCGTCGACCTGTCCCGGCGCGAGGTTCGGAGCGCCGTACTCCATGCGCGCGAAGGCATCGAAGTGCGAGCGCGTCGGGTCGGTGGAGCCGGCGGCGTGGACCAGCGCGAGGTGCCCGTTCGAGTAGGGCGTCAGGAGCGGCGCCGCGGCGGGCGCGAGCCCGAAGAAGCCGTCCAGATCGCGCGCGCCACCCGCCGACCCCGGCGGCGGCACCGCCAGCGTCGGCCGCGCGGCGTAGTAGTCGCCGTCGCCGTGGGGCACGACCGTGGTCAATCCGTCCATCGCGCCGCGCAGGAAGAGCTGCACCAGCACCGGCCGCGCCGCCGTGCGGCGCAACGCTCGCGCCTTTCCGCCCGCGCCGAGCCCCAGCGTCGCCGCCAGCGCGCCGGCGCCGCCCAGCACGGCTCGCCGCGTGAGTTCGGCGCGCACCCGCTCCCGTTCTGCTGCTTTCATGTCGTGCTCCGCGCCTAGGTCCACTGGAAGCCCGGCATCGACATGCCGAGCGCGATCGCCTCGTACACCACCGTGTCGAGCAGGGCGCGCCCGTCGAGGGACTCCTGCAGGCTCGCCACCTCGTGCGCCGCGAGCGTGCTGCCGAGCAGGCGCTCGTTGATCCTGTGCGCGAGTCCGGCCGGGTCGCGCCGTCCGTGGAGCTCGAGGCGCGCCAGCAGGCGCTCGCGCGGGATGTGCACGCCCGGCAGGGTGCCGCTGCCCGAGAACGGCCGGCTGGCGTGCGCGACCAGCAGGCTGGCCGCGTTCCAGCGCGGCAAGAGCGTGCGCCCCCAGGCCGCGACGGTGTCGGGATAGCCGTCGGGTTGCACCCGATCGAGCGGCGGGTGCCCCATCGAGTACAGGAGGAAGAGCGGGTACAGCGGGTCCCGCACGTCGGCCTCGAGCGCGCGCAGGATCGAGCTCAGCAGCTGGAACGGCCGGCGGAACTTCGGCGCGCGCGCGGGTGCGAGCCCGACCAGGTTGGCGCGTGCGAGGATCACGCGCAGCATGGCCTTGATGTCGCCGCCGGTGGCGAGAAACGTCGCGGCCACGCGCTCGACCAGCGCCGCCGGCGGCTCCGGCGCCAGCAGCCAGGCGCACAGCTTGCGCGCGAGGAAGCGCGCCGTGCTCGGGTGCAGCGCCAGGAGCTCGAGCACGCGCTCGGCATTCGCGGAGGCGGGCGCGGCCGGGATGGTCTGGCCGAGCACGGTCTTCGCGTTCGGGCTGTGCAGCACGGGCACGAAGATCGTCCGCAGGAAGTCGGGCGAGTCCGGGTCCGGGTCCAGGGTCCAGCCCGTGAAGCACTTGGCGACCTCCTTGACGTCGACCTCGTCGTAGCCGCCGTGCAGACCGAGCGTGTGCAGCTCGAGCAGCTCGCGCGCGTAGTTCTCCTGGGGCGCGCCGCGCACGTTCAGCCAGTTGTCGAGGTAGTACAGCATCGCCGGGCTGAAGGCCGAGGCCCGCAGCAGCGCGGGGAACGTGCCCATGGCGTGCGGACGGATGACGGTGCGCTCGGCCTCGGGCAAGAGCGCCCACTCGGCGTCGCCCTTGTTGTGGTCGACGTGGAAGTGGTCGCGCCAGAACTCGCACATGCGCTCGTAGAGCTGGCGCCGCGAGTACAGCGCGCGCAGGATCAGCGAACCCTTGAGCTCGAGCACGGGCGTGGCGATGTCGTCCGGGTAGCCGTCGACGAGTTGCTTGGGACCGAGCTCGAGCGTGGTGTAGCCGGCCAGGCGCGACTCCAGGGCCGAGTCGTCGAGCGCGAAGGGCTCGAGCTGCTCCTCGAGGTACGCCTCGTAGCCCAGGGCACGCGCGCGCTCGTACTCGCCGAGCTCGAAGCCCTGCGTGATGCGCTGCACGAGCGCCAGCACCGGATCGCGCGCGGGCAGCGGCGCGGGGTGAGCGGCCGCGCCGGCCAAGCCGCCCAGGGTCGTCAGCCGCGCCCGGGCGCCGGCGGCGCGGGTGGAAGCGAGCGCGGCGGGATCGTGCTCGGCGAACAGCTCGGCGTAGGCGGCCGGATCGGGTCGCCAGCGGGGTCGCCGCGCGCGCCCCACGGCGCGCACGCGTTCCGCGAGCGGGAGCGGGACGCTCGTCGGCGGCTCGAGTTCGGCGGGCTGGAGAGCGGGTTCGGTGGTCGGCATCGGCGCGCTCGGGGTCGGGGTCGCGGTCGGGTTCGCGGGGCAGCGACTCCAGGCCGACGGTCCGGACGCGCGGGCGTGAAAGGAAAAGGACGGCAGTCTCAGTCCACCAGCGCGACGCGCGCCCGGCCCTCGGCGGCGCGCGTGCCCGGCCCGGTCGCGGCGCGGAAGACGCGCTCCATGTTGCCGCCCAGGATCTTGCGCAGGTCCTCGTCCCCGAGACCGCGCCGCGCCAGCAGCTCGGCCAAGAGCGCGTAGCCGCGCGCGTCCTCCAGACCGGCCGGCGTGCGCTCGATGCCGTCGTAGTCGGAACCGAGCCCGACGTGGTCGCTGCCGGCGATCTCGAGCGCGTGCTCGACGTGCTCGACCAGGCGCGCGGCGGCGAGCGGCGCGGCGTGGGTGCGCATCAGGCGCTGCTGGTCGAGGAACCTCGCCATCGGCTCGCCCTGCAGCGCGGCGTACTCCGGGAGCTTGCGCACGCGCGCCTCCTCGGCGCGCGCGTCGGCGTCCAGGAAGCCCGGGTGGAAGACGATCCCGACCACGCCGCCCTGCTGGGCCAGGGCGCGCAGCTGGTCGTCCGTGAGGTTGCGCGGATGGTCGTGCAGCGCGCTGCAGCCCGAGTGGCTGGCCAGCACGGGGCGCGTGCTGGTCTCGAGCGCGTCGTGGAACGAGCGCACGCCCGCGTGCGAGAGGTCGACCACGATCCCGAGCTCGTTCATGCGCCGCACGAGCTCGCGCCCGAAGGCCGACAGGCCCTCGGGCACGTCCGCGCCCGCACCCGGCTGGCACGAGCGGATCCACGACAGGTGGTTGTTCCACACCAGCGTCAGCACGCGCAGGCCGCGCTCGAAGAACCACTCGAGCTTGGCCAGGCTGGCCTCGATGGCGTGGCCGCCCTCGATCCCGGCGATGCCCGCGATCGCGCCCGCGGCGTGGGCCGCGTCGAGCTCGGCGCCGTTGCCCACCAGCCGGAAGCGCGCCGGGTGGGCGCGTCCCAGGGCGTGCGCCGCGGCCAGCATCGCGCTGGCGCGCGCGAAGCTGTGCTCCAGGTGGTGCGCCGGATCCGGCCAGCACACCACCACCCAGGTCCCCAGGCCGCCCTCGGCCGCGCGCACGAGATCGAACTGGCCCGCGGTGCGCGTGCCCAGGTCGTGGCCGAGGTCGAGCGCGAAGCCGATCGAGTCCACGTGGGCGTCGAACACGGGCCGTCGCGCGAGCAGGGCGCGGACGCGGGGTGAGATCTCGAACGGCGGAGGCATCGGCCGCGATGGGATACCCGTTGCACGGGGCCAGTGCACGGGCCAGCCTGGGGGGTCCTCGGGGGGCGGGGACTCGCTCGGGACCCGCCTGTCATCCTGACAGCTGGCCCCACCGCCTCCGAGGTCGGCTGCCAGTCTGACAGCGGCCGTGGACCGCCCGCGCCTCGCCCCTGGGACCCCCTCCTCAACTCCTCCCTGGCACCGGACTTGTGTCGCGACGTCCGGTCCGCCCGCCGGACCCGAGGCGGCATGAGCTTTGCTCCCCGGCGGCGCCGACGGCCTCCCGTCGCCCTCCCCATGTTCCAGAGCCCCCACCAGCGTCGGATCCTCGTCGCCGACGACGACCGCGAGGTCCGCCTGGGCGTGGCCGAGCTGCTGGACGGACTCGGGCTCGAGGTCCTGCACGCCGCGACGGGCACCGAGGCGGTCGAGCTGGTGCGCGGCATGCGCATCGACGCCGCGCTGCTCGACATGCACATGCCGGGCTACACCGGGGCCCAGGCGATCCCGCTGCTGCACGGCTTCAACCGGCAGCTCGCCTGCATCGTGTATTCCGGGCGCTGGTCGCTCGACCTCGAACAAGAGGTGCTCGCGGTGGGCGCGGTCGCCTGCCTGAAGAAGCCGGTCGAGCCCGTGATGCTGCGCCGCACCGTGTGCCGCGCGCTCGGGCTGCCCCCCGACCTCGAGCACCGCGACAACTAGTCCGAACCCTCAACCACGTCGCCTCGCGCGGCGCGGTCCACGTCCCGAAGTCAATCCCTAGCTCCTAGACCCACGATACCGATGACCACCAAGACCAAAGGCAAGCTGAACATCCAACCCCTGGCCGACCGCGTGATCGTGCAGCGCGCCGAAGCCGAGGAGAAGACCGCCGGCGGGATCCTGCTGCCCGAGACCGCCAAGGACAAGCCCAAGGAAGGGCGCATCCTGGCCGTGGGTGACGGCAAGGTGAACGACAAGGGCGAGCGCCAGAAGATGACGCTCAAGGTCGGCGACCGCGTGCTGTTCACCTCCTACGCGGGCACCGAAGTGAAGTACCAGGGCGAAGAGTTCCTGATCATGAGCGAGAGCGACATCCTCGCCGTGATCACCGCCTAGCCCGGACTCCCCACAACACACCACAGGAACGAGTCCGATGCCCAAACAGATTTGCTACGACATCGAGGCGCGCGAGCGCATCCGCACCGGCGTGCAGAAGCTCGCCCGCGCGGTCAAGGTCACGCTCGGCCCCCGCGGCCGCAACGTGATCATCGAGAAGTCCTTCGGCAGCCCGACCGTCACCAAGGACGGCGTCACGGTGTCGAAGGAAGTGGAGCTCGAGGACGCCTACGAGAACATGGGCGCCCAGCTCGTGAAGGAAGTCGCCGCGCGCACCAACGAGGGCGCGGGTGACGGCACCACGACCGCCACCGTGCTGGCCGAGGCGATCTTCGAGCAGGGCCTGCGCAACGTGACCGCCGGGGCCAACCCGGTGTCGCTCAAGCGCGGCATCGAGAAGGCCGTCGAGGCGGTGACCAACCACCTCAAGTCGACCTCCAAGAAGGTCTCCGGCGCGAGCGACATCGCCAAGGTCGGCGCGATCGCGGCCAACAACGACGCCGAGATCGGCAAGATGATCTCGGAGGCCATGGACAAGGTCGGCAAGGACGGCGTCATCACCGTCGAAGAGGGCAAGTCCCTGACCACGGAAGTGGAGTGGGTCGAGGGGATGCAGTTCGACAAGGGCTACCTCTCGCCGCACTTCATCACCAATCCGAAGTCGATGGAGACGGTGCTCGAGGACGCCTACGTCCTGGTCCACGAGAAGAAGATCTCGTCCATCAAGGACATGATCCCGCTGCTCGAGGAAGTGATCCGCAACGGCCGCCCGCTGTGCATCATCGCCGAGGACATCGAGGGCGAGGCCCTCGCCACGCTGGTCGTCAACCGTCTGCGCGGGGCCTTCCCGTGCGTGGCGGTCAAGGCGCCCGGCTTCGGCGACCGCCGCAAGGCCATGCTCGAGGACATCGCCATCCTGACCGGCGGCAACGCCGTGATGGAGTCGACCGGTCAATCGCTCGAGACGGTCAAGCTGTCCGACCTCGGCCGCGCCAAGAAGATCGTGGTCAACAAGGACACGACCACCATCATCGAGGGCGCCGGCAAGAAGGACGCGATCCAGGGCCGCATCGCCCAGATCAAGAACGAGATCGAGGGCACCACCAGCGACTACGACAAGGAGAAGCTCCAGGAGCGTCTCGCCAAGCTCGCCGGCGGTGTGGCCAAGATCAACGTGGGCGCGGCGACCGAGGCCGAGATGAAGGAGAAGAAGGCGCGCGTCGAGGACGCTCTCCATGCCACCCGCGCGGCGGTGGAAGAGGGCATCGTCACCGGCGGCGGCATCGCACTCCTGAACGCCCAGAAGGCGATCGAGAACCTCAAGCTCCAGGGCGACGAGCACCTCGGCGCGCAGATCGTGCGCCGTTCGCTCGAGGCCCCCATCCGCCAGATCGCGGAGAACGCCGGCCAGGACGGCGCCGTGGTCGTGCAGAACGTGCGCCAGGGCAAGGGCGAGCACTTCGGCTACAACGCCCTGACCGACGTCTACGAGGACCTGCTCAAGGCCGGCGTCATCGACCCCACCAAGGTCGTGCGCCTCGCCCTGCAGAACGCCTCGAGCGTGGCGAGCCTGCTGCTCACCACCGACGCGCTGGTCAGCGACCTCCCCGAGAAGGACGAGGACAAGCAGCCGAGCGGGCACGGGCACGCGCACTAGACGCCCAGGACATCTGCCCAGCAGCGGGCCGCTCGGCGCCTACGCCGAGTGGCCCGCTGTCGTTGAGTGGAGCGCGCCCGGCGATTGCTTCCACTCGACCCGTGTCGGAGACTGGCCCGGGTCGTGGACCGCCGCCGTTTTCTCGAACTCGGCTCGCTCGCCAGCCTCGGCGCGCTCGCCGGCTGCGCCGCGACGCGCAAGACGCCCACGCCGACGCTCGAAGGCGGCTTCCAGGTCCTGACCGTCGAGGGCACGCCCTACGAGCGTGGCGCGGCGCACGGCGAGGCGCTGCGCGCGACGATCCACGCGGCGGTCGAGGGCTGGAAGGGTGCGCTGGCCAAGCCCGAGGAGATGGGCCCGGGCCAGTACCTGCAGGAGTTCGCGGGCGCGACCGACTTCGCGGGCGCGATGGCGCGGCACACGCCGGACCTGTTCCACGAGATCCAGGGGCTCGCGGCGGGCAGCGGGCTCGCGGTCGACACGCTCTACGCGCTGCAGATGCTCGACGAGGAGTGGTGCCACGCGCAGCGCCAGCAGTTCGGCGAGAGCGGCCTGCGCGACAAGTGCTCGGTGCTGGCGCGAGCGAGCGACGGGACACATCCGACCTACGTGGCCCAGAACCTGGACGGGCCGGAGTGGCTGGCCGGCCGGCTCGCCCTCGTGCGCCACGTCGAGAAGCAGAAGGACCTCGACGTGCTCGTCTTGACTTTCGCCGGGGGCCTGGCGCTGAACGGCATGAACGCGCGTGGCGTGGCGGTGTGCGTCAACGCCCAGCTGACGCTGCGCAGCGCGGCCAAGGGCCTGCCGGTCGCGTGCGTGATCCGCGGCGCGCTGCGCCGGCCGGACGCGAGCGAGGCGGCGCGCTTCGTGAAGGGCGTCCCGCACGCCTCGGGGCAGTGCTACACCCTGGGCGATCCGACGCGCGTGATCTGCCTGGAGGCCTCGGCGGGAAGGGTCGAACGCGTCGGGAACGCCGCGACCCTCGCGCACACGAACCATCCACTGGCGAACGACGACCAGGGCGCGCTCGGCCGCTGGGTCGCGGAACAACCCGCGGGCACGGTCGTCGGCATGCTGAACTCCACGGCGCGCCTGGCGGCTTGCCGGACGCGCCTCGCGGCCGAGGGCGACCCGCTCGAGAACATGCGGGCGGCGCTCGGCTCGCACGACGATCCCGCCTATCCGGTCTGTCGCCACCGCGCGCCCAGGCAGACCTTCTCGGCCGCCTGCACGATCTTCGAGCTCGCCGCGCGCGGCCCGCGCCTGCACCTGGCCGCCGATCCGCCCTGCACGGCCGAGTTCCACACGCACGCGCTGTGAACGCGCCGGACTCGCCTCCGGCGGGCGAGCTGGGGAGCGCGGGTCTGCGCCGCGCCGAGAGCTGGACGAGGTGCCAGCAGGCCGTTGAAAAAGTCCCGTCGCGAGGCAAAGCGCGCATCGACGGAGCTAGGAACGCGACGGAGAGACGGCGGAAGCGGCCTTCCTGGCCGCTGAGCACGGCTCGACGAGCGTGACGACGCACCGTCGATGCGCGCGAAGCCGCAGCAGGGATCTCTTTCAGCGGACTGCTAGGCCGAGTAGCGCTCGCCGCCGTCCGCGTGCGAGCCGTGCGCGTGACCGTGCTGCGCGTGGTGGCCGGTGCCCGCCTGCGAGCCGGGGCTCGTCAGCAGGGCCTCGGCGAACAACGCCTTGAAGCCGGACAGCGAGCTGCCGCTGGCCTTCACCAGCGCGCGCACGGCCTTCTCGAGCATGCCGGCGTCCGCGAAGGGAGTCTGCTGGCGCACCTGGGCGATGTGCTGTTGCAGTTCCTCCACGCTCGAGGCGGGCTTGCGCGCGCGCGAGCGGCTCTTCGACTTCTTCTTGTGCCCCGTCAGCGCTCCCAGGGCGTCGTGGACGCGCTCCAGGTCGGCCTCCAGCTCGGCCTCGCGACCGCGCAGCGCGGCCAGCTCCTGCTCGAGGTGCAGTCGCTTCTGGTCCAGCTCGTGCTCGACGGATTCGAATCCTTGCATCATGGGCGTTGCCTGGGTGGGTCCGGGGTGTGCACGCAGCTATCGGCGCGAAGCCAGGCGAGCTTGACCCCCACGCCCTCCTTGCCCACCCCGAACGGACGCGATTCGCGCGCGCGGCTCGGGGAGCGCCACGCACCGGATTCGCACGGTTCCGCGCCGAATCTCGCCCGGTGTTCGCCAAGGCGCCCGCGCGCGGATAGGCTCGGGGACCGTCGCCGGAACGAGCGCCCGAGCGCTCGGCCGCGATCCGATTCTCCTGGCAAGGCTCGCCACGCAGGGTCGGCCGCCTCCACGAGCCCCGAGGTCACGGCGTGGATTCGGTTCAAAAACGAGATCGGGATCGCAAGCAGCGCCAGCGGCGCATGGACAAGGCCGCGCGCAAGAAGGACCGCGCCGAACAGAAGCGCACGTCGCCAGGCCTGCCTCCGGGCACGGTCGAGGAGTACGAAAGCGCGCTGCCCGACGACATGGATGGGCCGCCCGCGGGACCGACGAACGAGGCGCGGCCGAGCACGCCCTGAGACTCGCGCCGGCAGGCCGGAGAGCCGCGCCAGCTAGCGCGTCTTGCGGCGAGCGCCGCCCGTCCGGCGGGGACCGCCGGGGCCGCGTCCGCCGAGGCCGCTGTAGCTCTCGAAGCTCCGCCCGTCGTTGCGCCGCGGAGCCTCGCGCACGCGGTCGACGGCCAGCTTCTTCCCGTCCACCTCGACCCCGTTCAGGGCCTGGATCGCGTCGGCGACCTCCTCGTCCGAGCCGACCTCGACGAAGCCGAAGCCGCGCGAGCGTTCGTTCTGCGTGCTGCGCATGATCACGACGCTCTTGACCGTCTTGCCGGCCGTGCTGAACGCCTTGCGCACGGAATCCTCGGTGGTCGAGGAAGCGAGATTGCCCACGTAGACGAAGCTGCCCATGTTCGGTGTCCGGAGGATTCGGGTCGCCTGCGGGGACGCCCGTGGGGCGACCGCACAGAGGAGTCGAAGGGCGCGAGCCTAATGTCGAGCGCGCGCCGCGCGGCCCCGAATCGGCGGATTCTTCCGCGCGCGAGGCGCGGAGGAAGCGCTACTCCATCGGAACCTTGGTCGGGCGCAGGACGTGGGTGTTCCCGGTCGAGCCCGAGAGCGCCGTGGTCGCGGCCTCGGCCGCGGCCTTGTCCGGGTAGGCGTAGGTCTTGATGACCTTGCCCGCACCGTTGCAGACCTCCCAGACGACCTTCATGCGCATCGGCGCCTTGGGCGCGCGCTTGGGGCGGACGGTCGCCGGCTTGGCGGCCTTCTTGGCCGCCTTCTCGGTCTTGTCGGCCTCGGTGGCCTTGGCTTCCTCTGCCGCGCGCGTGATGCGTTCCCGGTTGGACATGTGGCCCATGCGGCCCCGATGGTAGTCGCGCGACGCCCCGAGCGCTCGACCTAGTTGGGAATGAGGCCCTCACCTGCCCGGGAGCCGGCCTCCGGTGCGCATGGCCGGTGGAGGCTGGGCGATCGAAGCAAACCGCCACGCCGCGCCCCCCGGCGGAAAACTGTTCGGGTATCCTCGGGGTTCGTCGGTGTCGGGGGTGACGCAAAGCGCCACCTGAGCGGTCCTCCACACGGATTCCTCGGGTCTCGCGTTCTCGTCCAGGGTCACTCCATGAAGTCGATTTCTCCCCCGCTCGAGGGGGTCCGCCGGCTCGTCAGCGCGGCGCTCCTCACCCTCCTCGCGACCCCTGCCGCCGCCCAGGTGGTCCCGCGCAATCCGCAGGAGCCGCGCAACCTGCTCGCGAACGCGAGCTTCGAGGATCCACCGGTCGCGGCCGGGAGCGCGCTGAGCCTGGCCACGGCCGGAGCCTGGAACGCCGTGGCGGGCAGCCTCTCGCTCCAGAACCGCCTCGGGTCGACCCTGCCGTCCAGCGGCGATCAGCAGCTCGAGCTCGCCGCGCTCAGCGTCGTGCGCCAGACCTGCGCGACGCAGGCGGGCAAGACCTACGCGCTCGGCCTGGCCTACTGCCCGCGCCCCACGGCCGGCGACGTGACCTTCGAGATCTGGTACGCGGGTTCGCTGCTCGAGACGGTCTTCGTGCCCGCCGGCAGCGCCGCCGTCTGGCAGCCGAAGAGCCACCTGGTGCTCGGGGCCTCGGGTCAAGACCGCTTCGAGCTGCGCTCGCTGGCGGGCGGCGCCCTGGGAGTGTTGATCGACGACTGCTTCCTGATCCCCTACTCCGCCAGCGTGACCGGGCAGCGCCTGCGCAACGGCAACTTCGAGGAGGACCCGCACCTCGAGCCCGACACCTCGATGTCGAACGCCGTGTTCGTGGGCTGGTACTCGCTACAGGACCGCACCATCGAGGTGCGCGACCTCGGCACGGCCGGCAACGGCGCGAGCGGCAAGAACGTGGTCGATCTGGACGAGGCCCTGGGCATCGGCCAGCGCGTGTACGTCGTGCCGGACCGCGACTACACCCTGCGCTTCGCGTTCTCGCCCAACCCGGCCGACGACCGCGCGCGCAGCTTCACGGTGCGCTTCGGCGGCCAGCTGGTCGACACGCTCGCGGTGCCGGCGGCGACGAGCCTCGCCTGGACCACGCGCACCTACACGGTGCGCTCGGAGGCGCCGCTCGCGACGCTCGAGTTCCAGGACCTCTCGGGCGGCCTGGAGGGCGCCCTGATCGACGCCGTCAGCCTGAACGGGATCGAGCCCGAGCCCGAGACCGCCGGCCAGGTGAGCTCGTACCAGATCGTGCGCCACACCCCCACGGCCGGCCTGCGCCTCGCGGCGAACGACATGTTCGCGCGCGGCGTGACCTCGCTCGGCGACCTGGACGGCGACGGCGTGCAGGACCTGGCGGTGGGCGCGGTCGGCGACGACGACGGCGGCGACGCCACGGGTGCGGTCTGGATCGTGTTCCTGCGGCGCGACCGCACCGTCAAGGGCAGCCAGAAGATCAGCGAGACCTCGGGCGGCCTGGTGGCGGACCTGCAGGACGGCGACGGCTTCGGGCGCGCCCTGGCGGGCATCGGTGACCTGGACGGCGACGGGATCCCGGACCTGGCGGTGGGCGCGAACGAGGACGACAGCGGCAGCACCAATGCCGGCGCCGTCTACGTCCTGTTCTTGAACCGGAATGGCACGGTCAAGGGCCAGCGCAAGATCAGCGCCGTGAGCGGCGACCCGCTCGACTTCCTCCCGCGCCGCAGCTCCGAGTTCGGGGCCTCGATCGCGGGCATGGGCGACGTCGACGGCGACGGGATCCCGGACCTGGCCATCGGCGCGCGCTTCTCCAACTCGGTGCAGACCTGCTTCATGCGCCGCGACGGGAGCGTGCGGAGCTCGCTCAACGTCACCTACGGCCGCAACGGCTTCACCGACCGCGCCACCTCCTTGGTCGACCTCCTGGGCATGTCGATCGCGAACATGGGCGACTTCGACGGCGACGGCGTGAACGACCTCCTGGTCGGCGCCTTCGGGCGCGAGTTCGCGGGCATGGACTTCGTCGGCGGGCAGTACCTGTGGCTCTTGAACCGCAGCGGCAGCGTCAAGCGCTGGTACTACTACGGAGCCGAGAACATGAACCCGCGCTCGCAGACGCTCGGGCTGCACTACGACCTCGGCACCTCCTGCGCCGGCGCCGGCGACATCGATGGCGACGGTGTGCGCGACATCCTGGTCGGTGCGCAGCGTGAGGGCTGGATCGACGGCACCACCCGCACGGAGGGTTCGAAGAAGGGCGCACTGTACGTGCTGCTGCTGAACTCGAACGGCACGATCAAGACCTGCCAGCGCCTGGGCGACCGCGCGGGCGGCTTCGACTACGCCATTCCGGACGGTGCGCGCTGGGGCGAATCCTCGTTCGGCCTCGGCGACCTGGACGGCAACGGGGTGGTCGACGTGGCCATCGGCTCGCGCTTCGACTTCTTCACCGGCGCGGTGTTCCTGTGCGAGCTCCAGGGTCGGCCCGAGGCGCCGCCGCCGGCGCCGCTGCGCGCCGACTTCACCGCCAGCCCGCTGACGGGGCCGGCGCCCTTGCTGGTGAACTTCGGGGATCTCTCGACCGGACCCGTGGCCAGCTGGTCGTGGGACTTCGGCGACGGCGGCGGCTCCAGCGCCGCGAGCCCGAGCCACTCCTACGCCGCGAACGGCGTCTACAGCGTGCGCCTGACGGTGGGCGACGGCCTGGGCGCCAGCCACACGCGCGTCGCCACCGGACTCGTCACCGTCGCCGACGGTGGCACGTTGCCACCCGGCGTGCTCGCGCTCGGCTGCGGCGCCAATCCCGAGGCCAGCTTCCGCATCCTCTCCGGCAGCCCGCGCGTCGGCACGAGCATGACCTTCGGCGTCGACAACCCCTTCGGCACGCAGGCCGCGGGTTCGACCCCGCGCGTGCTCGGCTCCTGGAACGCCCCCGCCAACCGCCCGTGCGGCACGCTGGTCGCCGGCCAGGGCATGGCGGCTCCGGGCGCGAGCGGCGAGCTCCTGATCGGCACGCCCACGCTCTTCAACCGCGTCGGTCCGGCCTGGGCCGGTCCCGGCACCCCCGCGCCGGTGGTGGTCGCGATCCCGAGCAGCGTCGGCCTGATCGGACGCACGCTGTACGTGCAAGGCCGCCTGGTCGACCGCCTCGGCGCTCCGATCCGCACCGGCCTGGCCAACGGCTTCGCGCTCACGCTGCAGCCGTGAGCCGGGCGGGGTAGTTCGAGCAGGGCTGTCACCGGTCATCGAGCAAGGCGCGAATCCTCTCGTCTCTCTGCTGAATCAAGAATCTCATCTGCCTCCTGAGAGCGGCGAGGGTTGGCGACCCGCTTTCCGAGAGATCGACCCAGACAGTGGCGCCTCCCTTGGCTATCGCTACCTTTGAGAAGAAGACGTCTTGGGGCCTCGCCCTCTCCTCGGCGACAACTGGGTCCCTAGATACCCCGACATCCCTGGAGCGAAGGCGCTGCGTCAACTCCGAGTGCATGAGCTGTCCGTATTCGGCGGCGCCATCTGCCAGCATTCGGTTGTAGGGCTCCGAAACCGTAACGACAAGATCAAGAACCCGAGCCGCTTCCTCACTTGTGATGTCGAACCGTCCTGCAAGCCACTCCACTCCAACGACACTCGGCCATGTTTTTAAAGCCTGGTTTGCATATTCCTCCTGCGTTCCAGCGAACCCATCTCCGACTTCACGGAGCGACTCTTCGAGCAAGTCAAGGTCTGGCCCAGCTTGACCAGTATCCGCGAGTCTATTCTCCGGTAATGACTTGCTCTCCTCGCACCTCGCTGGAGCCTGCCCAGCCAGCGAAAAGGAGGAAATCACCGCCTGTTTGGTCTCCTCGCTGCCTCCGCGAGTCCCCTCAGGGGTGGACTCCCTCCCGTGCGAATCATACGCTCGATCCGCGGCGCCACTCGACTCTCGAAAAGGTCGCATTAACATAACTCCAGCTACAATCAGCAAGGAGACACCGCCGAGACCGAGAATCGCGCGGCTTTCTGGCTCCATGAATGAATTACCTCCCTAGCAGGATTCGCTCTGCACACAGATTTGGTGACAGCCACTGCAGGTGGAAGACTCAGCGTCCGGTTGGCACTGTTCATATCCGCCGCTGAACACTGACACACAAAAATAGCAGAACTCAAGGCATACCGAGTCCTTGTATACCTTACACTTCTTGCAGATCGGCATCGCTGTTGGGCCGGAGTACCCTGAAGGAGCGACGGATACCAAGACCAGAAAGGACGCGATGGCTGACAGCATGAATTTCTTCATTCTTGTTTTCCGGTATGTGGTTTAGACTAGAGCGCGGACAGCATTGCACAAACGATGGCGCTATCCTGCGATCCGAGGTTTCCAGATCTTGACTCTCTGCTGGAGAGCGCTGACACCCAGCGCGCAACTCCTGAGCTACTCTCGAAGCGTATTGTCTCTGCCTGCCAAGTGCATGACCCCTGCTTGACGACAATGTTCCCTCCTACGACAAATGGGGTTGCCCCAATGGAGGCTTTGGTCTCAGCCGATCTATGGATGTGCGTCTGAGTGCTTGCCGAAACGCCAATCAGCGTTTCAGCTCTTGCGGAATAGAAAAACTGAATAGTCGTCTCGTCGGCAAGATGCTGATAGCGACCTAGGGAAGGCATGATTACTTCAAGCTCCCAATTAGAAGAGCCATCAACTGACTGAGGAAGGCTGACAATGCGCCCAAATCGGTGGCTTTCCCAAGACAAGAACGCCTTCAAGCCTTCGATGCCCTGCGGGGTACCGGGTTCAACGCATGACAAGAGGATCAGCGTCAACTCGAGTATCGAACCAATGTCTGCTGTGCCACGTTCTAGTTTGGCGGCCAGATCTTCAAGCTGATCATGAAACGGGGCCTCAAGAGGGAGAACACCCTCGGAACAAATCCCGGCCGCTCGGACACACTCTCGCCCTGACCATAGGCCACTTCTTGCCAGTAGCGCGACCATGGCGCCTGTTGCCAGACCGAGGCATGCAGGAACGGAAAGTTTCATGGACATCTCCTCACGCTTCCATATTCACCAGGAGTGGCGGTTCGTCGTCAACAATCCTCTCGCAAAAAAAAAAGAATTGACGATGTAACCCAGCACTGAGTAACGCGATAAGTATCAAGCTGTTCCTAGCGCGAGTCCGTCGGCCTGAGCAGAACCCGAAAGGCGCGCGGCGGCGGGGCCTCGAGCAGCAGCGCCCGTCCATCGCGCGGATGGCGCAGGCTCAGCCGCCAGGCGTGCAGCCCGAGCCGCGCGCCGGCCGTGCCGTGGCGTTCGTCGCCCACGATCGGGTGGCCGAGGTGCGCGAGGTGCGCGCGGATCTGGTGGCGGCGGCCCGTGTCGAGCTCGACCTCGAGCAGCGTGCGCGTGGCGCCCGTCTCGAGCGTCCGATAGCGCGTGCGCGCGGCCTTGGCCGTCGGCCCGTCGCCGACGCGCACGTTGAGGTCGCGGTCCTCCCACAGCGGCGCCTCGACCACGCCCTCGGCCGGTTCGGGCCGGCCCTCCACGAGCGCGAGGTACAGCTTGCGCACCGCGCGCCAGTCGCCCTGGACCGCCGCGCGCGCCTGCGGCGTGCGCGCGAAGAGCAACACGCCCGAGGTCTCGCGATCGAGCCGGTGCACGGGCCACAGCCGCGCCGGCTTTCCCGGCCGCGACAGGGCCGCGCGCACCAGCGCCAGCGCCGTGCGCTCGTCCGCGCGGCCGGTCGAGACCGACAGCAGGCCGGCGGGCTTGTCGATCGCGACCAGCTCCTCGTCCAGGAAGAGCGTCGGGAACTCGCGCGCCCCGCGCGCCGTGGGCGCGCCCTCGCCGCGCGCCACCACCGTCACCTCGTCTCCGGCGCGCAGGGCGTGGTCCCCCCGCGTGACCGTCGCGCCATTGACCTGCACGCAGCCGAGGTCGAGCCGCTGCCGCAGCGTGTTCTTGCTCCACCCCGCCAGGCGCTGCGCGAGGAACTCGAGCAACGGCGCCGGCTCGTCGGCCCGCAGGCGCTCGCTCATGCCTCGCCCCGCACGCCGGCGCCGGCGGCCCTCATTCCGGCCTCAGGAAGTGCACCGGGTTCGAGAGCGCGATCGGGCCGCTCTCGTCGTGCAGCTCGAAGCGCACGAAGCTCGGCCCGCTGTCCGGCAGCGCGAGCGTGACCCCCTGGCGCACGGAGTCGCCCGTGACCGGGAACGTCCGCGTGCGCGTGCCGGACTCCACCAGCACCAGCGACTGCCCGGCGTGGGTGCCCGTGGCCAGGAGTTCCACCTCGATCGAGCTCCGCGCGGTGTGCAGCGTGGCGCCCATGCGCTCGCCCGAGTCGAGCACCAGGTCGAGCGTGCCGTCGAAACGCTCCAGGTCCCCGAAGTAGACGCGCCCGGCGCGCAGGCCCTCGATCAGGCCGCGCTTGTCGGGCGCGCGCGCGTAGATCCAGCTCACGAAGTTGTTGGGCGTGCCGCGCCAGCGATTCTCGGCCCCCCCGTGGGAGTCGCTGACGCCCGTGCCGACCAGGCGCAGGCCGGCCAGGGCCGCCTGGTCCCACAGCCACAGGTGGTCGTCCAGGCTGGCGCCGCCGCGGCTGCGGTATCCGACCTCGAGGATGTCGGTGCGATCGGCCTGGTTCGCCAGCAGGATCGCCAGGTGTTCCTCCTTCGTGCGCGGCACGCGCGCGCCCTCGAAGCCGACGCCGAAGGGGTGGTTGTAGGAGACCAGGCCGCCGCGCGCGTGGGTCTCGTCCAGCACCCAGCCGAGCACGCGCTCGTGGAAGGCGCGCTTGTCGAGGATGGTCGGGTCGTCCGGATCGCGCGGCGCGTCGCGCGCCAGGGCCTCGTAGTCGGGCAGCGGGGTGTCCTCGCAGAACAGGTTCAGGTGGCGCGACTCGTAGGAGACCTCCACCCCCTGCAGCTGGATCAGCTGCGGGTAGAGCTTGCCGACCTCGGCGATCAGCTCGCGCTGGCGCTCGAAGACGCGCGCTCCGGCGAGGGCCTGGTCGATGCGCAGGTCGTCGAGGTGCACGCGCGCCGTCGCGCGCCGGCTGGTCGAGAGGCCCAGCTGCAGATCGAAGAGCGCGTTGTCCTCGCCGGGGCTCTCGGGGAAGCCGCGCACGGCGTCGCGGCTGAGCTCGAGCTCGAGCTCGTTCCAGCGCCCGGGCTCGCAACGCACCGGCACGACCCAGGTCGCCCCACGGCGCTCGGGTTCGCCGGCTTCGGCCCCGATCTCGTAGCGCAGGTAGCGCGGCTCGAGCCCGAGCCCGGCGCGCGGTGCGTGCTCGGAGAGCTGCACCAGGACCAGCACCCTGGCGTCGCTCGGGAGCTCCTCCGGGAAGAGCGCCAGGCGCAGGCGCACACCCGTCGCCAGCGCGCGCCGGTGCACGCTGCGTTCGGCCGCGAAGGCCAAGAGCAGCGCTTCGCCCGCGGACTCGCGCGCGTGCGTCACCAGCATCAGGCTGAGCGCGCCCTCGCGCACCTGCGTCGATCCCAGGCGCGCCGCGGCGCCCTCCGGCACGGACACCACGTGCAGGCTCTTCTTGTCGCCCAGGTACTTTCCGAGCCGCACCGCCCAGGGCTCGTTGCGGTCGAGCGGCTCGTCCCAGCCCTCGAATCCGAAGCGCGAGACGTGCTCGTAGGTCGTGATGCGGAAATCGTGGTCGCTCCACCACAGGACGTCGCAGCCGAGGTCGCTGGCCTCGAAGCCGTGCGAGTCGAGGCTGCCCTCGCCCTCGCTGAAGGAACCGTGCAGGTGCAGCTGCACGGAATAGGCTCGTTCGTCGCCGGCCCGGCTCGGCGCGAGCGCGCCCGGCCGGTCGCGCAGCCAGCCCTGGACCAGCGCCGCGCCCGCCAGCAGCGCGAACAGACCGAGGACGAGCAGGCGCCGCGCGCGCGGCGCTCGAGGCTCCTGGACACTCATCCCGGACCCGGAGCGAGCGCGCGCCGCGGCCCGCGCGAGCGGGTGGGAACGCGACCTGGGCGCGGAGCAGAGGAGAGGGCTCGCGGCATGGAATCGAGCACGACCCGCCGTGGCATCCGTGCCGAGCGGCTCGCGGTTGTCGGCGCGAATCTAACTCGGGGCCGGCCCCGTCCGTCCCAAAAACGCGGCGCGCCCGCCCGGGCTCGCGTTGAACGGCGGCAAGAGCCGAAGTAGCTTCGCGCGCATCCCGGACTCGACGCGCGCACGGCATCCACCCCTGCTCTCGCAAGCATGAGATTCCTCCCGCCGCTCCTCCTGGGCCTCTCCGCTCTCGCCTGCCAGGCGCACGTGCACGGTCGCGGACCGCGCAGCGAGATCGTGCGCATCGAGCTCACCAGCGGCCTGACATGACCCGGCATCTGGCCCGAGCGGGTGCGGTCCGCACTCCGCCGCTTGCCGGGGGTCGAATGCGCGCACGCCGACATGGAGCACCACACCGCGCTGGTGGCCTGCGAAGGCGCCTGCGATGAGGCGGCGATCCTGGCGGCGCTGGAGGAGCGCGGCTACGGCGCCGTGATCCGCTGAGCTCGCGGCTGCCCGCGCCGGCGGAGGGCGGGGAGACGACGCGCGTCACGTAGCGGGTCGGCGCGTGCGCGAGGCGAGGCCGTAGGCGACGGCGAAGGCGAGCCCCACCAGCACCGCCGCCCGGCCGGCCGGGGTCGAGCCCTCCGCGTTCGAGACCAGCGCCAGGTTGTGCGCCAGCGCGCCGCCCAGGACCAGCCCCATGCAGGTGACGAAGGCGTCGCCGTTGCCCTCGCCCGCCATCACCACCTGACGCACCGGACAACCGCCGGCCAGGCAGCCCGTCACGCCGACGAGCGCCATCCCGAGGAGGTTCCACAGATGGTCCGCGTGCGCGCTCGGCTGACCCGCGAAGCCGAGGTGGAAGCGACCCGTGCTCGCCGCGACCAGGGCGTAGACGCCCACCAGCGCCAGCGCGCCGAGCAGCATCCAGCGCGGTCGGCGGAACAGCTGGCGCATGGCGTTGATGCCGCAGAAGCCGGTGAGCGAGAGCGCGGCTCCCGCCAGCACGCCCAGGCCGAGCGCGAGGCTCCACAGCGCGCGCGCGGGCTGGCCCTCGTGATCCGCCGCGCCCGGCCCCACCAGGATCCCGCCGCGCAGGAACAGGACCAGCAGCGTCAGCACCACGGCGTGCGCCAGCAGCCCGACCGGCTTGGGCGCCTCGGCGGTCTTGCCCACCGTGTAGCCGCGGCGCTCGAACACGAGCCCGACCCCGACGCCGAGCGCGAGCCCGACCGCGCCCACCAGCGCGTTCGCGTCGCCGCCCCCCAGGCGCTGGAACATCCGGAACGGGCACCCGAGGAACACCAGCGCCCCGATCGCCATCCACAGCCCGAAGACGAAGCGCGCCGCCGCATGACTGCCGGCGCGCGCCGAGAAGCGCCGCCGCGCCAGCACGGCCGCGAACGCGCCCAGCATCAGGCCCGCGATCTCGGGCCGGAAGTAGCGCGGCCCACTCGTGAACAGGCCCAGCGACCCGCCGACGTCGCGCAGGAAGCACGCCCCGCACAGGCCCATGTTGCCCGGGTTGCCCGCCGCCACCAGCCCCGCGGCCAGCGCGCCGACCAGCCCCACGAGCGCGACGCCGAGCCAGGCCTGACGATCCGACGAGGGGTTGCGCAGCACGCGGGCTCCAGGGATGGACCGGGGAGGAGTCTACAGCCCCGCGCTCAGGGGCCGCAGCTCGAAGCGATCGAAGCGCAACTCGGGAGTGGCGAGTCCGCCATGGTTCGGGCTCACGCGCACGCACTCGCCCGTTCCTGCGTCCCGCCACGGGGCGCTAGAACTCCAGCTTCACGGCCGTGGTTGCGCCGGCCCGGAGCTCGACCTCAACGCGCGCGGCGCGCCCGCCCGGGAGCCGCGCGAGCAGCGTGTAGCGCCCCGTGGGCAGGATCTCGGAGCGGTGTACCTGGCCCAGCGGCCAGCCGGACTTCAGGTGCACGCCCGCGGCGGAGGTTCCTTGATAGTCCGGCCCGCTGAAGAGCACCGGTTCAGGGCGGCGTCCGCCGTGAACGAGCGCGAGCTCTGCGCGCGCGGCCCAGCTCGCGAGCTGCGCGGCGTGCTCGGGATCCGCCAGCCAGGGATAGGACGTGAGGACCGAGCGACGGTCCGCCTCCGAGGCCTCGCCCATCAGCTCCAGCTCGAGGCGCGCGCCGTCGTCGAGCTCGAGCACGAGGTCCTGTGTCGTGCCAGGAATCAGTACGCACTCGGCCTCGCTCCGACCCATGGCCCGCGGCACCATGAGCGTGCCGTGCTGGTAGTCCGTGTACGCCTTGCCGGCCGCGACCACCCGGTACGTTCCCGCCGGGGCTCGGAAGACGAAGGGTGCGCGCCCCCGATACGGATCGCGCTCGAGCAGCCGTGCGGCCGTGGGCCCGCTCTCCAGGCTCACCTCGAGGTTGTCGCGTACATCGCCGCTGAGCTCCCGCCCGGCGTGGAGCACTCGCACCGACACGGCGCCGAACTCGCCCATGGAGCGCGCCTGCAGCTCGACCGGAACCCGGCTTGCGCCCGGGGGAACCTCGACCACCTGCAACGAACCGTCGAAGGCCGCGCCCATGGCGCCAACCAGGTAGCGCGCGCCGTCCGGCACCTCGTACACGGCTTCGTCGAGCGCGATGAGCGTGCCCTCGAGCGCATCGCCGAGCACGCCAGCCTCCTGATCCGTCGGGGTGCAGGGGAACACCATCACGGTCGGGGACGAGGGCCAGGCGGACGGGAGACTGCGGAGGCCTCCCTCGGGCCGGCGCAGCACGAGGGGATCCGCGGACCACGGCTCCCCCTTCGGACCCCGGAGCCGCACCGCCAGGTGCGGACGCGCCAGGCGCAGCTCGAGCTCGTCTCCGTTGGCCAGGATGGGCCTGGGTGTGAGGCGCTGGGAGAACTTGGCCCCTGTCCCCGCCAGGACGAAGTAGGGCTCGGGGCGCAACCCGCGCGCCTCGAAGCGACCGTCGGGGTCGGTCAGCAGCAGCACCCGTGTGCGACCGAGGCCCTCCAGCGCGTGCAGCGTGTCGTCGAAGGCCGGATCGGGCCGCGCGGCATCGTCCAGCTCCGCGAGCAACACGCACAGCGCCAGCCCGGCGGCAGGCGCGCCCGAGGCGTCCGTGACTCGACCGCGGATCGAGCCCGCGCCCCGCACCACGACCTCGAGGTCCTGCCGCGGCGCCTCCAGCGTGAGTTCGACGCCCCCGAGGCAACCCGTACCCGCCTCATCGGCATCCGCGAGCAGCACGCCGTCCACGACTCCCTCCGCAAGGTGCAGCTCGAAGGCACCCTCGGCGAGCGGCACGGCCCGCACGCCGAAGTCGAGCTGGCGCACGCCGCGCGGCGCGATCCAGCGGCGCAGGTCCACGACCGCGGCCACGGGACGCACCTCGGATCGACGGTCCGCCCGCGAAACGTGGCGCCGGCCACGGCCGTGAGCTGGATCTCGCTGGGCCCACCGTCCTTCGGGGGCCGAGCGCGCGTCAGGCGCTGCTGGAATCCCGGCTCGACCAGGCGCGCGCACACGAGCGGCTCCCCCTCCGACGCGAACGAGAGCTGCGCGGCGTCGAGTTCGACCTGGGCTTCTCCCGAGTCGTCCGTCCGGCCCTCGTGGAGCAGCTGGCCGAGAATCAGCGGGATCCCCAGGAAGCGTACCGCTGCCCGGGCAGTCGGGGCCTCCGCCAGCGGACGCCGGGAGAAGACCTGGAAGGACAGGTTGCCCTCGCGCGTGGCCCCCTGCGGGCGGGAGGTGAGGGTCACGACGCGCACGACGATCTTCCTCGCCGCGGCGGACGGCTCGCTCGCGAGCGGCGCACGCGTGGATCCCGGCGCGATGAACTCGGCCGAGGGATGAGGCTCGCGAGACGCCCCGGATTCGGCGGCGGGTCGGGCGCGAGCGCCGAGGCTCGCCCGCTCGCTTCCCTGGAACCAGAGAGCACAGAAGAAAACCCCGACCCCCAGCCCGGCGGCGAGCAGGACGAGCGGCACCGATCGAGTCATGCGAGTCCCCTCCCTTGGTAGCGACGAGGAGCCGCGCGGCTACCCGATCTCGGGCTCGGACTTGGCGCTCCCCCTGCCGGCGGGCGCCGGAGCGAGCGCGCCTACAGCTTCCCGCTCGCCTTCAGGTGCTGCAGCAGCGTGCGCAGCGCCTGCGGTGAGTTCGTGGGCTCGGGCTGGCCGGCCTGGTCGAATTCGTTCAGGCCGTGGCAGCTGGTGCAGGTGCGGATCTCGCCGGGCTGGAAGCTGAGCCAGTAGCGCTCGTTCACGACCGGGGCGCCGGCGGGATCGGTGAGCTGCCAGCTCAGCGCCCGCCGGGCCGGCACCAGCGCGGCCATCGAGCCGTCCAGGCCGAGGGTCACGCTGCCGGAAGGGCCGCTCGAGGGCGGATTGTCGGCCGCGGGCTCGTGCAGCGGCTGGGCCAGCACGCGCCGGCCGTCGGCCGCGCTCGGGACGCCGTTGGTGATGCCGCGGATCAGGTCGCCCTGGAAGATGCGCAGGTGGGCCACGTCGTAGACGCGCCCGCCCGCACCGAGCGTCTGCACGCCCCCGGGCACGCGCAGGTTGTAGGGCTGCTGGCGGTCGCTCTGGTCGCGCCGCGTCACGTTGCGGCTGACGATCAGCGCGAGCTCGTTCGTGGCCAGGTAGCGGCGCAGGTCGAGGACGCGCACGCCCTCGGCCACCAGCGCCAGACGCTCCGGGGCCTCGAGCGGCGACTCCTCGGTACTCGGCGGGACCGCGCGCGCCACGACCTCGACCGGATCGAGCTCCCACAGCGGTCCGTCGTAGGTGATCAGCCGGTAGGGGTCGAGGTACTGCACGCGCTTGGCGATCCCATTCGTGAGCGCGCGCCCGGCGACCAGCGTGCCGTTGGGGGCGAGCACCAGTTCCTTGAGGCGGAAGTCGTAGCTCGAACGCGGCGCGCCGGGCGTGCCGAGGTCGTGCTCCTTCTGCGTGGTGTCGGCGTGGACGGCGATCTTCTGGCCGTCGGAGAGCGGCAGCGGATTGCGGTAGAAGCCGCTGTGGTCCGGTCCGGGCGTGAGCGTCGGGGCCTGGGTGTCACGGTGCGTGACGTAGTCGACGATCATCTGGTTCGCGTTCAGGCTCGGCCGGCCGCTGAGGCGCACGATCTGGCCCGCAGCGTGCGTGTCGAACTCGCGGCAGTCGATGCCCCAGTAGGAGCCGGGCACGCGCGGGTCCTCGCGCACCTGGTGGAAGGACGTGATCGGGCGCGGGTTGCCGACCCAGGCCGGGAACGCGGACTGGCCGGTCACGTTGGAGTCGTCGGTACGGCTGCGGGGCACGGAGCGGAAGAGCTCGTGCCGGCCGACGTGGCCGAGCGTCTCCTCCTCGCTGCCGTCCTGGTTGAGGGTCCACGGCAGGAAGTGATTGAACGCGTTGCCCGCCAGGTACGGACGCCAACCCGCCAGCGGCCCGGCGTAGCCGGGCGTGGAGGCGACGAAGTCGATCCACTGGAAGCGCGGCTCGGGGAAGAGCTCGAGGCGCGAGTTCGTGCGCACGGCGTCCACGCCCTCGCCGGACCAGTTGAAGACCTGGTAGTTGCCTCGCCCCATGCGGTCGAGGTCGGCCTGCTGGTCGCGCTCGAGGTGGTCCCAGCGCGTGAAGACCACGCGTCCGTAGCGATCGACCAGGGGCCGGAAGGCGCCCGAGGGCGCGTGATTCAGCTGGAACAGCGCGCCGCTGTTGGGGTCGAGGCTCCAGATGCCGGTGTTGGTCGGCGCCTCCTCGTACTCGTCGAGCTGCGGGTAGAGGTGCGCGGCGCCCGCGCGCGGCTGGTCCGAGACGAACAGGATGCGCCCGTCGCTCGCGTAGCACGGGCTGACGTTGTTGCGCAGCGGCGGCTGGAACCGGACGCGCGTGACGACCGGCGTGCCGCCGCGCTCGAAGCCGCTGACCTCGTAGAGCTGCCAGCGCGAGCGGCCGTCGGCCGGCGAGGTCGGGGCACCGACGATCATGCTGAAGAGCGCCTTGGTCCCGCTCCAGTGCACGCACGGCTCGCGCACCGCGATCGCGCCCGCGCCCTGGAAGCCGGCCGGCGCGCCGAAGCCCGCCTCGGCCGTCAGGTTGCGCAGGCCTCCGTCCGGGTAGCGGATCCACAGCCCGCCGCCGCGCGGCACCGCGCGCGGACTCGGGTCGTGGTTGCCGAAGGTCGAGGCCACCGTCAGGTAGTCCGACACCACCGGCACCTGCGTCACGAACAGGATCGGGTTCGTGCTCTGGACCGGCGGGTTGCTCTGGGGCGAGGCCGGCGGCGCGACGAGGGCCGCGCTCGCGAGCGCGAGCAGGCAGGGCTTCAGTATGGGGAGCAAGGTGGGGAACGGAGCGAGCCGGACGCGCGCGCATCGAACGACGGCGCACACGCAGGGCGAGGAACGCAGGCGGGCGGCGACCTGGCAGACGCTTCCCGGGGGACCCGCGCAGGGGCGGCGGAACGCGGGCCGAGTATCCAAACGCGAGGGGCGGAAGTCCCGCGCCCTCTCGCGGAAGAATTCGGCCCCTCCCGTGGTCCGGAGGCCCGCGGCTCCGCGCCGAGGATCGAGCTAGATCTGCCCCTGTCCCTTCAGGTGCTGCAGCAGCGTGCGCAGTGCCTGCGGCGAGTTGGTGGGCTGCGGCTGGTTCGCCTGGTCGACCTCGTTCAGGCCATGGCAGCTGGTGCAGGTGCGGATCTCGCCGGGTTGGAAGCTGATCCAGTAGCGCTCGTTCACGACCGGAGTGCCGGCGGGATCGGTGAGCTGCCAGCTCATGGCCCGCCGCGCGGGCACCAGCGCGGCCATCGAGCCGTCCAGGCCGAGGGTCACGCTGCCGGAGGGGCCGCCCGAGGGTGGGTTGTCGGCGGCCGGGTCGTGCAGCGCCTGGGCCAGCACGCGCCGGCCGCCGGCGGCGCTCGAGACGCCGTTGGTGATACCGCGCACCTGGTCGCCCTGGAAGATGCGCAGGTAGGCCACGTCGTAGACGCGGCCGCTCGCGCCCAGCGTCTGCACGCCACCCGGTACGCGCAGGTTGTAGGGCTGCTGGCGGTCGCTCTTGTCGCGCCGCGTCACGTTGCGGCTCACGATCAGGGCGAGATCGTTGGCCGCGAGGTACTGGCGCAGGGTCGCGAGCTGCACGCCCTCGGCGTCGAGCGCCTGCTGCTCGGGCGCCGCGAGCGCCGGCTCCACCAGCAGCGGCGGGACCGCGCGCGCCACGACCTCGACCGGATCGAGCTCCCACAGGAGCCCGTCGTAGGTCACCAGCGTGAACGGGTCGTAGTACTGCACGCGCTTCCTGATCCCGCCCGTCAGCGCGCGCCCGGCCACCAGCGAGCCGTTGGCGGCCGGCACCAGCTCCTTCAGGCGGAAGTCGAAGCGCGAGCGCGGCGCGCTGGGCGTGCCGAGGTTCGCCTCCTTCTTCGTGTTGGCCGTGTGCGCCGCGATGCTCTGGCCGTCCGCCAGCGGCAGCGGGTTGCGATAGAAGCCGCTGTGGTTCGGGCCGGGCGTCAGCGTGGGCGCCTGCGTGTCGCGGTGCGTCACGTAGTTCACGACCATCTGGTTGGCGTTGAGGCTCGGTCCGCCGCCGAGGCGCACGATCTGCCCGGCGGCGTGCGTGTCGAACTCGCGACAGTCGATGCCCCAGTAGGACCCCGGCACGAGCGGGTCCTCGCGCACCTGGTGGAAGGCGCTGATCGGAGAGTGATTGCTGGTCCACGGATCGAAGCCGGAGTGCCCGATCACGTTGACGTCGTCCAGGCGGCTCTTGTCCACCGAGGCGAACAGCTCGTGGCGCCCGACGTGGTCGAGCGTCTCCTCGACCGTGCCGTCCTGGTTGAGGGTCCACAGCTGGAAATGGTTGAAGGCGTTGCCGACCAGGTGCGGCTCGTAGCCCGCCAGCGGACCGGCGTAGCCCGGGTGCTGGTTCACGTAGTCGATCCACTGCGTGCGCGGCTCGGGGAAGAGCTCGGCGTTCGAGCCCGTGTTCACCGCGCCCGCGGTCTCGTCGGACCAGTTGAAGACCTGGTAGTTGCCCTGCCCCATGCGATCGAGGTCGCCCTGCTGGTCGCGTTCGAGGTGGTCCCAGCGCGTGAAGACCACGCGCCCGAAGCGGTCGACGATGGGATCGAAGGAGCCCGAGGGCGAGTGGTTCATCAGGAACAGCTCGCCGCTGGCCGGATCCAGGCTCCAGATGCCGGTGTTGGTCGGGGCCTCCTCGTACTCGTCGAGCTGCGGGTAGAGGTGCGCGGCGCCGTTGCGCGAGCGATCCGAGGTGAACAGCACGCGTCCGTCGCTGGTGTAGCACGGGCTGACGTTGTTGCGCTGCGGCGGCTGGAAGGGGAGCTTGGTGACGACCGGCACGTCGTTCGGGCCGAGGCCGGTGATCTCGTAGAGCTGCCAGCGGAAGGTGGCCGAGCTCGGCGCCGCCGGCGCGCCCACCACCATGCTGAAGACGGCCTTGGTGCCGCTCCAGTGCACGCACGGGTCGCGCACCGCGATCGCGTTCGCGCCCTGGAATCCGGCCGGTTCGCCGAAGCCGGCCGCGGCCGTCAGGTTGCGCAGCGTCCCGTCCCCGTAGCGGATCCACAGGTCACCGCCGCGCGCGACCGCGCGCGGGCTGCCGTCGTGGTTCCCGAAGGTCGAGCCCACGGTCAGGAAGTCCGACACCACCGGGACCTGCGTCACGAACAGGATCGGGTTGGCGGTGGCCGGGCCCGTCCCGGCCTCGCTCGACGCGCCGCCCACGCTGCAGCCGGCGAGGGCGAGCGCGAACGCAGTTCGAGCCAGAGTTCGAGCGAGGATCCCCAATGCGTCCCGGTCCCCACCGGGAAGCGCCGGTGATCGATCCCGGGCGAGCGCCGACTTGAAGGCGCGCCTGGCGGTACCGAATCCTCACCGACAGAGGGACATTCCTTCCCGACCCGCCGTGCGGCCGACGGCGAACTCGCGCCCCGCGCCGCGCCCTGCGCCTACTTGTAGGCCACGGCCGCGCTGGAGGCGCCGGCCAGGTGGAACACGTCGAAGCGCTCGAAGCCGGCCTCGCTGCACCAGCCGCGGAAGTCGGCACCCGAGTAGTCGAAGGCCTCACCGAACTCGATCAGCATGTTGAGCGACATCAGCAGCCCGAACACGTTCTCGCGCC
>CAZWAY010000051.1:0-38822 GCA_964631945.1 uncultured Planctomycetaceae bacterium
GGTGGCCGCCACCCAGCGCCGCGACCCGCGCGCGCTCGAGGTCCTGGCGCGCGCCCTGGCGGCGAACGGCGACTTCGCGCGCGCGGCCGAGGTCGAGGACGAGGCCGTCGGACTGCTGGCCCCCGAGCTGCAACCCGCGGCGAGCGCACGGGCCGCGGGCTATCGGCGCGGCGAAAAGCCCGCGGGACCGTAGTCGCGAGCACGCGCAGCTCGCGACCGGACCCGTCAGGAATAGAAGGCGTCGAGCGGCTCGAGGCGCGGCCCCGCGCCGGGCTCGGCCACGGCGAAGCGCGCGTGCGTGCGTCCGTGCAGCGTGACGCCGGCGAAGCGTCCGTCCAGCGCCACCACGTAGAACTGGATGTCGAAGGCCGGCCGGCCGTCCGCGCGCAGGAGCGCCGGCTGCCAGCGCGCCTGGCGCTCGGTCTGGCGCACGATGCGGCCCAGCACCTCCATGCCCGCGTCCTTGGGTGCGCTGCCGGCGCGCAGGCGCTCGACGATCATGGCGCTGGCACAGGCCAGGATCGAGGCCTCGCCGCGCCCGGTCGAGCCCGCGCTGCCGGCCTCGGCGTCGCAGTACAGGCCCGCGCCCACGATGGCCGAGTCGCCCACGCGCCCGGGGATCTTGAAGCCAAGCCCGGAGGTCGAGGTCGCGCAGGCCAGGTTGCCGTCCAACGCCAGCACCGAGCAGTGGATCGTGCCGTGACGCTCGAAGCGCGTGGGCACGGAGCCGGTCTTGGGCTCGCTCGCGCGCGGTGCGGGCGGCGGCAGGCGATCGTCCTGGTCGGAGAGGTCCTCCTTCCAGCGCAGCCAGAGCTGGCGCGTCGACTCGGTCAGGAGCGGCGTGTGCGGGTGTCCGTGCTCGCGCGCGAAGCGATAGGCGCCCGCGCCGAAGATCTGGCAGTGGTCGGTGCGCTCCATCACCAGGCGCGCGACCTCGATCGGGTGCAGGATGTCCTCGAGCGCCGCGACCGCGCCCGAGTTGTGCGTGCGCCCGTCCATGCAGGCCGCGTCGAGCTGCACCACGCCGTCCTCGTTCGGGATCCCGCCCAGGCCCACGCTGGTGTCGTTCGGGTCGGCCTCGGCCACCTTGCAGACCTCGATCGCGGCGTCGAGCGGTGCGCCGCCGGCCAGCAGGCGCTCGAACTGGGCGCGCATGCCGGGCAGCGCGTTCTCGCTGCCCACCATCACCGGGCGCGCGCCGTCGCGCACGCGCAGCGCCGGCGCGGCACGCGCGCTCGGCGCCCCGGCGCAGGAGGCCGCCAGGCCGGCGGCCGCGCCCATCAGTCCGCGGCGCGAGGGACGCGAGGCAGCGCGGGCCACGGCTACTTCTTGCTCCCGGGCAGCGGCTCGTCGAGGCCGAGGCACAGGTTGCGCAACCACATGCGCGTGCCGCGGCACCAGCTCTCCCACTGCTCGACCAGCACGGCGTCCCCCACCTCCTTGGCCTTGCGGACGCGCAGCTGGCGCTCGCGCTCCAGCGTCTGCACGTAGCGGTCCAGGTCCTCGGGCCCGGCCGAGGCCAGCGCCAGACCGGTCGAGAGCAGGGCCACGCCCGTGCGGCGCATCTCGGCCGGATCGACGAAGTCCAGGCGGTCGAGGCTGGTGTGGTAGGCGAAGTCGGTGAAGTGCCAGAACAGAATCGCGGGTACGCCGCGGTCGATGAACTTGTCGTGGTCGCTGCCACCCTCCCAGGGGTGCTCGGCCGTTTGCCAGGTGCCGCCCTCGAGCATGGACACGTCGGCCATGGCGCAGCGCGCGATGACCGCCAGACCGTTGGGCACGATCTCCTCGGGCTCGACCTGGCCCGCGCCCCAGGGCGTGTGGAAGTCGGGCGCGAGCCAGCGCAGGGCCCCCGGGTCGTAGTTGCGCTCGAGATACGGGCTCGCGCCGGTCTTCTCCTTCGACTGTCCGGTCATGTCCGAGGAGATCCCGGCGATCGGCTTCAGGCTGGTGCTGTCCAGCCAGCTCTCGCTCTGGCGGAACTCGTCGCCCCACAGGAAGACCAGCGTGCGCTCGGGCCAGGGGAGCTCTTCTGCGCGCAACGCCGCGACCAGCGAGCGCGCGCCCTCCAGCAGGCCCGCCACGCCGCTGGCGTTGTCGCAGGCGCCGGGCTCCTGCACGTGGCTGACCATGGCCACGGCCTCGCCCGGCTTCTTCGCGCCGTGCACGACCGCCATCAGCGTGCGCAGGGAACGGTTCTCGGTCACGACCTCGGCCTTGAAGTGCAGGCGCACCTTGGCTCCACGCTTGGACGCGCGTTCGACCGCTTCCTCGATCGACTCCAGGCTGCGCGGCGAGATCTGGGCCGTGGGCATGGTCTCGCCGGGCGGCTGGGAATGGAACTGGATCGCGTCGAGGTGGCGCTGGGCGCCGGTGGGGTCCTCGTTGAAGGGGTAGAGCGAGGCCGAGATGACCGCCGCGGCGCCGCGGTTGGCGGCGCGCGTCATGACCTGCGCGGTGCTCACGTTGGTGACCAGGATCATGCCGCGCTTGAGGTCGTCGAGGCGCAGCGCGACCTCGGCCTTGAGATCGCAGGAGGGCGCGTTGATCGGGAGCATGACGCGATCGACGCCGCCCGGCTCGGCGAAGGCGTGCAGCGTGCGCGGCTCCTCGCCGTCGACCTGCAGGACCAGCTTGCCCGAGACCGGCGTCCAGGCGCGCTCGACGTCGGCCACCTTCAGGAAGCCGATCTCGAGGCGCTGGTCCTCGCCCCCGAAGCCGGCCTCGCGCAGATCCTTGTCCAGGCGCGCCAGGACCTCGTCGTAGCCGCGGTTGGCGGGCGCGCGGTAGAAGCGATCGATGAAGGTCACGAGCTCCAGCGCGCGCTCCGGGCGGAAGCCCTCGTGCAGCGTGCGCGTGTAGCGCGCGGGCCCGGCCGCGCTCACCTCGACCGGCGGGCCCACGTGCCAGTCCTGGACGCCGGCCTCGGCCTCGGTCGCCTGCATCAACGTGCGCAACTCGGGCTCGATGCCCTGGCAGGCGAGCGAGACGACGGCGAGCGCGAGCACGGGAGCGCCGAGGGCGCACGGACGGTTCATCGGATCCCCTCTAGGTGGCGGAGTGGCCGGGGTTGGGCGCGAGGTAGCGGTCGAGGAAGAGCGCCAGCCGGTCGCGGGCTTCCGGCGGGATCTTCCCCGGCTCCGTCACTATCGCGTACCGGAGCGCATCCTTGCAAGCACAGCCGCGCTCGGCCGGGAGCCGCGGCAGCACGCCGCGCAGGGTCGCGCGCGCGTGGCTGACGTTCGTGGCCATCACCGCCAGGATGGCCGCGACCGTGACGTCGGCTATCGGGACGTCGGCCACCTCGGCGTCGGCCCCGTGCCAGCAGTCGTAGTCGGTGGCCATCGCCAGCGTCGCGTAGCACAGCTCGGCCTCGCGCGCGAGCCGGGCCTCCTGCAGGTTGGTCATGCCGATCACGTCCGCGCCGAGGGCGCGGTACAGGCGCGACTCGGCGCGGGTCGAGAACTGCGGGCCCTCCATGTTCACGTAGGTCCCGCCCTCGTGCACGCGCACGCCCGTGGCGCGTGCCGCCGCGACCAGCGCCGTGCGCAGCTCGCTACAGGTCGGATCGGCGAACAGGACGTGCGCCACCACGCCGCGCTCGAAGAAGGTGTCGGGACGGTGCCGCGTGCGATCGATGAACTGGTCCACGGCCACGAAGTCGCCGGGCGCGATGTCCTCGCGCAGCGAGCCCACGGCCGAGAGCGAGAGGACGCGCGTGACGCCCAGGGCCTTCAGGCCCCACACGTTGGCGCGCGAGTTGATCCCGCTCGGCGGGATGCGGTGCCCGCGTCCGTGGCGCGGCAGAAAGACGACGCGCGTGCCGGCCAGGCGTCCGACGACGTAGGCATCGGAGGGCTCGCCGAAGGGCGTCGCCAGGCGCACTTCCTCCAGTTCCTCGAGCTCCTCCAGGGCGTACAGGCCCGAGCCGCCGAGGATGCCGAGGGCGCCCGCCGCGCTCACCGCTCCCTCCGCGGACGACCGCCACGCCTTCCGCGCTCGTCTCCCTCCGGACGCCGCGGCGCGGCGTGGCGTGGGCTGTCCGCCCGCGGCGGGCCCTCGCGCTCGCGCGCCTCCTCGCGCTCGCGCCGTGCGCCCACGGCCTCGGCGAACAGGCGCTTCACGATCAGGGTCGCGTAGCTGCCGCGCGGCAGCTCGAAGCGGATGCGCACGGCCGAATAGCCGCGGTTCATGAGGTCCGGCTCGGGCGGGCGCACGCGCAGGTGCGTCGGACGCACGAAGATCTCGCGCGGCTCGCCCTTCAGGTGGAAGCCGCCCACGCCGGCCACCGCCATCTGCTCGGGCGCGAGTCCCTCCTCGGCCAGGACCTGCTGGTAGAGCTGGCGCTCGCCCGGATCGCTCACGTCCTCCAGGCGCTCGCCGGGCAGGCGCAGGCTCGGCTTCGCCAGCATGGCCGCGGGCGGGCTCTGGTCGTAGGTGAGCAGGTTGCCCTCCTCGCCCGGCAACACGACGCGCGCGTCCACCGGCAAGAGGGCGCGCACCCACTCGGCCAGGGCGCGGTTCCACAGGTGCGACTGCCAGGCGAACAGGTGGATCAGCTTGACGCGCGTGCCCACGTGCTGGAACGCGCCCGCGAAGTCGTGGCCGGTCTTGGCCAGGTGCTCGAACACCGAGTGGTGCGCGCCGAAGCGCCCGGCGTCGTCGCGACACTCGCGCCAGTCGCCCCAGTGACGCTCGAGCGCGTCCTTGAAGCGGCGGTGGCGATCGTCGTCGCGCGGGCTGCGCGCGCCGAGCAGGCGCCGCAGCGCGGCCTCGGTCTCGCCCAGGCACAGGCCCTTGTAGATCCAGCCCTGGCCGTGGGTCACGTTGCCGAAGCGCTGGTCGTCGAAGTAGTTCAGCGTGCCGTGCGCGCGCATCAGCGGCAGGTTGATGCGCAGGCGGTGCAGCTCGCCGCCGCCCAGCGCGCGCACGGTCAGCTCGAAGGCGTTGCCCAGGCTGTCGTCGCTCGAGAGCGCCTGCTGGGCGAAGCCGGCCGGCTCGATCTTGAGCTCGCCGGTCGCGATGTGCACCTCGCGCCCGCGCGCCACGCTCATGTACTGGGTCGTCAGGCCCTGGCGGTCCTTCAACCCGGCCATCTGCACCTCGGCCAGCTCGACGCGCGCCTCCTCGGCCAGCGCGCGCGCGGCGTCCTGGCTCGTGACCTTACGCTTGGTGACGCGGTAGACGCGGTGCTCACCCTCGCTGGCGAGGTAGTCCTTGCGCAGCAGCTCGCGCACGCGGAAGTCGCCGACGCGTTGCTTGAGCCTCATGGGTGCATGGCCCGCACGCGCGCGAGCTGCTTGAGGAGCTGGGTCAGGTCACGGGGCAAGGGTGCTTCGACGCGCAGCGGGCCCACGCGCGGCGAGGAGAGCTCGAGCGCCGCCGCGTGCAGCGTGAGGCGCGTGATCAGGGCGCGCTCGGGCCGGCCGCGCTTGGGCTTGTAGGCGGTCTTCAGGTTCGAGAGCCGGAGCTCGCCGCGCCGTCCGTAGACCGGATCGACGGCCAGCGGGAAGCCCACGGCCGAGAGGTGCACGCGGATCTGGTGCGTGCGGCCCGAGAGCGGCTTGCAGGCGAGCCAGGTGTAGCCGCGGAAGCGCTGCAGCACGGCGATGCGCGTGCGCGCGGGCTTGCCGGCGGGGTCGATCCGCATGCGCCCGCTGCGCTTCTCGTCCGGGCCGAGCGCGAGGTCGATCTCGAGTTCCTCGCCGTCGCCCAGCGGGTGCTCGCCCTCCACCAGGGCCCAGTAGGTCTTGCGCACCTGGTCGTGCTCGAAGGCCGCGCGCAGCCAGCGCTCGGACTCGAGGTGCTTGGCCACCACCAGCGCGCCCGAGGTGTCCTTGTCGAGCCGGTGCACGGCGCGCAGGCGCAGCTCCAGCGGCGCGGCGGCGGCGCCGCCGTCCTCCTCCGGCCGAGCGCGCGAGCTGCGCGCGCGCGCCAGCGCCAGCAGCGCGCCCGCCAGGGTGGCCGCGCCACGCGCCCAGCGCTCGGGCTCGACCGCCAGGCCGGCCGGCTTGTCGACCACCAGCAGGTCCTCGTCCTCGAACAGGATCGGGATCTCGGCCTCGGGCGCGACCGGCGCGGGCGGCGGCTCCTGCTCGTCCAGGTCGACCATCAGCACCTGATCGGGGCGCAGGCGCTGGGAGGGATTGGCACGCATGCCGTCGATCGACACCAGGCCATCGCGCACCGCGCGCCGCAGGAAGCCCTTGCTGAACTCGGGGAAGTGCAGGCACAGGAACTCGTCGAGCTCGAGCCCGGCGCGATCCCACGGCACCACGATGGTCTCGCTCACGGCCGTACCCCCTGGGGTGCCGGCCGTTCCGCGGCCAGGACGCGCGCCTTGAGCGTGCCCACGAAGGGCAGGTTGCGGTAGCGGCCCGCGAAGTCGAGCCCGTAGCCGACCACGAAGGCGTCCTCGACCTCGAAGCACACGTGGTCGGCCTCGAGCTCGACCGCGCGGCGCGCCGGCTTGTCCAGGAACACGCAGGTGCGCACGTCCCGGGCCCCGCGCGCGCGCAGCTCGCCCTGGATCGCGGCCAGCGTCCGGCCGCTGTCGAGGATGTCGTCCACCAGCAGCACGCGCCGCCCGCGCAGCTCCTCCTCGCCGGGCAGCCCGCTCAGTTCCAGGCGCCCGCCGGTTGCGCCCTGGCGATAGCTCTCGGCCCACACGAAGGCCAGGCGCAGCGGGATCGGCAGGCGTCGGATCAGGTCGGCCACGAAGATGACCGAGCCCTTGAGCACCGCGATCACGGTGGGCTCGTCTCCGCCATAGTGTCCCGCGACCTCGGCCGCCACGCGCTCGATCCCGGAGCGGATCTCTTGCTCGCCGAGGAGGATGCGCTCGATGTCGTCGTGCACGAGACGAAAGGATGGGGACCACGCCTGCCTATCAAAGCGGCCCGGTGGGACGACTCGGCGCGCGCGGCGCAGCGGCCGACGCGTCGCGCGCGGCACCGCTCCACTCGCATCCCGTCGCGTCCCGTGGCCTTGGAGGGAACGAGGGGCGATGGTACAGTGCAGCCCGCGCTCGGAAAAGAGACTCCCACGGGGGTCGTCCGAGACGGACCCGCCCGACCGCATTTGCCGAGAGGTATTCGGCACACTCGAGAGCCGCCCGACTCGCGTGGGGCGCCCTGAGTGAGTCTCGGAACAAGCGAAACGATCCCGGCTCCCGAACCCTGGACGCCGTAATCCAGTCCAATATGCGCCGCTCCTATAATCGCCGTTCCTCGGACCAGCTCGTGGCCGATCTCGAACAGAAGATCGCCGCGCTCAAAGCCAAGCAAGCCGTTCGCGAGAAGAAGGACGATCCGGTCCTGCGCGAGATCCAGAAGCTCCAGAAGCATCTGCGGCGCTTCATCCAGTTCGCGCACGACAACAAGCGCCCTGACGTCGCCAACAGCGCCATGGCCTTCAAGTCCATGCTGGAGCGCATCCTCACCGCCGAGATGGGCCCGCTGCTCGAGGACGTGGCCGAGGCAGAGGACGAGCGGGGCGAGTGAGTCGCTCGTCCGACCCCGGACGGGCGCACCCGGACGCGCCCGGGCCCCTCGGCCCACCACGGCTCGAACGCTCGGAGACCCTGCTCTCCGGACGCGTGTTCGACGTCGTGCGCACGCGCCTCACGCTGCCGTCGGGCGTCGAGCAGGACCTGCTGGTGGTCGAGCACCCCGGGGCGGTGGCGATCGCGGCCGTGAACGCGGCCGGCGAGCTCCTGCTGGTGCGCCAGTACCGGCATGCCGCGCGCGAGGTGCTGCTGGAGATCCCCGCCGGCAGGCTCGAGCGCGAGGAGACGCCGCTCGCGGCCGCGCAGCGCGAACTGGCCGAGGAGACGGGGCATCGCGCGCGCGCCTGGCGCGAGCTGGCCACCTTCCTGCCCGCGCCCGGCTTCTGCTCCGAGCGCATCTTCCTGTTCGAGGCCCGCGAACTCGAGCCCGGTCCGTCGCAGCCCGACGCGGACGAGGAGCTCGAGCTCACGAGCCTCGCCCCCGAACGGGTGCTGGCGCTCGCACGCGACGGAAAGACGCTGCTGGCCGCGGCCCTGCTGCTGCTCGGTCGCTGACGGGGGCGAGCGCGGACAGCGCGTCGAACCCGCCCTGGGTGCGGAGCACGTCGCCGCGCGGGCCGAGCTCGAGCACGGCTCCGATGCCCAGCAACAGCACCCCGTCCGCGCTCGCCGCGGCCGCGCTCCACGGCCCGCCGGCCAGCTCGCAGGCGAACTCGAGCGCGCCTCCGGGCCCGTAGCGCCGCACCTGTTCGCCCGCCGCAATCCAGACACGCGGTGCCCCTGGGGCCGGCGCCAGACTCCGCGCCGCGAGGCCCGTGCGCACGCTCCACAGCGGCTCCGGCCCGCGCGCGAACAGGGCCAGCGTGCCCTCCACGCCGAGCACCCAGCACTCGCCCGCGCGCGGCCCGGGGGCGAGCGCGCGCACGCCGAACGCGACCTCCGCGAGCCCGAGCACGCCGCCCTGCGGCCCCAGGCGCACCAGCTCGCCGCCGGCGCAGCCCACCACGATCCGCTCGTCGTCCAGCGCCAGCGCACTGGCGGCCGGAAGGGTCCCGAGCAGCGTGCGCCGGAGCTCGCGCGTCACGCGCCACAGGCGCGACTCGATCGCATCGACGCGCTCCAGCACGAGCGCGGCTCCGCTCCGCTCGGTGCACAGAGCGACCAGCGCGGAGAACTCCGTCGCGCCGCCGCGCTCACCCTCCCGGCCCAGCCGCACCAGGATCGTGGGCTCCGGCGCCGCACGCGAGTCCGCGCTCGCGACCCACAGACCGCCGGGGTCCGCGCGGAGCAGGCGCGGCGAAGCCACGGACACGCGCGCGCGTACGCACAGCTCCCCATCCAGCGCCACGAGCTCGTCCGCGCCGCGATCCGCCAGCCACTGGCCGCCCGCCGCGCCGCGCCCGCAGGCGGCGAGCAACAACGCGAGCCCGCTGGCCACCCGCCCGTTCCCCATGGCAGCAAGGACCGCGCGGCCCGTCGCGCGGTGTCGCGCCGAGAGCGAACCGGCGTGCTACGGCGCCGGCTCGTCGGTCCAGCGCAGCTTGCCCTCGGGCCGGTACCCCTGGCCCGTGCGCGCGGCGTTCCGGTAGGAACGCAGCACCAGGAACACGAAGCTGCCCAGCACGACCGCCATGGTCGCGAGCATGTAGTAGATGCTCAGGTTGAAACCGCGACCGAGCCCGCCGGCCTGGGTGGCGACCGCCGCCCCGCAGCTCTCTCAGCCATAGGCGCCCGGGGCCCAGGCGAGGAGCCCGAGCGCAACGCACAGGCGCAGGAACCACGGGACGAGGCGCGTGCTCATCGGAGCCCCCATGCTACCCCGGCGCGGGCGGGTTCCAGTGGTACAGCACGAAGTACACCAGGATCCCCGTGACCGAGACGTAGAACCACACCGGCCAGGTGAGGCGCGCGATGCGCTTGTGGCGCACCCAGTCCTGGCGCCGCGCACGCAGCAGCGTCAGTACCACCAGCGGCACGTTGGCAGCCGCCAGGATCACGTGCGAGGTCAGCATCACCAGGTAGGCGACCTTGAGCACGCCGCTCGCGTTGAAGCGCGTGGTGCCGAGCTCGGGCTGCACGAAGAAGTGGTAGTACACGTAGCCGGCCAGGAAGGCGGCGCCGAAGAGGGTCGCGGCCAGCATGCAGCGCGCATGGGCCTCGCGCCGGCCGCGCTTGATCAGCCACAGGCCCGTGCACAGGCACAGGCAGCACAGCGCGTTCATGCTGGCGTTGAAGGCCGGCAGCGAGACGCTCATCGCGGCCCTTCGGGCGCCTCGCTCGCGAGGTACAGCATGCGCCGGCGCAAGCGTTCGAGCTGGTGCTCGTCCGTGCCCGTGTACCAGCCGCGCCGGTGGCCGCGGCGGTCGACCGCCAGCAGGCGCACGTCGTGCGTGAGCGGATCGCCGGGCGCATCCGCGGCGGCCCGTTCCACCGCCAGGTAGAAGCCCGCGCGCACGAGCGCGTGCACCTCGGCCTCGGGTCCGGTGAGGAACAGCCAGCGCTCCGGATCGGCGCCCACCTGCTCGGCGTAGCGCGCCAGCACCGCGGGCGTGTCGAAGTCGGGGTTCACGCTCACCACCACGAGGCGCGCGTCGGTCGCGGCCAGCTCCTCCTGCAGACGCGCCAGGCCGCGCGCGACCGATGGGCACGGACCGGTGCAGGTCGAGAACAGCGCGCCGATCACCAGCGGATGCCCGCGCAGGGACTCGAGCGTGACCGTACGCCCGCGCTGGTCGCGCAGCTCGAAGGCCGGGAGCGCGCCGAAGTCGGCCGGATCCGCGGGCTGCGGGTCGGTGCGCGGGCCGCTGGAGCCGGCGCCGGCCACCGGCGAGCCCGCGTCGCAGGCGAACAGCCCGCCCAGGCCCAGCACGGCGAGCCCGAGCGCGCGCGCGTACCGGAGGCGGCCCATCGGGCTAGTGCTGCGCGGGGGCGGAAGCCGGCTCGTGGCTCGCGCCGGCGCTCGCGCCCTCGTGGTGTGGAGGCGTCCAGCCCTCGGCCATGTTCTCGATCACGAGCCCGGTCTTCGGATCGAAGGCCGAGCCGACCGGGTGGATCAGGCGACCCTCGTGGTTCGCCACGTCGGGCATGACGTAACCGAAGATGACCATGACCAGGAAGGGCGTCGGCAGGATCAGGCTCTTCACCACCCAACCCTCGAACTTGAGGTGCATGAAGTACACCGCGATCAGCCAGCCCTTGAGGGAGGCGAAGAACAGGAGCCCACCCCACAGCATGGGCCGGTTCCAGCCGAAGTGCTTGCCGGCCAGGCCCCAGCCGACCTCCAGGATGGTGAACAGGAACAAGAAGCCGAACACCCGTTCGGCGCTGAAGTGCATCGCGCCGTGGCCGGCGTCGTCGTGCGTGGCCGCGTGGCCGTGATCGTGCGACATGGTTCCCGTGCTCCTAGAACAGGTAGACGATGGTGAAGAGCAGCACCCACACCAGGTCGACGAAGTGCCAGTAGAGACCGGCGAGCTCGACCCCGAGGTTGTTCTTGGCCGTGTACTTCCCGCGCAGCGCGCCGAACCACACGCAGATCAGCCAGATCACGCCGACCACCACGTGCGTGCCGTGGAAGCCCGTCATGGCGTAGAAGGTCGACCAGAAGATGTCGACCCGCGGCAGCGCGCCCTCGTGGATCAGCTCGATGTACTCGTACACCTGGATCCCGACGAAGCACGAGCCGATCAGGATCGTGAGCGCGAGCCAGGAGAGCAGCTTGCCCTTGTCGCCGCGCTTGGCCGCGAAGACGGCCTTGACCATCGTCCACGAGCTCGTGATCAGCAGGAAGGTGTTGAAGGCGGTGATGTCGACCGCCAGGCGCACCTGCGGGTCGGGCCAGCTCGCGGCCGCCGAGCGCAGCACGATGTAGGCCCCGATCAGGCCGCTGAAGAACATCACCTCGGTCGCCAGGAACAGCCAGATCGCGAACTTGCCGCGCTCGACCGGCGGACCGCTGTCGTAGTCGTAGATCGGGTGGTGGTGCGCGGGCGCGTCCAGCGCGGGATCGTAGGCAGCCAGGGCTTCGCTCATGTCGGACGAGTCGTGGGACTCAGTTACGCAGGGCTTGGGAGACGACCGGATCGAACAGCGCCGCCGAGAACACGAGCGGCAGGTAGACGAGCGAGACGTAGAGGAGCGCGCGCGCCGTGGTGCGCGACTCGCGCCAGGCGAAGGCCGCCGAGGCGGCCACGTAGGCGCAGCCGAGCACGAGCACCGCGGCCGTGAACACGACGCCCGCGTCGCCGCGCGCGCCGGGCAGCAGCGCGACGGGCAGGAGCAGCAGGCTGTAGGCCAGCGCCTGGCGTCCGGCCAGGCCGGCGGCGCCCGGCAGGCTCGGCAGCATCTTCATGCCCGCGCGGCGGTACTCGTCCTTGTACAGCCAGGCGATCGCGAAGAAGTGCGGGAACTGCCAGGCGAACACCAGCGCGAACAGGAGCCAGCCCCACGGACCCGGCCGCCCCGCCAGGGCCACGAAGCCGAGCAAGGGCGGCATCGCGCCGGGCAGCGCGCCCACCACGGTGTTCAGACTGGTCCAGCGCTTGAGCGGCGTGTACACGAGCACATACACCGCCAGGGTCGAGAGCGCCAGCAGGGCCGAGAGCGGCTGGAAGGCGAGCGCGAGCCCCACGACCCCGGCCATCCCGAGGAGCGCGCTGAACAACACCGCGTCGCGCACACTCATGCGTCCGGCCGCCAGCGGGCGATCCGCGGTGCGCGCCATGAGGCGGTCGGTGTCGCGCTCGAGCACCTGGTTGAAGACGCTCGAGCTCGCGCCCACCAGGCCCACGAACAGCGCGGCCAGGGCCACGCGCACGAGCTCCGCGTCCGGACCCGCGCCGAGCAGCGCGCCCGTGAAGGCCGCGAACAGCACGAAGGCCGAGATGCGCGGGCGCACGAGCACGAGCAGATCCTCGAGCCCGCGCGCACGCGCGAGCGGACGCGCCAGGGCCGGAGCCAGGGGCGCGCGCTTCATCGTCCCTCCGCGTGCAGCGCGAGACCGGACGGGGCCTGGGCGCGCGCGCCGCGCGCGAGGCGTCGCGCCCACAGCGCGATCATGGCCACGTCGGCGAACAGGAACGCGCCGCCCAGGACGTGCGCGATCGAGAGCGCCCACTCGGCTGGGCCGATCGCCCCGGGACGGAACCCGGCCCAGGCCATTCCACCCAGCACGAGCTGCAGCACGAGCAGCGCCGGCAGGAAGCGCAGAGCGCGCTCGAGAGCGCCGGGGAGCTCGCCCTCGGCCGCGCGCAACAGCGCGCCACGCCGCCAGAGGGTCGTCAGAGCGAAGAGCACCAGCAGCGCGCCGCAACCGTGCAACGCGAAGCGCAGCCCGCTGTCCGCGCCCGGTGCCGGCCGCAGCCCGTGGCGGTACCAGGCCCCGAGCACGACCTGGGCGTAGGTCGCGAAGGCCGCCACCAGCGCGGCCGAGGCCAGGGCATGGCGCTCGAGCGGCGCGGCGCGGCGCGGCAGCTCGGCCCGCCAGCCGCGCGAGAACACGAGCGCATTGGCGCACAGGATCGCGAACACGAGCTGCGCCAGCGCACCGTGCAGGAAGGCGAGCTCGGGCGCGTTCTCGAGCACGCGCAGGCCACCCAGCACGCCCTGGGCGCACACCGCCAGCAGCGCGACCAGCGCGGCCAGGCGTGCGCCGCGCGGCGCGGCGCGCAGCCAGGCGAAGGCCACGCACGCGAGCGCGCACAGCCCGACCAGCATCCCCCACAGGCGATGCGTGTGCTCCACGAAGGTGGCCGTGTCGCGGAACCACTTCTCGGCCGGGAAGAAGAGCAGGAAGTGCCCCTCGGCGACCAGCCAGCCGTCCACCGCCATGCCCGCGCCGAGCGTGGTCACCGAGCCGCCGAACAGGATCAGCGGGACGCTGCACAAGAGACACGCGAAGGCCGCGCGCCGGGCCCAGGGGCTCGGCTCGGGCGTGGCGCGCAGGGCGGGGCTCGTGCTCACGGTGGAACCGTCCGCCTAGACCAGCGTGCGCTGGGTCTGGGGCACGAAGTCCTTGGCGGCCTGGGGCACGCCGTACTCGTAGGGCCCGTGGTAGACGGCGATCTGCCGGTCGAAGTTGCCGTGCCCCGGCGGCGAGGGCGCTTCCCACTCGAGCGAGTTGGCGTTCCAGGGGTTCCGGCCGACACGCTTGCCCCAGATCATGCTGCCGAAGAAGTTCAGCACGAAGAACACCTGCCAGAAGAGCAAGGCGAAGGCGCACCAGGAGATGAACTGGTTCATCGGCTGCAGGTGCGCGTAGGTCTCGTAGGCGTAGGGATCGGCGGTGCGCCGCATCAGGCCGGCCAGACCCAGCTGGTGCATCATGTAGAAGACGCCGTTCAGGAACACGAACGTGCCCACGAAGTGGATGCGCCCGAGCGTCTCGTTCATGACGCGCCCGTACATCTTCGGGAACCAGTGATAGATGGCCGCGAAGATGGCCATCATCGAGCCGGCGAAGACCACGTAGTGGAAGTGCGCCACGATGATGTAGGTGTCGTGGATGTAGATGTCGACCGGGGTCGAGGCCATCCAGATGCCCGACAGACCGCCGATGATGAACATGGCCACGAAGGACATCGCGAACAGCATCGCGCTGGTGAGCTGGATGCGTGAGCCCCACAGGGTCCCGAGCCAGTTGAAGACCTTCACGGCCGAGGGCAGCGCGATCATGATCGTGGCGGTCATGAACACCAGGCCGACCGAGGGGTTCATGCCCGACATGAACATGTGGTGGCCCCACACGATGAAGCCCAGACCGGCGATGCCGCTGATCGAGTAGACCATCGGCTTGTAGCCGAAGATCGGCTTGCGCGCGTGCACCGACAGGATGTCGGACACGAAGCCCATCGCCGGCAGCACCAGGATGTAGACGGCCGGGTGGCTGTAGAACCAGAACAGGTGCTGCCACAAGAGCGGGTGTCCGCCGGCGGCGTTGCCCAGGGCCTCGGGGCTGGTGTTGTTGATGACCACGCCGGTGGGTGTGAAGAAGCCGGCGTCGAACACGCGGTCGAAGAGCTGCATGAAGCTCGCCGCCGTCAGCACCGGCAGCGCGAACAGCTGCAAGAGCGCCGCGATCATCAGGCCCCAGATCGAGAGCGGCAGGCGGAAGAACGTCATGCCCGGCGCGCGCATCTTGACGATCGTGGTCACGTAGTTGACCGCGCCCATCATCGAGCTGACGCCCACGAAGGTCAGCGACAGCAGCCAGAAGTTCTGGCCCCAGTTCGAGCCCGGCGCGGCGGCCTCGATGGTCGAGAGCGGCGGGTACGAGGTCCAGCCGGCAGCCGGCCCTCCGCCCTCGGCCCCGAAGGAGAGCAGGATGCAGGCGATGCCCGGCCACCAGAACCAGTACCCGAGCATGTTCAGGCGCGGGAACGCCATGTCCGGCGCACCGATCATGAGCGGGATCAGGTAGTTGCCGAACGTGCCGGTCAAAAGCGGGATGATCACGAAGAAGATCATCAGCGTCCCGTGCATCGTGAAGAGCATCGTGTAGCCCTCCGGCGTCGTCACCCCGCCCGTGGCCGGGAAGAGCAGGCGCCCGAGCACCGGCATCTCGGTCCACGGGTAGGCCAGCTGCCAGCGGATGGCCATCGCCATCAGGCCGCCGAACAGCAGCATCACGAGCCCCGTGAACAGGAACTGCAACCCGATGACCTTGTGGTCGGTCGAGAAGACGTACTTGCGGATGAAGCCGAGCTCGTGGTGCTCGTGCGAGGTGTGGACCGTACCCGGCGGATCGATGCCGAGGGGCGTGACTCCGTGGGGAGCGGCGTGCGCGTGCGTGCTCATGGGCGGGTGCGGACTACTCCGTGGCGTACAGGGCGGCGCGCTTGTTCGCGAGCCACGTGTCGAACTCGTCGGGCGGGAGGACGTGGATCCGGCCGGCCATCTTGTAGTGGCCCCAGCCGCACAGCTCGGCACAGATGAGGTCGAAGTCGCCGGTCTGGGTGGCCTCGAACCAGACCGGGATCTCCATGCCCGGCACGGCGTCCTGCTTGAGGCGGAAGACCGGCACGAAGAAGCTGTGCAGCACGTCGCGGCTCTTCAGCCGGAACACGACCTTGGTGTGGGCCGGCACGGTGATGTCGAAGGGCACCTCGATCACGTCCGTGCCCTGGAAGTTGCCGTGTGCGTCCGGGTAGCGCACGCGCCAGTCGAACTGGCTCGCGTACACCTCCATCAGCGGCTTCTCGACCGTGTAGGGCCCGTCCTCGGGGAAGTGGATCTTGACCGTGGTCCAGGCCTTCATCTGCGAGAAGGCCACGATGATCAGGAGCAGCGCCGGGATCGCGGTCCACACCATCTCCAGCGTGTGGTTGCCGTGCGTGAAGGTCGCGCGCGTCGCGTCCTTCTTGCTGTAGCGGAAGACGAGCCACACCAAGAGGACCTCGGTGGCGACGAAGGTCACCGCGACCATCCACAGGATCACGTTGAAGAGCCCGTCGATGTCGCCGCCGTAGGAGCTCACGTAGGGCGGGAACCACAGGCCCCACTCCTCGGCCTTCACGAAGGTCCACACGCCGAGCACCGGCACGGCCAGGAACAGCAACGTGAACAGGACGCGCAGCAGGAAGTGCTTCAGGCTCGCCATGGCTAGCGCGCCTCCCCGTCGTGTCCGGCGGTGTCGTGTCCGCCGCCGCCGTGCTGGGCGACCTCGGCGTGGCTCCCGAGCGTGCGCACGAAGAAGACCAGGTCCCAGAGGTCGCTCTCGGTCATGGTGCGCTGCTGGCCGTTCTCGGTGATGGTCATGCCGAAGTGCTCGGGCATGGGCGTGCCGTTGATGCCGGCGTAGATGCGGCGGTAGAGGTCGATCGGGCGGCGCCCGAAGCGGAACACACCGCGCGTCAGGTCGCGCGGCTGGATCGGGTTGCCCCAGTCGTCCTTGGCGTACTCCTTGCCCTCCTTGCCCGGCTCCCACACCGAGGGCCCGTCGCCGCGGCCGGCCGGACCGTGGCAGCTGACGCAGTTCGCGCCGCCCTTCTCGCCCGGCGTGCTGAACAGCGCGCGGCCGTGCGCGATGCGCTCCTCGCTCACCGCCGGCATCTCGCCCTGGAAGACGATCAAGCTCTCGCCCGCGTCGCGCCACTTCGCGACCACGTCGGTGTAGTTCTCCTCGACGTTCGCGAAGTTCAGTCCGTCGTCCGGGTTGTAGAAGCTCGCCAGCAGGATCTCGGTCTCGCCCCGGATCGCCAGCAGGCGCACGTAGTCGACCAGTCCGTGCAACTGCGCATCGGTGAAGCGCCGGAAGGAGGGCATGGCGGTCGTGTAGATGCCCTCGGTCAAGACGCGGAACAGATCCTGGTGGCGCGGACGCGCCTTGCCCTTCAAAGCCGTGAACTTGAACTTGCCCGGGCGGTAGTCGCGCGGGCGCGGGTTCAGGAAGGCGCTGGTCGAGCCGTTGCCGCCGCCCTCGGTGCCGTGGCAGTGGTGGCACTGGTTGCGATAGAAGGCGGCCGAGTTGGCGAGCGTCGGGTAGTACTCCTCGAACAGGCGCGCGGCCTGCTCGCGCAGGGTGCCGTCCCGGCCGGGGGCGTCGGGGCCCTTGGCCTCGATCTCGGTCCGGAGCTCGAGCCACCAGCGCCACAGGTCGTCGGCGAAGCGCGGTCGCTCCACGCTCGCGAAGGCGCCCGCGCGGATGGCCGCGAGCTGCTGGGCGTAGGCCGCGCGGTTGCTCGCCAGCAGGGCGCTCCAGGCGCCCTCGTCGGCCTTGACCTCGTCCTCGCCCCAGTAGTTCGGGTCGAACTCCTGCCCGAGCCAGTCGGCCTGCGCCAGGAAGCGCGGGGCCTTGGGCGTGCCGAACATCAGCTCGAGCGCGCCCGCGAGCTGGGCCTGGGCCCCCGCGTCCACGGCCAGGTCGGGGTTCTTGTCCACCTCCGACCGATTGAGGGAGTAGTGCAGCTCGGGCGTGTTGGGCTCGAACCTGCACGCAAAGGAGGTCAGCGCGGCCGCCGCGAGGAGGGCGGCGCTTCGGTGGCGGCGCTCGATCATGCCAGGGGGAGCTCGCTTGGGCGGGAGCGCAGGGCGTGCGCGGCCCCGCCAGGGGGTTGGGGCGTGGGTCTGGACGCGCCCCGAGGGGCGAGTCAAGCGAGGCAGTCTGCCGGAGCGGGTCGCCAAGTCAAGCCGACGCCCCGAACCGCTCGGGCCTGGCCCTCGGGTCGCTACGGAGGCTCGGGAAGACCCGTCCCCTCGCGCGAGCGCCCGCCCGGCGCGCGACCCGAGCAGGCCACCTCGAGCAAGCCGAGCAGGCCGCCCGCCAGGCAGCCGAGCAGGATCACGCTGCGCTCGGCCGCCGGCGTGTCCGTGGGCATCAGCAGCGCGAACGGGATCGGCCCGGCGAGGATCCCGGCCAGCCACGTCCAGCGCGGACCGATCGGGAAGACCCGCATCAGCCCCCAGACCGAGATCCCGTACAGCCAGCCGACCACGAGCCCGGCCAGACGATTGCTGCCCGGATTCAGCTGGAAGAGGGTCAGACCGAGGAAGGCGCCGCCCAGTCCGGCGGGCAGCCGCGCCACGCGCAGGCTGCGGTTCCAGGCACGCTTCAGGAGCATCGGCATCGGGTTCCTCAGGAGAGACGGCGGGAGAAGCTCTCGAGCCCGCGCACGACCTCGGACCAGCTCGGGAGCGGCGCGGACCAGTCGAGGCTCGCCCAGCGAATCGGAGCCAGCGGCGCGAGACGCGTCGCACCCTCCAGCGCGGCCAACAACAGGACCGCCGCGGCAGCCGCCGCGAGCCCGACCGCCCAGCGCCGAGGAATACGCTCGGCGCGCGGCCTGGGCGCGAACCTCGGCGCGCACCGCTCCAGGGCCGCGCGCACGGCCGCGCTGACCTGCACGACGTCGAGCACGACGTCGAGCGCGACATCTCGCTCGACAGCCGGCGAGGACAAGGAGCGGAGCGAGGCCAGCAGCTGCGCGTGGCGCGCGAGCGCGCGCTGGCAGGGCGCGCAGGCCTCGAGGTGCCCGCGGTCGCGGGCCTCGTCGAGCGGGCCCAGGCCGCCGTCCACCAGCACGGCCAGGCGCTCCGTGACGCGCGTGCACGGCTCGCCCGCGCGGTCGAGGGTCTCGTGGCTCATGTCGGGGTACCTCGCCGGGAGCCCATGGCCTGCTTCAGGCGCTGCAGGCCCTGGTAGTAGTTCGCGCGCGAGGCCTCCGGGCTGATGGCGAGCAACTCGGCGATCTCGGCATGGGAGAGTTCGTGATTCACGCGCAGATCGACCACCTCGCGCTGGCGCGCGGGCAGACGGGCCATGAGCTCGCGCAGGCGCGCGCGCTCCTCGCGCTCTTCCAGGTCCGCGCCGACTTCGGCCCCGAGCTCGGGCGGCGGCGCGGGATCGTCCCGGCCGGGTGCGTCGAACTCGCGCCCGTGCGCGCGTCGATGGTGCGCGCGCGCCAGATTGAGGGCGATCGAGACCAGCCAGGCCCGCAGGCGCGCCGGCTCGCGCAGCTGATCCAGGTTCCGGTAGGCGCGCAGCCAGGTCTCCTGCAGCACCTCGCGCGCGTCCTCGCGGTTCCCGAGGGCCGCCCGCAGGCTCGCGAGGAGGGGCGCGGAGTGACGCTGCAGCAGCACATGGAAGGCATCGCGCTCCCCCGCCAGGACGCGTGCGATGGCTTCGGACTCGTCCAAGGGAGCAGGCGTGGGACTAGGGATGCACGGCAGGGGCGGACGTGAAAGGAAAAAAGCCCCGCACGGGAAGGGCGGAGCGACGGCGGCTTCGGCCGCGAGTCCCTATCATTCTCGCAGCCATGGAGCGCTCTCCTCTCCTCACCCTGCACGCGGCGCGCGGCGCGCGCCTGGCCGAGCGCCCCGAGGCCCCCGGCCTGGACACGCCGCTCGCCTTCGGCGACTTGCCCGCGGAGTACCGCGCGGCCCAGGCCGGCGCAGCCCTGTTCGACACCAGCGACCGCGGGCGCGTCAGCGTGCGCGGCCGGGACGCGGCGGACTTCCTGCACCGCCTGCTCGCCAACCACGTCAAGGCCCTGGGCCCGGGCAGCGGCAACGCGAACCTCTTGCTCTCGCCCAAGGGCAAGGTGCTGTTCGCCTTCGACCTGGCCCGCCAGAGCGAGGGTTTCGAGCTCTCGACTCCGCCGGGCCGCGCCGCGGACTTGCGCACGGCGCTGGAGCGCTACCACTTCGCCGAGGCCCTCGAGCTCACCGACAGCAGCGCCGGCCACGCGCCGCTCGAGCTCAGCGGCCCGGCGGCCGCGGCCGTGCTGGGCAAGCTGCTCGGCAGCGCGGCGCCCGCGCTGGCCGCGCACGAATGGCGCGCGCTGCCCTGGAAGGGCGGCGCGCTCGTGCTCACCGCGCTCGCGCGCCAGACCTGGCGGCTGGACGCCGGGCCGGAGGGCGTGAACGCGCTGTGGGACGCGCTGTGCGCGGCCGGCGCGACGCCCGCCGGCCTGGTGGTGCGCGACAGCCTGCGGGTCGAGGCCGGGCGCGCGCTCGCGGGCCTCGACCTCGACGAGAACGTCTATCCCCAGGAGGCCGGGCTCGACACGGCCTTCGCCCTCGACAAGGGCTGCTACGTGGGACAGGAAGTGGTCGCGAAGATCGACACCTACGGCGGCCTGAACAAGCGCCTGCACGTCCTGCGCGTCGACCACTCCGACCCCGTGGCACGCGGGGCGCGACTGGTGCGCGCCGAAGGCGGCGAGCGGCGCGAGCTCGGGCTCGTCACCTCCTGGGCCTATTCGTTCGCGCTCGACTGCGGGCTCGTGCTGGCCTACGTCAAGCGCCAGCACCAGGAGCCCGGCACGGCCTTCGACCTGGAGGACGAACAGGGCCGGACCCTCGGACACGCCACGCTCGTCGTGCCACCGCGCTGACGCGCACGTCTCGCCGGAGCACAATGGAACAGCACAGCCTCGGCCGGGATCCTGGGACCGGGGCTCCACGCTGGCGCGGCTCCATCCCGGTGAGAATCGGGAAGAGGACCTCGGCTCGCGCGTCCGCTCGCCCGCCCATGCACCCGCTCCCGATCCGCCGCGCGCTCCTGGCCCTCGCCCTGTCCGTCGCTCCGTCCCTCGCCTGCCGAGCGAGCGGAACGCAAGGCCCCCCCGCCACCGGGAAGCCCGAGCCCTACGTTCCGCTGCCGGACGAGGAACCCCAGACCATCGGCTACTTCCTGACCGTCTTCGATCGCTCCCTGGCGCAGTGGACCGAGCTCAAGCTCGGCTCGTCGAGCCAGCGCGAGCTGAACACGCTCCAGCTGCTGGAGACCAACATGCAGAAGCGCGCCCGCGAGCGGCGCGACGAGATCCTGGTGGAACTCGAGAGCGGGGCGCCGCTCCAGCGCCGCATCGCCGCGGCGGCCCTGGGCTTCACGCACGACCCGAGCGTGCTCGGTCCGCTCCTGGCGGCCCTGGCCGAGCCCGATCCCGAGCTGGTGCAGCGCGCACTGCTCGCGCTGGGAGTGCTGGCCCTGCCGGAGACCCCCGTGGGCGAGATCCGCCACCGGCTCCTGAACGACGGGGACACCTGGACGCGCAGCAACGCGGCCTTCGCGCTGCTCGGGATCGCGAGCGCGGGCAGCCGCTCGAGCGAGCTGGCCGAGGGTTGCCGGGCCGCCCTGGGCGACAGCGACGCGGGCGTGCGCGCCCAGTGCGCGAGTGCGCTCGGAGCCATGGCGGATCCGGCGGCCGTGGAGGCGCTCGGCGGGCTGCTGCTCGACCAGGCCAATCTCGTGGCCCTGGCCGCGAGCCTGGCACTGGCTCGCATCGGCCGCGAGCACGCCGAGCAGAAGGGCGCGGCCGCGCGCGCGCTGGCCAACGCCCTCGAACGCGTCGCCCCCGATCGCCGCGGACAGGTGCTGGGCGCCCTGCGCTGGCTGCGCGACGCCGACCTCGGCATGGACTCCCGGCCCTGGCGCGAGTGGGCCTTGAAGCTGCCCTGAGGCGCCCGGCCCGGCCGAGCGGGCGGGCGGGCGCGCGCGTGGTACGGTGAGCGGGGCATGCGTCCGCTCGGCTCGATCAAGGCGGCTCGCTTCGGCGAATCGGTCATCCGCGAGATGTCGCGTGTGTGCGCGCGCGAGGGCGGCGTCAACCTGGCGCAGGGCTTCCCCGACTTCCCCGCGCCCCAGCCCATGAAGGCGGCCGCCAAGCGCGCGATCGACGCCGACAAGAACCAGTACGCGGTCACGTGGGGCGCACCCGCCCTGCGCACCGCCATCGCCAAGCGGGTCGCGGCCGAGCGGGGTCTCGCGCTGGATCCCGAGCGCGAGGTGACCGTGTGCTGCGGCGCGACCGAGGCCATGATCGCGACCCTGCTGGCCACGCTCGACCCCGGCGACGAGGTCGTGATCTTCACGCCGTTCTACGAGAACTACGGGCCCGACTGCCTGCTCAGCGGCGCGATCCCGCGCTGGGTACCGCTGCGCGCGCCGGACTGGAGCTTCGATCGCGACCAGCTGGCGCGCGCCTTCGGCCCGCGCACGCGGGCCGTGATCGTCAACACGCCGCACAACCCGACCGGCAAGGTCTTCGCGCGCGCCGAGCTCGAGTTCCTGGCCGAGCTGTGTCGCGAGCACGACGCGCTCGCGATCACGGACGAGATCTACGAGTACATCCTGTACGACGGAGTCGAGCACGTCTCGATCGCCACGCTGCCGGGCATGCGCGAGCGCACGGTCACGATCAGCGGCCTGTCGAAGACCTGGAGCGCGACCGGCTGGCGCATCGGCTGGTGCCTGGCGAGCCCCGCGCTCACCGCGCCGATCCGCAAGGTGCACGACTTCCTGACGGTCGGCGCGCCCGCGCCGCTGCAGGAGGCCGCGGCCGAGGCGCTGGGCTTCGGGCCCGAGTACTTCGAGGGCCTGCGAAGCGACTACGACGCGCGGCGCACGCTCCTGGTGCAGGCGCTGGTGGAGCTCGGCCTGCGCGTGTTCGAGCCGCGCGGCGCCTACTACGTGATGACCGGCGTCGAGCGCTTCCAGACGGCGGGCGAGGACGACACGGCCTTCGCCCTGCGGCTCGTGGCCGGGGGCGGGGTGGCCACCGTACCGGGCTCGAGCTTCTTCCCCGAGCCAGGCGAGGGCCGGGCGCTGATCCGCTTCTGCTTCGCCAAGCGTCTGGAGACCCTGCAACGCGCGATCGACATCCTGCGCGAGCGCCTGGCATGAGGCTCCTCGTGCTGGTCGCGTTGCTGGCCCAGGCGAGCGCGCACGCTCCGGAGCCGGGCCCGCGCGCGGCCGTGGCCGGCCTGGCCGGCTTCCAGAGCGTCTCCCGCCTCGACTTCGGCTCGGGCCAGAACCGCCTGACGGCGCTCTACGTGTTCCCCGACCGCGCGCGCTGGCACTTCGAGGACTACGCCGCGCACGAGGGCTCGGAACACCTGTTCCTCTACCGGCATGGCCAACGGGTACACCAGCTCGCCGGCGGTCCGTCGCAGAGCATCGAAGGCGAGGAGCGCGACGCGCTGCTGCTGCAGATGGAGCTGCGGCGCGCCGTCATGCTCTGGCCGGATGGCTTCGCGTGGAGTGCGCCCGAGAACGGTACGCGCACCGCGCCGGTCTCGGCCGACTCGTGCTGCCCTGCGCATTCGCTCGGAACGCTGGTGGCGACGCTGGCCGACGCGCGTCCGTCGCGCGTCGAAGCGCGCGACGCCCAGGGCCGCGTGCTCGAGGCACTCGCGATCCGCGCCTGGCAGGAGTCGAACGGGCGCACCTGGCCGCGCACGCTGGCGATGGAGAGCGAGGGCGGTGGCTTCGTCGAGACGATCGAATCGATCGAGACGCGCGTGCACTACCTCGAACTCTCCTTCGTGCCGCCCGACCGCCGCGCGACGCCCGGCGCGAACTCCCCGGGACCGAACATCCTGGCCCAGGACCTCGTGCCCGTGACCTACGCCGTGCGCGCGCTGCCGGCGGGCGTCGCCTGGGAAGACGCGCTGAGCCAGGCCCGCGCCTGGCTGGCGGAGGCCGCGGAGAGCGCCAAGGCCAGCGGCGCGGCCGTCGATCCGGTCCCGACCTTCGAACTGTCGGAGGAGGGCCGCCCGCTGCGCTGCCTCGTGCGCCTGGCCGTCCCGCGCGAGCCCGCTCCCAGCGGCTACCAGACCCAGCCCGAGCGCCCCGGACTCTTGCTCGGCCTCGAGGATCTGGAGCAGCTCCGGCCAGCCGTGCTCACCCGTCTCCGGCAGGCCGTTCCTCCCGGGGCCAAGCCCGGGGCGCCCTATCTGCGCGTGCATGATCGGCGCGAACACCCCCTCGAGCTCGTCCTGCCCCTCGTGCCCGTCGACTAGGACCATCGACCAGGACAGTCGACCAGGAGTGCCGGAGCGAGCCTTGTCCTCTCCGAGGTGTCCCCTGGAAAGGTCGTCGGGCTCGCGGAGGACCCGCAGGGGGGTCCTAGGAGACCGTCCACCCACGGGCATCGCATTTGCGCGCGCCCTGGGTCCAGCCCGGCCGGAGACCACCCATGAAGACCCTTTCTGCCCTGCTCGTCGGACTCGCGCTGATCGCCTTCGCGCCCGCCTCCCCCGCGGAACCGCAGAAGGGCTCCAAGGGGTCGTCCTCGTCCGCGAGCCAGGGCGGAAGGGGATCCGGGGGGGGAGGATCGATCTCGAAGCCCTCCTCCAGCCAGGGTTCGCGCGGCTCCAGCGCGGCCCCGCGCCCGTCCGGCGGCGGCTCTTCGCGGCCCTCGGTCGCCCCCAGCCCCGGGCGCGGCTCGAGTTCGGGCGGAAGTGTTCGGCCGAGCTCGCCCTCGGTCCGTCCCAGCTCTCCCCCGGCGATCCGCCCGGATCGCGGGGGCTCGAGCCCGGCCCGCCCTGAAGCGCCGACCTCGATCGCGCCCCGTCCGGGTTCGTCCGCGCCTTCGGCGGGCTTCACCCCCACCCGACCCACGCAACCGGACTCCGCCGGTCGCGAGATCTACGGCGGTCGCACGCTCCCTTCGAGCGGCCGCGCCCCTTCCATTCCTGACTCCGCGCCCACGGCAGGGCCCACGACCGAGACTCCCGGGGTAGGGACATCGGGTGGAACGACGGCTTGGTCCTACCCCACCACTCCGCCGCGCGTGCGCTTCCCGGCTCCCTATTCTCCGGCGGGCTCCACCACGCGCGGACCGAGCTCGGACTCGGGCCTGCGTGGCTCGATCTCCGCCCCCAAGGTCGGCGGTTCGGCAGGTTCGCCGGCCCTGGGGACTCCGCCGCGAGGAAGCACCGGACGGCCGACCGATCCGAGCGGGAAGGGCACGGTCGGCAAGGGCGACTCGGTTCCGCTGGTGCGCTACGACCACGGCCCGACGGGCCGGGGAAACCCGAAGAGCGCCGGCCCGAAGGGACCCGGGTGGACGCCCTCGAAGGGCAAGGGCCTGTCGGACAAGGACCCGGGAACGATCGGCAAGGGCGGGAGTCCGGGCAAGAAGCCCGGTGCCCCCGGCGTCGGTTCGGTGCAAGGCCACAAGGGCGTGGGTTCGATCGGCGGCGTGTCCGCCGGCGGCTTCCGCGGCGGGCTCGACCTCGACGGTGGTCTCGACCCTGGTTGGGTGCGTGACCCCTGGGGTTGCCGGGGCTGGAGCCGCTGGAACTGGGGCTGGTCGTCCTGCGGCTGGAACGCGTGGTGGTCGTTCCCCTGCTACTGGAGCTGGTACTACCCGTGCTGGTGGTGGTACTCGCGCCCCTACTACGACACCGACTACTACCCCTACCAACCGATCGCCACGGTCGTGTACGCCGAGCCCTCGGTCGTCTACGTGCAGAACGACAACGCGGGCTACGCCAGCGAGCCCGCGGGCGAGGTGGTCGCGAGCGCTCCGGTCGCTCGAATCGCGCCGCCCGCGAGCGAGGTGAGCCCGCTCTCGATCGCGGCCCAGCGCTACCTCGAGCTGGGCGACCGTGCCTTCCGCGAGGGGCGCTACACGGACGCGGTGCAGTTCTACGCCAAGGCCGTCGAGTTCGCGCCCGATCAGGGCGCGCTGTACCTGGTGCTCTCCGACGCGCTGTTCGCGGCGGGCGACTACCACTACGGCGCCTACGCCGTGCGCCGTGCGCTGGAACTCGATCCGGCCCTGGTCGAGAGCCAGGTGGACAAGCACGGCTTCTACGCGGATCCGCAGGTGTTCGATCAGCAGCTCGCCGTGCTCGAGCGCTACCTGGGCGAACACCCGAGCGATCGCGACGCACGCCTGGTGCTGGCCATGAACTACCTCTTCGGCGGACGGGCGAGCGAAGCCGTGCGCACGCTCGTGAGCCCCGCCGCGCTGGTGGGCGAGGATCCGGCCGCGCAGAAGATCCTGGCGCGCGCGCGCGTCCTGACGCAGTAGGCCCACGCCGGTAGACACACCGATCGGCGGGACGGACGGGAACCGTGGGCGGGCCGGCGCGAGCCGGCCCGCTCCTTTCCGGGGGGCTCGGCTAGGTGAACTCGCGCGGCCCCGCGCCGCTGCGGAAGAAGAACACCGGCGGATTGCGCGCGAAACGCCGCTCGAACTCGCGCTCGAGGTGCTCGGCCAGCCCTGCGCGCGCCGCCGTTCGCAGCAGGACCACCACACAGCCGCCGAAGCCCGCACCGGTCAGGCGCGCCCCGAGCACGCCCGGGTGCCCGAGCGCGGCCTCGGCCAGGCAATCGAGCTCCGGCACCGAGACCTGGTACAGGTCGCGCAGCGAGGCATGGGTGGCGCTGATGCAACGCCCGAGCTCGGCGTGATCCCCCGCCAGCAAGGCGGCGCGCGCCGCGCGCGTGCGCGCGACTTCATTGGCCACGTGCAACGCCCGACGCGTGAGCAGCGGACCGAGACGCTCGCCGGCGCCCTCGACCAGCGCTGCCGGGACTTCGCACAGGACCTCGGCCGTCTGCGCGAGCGGACGCAGGCGCGCGAAGGCCTCGGCGCACTCGGACACGCGCTGGTTGAAGTCGCCCTTGGCGAGCTCGCGCCGGATGCCGCTGTCCACGATCGCGATCGCGAGCTCGTCCGAACCGAGCGGCAGGTGCTCGAAGCGCCCGTCCTTGCACTCGATCCACAGCGCGTGCCCGGGACGCGAGAGCGCCACGGCGTAGGGGTCCATGATCCCGCACTGCACGCCGACCCATTCGCGCTCGCCCCACAGGGCGGCCTCGATGCAGGCCAGCGGGTCCTCGGGCCGGCCCCACAGCGAGCGAAACGCATGGGCGGTGCCCACGCAGATCGAGGCCGAGGACGACAGTCCGGCCCCGATCGGCAGGTTTCCGCCGAACAGCACGTCCGCCCCGATCGTGGCACGCTCCTCCGCCAGGAGGCGCGAGACCACGCCCAGCGGGTAGTCGTACCAGCGCCCGGCGGAGGCGCGCGGCAGGTTGGAGAGGCGCGTGGAGAGCGTCTCCTGCTCGAGGGTCGAGGCCAGCTCGAGCCGGTCGTCCGTGCGCGGGCGCAGCGCGAGGAAGGTGCCCCGGTCGAGCGCCATGGGCATCACCGGACCGCCGTTGTAGTCGAGGTGCGCCCCCATCAGGTTCACACGCCCCGGGGAGAAGAAGCGGCGCGCCGGCGCGCCCACCCCGAAGTGCTCGACGAAACGGGCGACGTGGCGCGCGAAGGACTCTTCGAGTTCGAGCTCGCATGCAGCCAGGGGAGGCATCGTCGCAGACTAGCCGCCCGTCCCGCTCCGGGCCACTGGCGGCCGGCCCGCGGCGCGGCTATCGTCCCGGCGATGCTCGAGCGCGCCCGGATCCTCGCGCTGGCGTGCGGCCTCGCGTGCTGCTCCTGCGCCAGCCTCGACTTCGAGCCGCTGGACGAGAGCAGTGGCACCTTCCACTCCACCGGCGTGGCCTTCACCTTCCTGGGCCGTGACTTCCCCCAGGGGGCGCTGCTGCTCGCGCGCGCCAACGCCGCGGACGCGCAGCTCCCGAACCTGGTCGTCACCGAGGAGCGCATCTTCCCCTACTTCTGGAAGCTCGATTTCCTGCTGGACGTGATCTCGGTGCGCTGGGCTTCGGTGCGCGGCACCTACGGACCGCCGGACTGATCCGCGGCCCTCGGTCGGGCCAGGTGCTCGGCCAGGATCTCGCGCAGGAGCTCGGGGAAAGGCCGCGGGGTCCAGCCGAGTTCGGCACGCGCGCGCGTGGCGCGGAAGCGGAAGTGCAGGCCGAGCAGCGCCAGCGCCTCGGACGTGACGCGCTCGCTCGGGACCAGCCCCTCGGCCAGCGCCACCGCCCGCACCAGGAGCCGCCAGGGCCCCGGGGCCAGGCAGGCCCGCGGACGTGGACGTCCCACGAGCTCGCAGGCGAGACCCAGCAGCTCGTGCAGGCGCCAGCTCGACTCCGCCAGCAGGTAGCGCCGCCCGCGAACCCCACCGGCGAGCACGCGCAGGATGCCCTCGGCCGTGTCCGCCAGCCCGACCACCGTGAGCGAGCCCGGCGGACTGAAGGGTCCGAGCCGGCCGCGCACGACGCGCTCCAGGAAGTGCTGGGAGTTCGAGCCCGAAGGCGAGCGTCCGAACACCACCGCGGGACTGGCCACGACCACGTCGAGCTCGCCCGCGGCCGCCTGCACCAGCTCCTCGGCTTCGGCCTTGGTGCGCGCGTAGGCCGAGTCGAGCGCGTGCGCGGCGAGCGGCGCGTCGTCGTCGAGTTCCTGGTCCGCGCGCGCCACCGCTCCGAGCGCCACCACCGAGCTGACGTGGCACAGGCGCCGCACGCGCGCGGCCGCGCAGGCCGCCAGCACGTTGCGCGTGCCCTCCACGTTCGCGCGCCGGAGTTCCGCACGGTCGGCGCGCCGATAGCTGATGCGCGCCGCCAGGTGCACCACGTCCAGCGCTCCGCCGCGCGCGCGCGCCGCCGCGCGCGCGCCCGTGAAGGCGCGCGCCAGCGCGGACACGTCCGCCAGATCGGCCGTGTGGGCGACGTGCGCGATCCCGGCCAGCGGCGCGCGCTCCGTGCTCGCGCGCAGGAGCACGTGGGCCTCGTGGCCGCGCGCCACCAGTCGGCGCACGACCTCGGCGCCGACGAAGCCGGCCCCACCCGTGACCAGCACCACTCCCGCCGTCACGCGCTCCCCGAGCGGTGCAGGGGCAGGCGCACGCGCGCGATCGTGCCCGGACCCTCGGGCGCGCCCACCAGCTCGATCTCGCCGCCCATCTCCTCGATCGCGCGGCGCACGATCGCCAGTCCCAGCCCCGTGCCCTCGCTCTTGGTGGTGAAGTAGGGCTCGAACAGGTGCGCGCGTGCCTCCTGCGCGAGGCCCGTACCCGTGTCGCGGATGTCGATCCGGACCGAGCCGTCCTGCACTTCGGTGGACACGAACAGCGAGCCGCCCTCGGGCATGGCTTGCAGCGCGTTCGACACCAGGTTGACGAACACCCGCCGCAGCTTGCCGGGGTCGGCCCACACGCTCGCGCTCGGCCCGTCGCGCTGCACGGCCACGCCCCGCTGGACCGCCCAGGCGTCGTGCAGGTGCAGCACTTCCTCCAGCAGCGCGAGCAGGTCCACGACCTTGGGATGGGCCTTGCGCCCACCCGTGAACTCGTAGAAGTCGTTGGCGATCTCGCGCAGGTTCTCGACCTGGCGCCGCATCAGCCCCATCGTGCGCTCGAGGATCTCCTCCGAGCCCTGGTGGTGGTCGCGGCGCGCGCGCTCGAGCAGATCGAGCGAGAGCGTGATGGGCGTGAGCGGATTCTTGATGTCGTGCGCGATCTGGCGCGCCATCTCGCGCCAGGCAGCGTCCTTCTCGGCCTTGACGATGCGCTCGCGCTGGGCCTTGAGCTCACCGGTCATGCGATTGAAGTCCTCGGCCAGCGCGCCGAGCTCGTCGCGCGAGCGGATCTCGATGCGCGCGTCGAGGTCGCCCTCGGCCACGCGCCGGGCGTGGCGCTGCAGCTCGCGCACGGGCGAGGTCGTGCGCCGCGCGATGTACAGCGTCAGGCACACCGCCAGCACCAGCACCAGCGTCGTCCCGCCCAGGAGCAGCGCGCGCATGTCCTCGGCGGTGGCGAAGATGTCCTCGTTGTTCACGCCGACCCCCACGACCCAGCCGAAGCCGCCGGCCAGGCGCCCGCGACAGCGGTGGAAGGCCGCGTTCTTCTCCTCGCCCTGGAAGGTGTACTCGGGGTACAGGCCCCAGCCGTCGTCGTCGGCCAGCACCGCGCGGGTCATCTGCGCGAGCCCGAGATCGGCGCCGACGTGCTTGCCGTACAGCGCACGCTCCGGGTGCGCCAGGATCGTGTCGGCGTCCTCGGCCCACAGCCAGCCGTAGGCCGAGGGCTCGCGGCCCTCGCGCGCCAGGCCGCGGAAGGCGTTGGTGATCACCTCGGTCGAGACCAGGTCCTGGATGGCCTTCCAGTTGACCAGCGCGAAGAGCACCGCCCGCACTCCGCCTTGTGGCGCGCCCACCGGCACCGCGAAGCCGAGCTGGTAGCCGTAGGCGGCATCCAGGGCCAGGATCTCGGGCGCGAGTTCGAGCCGGAAGGGCGACACGTGCTGGTCCACGCGCACGAACGGCTCCTCGCGCTCGCGCGCGCGCTGGAACCAGTCGAGCGTCCCGTAGTCGAAGGAGAACAGGTACGCCAGGAAATCGGGCGCGAACGGCTGATCGCGGAACGGATCGCGACTGCTGCAGGACACCAGGCGGCCGTCGTCGGAGACCAGCAGCACCAGGTCGTAGACCGACTTGATCTCCATGGAGCGGTCGAACTCGCGCGTGGCCTGCCAGCGGTTGGACAGGCCGAAGTCGTAGGTCGCGCTCGAGACCTCGCCCTGCGCCAGGCGTTCGAGGGATTCGGCGCCCCATACCAGGCGGCTCGTGGGCGGCCCCTCCCCGCGCCGCGCGCGCTCGAGGATGCTGCGCTCGGCCAGGTCCTCCTCGAGCGCGTGCTGGATGTGCGGCGCGCCGGCCCACTGCTCGAGGTCCTGGCGGCGCTCGTCCACGAAGTAGTCGATCTGCCCGGCCAGGTCCTTGACCAGGCCGAGCAGGGCCTGCTGCGCCGCATGGCGGGGCAGACGCTGCGCCATCTCCTCGTTGAGGAAGAAGGCGAAGGCGACGAACGGCAACACGACGGCCAGGAGCACCGCCAGAACCAGCTTGGTCGAGATGCGGCGCAGCATGCGCGGAGTCGTGCCCCGGAGGATACCCTCCGCGCTCGGAAGCTCCGTGCGGAACCCGGATCGCATCTTGCTCGTCCGCCTGTCGCACCTCGGCGACGTGGTGCATGCCCTGGGGGTGTTCCATGCCCTGCACGCGGCATACCCGCGGGCCGAGATCGGCTGGGCCGTGCAGCCCGAATTCGCGGACCTGCTCGGCGGGCTCCCGGGTCTCGCGCGCGTGATCCCGTTCGAGCGCCGCGGCGGGCTGGGGGCGTGGCTGCGTCTGGGGCGGGAGCTCGCGCGCTTCCGCCCCGACTGGACGATCGATGCCCAGGCCAACACGAAGAGCGGCGTGGCCGCGCGCCTGTCGCGCGCGCCGCGGCGCGTCGCCCCCGCGCGCGCCGACTGGCGCGAGCCCTGGGCCGCCTGGACGGCCAACGAGCACGCCACGGCGTTGCGCGCGCCGGCACGACACGCCGTCGAGCGCATGGAGGCGCTGGCGCGCGCGCTCGTGCCCGCGCTGGTGTTGCCGTTGCGCTTCGACGCCGGCCTCGCCGCGCACGAGCTGGAACGGGGTGAACGCGAGCTCGCGCAGCGTCTGCCGGAGGCCGCGCGGGCCGCCGTCTTGCTGCACCTGTCCTCCAGCCAGGACGTGCGCGGCTGGCCAGCGGGTCGCTGGGCCGAGCTCGCGCGCGCGCTGGCCGCGCAGGGCCAGGGCATCCTGGTGCTCTCGGGGCCGGCCGAGGCCGCCCTCGGGCGCGCGCTCGAGCGCGAACTCGCGGGCGAAGCGCGCGTCGCGCACTGGGTCGGCCAGCGCGGCCTGCGCGCCCTGGCCGCGCTCTTCAGCGCCGCCGCGCGGCGCGGGCTCGCGCTGGTGGCCTGCGACTCCGGCCCGCTGCACCTCGCCTGGGCCCACGGCCTGCGCGTGATCGCGCTCGAGGGTCCCCAGGATGGCGCGCGCACGGGACCGTGGCCGCTCACGGGCCCGCACCGCGTGGTGCGCAGCGCGCAGACGCTCGCGTGTGCGCCCTGCCTGGCGCGCCGCTGCCGTCACCCCGAGGGTCCGCTGTGCATGCGCGGGATCGCCAGCGAGGACGTGCTCGCCGCGCTCGGACGGGCACGCTAGTGTTCCGCACTCCGATGCGGATGGTGCACTACTACCTGGGACTGGCGTGCGTGCTGGCGCCCTGCCTGGTGCTGACGCTGCTCTCCGGCGCGTTCCACGACGGTTCCGAGCGCCACCTCATGCTGGGGTTCTTCACGGCGGTCCTGTGCGTGGCGACGCACACGCTGCTGATCCTGTTCATGATCGTCTCGGGACGCGTGCTCAAGGTGGCCATGCAGTCGCGCGAGCTCTCGAGCGCGTTCCTGGCCGAGCTCAACCGCTTCTTTGCCGAGCGCCGAGACTATCCGCTGGCGCTGGTCTCGGCCTTCGCGGCCACGGCCGCGGCCGTGCTCGGCTACGGCCACTTCATCGGCGTGCCGGCGGCCGTGCACGTGCTGGTCGGGCTCGGCGCGGTGCTGCTCAACCTGCTGGCGCTCGCTCAGGGGGTGCGCGCGCTGCGCGCCAACCAGGTCCTGCTCGACCGCGCCGCGCGCGAGCTCGACCGCCTGGACGCGGCCGGGATCCCGACCCGCGCGGGAGCCGGCGAGCCCCAGTGGAGCGTGGGTCCGGCCGCACGCTGGCTGGTGTTCGCGCTGAGCGCCTGGGCGCCCTACCTGTACTGGGCCCTGGTCGTGTGGCGCGGCGCCTTCGCGCAGGTCTCGCCGGCCTTGCCGGTCCTGAGCGGTCTGGTCTCGCTCTACGGCCTGCGGCAGGCCTGGCGCGCGCGAGCCGCGTCGGAGTAGCGCCGCTACCCGGCCTTGGGCTCCGCGTCCGCGCCGGGCTCCTGCTCGGGGTCCTGGTCGGGGTTCTCCTCGCCGCTCGGCGCGCCGGCCGCGGCCCGCCGCGCCTCGATCGCCCGCAGGCGTTCGACCACGTCCTTGTACTCCGGCCAGATGATCGGGTGGATCGCGCGCAGGTAGGGCTCGGCCTCGTCGTCGTCGGCGGCCGCCAGGGCCTTGGCGTAGAACTCCTCGGTCAGACGGATGAACTCCTCGAGCGTGGTCTTGCGCAGGGCCGCGTCCTTGTAGTCCGGCGCGATCGCCAGCAGCGCCTCGAACGCCTGCACGGCCTCCGGATAGCGGTAGTCGCGCGCCAGGCTCTGGGCGGCGGCGTACATCTCCCGGTGGCGCTGCTCCTCGATCCCGGACTGCAGCAGCGAGACCTGGTCCTGCTGGGCCTCGCTCAGGACCCGGGCCACGCCCAGGTCGCTCTCGGCCTTGGCGAACTCGCCGCGCCGGATCTTCATGTCGGCCCCGGCCATCGCGGACACCGCGCGGGTCTCGCGGTCCATGCGGTCGAGTCCGGCGCGCGCCTCGACGTCGTCCGGCTCGATCAACAGCACCAGGCGGTACTCGTTGCGTGCGGCGAAGTAGCGCCCGCCCGCCTCCAGTTCGCGCGCCTGGGCCAGGCGTTCCTCGGCCATCATCCGCTCGACCTGTTCGGCGCGCAGACCGGCCGGCTCGTTGTCACGGTAGCGTCGCGAGATCTGGAAGGCGCGCCGCGCCTGCTCGAGCATCAGCTCGCGGAAGCTCGACAGGCCGTCGTCGAAGTAGGTCTTGCTCATCCCCGCGCGGTAGTTCTTGAGCAACAGCACGTGCGCCAGACCACGGACCGCGGCCTGGTTGTGGGGCGCATAGCGCAGCACCATCTCGTAGCAGCGCTCGGCCTCGTCCAGCTGGTCGGGTCCGGTGCACTCGGCCGCGGCGTCGAGCCAGTGCACGGCGAGCTGGGCGCGCGTCTTCGCGATCCAGTTCGCGACCACCGCGTTCTCGGGCGCCAGCGCGCGGGCGCCCTCGAACTGCTCGAGGGCGCGCGTCAGGTCGCCGTGGAAGACCTGCTCGCGCCCCTGGTCGAGCGCGAAGGCCACCTGCGCGTCCCGGTACAGGACCTGGGCCCCGGCGTCCTTCGGATTCGCCTCCGCCAGGCGGCGCGCGTGCTCGAGGGCCTCGGCGAAGCGACCCTGCTGGACGGCCGCGATCACGCGCTCCTCGCGCTCGTCCCCCGGCCCGTGGCAAGCGGGCGCGAGGCCCAGGGCGAGCACGAGGGGGAAGCCGAGGAGGCGCGGGCGGCGGCGATCGCTCATGAGCGGAGGGGCGAAGCGGTTTCTCGGACTGGAACGGGGCAGTGTACGACGCACGCCTGCGGGCTCTTCCCGCGGAGTGCCCTTCGTGGGGCCCTGGGCGCGCCTACGAGCGCATCGAGGACGTCAGGACGACCCCCAGACTGCCGAACACCACCAGCGGGAGCCAGCCCGAGAAGACCGGCCCGACCACGCCCTGCAGGCCCAGGGTGCGGGCCACGAAGTCGACTCCGAAGTAGGCCACGCACAGCAGGAAGCCGCGCGCGATGCGCTCACCGGCCTTGCCGCGCTCGTTGCCCACCACGAACGGCAGCCCGACCAGGAGCAGCAACAACCCCGCCAGCGGGAAGGTGAGGCTGTACTGCAGCAACGTCTGGTACTGCAGGTTGGTGGGCTCGCGCGCGAGCAGGTCGGAGAGCTCGGCGTGCGAGAGATCCAGGGGGTGCTCGCGCGCCTTCCAGGCGAGCTCGACCTCGCCCGGCGTGAAGCGCGGGTCGTCCAGCACGTCCACCCTGCGCGTCTGGCGCCGCCCGCCCTCGTCCTCCAGCCGCCGGCCCTCTTCCAGGGCCCAGCGCCCGCCCGACAGCGGCCGCGCGCTGCGGGCGTCGATCGAGATCAGGCGCCCCTCCTCGCGCCCATTGGCCGAGAGCCCGCGCGCCACCGATTCGGCCGGATCGCGCGCGACCACGTACTCGCGCAGGCGCACGGGATTGCTGCGCCGCACCGGGATGACCAGGTTCGAGATCACCGGCTGGCTGCGACGCTGCCGCAGGTGGTCCTGCAGCAGGTCGCGGCGACGGCCCAGGTCGTGCGTGCTCTGCTCGCGCAGGAGGAACATCCCGGCCGCCAGCACGGTCGCGCCCAGGTAGACCGGGAGCAGCATGCGCCGCACCGAGATGCCGGCCCCGAGCGCGGCCACGATCTCGTTGCTGCGCGCCAGCTTGGTGGCCGTGAACATGCCGGCCACCAGGGTCACGTAGGGCGACATCGTCAGGTACAGGAAGGGCAGCTGCAGCAAGTAGAACTCCCCCACCAGGGCCGTGGGCGGCGCGTAGCCCGTCTTGTCGCGCGCCAGGTAGTCGTCGAGGTTCGTGGCCATGTCGATGATCACGAACAGCCCGACCACCAGGAAGAAGGCCGCGCCATAGGAGCGCGCGAAGAGCCACGCCACGTAGCGATCGAGACGGCATCCGAGCGGCAGTTGACGGGGCCTCATCGCCACAGCGCGCGCACGAAGAACACCAGCCCCACCGCCAGGAACAGGCCGTTCGTGGCCCAGGCCGCGAGCAGGGGCGGGACCGAACCCGTGTCCGCCAGGACCTTGCCGAGACGCATCGCCAGGACGTAGTAGAGGAAGGCGTAGCCCACCGCGCCGGTGAAGGCCCCGAGCTGCGTGCTCGAGCGCAGCACCACGCCGGTCGGCAGGCCGAGCAGCAGGAACAGGAGGTAGGTGGCCGAGAGCGCGTGCCGGCGGTGGATCTCGTAGGTGAACTCGCCGCGCTTGGCGGGCTCGAGCGCACCGCGCGCGAGCTCGTCGCGCATCTCGCCCGAGGTCAGGTACTTGGCTCGACCGCGTTCGTTGGGCAAGGCCGGGAAGAGCTCGCCCAGCCCCCAGCTGTAGACCGGCGCGGCCTGGATCAGGCTGACGTCCTCGGTCAGCAGCGCGGCGTCCTTCATGCGCACCACCAGCCGCCCCGCGCTGCCCTGCCCCTCGACCTCGATGCGCGCCTCGGCCGCGACCACCTTCAGGCGCGTGCCGTCCTCGAGCTCCATCTCGAGCTCCACGTTGGTGCGCACGTTGCCGCGGTTGCCCTCGGAGGTCAGCACGTTGTTGCCGAAGGAGAGCACGTTGCGCCCGGTCATCGCGGCCAGGAAGCGCGACAGGTCGGCTTCGCGCAGCAGGTTGCGCTGCTGGAACTTGAGCTCGGGCGAGACCTGCCCGAGAAGGTGATCCGTGCTCAAGGCCAGGGGCAGGGCCACGAGCAAGGCCGGCAGCGCCAGGCGCGCCGGATGGATGCCGGCCATCTGGATCGCGATCAGCTCGCGCTCGGCCGCCAGGCGTCCGAAGGTCGCGACCACCGCCAGCAGGAGGGCCATCGGCAGGAGGTACGGCACGAGCTCGGCCACCACCAGGGGCAGGTAGCGCACCACGGTCGCCGTGTCGATCGCGCCCAGCTTGTTCACGGCCTGGATGGCGATGGTCGGGAGCACGATCACCGCCAGGCCCGCGACCGCGAACAGGAGCGAGGTCAGCAGCTGGCGCAGGACGTAGAGCTGGAGGCGCAACGCCGCGCGATTGTCACGAATCGCGCGCGGCGCTGCCAGGCGCGTCCGCGGCGGCTCGAGGGCGTATGCTTGCCGCGGTGATCGTCCTCGGCGCCCGGCCGTTCCGCAGCGTGACCCTGGAGGCCGCCTCGGGCGCGCCGCTGGTGGTGAAGCGCTTCCACCATCCGAACCGGCTCCTGGCGCTGTTCGACGGCGCCCGCGCGCGGCGCGAGTTCGCCGCCCTGGAGGCGCTCGCCCGCGCGGGCCTGCCGGTGCCACGCGCGCTGGCCCTGCGACGCACGCCGGCGGGTTTCGAGCTCGAGCAGAGCGCGATCACGGGCGCCCGCACCCTGCGCGAGCTGCTCGACGGGCGCCGCGAGCCGCCCGGCGGCTGGCCGCGCCTGGCCGCGCAGCTCGGGCGGATCCTGGCCGAGCTGCAGGCCGCCGGGTGGGAGCACGGCGACCTGCACCCCGGCAACGTGCTGGTGGATGCCCTCGGCGCGGCCTGGCTGGTCGACCTCGCGGCCGCCCGGCGCGCGCCGCCGGAGCGCGCCCGCGCCCTGGCCGAGGTCGTGCAGTGCGCGGCCGTGGCGCGCGAGTTCCTGCCGGCGCGCACGCGGGCGCGCTTCCTGGTCGCCTGGCTGCGCGCCCTGCCGTGCGAGCTCCGTCCAGGCCTCGGCGGCGCCGCCCTGCTGACCGCGCTCGAGAGGCGCGCGCGCGAGCGCCGGCGACACCAGGTCCGCCTCGGCCTCGGGCGCTGGCTGCGCCCGTCGAGCCGCGTGCAGGCCTTCGCGCACGAGGGCGCCCGGGCCTGGCGGCGCCGCGAGCTCTCGGATGAGGTCGCGCGCGAGGCATGCGTCGCGCCCGCCGCCGCGCACGGACGCTGGGTGGTGATCGTCGGCGACCGGAGCGAGCTCCGGGCGCGCTGGCTGGGAGCGGCCCGGCTGCTCGAACACGGTCTGCCGGTCGCGCGCCCCGCGCTGTTCGTGCCCGGCCCGCGCTGGGCGGGTCGGCGCGCGCGCGCCGTGTTCGAGCCGCCGCCTGCGGCGTGCCGCGCGCGCTCGCGCGCCGAGCTCGACGCGCGCCTGGCGGAGTGCGGCCTCGCGCTCGCGCCCGCCTCGGCCGCCCGGATCGAGACGCCCGGGGGGTTCTACCTGGCGCCTCCGCGCGAGCCGGAGGATCTGCTGGAGCTGGAAGCCCCGTGCTGAAGCTGGCCCGCCTCGACGATCGTGGGAGCGACGCTCGCGCTCAGGGCGCGAACCCGACTTCCTTGGCCCACGCGGCCACGATCGGATTGCGCAGCACGGCCGCATAGCGCTCCGGGTAGTCCTGCTTGTACCCGAGCAGGTGCCCCTCGACGTTCGGCATCTTCACCAGGAAGCGCGCGTTCTGGTTGGCCAGGGCCTCGTCGCCGAGCCAGGCGATGTTGTGCACGAGCCACCACACGGCCTTGCTCGGGTCCTCCTTGCGCTCGAACTCGTAGCGCGCCTGCTCCAGGCGATCCTGGGCGTAGGCCGGACGGCCGGCGACCAGTTCATCGCGCAGGTTCTGGGCCTTCTTGCGCTCCTCGCCCGTGACCCGCGCGAGCAGCTCGTCGATCAGGGCCAGCGCGGCCACGTAGTTGCGCGGCGAGGTGTCGACCAGGTCCTTGGTCTCCCAGCTCACGTCCTCCCAGGTGGGCGGCGCGTTCAGGTCGACGTAACCGGCGAAGCGCCGCTCCTGGCGCGCGACCCAGTCCAGCTCCGGGTGCGTCGGCCAGCGCTCGCGGAAGACGCGACAGCGCTTCAGGAACAGGCGCACCTTGGCCGGCTCGGGCGTGCCCTGCAGGTAGAGGCCCTCGTACTTCTTCAGCAGCGTGTCGGCGTAGCGCGTGCCGGACTCGTTCTGCATGTGGGCGGCGACCTGGGCCTCGGCGGTCGCGAGCTTCTGCTCGAGTGCAAGCTTGCGCGCGACCTGCTCGGGCGCGAGCGCGCCCGAGGGGATGTCCCCGAGCTCCTGGCGCGCGGCCCGGAAATCCGCCTGGGCCAGGGCCTGCTCCGCGGCGCGCAGCTTGTTCTGGGCCAGCCCTTCGGCGCCGGCGCTCGACTTCATCAGTCGCACCCAGACCAGGAACACGAGCCCGGTCGCGGCCAGGATCAGGACCGGCACGAGCCAGCCGGGCCGGCGCCCGCTGGCGGCCTCCGCGCGCCGCTGGCGGAAGCGCTCGCTCGGCTCCGTCGCCGGGGCGGCGGGCGACGCGCCCGGACGCGTCGCGAGCGCGGCCCGAGCCGGGGCGGGAGCCCCCGCGGCGGGCGCCGCCTCGGACTCGATCCAGAGCTGGGCCCCGCCCAGCTCGACGCGCGCGCCCGGCGCCAGCAGCAACTCGGCCTTGGCCGGCAGGCCGCCGACCCTGGGCGGCAGCACGCCGGGCCGCAGGCGCAGCGTCACGCCGGCCTCGCCCAGCTCGAGCTCGAAGTGGATCTCGGCCACCGCGGTCGAGGCGAGCCGCAGACGCGCCTCGGCCCCCGAGCCCACGGTCAGGATGCCCTTGCCCATGCGGAAGGCACGGCGTGCCCCGCCCTCGTCCACGATCAGCTTGACCATCGTGCTGTGCCTGTCTGCTGGCCTGCCTCCCGGCCTACCTCCTGGCTCTCGCCCGAACTCATACCTCGGCCTGCAGCTCCGGGGACAGATCGCTGCGCTCGATCCGCCCGCGCGTCAGGGCCGTGGCCCGTCGCAGCTCGTTCTCGAGCTGGCGCACGTTGCCGGGCCAGGGGTACGCGCTCATGGCAGCCATGGCCTCGGGCGTGAGCGCGACCCCCGGGGCGGCGAACTTGCCGAGGAAGAAGCGCGTCAGGAGCTCCACGTCGCCCGCGCGCTCGCGCAGCGGCGGCAGGAC
>CAZWAY010000052.1:0-38747 GCA_964631945.1 uncultured Planctomycetaceae bacterium
CTGATCCTGCGCTGATCCTGCGCTGATCCTGCGCTGATCCTGCGCTGATCCTGCGACGTCCGGCGATGACGCCCGGTGAACGGGGCCCCGACACGGGCCCCGTTCTTCCTCTTGGAAGACGAGCGCGTCGCGAGCGCGGATCAACGCGCGCGGACTTCGAGCCGCGCCTCGTGCCGCGTCCAGGTGCCCAGCGAACCGGTCACCTCCAGGATCAGCGTGACGCTCCCGGGCGCGGTGGTGTGGAACCGCCAGCTCCCGTCCGTGGCGCGCTCGACGTAGCCCTGTCCGGGGCCACCCACGATCCACTCGAGGTGCGCTTCACCCGCGGCCGGATCGACGAGCGCCAGGTCCAGCCGCACCGCGGAGCCGGCCACGACCTCGGCCTCGGCCGGGGCGAAGCGCTCGACGCGCGGCTTGGCGGGCACGCGGCCGGCCTCCAGCTCGGGCGCGCTGCGCGCGGACTGGTCCACCAGCGCGGCGATTCCGCCCAGGTCCAGGGCGGGCTCGCGCACCGGGTCGCAGGCCAGGACGCGCACGGCCACGTTGCCGCGCACGAAGGCGATCCAGGCGAGCGCGGCCGGAGCAGCGCCCGCGCGACCCGCGAACCCGACGTCACCGAACGCGAGTCCGAGCGTGGCCAGGCTCGGCATCGTCTCGGCCGACTGCACCCCGGCCAGCCAGTCCAGGAGACGCGCGTGCGCACCCTCGGCCGAGTCCTCGACGCAGGTCTCGAGCACGAACACCGGCGCGCCCTCTGGCGCGGACGCGTGCCGGAAGGATCGCTGCAGCAAGCCGCGCTCGGCCTGCAACGCACCCGCGACCCAGCCGGGCAGGAACGGCTCGTTCGGGAAGCCGCTGCGCAGCGCGCCGCGCGGCCAGCTCGACAGGCCGTAGCGCGCGCCGACCTCGGCGCGCTGTCGCAGCTCGAGCCCCGAGCGCGGCTCGACCCGCTCCTGGGCCGCCGCGGGCAGCCAGAGCGCCAGCGCGCACGCACAGCAGGCGACTCGCAGGACTCGGCGGGAGAGGGCGACGGGCATGGCGGTTCCTCTAGCGCAGCCCCGGCAGGGCCTCGACCGTGCGGACGACGGAGTTGCTGGCGGCCAGATCGTTGTAGCCGCCGGGCCCGGCCCAGGGCCGGCGCACGTTCCAGCCCGGCGTGCTCGGCAGCACGGTGGGGACGCCGTCCTCGTCGAGCTGCATGCAGGTGTCCGAGACCGACTGGCCCCCATCGTCCGTGACGATGTGGTGGTAGGAGAAGGCGTGCTGGCCGGAGCCCCACAGGTTCAGCGTGTAACCGGGCGCGCCGATGCCCCACAGCGCGCGCAGGTTCATGCGCCCCAGGCGCAGGGGACGCACGTTCGTCGCGCCCAGCATCGAGAGCATGGTGGTGGCCGCGCCCATGTTGTCGCTGCAGTTGACGAAGCGTCCGAGCGCGTGCCCGTCCAGCAGCCGCGCCAGGTTCATCGAGCCGCTGCCCGTGAGGTAGTGCGTCGCGCCGCCGTCGCCGCCGAGCGGGAAGGCGTCGTAGACCACGCCCTCGATCGCCGTGGGCAGACCGCCGTTCTGACCGAAGAAGCCGCGCACGAAGACCTCGGTCAGGGCTTGCTGGTCGAGGGCCGTGAGCTCGAGGGTCTCCTGCCAGCTCGCCAGATACTCGGCCACCTCGACCCACGGGCCGGCGTACTGCGTGCCGACCGCGCCGCTGCGGAACCGTGGGGCCCCGAGCAGGCGGTAGACGCGCAGCGGGATCGTCAGGCTTCCGGGGATCGCGCGCCAGACGGGCTCGTCCTGCGCACGCACCTGGAAGCGCAGCACCAGCGCGAGATCGGTGCGCCCGACGCCGAGCGGCAGGCGCGCCAGGCGCACGCGCGCCGTTCCGCCGGGCGTCAGCGGATCCTGGGGGAACGGCAGGCCGCCCTCGCACAGCACGCGCAGCTCGCAGCCGGCCACGGGGTAGCCCGCCGCCATCGGCCGGCCGAGCGCGTCGGTGGCGCTGTCGCCGAAGGTCAGCTCGAGCAGCGGATCGACGCCCTGCACGAAGGCCAGCGGATAGTTGTAGCCCGTGCTGGCGTAGTCGCCGCCGGCCAGCACCGGCTCGGCCGTGTCCGTGTGCACCGGGAGCGCGCGACGCGGCTCACCGTCGTCGAGGTCGAGGTCGGAGACCTCGCCGGGCGCGGCGCGGTTCACGTACTCGTGGATCGCGGGCGTGGCGAAGAACTCGTACGCCGCGCCCTTCTTGAAGTAGACCATCTGGAACTCGTCGTCGATCCCGAGGCGGCTGTCCTGGGCCTCGATCTCGGTCACGCCCAGGCGCACCAGGTCGAGCGGCAGCACGAGCGGCTCGAGCCCCGGCGCCACGAGCCGCACCTCGTAGGACCCGGTCGGACAGCGCGCTCCGCTGGCGTCGCGTCCGTCCCAGCCGAGCTTGAGCGGGCCCGCGCGCCCGGAGAGGGTCCCGCTCCAGAAGCGCGTGACGAGTTCGCCACCCGCGCGGATCTCTGCCACGGCCTCGGCGCGCGCGCCGAGCGGTGCCAGGCTGACGCTGAAGGTCGCCGCGCCGCCGACGAGCTTCGGATCCGCGACGCGCGTCGCCGCCTCGCACACGAAGCGCGCCGGCTGGCCCGCGTGGGACGGCACGGAACCCTGGGCCGAGGCGGTCCCGGCGAACGCGAGCCACCAGCCGATTCGGACGAGGACCGAGTGCACTGTGCTTCCGCTGACAGGGGGAGGGGGGAGCCGGGCTCAGGATACGCCCCCGGCACCCGCAGCGCATCGGGTGGCTCCCCGCGTCCCGACGGCGACGGTGGCGGCCCGCGGTGGGATACTGGCGCCTGCCAGACCTCGCATGTCGCCCCCCACCCCGCGCCCGGACCCGAGCGCCGACCCCGCGCCGGCCGGTACGGACGGCCGCAACGCCTGGCTCCTGTCCGAGCTGGCGCGCCCGCAGGCCTATCCGCACGCGGTCGAGCGCGTCGAGACGCGGCGCACGCTGATCTCGCTGCTCTTCTTCGCGGGAGAGCGCGTCTACAAGCTGAAGCAAGCGGTCGATCTGGGCTTCGTCGACGCGAGCACGCTGGAGAAGCGGCGCGTGCTGTGCGCCGAGGAGGTGCGCCTGAACGCGCCGCTGGCGCCGGGCGTGCACCTCGGGGTCGTCGCCGTGCGGCGCGGCGCCGACGGGCACCTCGCGCTGGATCCCGTGGACAGCGAGGGCGGCGGGCGCGGGAGCACGGGCGAGATCGTCGAGTACGCGGTGGCGATGCTGCGCCTGCCGGAGGAGTTCATGCTGGCGCGCAGGCTCGAGCGTGGCGTGATCGACAACGAGCAGATGAATGCCCTGGCCGAGCTCCTGGCCGAGTTCCACGCCACGGCCGCCACCGGCGCCGGCGTCGACGAGTTCGGCACTCCGGAGGGCATCGGGTTCAGCGTCGAGGAGAACTTCGAGCAGCTGGAGCCGTTCGTCGAGCACGGCGGGAGCGCTCCGGCGGCCGGGCTCGCCGTGCTGAGCGCCCGCCAGCACGCCTTCCTGCGCGCCCGCGCGCGCGACTTCCTCACCCGCGAGCGCGCCCTGCTCTCGGCGCGCGTGGCGGCCGGCCGCATCCGCGAGGGCCACGGCGACCTGCACGCCGAGAACGTGTGCGCCCTGCCGGCGGGTTTCGTGCTGTACGACCGCATCGAGTTCAACCGCCGCTTCCGTTGCCTGGACGTGGCCAACGACCTCGCCTTCCTGGCCATGGACCTCGATTCGCGCGGCTACCCGGGCTTCGCCGCCTACCTCGTGCACCGCTACGCCGAGCGGACGCAGGATCCAGGGCTCGCGCTCCTGCTCGACTTCTACAAGGGCTATCGCGCGCTGGTGCGCGCCAAGGTCGCGGCACTCTCGACGGGCGCGGCCGGGCTCGCGCCCGAGGCGCGCGAGTCGCTGCGGCGGACATCCATGCGCTACGTGCAGCTGACCCTGGGCTACGAGCTCGAGCCCACCCTGATCCTGCTGGCCGGTCTGCCGGCGAGCGGCAAGACCTTCCTGGCCCCGCACCTCGCGCGCGCGCTGCGCGCGACGGTGTTCCACAGCGACGAGCGTCGCAAGCGCCTGGCCGGGATCGCGCACGACGCGTCCGCGCGCGCGGAATGGGGTCAGGGGCTGTACACGCGCGAGGCCCGCCAGCGCACCTACCGCTCCCTGCTCGACGACACCGCGCAGGCCCTGGGCGCGGGCCGCTCGGTGGTGGTGGATGCGAGCTTCGCGCTGCGCGAGTTCCGCCAGCCCTTCGTGGACGCCGCCGCGCGCCTGGGCCGGGCCTGCGTGCTGGTGCACCTGCACGCGCCCGAGGCCATCGTGCGCGCGCGCCTGGAGGAACGCGCCGGACGCGGAGCCTCCGACGCCGATCTCGCGACCTACCTGCGCGCGCGCGCGGCCTTCGAGCCCCCGGACGAGGTTCCCGCTGGACAGGTGCTGGCCGTGGACACCAGCGCGGGCGCGCCCGAGGAGCACGTCGCGCGGATCTTCGACCGACGGATCGCGCTGGCGGGCGCGGTCTGAGACGAGCGCCTCGCGCCCGGCCCCGTCTTCGCTCCCCGCAGCGGCCCTCGAAAACGCGAGCCGCCCTCCGCTGGGAGAGCGGCTCGCCCTCGAACCCGCGCGCGGCGCGCCTGGTGTCCGTCACCAGCGCACGCTGGAGGCGCCCCTTGCACGCTCTAGCGCAACCAGAGCACGTTGCAGATCGGCACCAGGCAATCGGTGACGCTGAACGGCGCCGGGGCGTTCACGTCGATGGTCGCGACCGTCTGGCCGAACCCCATCATCGCCGTCACGTCGTGACCGCTCGTGTCCCACATCAGCGCCAGCGGCTTGTTCCCGGCGCCGTTCCAGTCCGAGTCGGTCAGCGAGCCCGGCCCCGCGATCGGGATGCCGTTGAAGAACGTGGTCTCGAGCCCCATCGAGTGCAGCTCCTGGTAGCCGGCACCCGACTGCCCGTCCGCGCCGATGTTGATCCAGCGCGCCTCCGCCCCCGGATGGAAGAAGCCCGCGAGGGAATAGCTCGTGCCCGGCGACGCCCAGAACATGTTCCCGGCGATCCCGCTGTCGTAGATGTAGGTCGTGCCCATGAACTCGGTCGTGTTCGTGTACACCACGACCAGCGAGGCGCCCTCGCAGTGCGGTCCGGTCGGGAACGGGAAAGCCCACGGATCGCGGTAGTTCTGCTGGCCCGCCGCGCCCGGCGACAGCCACACCACGTACGAATCGCCCTGCTTCACGGTGCCCGTGACGTCGGCGCGGTAGACGAAGTTCCCGCCGCCGTTCCAGCACGGGTCGGCTCCGCTGCCGACCATCGTCCCGACGTAGCTGACGGGGCGCATGACGTACCCCAGGCCGAGGCCCGGTCCCGCCACGGCCGGGGCGCTGATGCGCGGGACGCGCGCGAGGCTCATCTTGTCGTGCAGGCCCGGCGTGGGCGTGACCAGCGAGATCCAGCTCCAGTAGAGGTAGGCGGCCACCACCGTGGAGCCCGGCGGCACCCCGACCAGATCGATGCCGCCCGAGGCCACGTCGCGCAGGCCGACGCCGTTGGCCGCCACGCGCGTGTTCGGGAACACGAGGAAGCCGCCGGGGCCGAGGTTCGCCGGCTGGACCGCGACCGGAGCCAATGGCCGCGGCTGACGCCCGTCGACGCAGGCCCCACCCAGGGGTGCGCACGCATCCGGAGCCGGCGCGAGCCCCTGCTCGGGCCGCGCCTGCGCGTGGACGTTCGTGACCAGCGCGAGCGCCAGAGCGACGATCGACGAAGTGGAGAAGAACCGACGCGTGTCTCTCGCTTCCATGGGGACCCTTTCCTTCTTGGACGGTGCTGGCCGCGCGCGAACTCCGCGCCCGCCGGAGTTCCATGCGCCGGATCGAACTCCCGAGGCTGGCGAATTCCCGGCGATCCGCGCGCGAGGGAGAGCGCGGGCCGGCCAGGCGGGGCTCAGACCCAGCCAGCAGTCCCCCCCGATTCCCTCTCCTCCTCTTCCTCCGCCCGGCTAGGCCGGCCCCGGAGCGAGCGCGGGCGGCGGCTGTTCCTGGAGGCGGTAGCGCTCGTGCACGGCATGGATCAACGCCCCGTTCACGTCCGGCAGGCGCCCGAGCCGGTACGACTCCTCCAGCTCGACCAGACGCTCGGCCAGGGCGCGGTCGCGGAAGACGTCGCCGACCCAGGCCGAGAAATCGCCGCGGCGCAGGTGCCCGTCGAGCTCGGCCACCCGAGCGCACTCCAGCACGTCGGTGAACTCGCGCAGCGAGCGCGCCGTGCGTGGGCCCAGGCGCGCGCTCGGAGCGAAGTGGAAGGCCAGGTGCGCGGCCAGCGGCGCGTCCAGGTACTTGTGCTCGTGCCGCACGTGGCGCGTGAGCCGCGGCGCCAGGCGGAAGCGCAGGAAGCGCCCGCCGGCCTCCTCGGCGCCGGGCAAGAGCACCGCCTGGTCGACCTCGAGCGCTCCCAGGACCGCGCCCCAGTCGGCTTCGCGCTCCTGCTCGGGGCACAGGCCCCTCAGCAGCTCGATCTCGCGCGGGTCGGTCTCGCGCGTCACGAACACGGCCTCGCAGCTCGTGAGCAGCGCGGCCTGCAGGCGCGAGGCCTCGTAGCTCACCAGCGTCAGGCCACCCAGCGCGGGATCGAGGCACGCCACATCGGCCGGGTCGTGCAGGAAGTCGTGGGCCTCGTCGATCACGACGCGGTGCGGCAGGCCGGTGCGACGCCGCAGGTCGGCGAGCTGTGCGAAGAGCCAGCTCGCGTAGGCGGGCTTCCGGGCCTTCGCGCAGCGCGCGAGGTCGATCACCGCGCTCGCGTCGGGATAGGCGAACAGGCGCGCCAGCTCGCGCGCGCTAGGCAACGGGTCGTCGCCGCCCAGGATGCGCATGCCGGGCAGGGTGCCGAGCTCACCGTAGTCGCCCTCGGGGTCGACGATGCACAGGCTGTAGCCCTGCAGCACGAGCTGCTCCGCCAGCAGGCCCGCCAGCCAGGACTTGCCCGAGAGTGGATCACCGGTGATCAGGACGTTGCGCCCGCGCACGAACAGGCTGGCCTCGCCGCCGTCGGGCAGACGTCCGAGCAGCAGACGGTGCCGATTCGAAGCCGCCGGCAGGCGCTCGGGCGTACCGAGGTGGGCGCGCAACCAGGCCGCCACCGCCGGCGGTCCGGCGCCCGCCAGCACGTGGTCGGCCGCGCGCTGGAGCGCGGCGCTGCCCCAGGCCACCGCCACGCCGAGCTCGCAGAGCTCGAGCATCGGGTGGTCGTTCTCGGCGTCGCCGATGGCCAGCGCGTCGTGGGCCGAGAGCCGCAGCGTGCGCAGCGCCTCCCTCAGGCCCGTCGCCTTGCTGATCGCCTGGGGCAGGACCATCATGCGCCCGCGGTTGAAGTGGATCACGAGCGGCAGCTCGAGCTCGCGGATGAGCGCGAGCACCGGCTGCGCCAGCTCGGCCGCGCACTCGACCACGCACTGGCCCGCCAGGAACGGCAGCCGCCGGACGCGCAGGGCCGCGAGCAGGGCCGGCGGCGGCGGAGGTCCGAGCAGGCGCGAGCTGCCCGAGTGCGGGAAGGCCACCACCGCGCCGTCCTCGGCCACGACCGCGTCGAAGGCGCGCAGGTTGCCCAGGCGACAGCGCAGGTCGCCCAGGATGCGCCCGGTCACCAGCACGAGCACGCGTCCGGCGGCGCGCAGCTCGGCCAGGGCCGAGGCGACCTCGGGCTCGAGGCGTCCGTCGGACGCGATCGTGCCGTCGAAGTCCAGCGCCAGCACGCGGCACCTCATGTCGCACCTCCTGGCTGCGGGCTGCGCAGCGCGCAACGGCACGGGCGGGCCGACGCCCGCCCGGGGCAGCCGCCGCTCCGGCTCACGAGGCGCCCGGAGAGCGCGCCGTGTTCGTGTGCCTGGCTCGCTGCCGCGTGGCGCCGCGCGCGCTCGGGAGCGGCCCTGCGGGGACGCGTGTCGCGGGCACAGGCTCGGGGAGCTTCGCCCCGCGCGTCTCGGAGATCGAGGCCAGCGCCTCCAGGAGCCGCGCGACGAGGCGCACGCGCTGGTGCTCGTCCTCTAGCGTCAGCATGCGGCGCGCCAGGTCGTTGAGCGACAGGATCCCGACCAGCACGCCCTGCGCGTCCAGCACCGGGACGCGCCGCACCTGTTCGTCGCTCATGCGCCGGATGACCTGCTCGATCGGATCCGACGCCAGGCACGAGAAGACCGTGCGCGTCATCGCTTCCCCGACGGTCAGCTCCTTCAGCGAGCGACCGCACGACCACGCGCCCATGCACAGGTCGCGGTCGGTGATCATCCCGAGCACCCGGCCATCGCTCGCCACCACCGGCAGGGCGCCGCAGTCGCCCGCCCACATGCCGTGCGCGGCCTCGTCCATGCTCGACTCGGGCCGGCAGGTCCGCACGTCGCGCGTCATCCAGTCTTCGGCTTTCATCGCGTTCCTCTCGTTTCCAGGTTCGTCGGACACCGCGCGCCCGCCACGCCTTCCAAGGCCGTGATCCCGGCGCCACGCGCATGGGAGGGTGGGCAGTCTGCGCGAGCCATACCCACTGCGGCGTAGCCGGCGCGAGCTGCGCTCCACTGCGCCCGAATCCCGCTCGTTCTGCCCCCTTGGACGAAGCGCACGGGCCCAGCGTGCTCCGTAGCGTGCGCGTGGAGGTTTCCCCTCCGAACCCGAACCTGAAAGGAGCCCGGCCCATGAGTCTCATCCCCTGGCGCAAGAACGAAGGCGCGCTCGCCACGAGCGACTTCGAGGACCTCTTCAAGACCTTGTGGGACCCGTTCAACGGCTTCAAGAGCCGCCTCCCGGCGGCCTTCGAGGCGCGCAACGTGCCGCCCATGAACGTGTCGGAGACCGAGCACCACTTCCGCGTGACGCTGGAGCTGCCCGGCCTGGAAGCCAAGGACGTCAACATCGAGCTGATGGGCAACCAGCTGAGCGTCAGCGGGGAACGTCGGTGGGAGGAAGAGAAGAAGGGCAAGGAGTTCCACCGCGTCGAGTCCCAGTACGGGACCTTCTCGCGCACCCTGTCCCTGCCCGAGAACCTGCGCCTCGAGCGCGAGTCGATCGAGGCGACCTTCCAGAAGGGCATCCTCGAGATCAAGGTGCCGAAGCTCGAGCCGACTCCGGCCGCCAAGATCCCGATCCGCTCCAAGTAGCCGGAGCGCGCAGCGCAGCCACCCCGCGGGGCGCGCGTCGAAGGGCCCTTCCGCGCGGGTGGGACCGGGTCGCTGCCCTCCCGCGGGGGCGCGGCTAGGATGACGTGCGGGCGTCCACGAGCGTCCCCCGTGCCGCGAATGACCGCTGCCTCTCCATCCGATCCACCGGACGCTGCCGGCGCTCCGAGCGAGGCGCGCCCGGCCGCGTTGCCGTCGGCGGAACTGCTGCCGCTCCTGTACGCCGAGCTGCGCGAGCTCGCGCGCCGGCGGCTGCAGGGCGAGGGGCCCGGGCAGACGCTGCAGGCCACCGCGCTGGTGCACGAGGCGTACCTGCGCCTGGTCGGCCGTGACGATCCGCGCTGGGAGGGGCGCGCGCACTTCTTCGCGGCCGCCGCCGAAGCGATGCGGCGCGTGCTGGTCGAGCGCGCGCGCGCCAAGGGCCGCCTGAAGCGCGGCGCGGGCCGGCGCGTGGCGAGCCTGGATTCGGCCGCGACGATCGCGAGCGAGCCGGACCCCGACGTGCTCGACCTGGACGAGGCCCTGACGCGTCTGGCCGCGCTCAGCCCGCGCAAGGCCCAGGTGGTCGAGCTGCTGCACTTCGCCGGGCTGCGGCTGGACGAGGTCGCCGAGCTGCTCGGCCTGTCGCTGGCCACGATCAAGGCCGACTGGAGCTTCGCGCGCGCCTGGCTGCACCGCGAGCTCGAGCGCTGAGACCGCCATGGACCCGCAGTCGACGCGCCGTCTCGAGTCGCTCTTCGCGCGCGCGCTCGAGCTGGCCCCCGCCGAACGCGCGACCTGGCTCGCGAGCCTGTCCGGAGCCGACGCGGAGCTGCGCGCCGAGCTCGACTCGCTGCTCACGCACCTGGAACGCTCGTCGCAGTTCCTGGCGCGACCCGCGACCGAGGCCGCGTTCGTCGGGGCGCGGCCGGAGCGCATCGCCTCGTATCGCGTGCTCGGCGAGCTGGGTTCGGGCGGGATGGGCGTGGTCTACCTGGCGGAGCAGGACAAGCCGCGCCGCGAGGTGGCGCTCAAGGTGATCCGCGCCGGCTTCACCTCGCCCGCGGCGCTGCGGCGCTTCGAGCACGAGGCCACGGCGCTGGCGCGCCTGCACCACGCCAACATCGCGCAGATCTTCGAGGCCGGGACGGCGGACTGGGGCTTCGGCCCGCAGCCCTTCTTCGCCATGGAGTTCGTGCAGGGCCGGACCCTGGGCGAGCACGTGCGCGAGCACGCCAGCAGCGAGCGCGAGCGGCTCACGCTGCTCGCCCAGGCCTGCGACGCGCTGGAGCACGCCCACGGCCGCGGGGTGGTGCACCGCGACCTGAAGCCGTCGAACATCCTGGTCGAGAGCCGCGCGGACGGGGCGCAGATCAAGGTGCTCGACTTCGGCGTGGCGCGCGTCACGGACGTCGGCCTGCAGACGGCCTCGCGCCTGACGGACGCGGGTCAGGTGCTCGGGACCCTGCCCTACATGAGCCCCGAACAGGCCTGCGGCGAAGCCCTGGTCGACGCGCGCAGCGACGTCTACGCGCTCGGCGCGATCGGCTACGAGCTGTTCGCCGGCCAGCCGCCGCTCGACGTGCTCGGCCGGCCGCTGCACGAGGCCGTGCGCATCGTGTGCGACACCGAGCCCGAGCCGCTCGTCAGCCGCGGCGTGCGCGTCGAGCGCGAGGTCGAGACCATCCTCTCCAAGGCGCTCGACAAGGATCCGCGCCGCCGCTACGGCTCGGCCGGCGAGATGGCGGCCGACCTGCGGCGCCACATGCAGCACCGCCCGATCCTGGCGCGCCCGCCGAGCCGCACCTACCGCCTGGCCAAGTTCACGCGCCGCCACCGCGCGCTGGTGGTCGGCCTCGCGCTGACCTTCCTGACCCTGCTCGGCGGCCTGATCGCGACCCGCCACCAGGCCGTGGTCGCGGCCGGCGAGCGCGACCGCGCCGACGACGAAGCGCGCGTCGCGCGGGCCGCGGCGGACTTCCAGCGCGACATGCTCGCGCGCGTCGATCCCGAGGTCGACGGACGCTCGGTGCGCCTGGCGGACGTGCTCGACGACGCCGCCGCGGCCCTGCCGGGCGCGCTGGCGGACCTCCCGGCGGCCGAGGGCGGCGTGCGCGTCATGCTCGGCGGCTCGTACCAGTCGCTGGGCCTGGCGACGGAGGCGGAGGCGCAGCTCGTGCGCGCCGTCGAGCTGCTGAAGCGCGCGCGCGGCGTGGATCACGACGAGACGCTGCGCGCGCGTGCCGTCCTGGCCAGCGTGGTGGCCGACCGCGGTCGCTACGCCGAGGCCGTTGGCACCACCGAGGAGGTGCTCCAGGCCTGGATCGCGCGCCACGGTCGCCGTCACCCCGAGGCCCTGGTGCTGGAGCTCAACCTCTCGAAGCTGTACGCGCTCGTCGATCGCACCGAGGAGGGCGAGCGCATGGCGCGCGCGAACCTCGCCCTGCGCCGCGAGGTCTTCGGCGAGGACTCGGCCGAGTTCCTGGACGCCCTGAGTTCGCTGGGCCAGATGCTGTGGGCGCAGGGACGCTTCGCCGAGTCCGAGCCGCTGCTGCGTCAGGCGCTCGACACGGGCCGCACGCTGCAGGGCGAGACCCATCCGCGCACGCTGCAGCGCAGCGCCGAGCTGGCCTCGGTCCTGATGCAGACGCAGCGGCTCGACGAGGCCGAGGAGCTGCTGCGCTCGGCGGTCGAGGCCGGCCGCGAGGTCTTCGGCCCCGAGCACGCCGAGATGCTGGCCTTCCGGCACAACCTCGGCGCGCTGCTCGAACGCCGTGGCCAGACCGCCGAGGCCGAGGCGCTGTTCCGCGAGGTGCTCGCGCTCCAGGAGCGCGTCCTCGGTCCCGCGCACCCCGACGCCTGGACGGTGCAGCAGAGCCTGGCCGGCTTGCTCTTCCGCCAGAAGCGCTTCACCGAGGCCGAACCGCTGTTCGCGCGCGTGCTCGCCGAGCAAGAGGGCGTGCTCGGACCCGACGATCCCGAGTGCGCCGCCACGCGCGCCTGGCTCGAGCGCACGCGCCAGGCCCTCGCGCCGCAGCGCTGATGCCGCTCCTGGCCCAGCGCCGCCGACGGCTGCACTCCTGCCGTCCGCGGACTCGAAAAGACTGATGAGAGCGTGGGGTTTCCTGACGACGAGCTAGACTCGTGAGGTCCGTTCCGACGAGAAACACGACAGGACGATGTTGTTCCGCGGGTCCTTCCTCCAGGCCGCCACCCGGCTGGCCGTGGCCTGCCTCACGGCGCTGTCGCCGGCGCTGTGCTGCTGCGGTTTCACCCACCAGGCCTGCGGGGCGGGAACGGTCGGAATGGAACGCCGCGCGCACGGCGAGCCGCGCGCGAGCGGCGGGAGAGAAGAGCATCACGCAGACAAGGCCGGCTGCTGTGACGAGGGCTCGGACGAGAGCGAGCACGGGCACGCTCCGAGCGACGGCTGCGGCTGCCCCAAGGCGCCCACGCAGCTGGCCGCACCTACGGTCGACGCCCCGCTGGCGGAGGGTCCGGCGCTGCTCGTCGCGTGGCTGCCCGTGACGGGCTTGCCGGTCATCGACGCGGCCCGTCCGGACTCCCTCGGCCGACACCGGGTCGAGCGGCCAGCGCCCATCCCGCTGGTGCGCCTGCGCGTCCTGCGCCTCTAGGACGCGTCGAGCGACCTCGCCCTGAGGTCTTCCCGGCAGGTCTTCCCGGCCATGGCCGGTGACGCCAAGCGCCCGGGCGCCTGGCAGTCGTGTGCGACCCGCACCAGCCCGCCAGCGGGCTCGGCTGCGCGCTCCGGCGATTCCCCTTCTCGCGCTCCCCTGCTCCAGGGCTCCGATCATGCTCGACCGATTCCGTTCTCTGCTCCGCCACCGCGCGTCGCTTGCCTTCGCGCCGGCCTGCGTCGCCGTCGCCCTGGCGAGCTGCGTGCTCGCGCCCGCCGGCTACGACGAGGAGCGCCGGCGCGCGCTCGACGCGGGCGCGCCCTACGCGAGCCCCGACGACGAGCGCGTGCTCCCCGAGCTCGACCCGCAGCCGACCTGGCGCGCGTTGCTCGCGCGGGCCTTCGCCGCCAACGGCGAGCTCGAAGCAGCCTACTTCGACTGGCGCGCCGCGCTCGAGCGCGTCGAGAGCGCCGCCGGCTGGCCGAACACCAGCCTGATGCCGTCCTTCAGCTACCTGTTCTCCGACGGCTCGCTGAAGGCCTGGGATCGCACCACGATCGACCTGGGCTTCGACGGCGCGGAGAACCTGCGCCTCCCGGTCAAGACGCGCAAGGCCGCCGAGGTCGCGCTGGCCGAAGCGCGCGTCGCGGGAGAACGCTTCCGAGCGGCGAAGTTCGCGTTGCAGCGGCGCGTGCTCGACTCGTGGCTGGCGCTCGTGCTGGCCGACGAGCGCTTGCGCATCGCCCGGGCGGATCAGGAGCTCTTGCGCGTCGTGGCCGAGGCGGCAGCGCCCCGCGTGCAGGCCGGCGGCCCGCAGGGCGCGCTGGTCCAGGCCGGGATCGAGCTGCGCGAGGCCGAGAACCGCGTGCTCGCCCTCGAGGCCGAGGCGCGCGCGGCACGCGCAGGTCTCAACGGCGTGCTCGCGCGCGCGCCGGATGCCGCGCTCGAGACCGGCGCGGCGCTGCCCACTCCGCGGCCGCTGCCGGACGACGATGCCGAGGTGCTGGCGCTGGGCGTCGAGGCCAGCCCCGAGCTCGCCGCCCTGCTCGAGCGCAGCGCCGGGCGCGAGGACGCGCTCGAGCTCGCGCGGCTGATGTACTTGCCCGACTTCAATCCCTTCGCGGGCCTCACGGGCGGCGCCGCGCAGATGCTCGGGTTCGCCGTGATGCTGCCGACGACGCTCCCGGAGATCCGGGCAGGCATCGGCGAGGCGCGAGCGATGCTCTCCGCGGCCCGCGCGCTGGAGCGTCAGACCCGCCGCGAGCGGGCCGCGAGCTTCGTCGCCGCACTCGTCGTGCTGCGCGACAGCGCGCGTGAAGCCGAGCTCTTCGAGCACGGCGTGCGCCCTGCGGCTCGGCTCCTGGCCGACACGACGCGCCAGACCTATGCCGCCGGTCGGACCGACTTGCTCGAGCTCGTCGAAGCGCAACGCACGCTCCTGGACGTGCGTCTGGTGGTCGCCGAGGCGCGCGTCGAGCGCGAGCGGCGCCTCGCCGAGCTCGAGGAGCTCGCGGGAATCGACCTGGAAACGCTCTACCCCACCGAGGAGGACGGTCGCCCATGAACACCAAGCCCACCCCCACCCGTTCGGAGGTGACGCGCTCCGCGCGCACACGCTCCCGCACGGCTCGCCTCGTCCTTTTCCTCGTTCTCGTCGGCGTCGTCTTCGGCGTCGGTCTGGCGGCCGGCGTCCGTTGGAGTTCGCGCATTCGTGGCGCGCTCGGCCTGGAGGTCAGCACGACGTCGTCGGCCGCGAGCACCGAGAAGGGCCAGCTCTGGACCTGCGGCATGCACCCGCAGGTACTCCAGGATCGGCCCGGCTCCTGCCCGATCTGCGGCATGACGCTGACGCCGGTCGCGAGCTCCGGCACGGGTCCGCGGGCCGGGGCGAGTGAGCGCCGGATCCAGTACTGGTGGGACCCGATGACGAACCCGCCCTACGTCTCGGAGCAACCCGGCACGAGCCCGATGGGCATGGAGCTCGTACCCGTGTACGAGGACGAGGGCTCGGCCGGCTCGGCGCTGCTCATCGATCCGGCGGTGGTGCAGAACATGGGCCTGCGCCTGGCGCGGGTCGCCCAGGGTCCGCTCGCTCGCACGATCCGCGCGGTCGGCGTGCTGGCCGAGCCCGAGCCCGCGCGCCACGACGTCAACCTGCGCCTCGGCGGCTGGATCGAGCGCCTGCAGGCCGGCACGGAGGGCATGCGCCTCGCGCGCGGTGACGCGCTGTTCGATCTGTACAGCCCCGAACTGCAGGTCGCGGTCGAGGAGCTGATCGGCGCGCGCAAGCTGCGCGACACGCAGGCGGCTCCCGGGCAAGCCGAGGTGATCTTCGACTCGGCCGCGCGCAAGCTCGAGCTGTACGGCCTCGCGCCCGAGCAGGTCGACGAGCTCGCGCGGCTGGACGCCGCGCCACGCTCGGTGCGCTTCACCAGTCCGGCCGACGGCTTCCTGGTCGAGAAGCACGTCTATGCCGGATCGGCGGTCATGGCCGGCGACACGGTGATGCGCATCGCCGACACCGCGAAGATGTGGCTCGACGCGCGCGTGTTCGAGCGCGACCTCCCGGCGGTGCACGGCGACCAGGAAGTCAGCGCCACGGTCGAGGGCTGGCCGGGACAGACCTTCTCCGGGCACGTGATCCTGGTGCACCCGAGGATCGATCCCACCACGCGCACGGCGCTCGTGCGCATGGAGATCGACAACCCCGCGCTGACCCTGCGCCAGGGCATGTTCGCGACCGCCTCCCTGCGCGTCGAGCTCGCCACGGACGCCGTCGTCGTCCCGCGCGAGGCGATCATCGACACGGGCGTGCGGCAGGTCGCCTTCGTCCAGCTCGAGGGAGGCCACTTCGAGCCGCGCGAGGTCGCGCTGGGCGCCAGCGGGGCGGAGGGGATGGTCCAGGTGCTGTCCGGGCTCGCGGCGGGCGAGCAGGTCGTCGTCAGCGGCCAGTTCCTGCTCGACGCGGAGAGCCGCATGCAAGAGGCGATACGGCGCTTCCTGCAGCAGAAGGTGCCCGTTCCGCCGGCGGCACACGCTCACGAGGGAGGACAGCGATGATCGCCGCCATCATCGCCTACTCGGTCCGGAACCGCTTCCTGATCCTGCTGCTCACGGCGCTGCTCACCACGCTGGGGATCTGGAGCACGTACCAGATCCGCCTCGACGCGATCCCGGACCTGTCCGACGTGCAGGTCATCGTCGTCACCGAGTACCCGGGTCAGAACCCGCAGGTGGTGGACGACCAGGTCACCTACCCGCTCACCAGCGCGATGCTCTCCGTGCCCGGCGCGCGCGTCGTGCGCGGCTACAGCATGTTCGAGCTCTCGTTCGTGTACGTGATCTTCGAGGACGGCACGGACCTCTACTGGGCGCGCAGCAGGGTGCTCGAGTACCTCAACTTCGCGCGCGATCGGCTGCCGCAGGGCGTCGAGCCCAAGCTGGGGCCGGATGCGACCGGTGTCGGCTGGGTGTACCAGTACGTGCTCTATCCGGGCTGGTACTGTCGCGCGCATCCCAAGGGCCTCTGGAAGGACGAGCACGGGGCCGAGACGGAGTGGTACGCGACGGCCGCCCACGCCCCCGCCGAGCGACGCGCGCGGCTAGCGCGTGTGCGCGCCTTCGAGCGGCCGGGAACGTGTCCGCTCGACGGCCAGGAGCTCGCGAGCGCCGACCAGGACCTCGCCCAGCTCCGCAGCCTGCAGGACTGGTACCTGCGCTATCCGCTGGCGGCCGTCGAGGGCGTGTCCGAGGTCGCCGCGATCGGCGGCTTCGTGCGCCAGTACCAGGTCGTGCTCGATCCTCGACGCCTGCAGGCCTTCGGCCTACCGCTGGCAGACATCGTCCGCGCGATCCAGCGCTCCAACAACGACGTCGGCGGCTCGGTGATCGAGCTGTCCGAGAGCGAGTACATGGTGCGCAGCCGCGGCTACCTGCGCGGGCTGGCGGACCTGGCCAAGGTCGTGGTCGGTCTGGGCGAGCAGGGCACGCCGGTCCTGCTGGGCGACGTCGCCACGCTCGAGATCGGCGGCGAGGCCCGGCGCGGCGTGGGCGAGCTCGACGGACGCGGCGAGGCCGTCGGCGGCGTGGTCGTGTCGCGTTTCGGCGAGAACGCGTTCAAGGTGATCCAGGCCGCCAAGCACCGACTGGCCGAGCTCGAGGACGGGCTCCCGCCGGGAGTCTTCGTCAAGACCACCTATGACCGCTCGGCGCTGATCGAGCGCTCGGTCGGCACGCTGCGCACGGCGGTGTTCGAGGAGCTGATCGTCACCGCGCTGATCTGCCTGCTGTTCCTGGCCCACGTACGCAGCACCTTGGTGGCGGTGCTCGTCCTCCCGATCGGCCTGCTGGCCTCGATCCTGGTCATGAACCTGCTCGGCATCAACGCCAACATCATGAGCCTGGGCGGACTCGCGCTCGCGATCGGCGTGATGGTCGACTCGGGCGTGGTCATGGTCGAGAACGCCCACAAGCACCTCGAGCGCGACGCGGCGCGCGTGGCCGCGGGCGGGACAGCGCGCCGGCGCGTCGACCTGATCCTCGCGTCGGCCCAGGAGGTCGGCCCGAGCCTGTTCTTCTCGCTGCTCGTGATCACGGTCGCGTTCCTGCCGATCTTCGTGCTCGGGGAGCAGTCGGGGCGCCTGTTCAAGCCGCTCGCCTACACCAAGACCTTCGCCATCGCGGCCGGCGCGATCCTGGGCATCACCCTCGTGCCGGTGCTGATGGTCCACCTGATCCGCGGGAAGATCCCGGTCGAGGAGCAGAACCCGCTCAATCGACTGTCCGTGGCGCTGTACGATCCGTTCTTCCACTGGGTCCTGCGGCACCCGCTGGTCACGCTCCTGATCGTGCTCGCGCTCGGCACGTCCACGCTCTATCCGCTCACGCACATCGGCTCCGAGTTCATGCCGCCGCTCGAGGAGGGCGACTTGCTCTACATGCCCACCACCGATCCGAGCATCAGCGTGGGCAAGAGCAAGCAGATCCTGCAGCAAGCCGACAAGCTCATCGCGAGCTTCCCCGAGGTGGTCAGCGTCCACGGCAAGATCGGGCGGGCCGACACGGCCACCGACCCGGCCCCCCTCGCGATGACCGAGACGGTCGTGCAGCTGGAGACCGACCGCGAGCGGTGGCGCTCGCGCCCGGTCGCGCACTTCTTCAGCGGCTGGCCGGCCTGGCTGAAGTGGCCGCTCGTGCACACGTTCTGGCCCGAGGCGCGCCCGATCACGATGGAGGAACTCGTCTTCGGCTGGACCGAGCCCGACGGCAGCCAGCACCAGGGACTCAACCAGGCCGTGAGCTTCCCCGGCGTCGCCAACGCCTGGCCGTTCCCGATCGAGAACCGCATCAACATGCTCTCGACCGGCATCAAGACCCCGGTCGGCATCAAGATCCTCGGTCCGGACCTGGAGGTGCTGGCCGATCTGGCCGAGCGCACGGCCACGGCCATGCGCACGATTCCCGGGACGCTGAGCGCGTACCCGGAACGCACCTTGGGGGGCGCCTACCTCGACGTGGACGTCGATCGCGAGATGGCGGCGCGCTACGGGTTGACCATCGGCGACGTGCAGGACGTGCTCATGACCGCCGTGGGCGGCATGAACGTCACGACCACGGTCGAGGGGCTCGAGCGCTATCCGGTGAACGTCCGCTACGCGCGCGAGCTGCGCGACGACATCCCGGCCCTGCGCGAGGTGCTGGTGGCGGCGCCGAGCGGAGCCCAGATCCCGCTCGGGCAGCTGGCCGACCTGCACTTGACGCCCGGGCCGCCCATGATCCGCAGCGAGAACGCCCAGCGCACGGCCTGGATCTTCGTCGACATCGCGGGGCGCGACCTGGGCGGCTACGTCGCCGAGGCCAAGCGCGTGGCGGAGGAGCAGGTGACGATGCCGCCCGGCTACACGCGCGTCTGGTCGGGTCGCTTCGAGTACCTGGAACAGGCCAATCGGCGCCTCAGGCTGGTGATCCCGATCACGTTCGCGCTCATCGTGCTGCTCCTGTACGTCTCCAACCAGAGCTGGTTCCGCGTGGGCGTGATCCTGCTGGCGGTGCCCTTCAGCCTGATCGGCGCCTTCTGGTCGCTGTGGGCGCTCGACTACAACATGAGTCTCGCGGTCTGGGTCGGGATCATCGCCCTGCTCGGGGTGGACGCCGAGACCGGGCAGGTGATGCTGCTCTACCTCGACAACGCCTTCGATCGCTTCCGCTCCGAAGGGCGCATGGGCGACGAGAACGACCTGCTCCTCGCCATCCACGAGGGCGCGGTCAAGCGCATCCGCCCGAAGACCATGACCGTCGCGACCGACATGATCGGGCTGTTGCCGCTCCTGTGGGCCACCGGCACCGGGTCGGACGTCACGCGCCGACTCGTCGCACCGCTGATCGGCGGCATCGCCATCAGCTTCCTGATGGAACTCCTGGTCTATCCGGTGATCTTCTACCTCTACAAGCGCCTGACCCTGCGCCGTGAATGGGCCCGCGCGACGAGGCCGTAGGGTTCGCCATCCAAACGACCAACCCGGCTGCCGGAGACGACATGCATTCCATCGGAATCCTCGCCCACAGCGCCGACGGTGCTGCGCTGTGCTACCTCGAGATGGTCCGCGAGAGCGCGCGCCTGCTGGGGGCGCACGAGCACCCGGAGATCACGCTCTCGGTCCTGCCGATGGGGCCGACGCTCGCTTCCTACGGACGCGGCGACCTGGCCAGCGTGAACGCGCAGCTCGTGCGCACGGCTGCGCGGCTGGCGGCCGCCGGCTGCGCCTTCTTCGCCTGTCCGGACAACACCGCGCACATCGCCCTGGATGCCGCGAGCGAGCCTTATCCCCTGCCGGGCCTGCACATCGCCGAGGTGCTCGCCGCGCGCGCACGCGGCGACGGACGGCGCCGCATCGGCCTGCTCGGGACGCGCTGGACCATGGAGGGCCCCACCTATGCGGCAGCCCTCGCCCGCCACGGACTGGAGCTGCGCATCCCGGCCGAGGCGGACCGCGCCACCGTCGATCGCGTGATCTTCGAGGAGCTCTGCCAGGGCACGCTGCGCGCCGACTCGCGGGCCCGCTTCGTGCAGATCATCGATCTCCTGCGGGCCGACGGCTGCGACGCCGTGGCCCTGGGCTGCACCGAGATCCCGCTCCTCGTCACGCCCGAAGTCTCGCCGCTGCCCACGCTCGACTCCACGCGCCTCCTGGCCCGCAAGGCCGTGGCCGTCGCGCTCGGACACGAGCCCCTGCCGAGCTGGCGCGGCGGCCCGTTTCCGCCGCGGGATTGCCCGATTCCGTGACGCGCCCCGTCGGCGATATCACGACAGGCTGCGAGATGCGCGACGAGTCAGCGCGACGACCGCGCGCGCAGCAGCTCCGCCATCGCCGTGTGCCCCTTCTCCAGCGCCATCTGCAGCGGTGTCCGGCCGTCGCGGTGCCACTTGTAGCCCAGCGCGAGGGGATCCGCGCCCTGCTCGAGCAAGTAGGCCGCCAGGTCGCGCGCGTCGTGCCGCGCGCACAGGTGCAGGGCCGTGGTGCCCATGCTCTCCTGGTCCGGCGAGGCGCCGTGGTGCACGAGCAGCTCGGCCATCTCCAGCGCCGTGCCGGGCTGCTCCTCGCCGAGCAACGCGAACCACGTCAGGGGGAAGTCGTGGGCGCCGCGCTCGTGGATCAGGGTCGGATCCCGTTCGAGCCAGTAGGACACCGTGTCGAGGTCGCCCAGGGAGACGGCCGTGGGCAGCGACAGCGGGGCGCCCTGGTCCAGGTGGTAGCGGATGATCGGGCGCGCGCCCGTGTGCGCGCAGGCTTCGATGGCGAGCTCGTCGTCGGTCGAGAGCGAGAAGCTGAGGCGCGGGTCGGGCCCCACGTGCTCGCGCACGACGGCCAGGTTGCCGTGCGAGGCACCGGTGACGCGGCTCTGCAATTCCTGGGGGACGCCGGAGAGGTCGGGCCGGCGCACCGGCTCGCGGTTGGCGTCCAGCTCGAAGCGCGACGCGCGGTTGTCGCGCGGCAGCAGCCGGTGACTCGCGAGCAGCTCCGCCCCGGCCTTCCAGCCGAGCTCCAGCGCCAGGTCGCGCGCCGTCCGGCCGCCGTCGTCGACGGCCTCGACCGCGACGCCCTTGCGCACGGCCAGACGCACCAGCATCTCGTCACGCCGCAGCACCGCGCCGTGCAGGATGGAGTTCCCGCCGCTCTGCCGGGCGTTCGGATCGCCGCCGTTGCCGAGCAGATCACAGAGCGAGATGCGCGCCCAGCTCGGATTCAGGCTCTCCAGCGCGCCGCGCGCCGGCGTGAAGCCCGTCCCGCCCGCGGGCGCCAGGTCGGGGTCACACCCGAGACCGCGCAGGCGATAGAAGTCCAGGCTGCCGACGAGCGCGGCGGCGTACAGCGGCGTGCCCCCGACCGGATGCGCGCGCTGCAGGCGCGCCGGCTCGCCCGCGGCCAGCGCTTCCACGCGCTGCCAGTCCTCCGCCAGGACGGCCTCCACGATGTCCAGCTCGAGGCCCGTTCCGCGCAGGAGCTCGGCCACGGCCCCGTGGCCATGGAGCTGGGCCAGGACGAACGCGGAACGCCCCTTCTCGTCCACGCTGCGCGCCAGCGCTGGATCCGCTTCCAGGAAGCTCCCCACCCGCCCGAGGTCGCCGCCCTCGACGGCCTCGAGGAACGCGCGCGGGTCAGGGCCGGAGCCACGCTCGGCCCCGAAGAGCCGCGGGGACAGACAGGAACAGGACAGGAACGCACCCAGCGAGGAGAGCGCCTTGCGCCGGGTGAGGCGCGTGCTCGAGAGTTGCATGACGGAAGACCTCCGCTCGGATAGAGCGCCATGTCGCCTCCGTCGGGGCCAACGAACTGTCCTCCTGTTTTCTGGCCGCGCAGGACGGGTTTGCGCCCTCCCCGCCGGGCTGCTCCTGCGGAGCCTGGCCACCTCCGACAGCACCGGGCTCGTCCTCGCGCGGGTGGCCCTGGCCGTGGTGATGTTCCCGCACGGCGCGCAGAAGCCGCTGGGCTGGCCGCCGCGATCGCGATCGAGGGTGCCGGGCGACTCTCGCTCGACCGATCCTGAGCGCGCCACCGCGCGCGCCTCGCGGAGAACGGGTGAGCGACGGACGAGGCGGGAAAGGCGGAGGCTCCAGCCGCGCCTGAACCAGGCGAGGAGTCGGCGGGCATAATGCCTTTCCCGCCTTCCCGGCATCCTCTTGGACCCTACCCCGCTCTTCTCCGACGAGGCCTTCGCGCGCCGCATGGCCATCGCCCTCGTACGCGATCGGGATGCGGCCGAGGACCTGTTGCAGGAAGCTTGGCTGGCGATCCTCGCGAAGCCCCCCCGGCACGGATCGAACCTGCGGGGGTACCTGGCGCGGCTCCTGCAACGCCTGTCGTTCCGGAAGCTGCGCGAGACGCGGCGCCGGGGGGCCCGCGAACGGGCGGTCACGCCACGGGAGGCGCTGCCCGGCGGAGCGGACGTCGTGGCCCGCGCGGAGATCCACCGCCGCACGGTGGCCGCGGTGCTCGCGCTCGAGGAACCCTATCGGACCACCATCCTCCTGCGCTTCTTCGACGACCTGACCCCGTCCGAGATCGCGGAGCGCGAGGGCGTCCCGCTGGAGACGGCGCGCACGCGTCAGAAGCGCGCGCTGGCGATGCTGCGCGCACGGCTCGAGCAAGAAGGGCGTGACTGGCGCGAGGAGTGGCTGGTCGCGCTGATCGGCGGCTCGTGGCCCAGGGCGAAGCCCGCGGGCTGGAGGGCGGCTCCCGGACTGCGGCAGGCCGGGCTGGCGCTCGGCCTCGTCGCCACCTCGCTCGTCGCCTGGCTGATCGTCGCCGACGAGCGCGCCGACTCCAGGGCGAAGATCCTCGCGACGAACGTGCCGACGCGGGCGTCCGAATCGCTCGGGCTCTCACCGGCCGCTCCGCAGCGAACCGAGCTGCCCCCAGCGAGCCCGGCATTGATGCAGGAGCCTGCTCCGAGCTGGCGTGGACTCGTCACGGACGAGGCCGGTCGAGCGCTGCCGAACGTGCACGTGGAGCTGTGGGTCGATCGTTTCGACCACCCATTCGATCTCGGCAACACGCAGAGCGACGCAGAGGGACGGTTCGCCTGCCCGCTCGCGAGCTGGAACGACCTGTCACCCGAAGGTCGCAGCCTCCTCGGTCTCTCGGTGCGGGCGTACGCGCGCGGTCGCGGGATCCACCATCGAGCGCTGGAGCTGGGGCCAGACGGCCTGCCCATCGAGGCCACGCTGGTGCTCGCCTCGGGACGGCTCCTCATCGGACGCGTCCTCGTCCCCACAGGCGAACCCGCGGGAAGGATCCGGGTCGAGGTCCGGCTGCGAAACGACGAGCCCGAGCGTTCTCCGCGCGTCACCGAGGGGTTGACCAACCAGGATGGCCGCTTCGTAGCCGAGATCCGACCCGGGGAGCGTCTGCTCGACCTGCTCATCTCGGGTTCCAACTCCGGCTTCCTCTATCTCGACGAGGCCGCGCTCCCGGCGGACACGGTCTCCGACCTCGACCTCGGCACGGTCCGCCTGGAAGAGGGGCAGAGGCTGCGCGGTCGCTGCATCTATCCGGACGGAACCCCGGTGCAGAAGCTCTCCGTCTCGGCGCAGCTCGCGGAACCGGCCCCGGAGGGCGGATTCCGGCGGGCCAAGCAGGCGCCTCGCGCCGAGTATGCAACGGGAGCGGTTTGCCGGAACGCGTGGACCGATGCCGCCGGCCGCTTCGATCTCCTCGGCCTGCGGCCCGGGCCGTACCAGGTGCTGTCCGAAGTCCCCCTCGCGGAGGGTGCCGCCTGGAGCACAGGGGGCCCCGAGTTCGACATCGTCGTGGCGCGATATCGTCTCCTGGTCGAGGTCGTCGGACACGACGGGGTCGCGCTCGAAGATGCGCGCGTGGCCTTCACGCGCCTCACGCCCTCGGGGGAACCGGCGGAGAAACCCCTGCGCACGTTCGCCTTCGGGCTCCCCTCGCTGGCCTCGATGACGGTCGTGCCCGGCGAGACGCTCGCTGCGCTGGCGGTCGCTCCGGGCTGCGCGGCCGCGGAAAGGCTCGTGGCGATCCTCCCGGAGACCAACGAGACCCACCTGCGCGTCGAACTCGTCCGGGAAGATCGAAGCGCCACCCTCGTGCTGCGGCCGCGCTCCGGGCGCGGCGCGGACTGGCGCGTCGACCTCTGCGCCCCCCTATCGCGCACGCTCTTGCCGGGGCTGGGGGATCTCGCCCCGGACCCCGATGGACGGGTTCACGGGCTGCCGCTCGGTGAGCACTGGGTCCGGCTCGAGCCGAGTTCGTGGGACGATCCAGCGGGGCCGCGAGTGACGTGGGGATCGGGCAGGCGCGTGACGCTCGTCGCCGGCGAGACGGAACTCGAGTTCGATCCCCTGCCCGCCGCCCGGGTGAGGCTGCTCTTCGGCGCCCCCAGCGTCCATCCCTCCGCGAACGAGTCCCACCTCCATCCGGCCGCCGCCCCCCGGCACCCGGACGGGGAGACGACCCCGGGGTATTCGCCGATCCATCTGAAGAGGCTCGAGGGCGGCGGATCGGGCCACTGGGACTGGCTCGTGGGATACATGTCGCCCGTGCGCGCGAGCTGCGAGCTCGAGGCCCTGGGCGCGGATGGCGAACACCTCCTGCGACGCGTCTCGGGCCTGTCCCCGCGCGCCGGCCAGTGCGTGGACCTGATGGCTCCCGCGAGCCCCCTGCGCCTGCGTCTCGTGCTCGACGATCGCCTGGTGATCCAGCGCGAACTCACGCCAGCCCCTGGGGAAACCGTCGAGATCCTCGTGCCGCTCGGCGAGGCGCCGCGGGGGCGGTGACGAGAGTGCTGGCGCTCGGCCCGCCTGGCGAGCGGGGCAGGCGTCGGCGCTCTCGGATCGACGCGCAGCGGAGACCGCCCTTCGGCCCAGGCCCTGCTCGAGCAGGACTGCGAGATCCCGGCCCCAGGGTCCGGCTTCCGAGCACGCCGGGTCCGGAGAGGTTCTTGAACCTCTTTTTCGCACCGCGGGCATATTGGCGCTGGACCCAATCCTCCTGCCGTGCCCCAACTTGTGCCCTCCATTCTCGCTCTCGACGCCGAACGACCCGTGCCTCGCCTCGTCCTCCGCGGACGCGTGGCCTTCGAACGCGAACTCTCGTCGCTCCCGCGAGACCCTCGAGATCCCCATCCCCCTCGATGAAGCACCGCCCGCGCGGTGAAGCGACCTCCGGAGTGTCCCCATGAAGTACGTCATCGTTGCCGTATCGACCTTCCTCGCTCTGGCTCCGCTCGCTGCCGCACAGCACGAAAGGCCCGAGCCCGGCGCGCCGACTACCGTGATCGCGGGCCGGGTATGCACGCCTGAAGGCCGTCCTGCGCAGGGTGCCATCGTGGTGAGCAGCGCTGGCGGCCGGACCGTGACTGGCCCGGATGGCTCCTACTCGCTCGCGTTCGACTTGCCGCTCGACGCGAACCTCGTGCACGTGATCGCGATGCAGGCCGCGGGCGCGGCGAAGATCGTTGGCGACGCCGAGGTCCATCTCTCGAATCCCGGCGGCACGAACGCGGCCGGCGTCCTGCGGCTCGGACAGGGCTCGAGCTGCCCACCGAGCTGGATCCCCACGTTCGGTAACGGGTCCAGCATGAACTGGATCACCGCCGTGGCGCTGTTCGACGATGGCAACGGCGAGGGTCCGACGATACACGTCGGCGGCGGCACGCGAATCGGGCGCCGGAACGGTGCGAGCTGGACCAGCCTGGGCTCGCTCGCCGGTGGCGCGACGGTCGACGTCAGGGCGCTCTTGCCGTTCGACGACGGCAGCGGGCCCGCGCTCTACGCCGGCGGCACCTTCACCAGCGTGGACGACGTGAGCGCGAACCGCGTGGCCAGGTGGGATGGCGCGAGCTGGTCGCCGCTCGGGAGCGGCATGGGCAACGGCAGCGTGAGCGCACTGGCGGTGTTCGACGACGGCACGGGGCCCGCGCTCTACGCGGGTGGCACCTTCGTGACCGCTGACGGTACGACCGTCAACAAGGTCGCGCGCTGGGACGGCAGCTCGTGGTCCGCCCTCGGGAGCGGGATCACCGGTCCGCAGTCCGAGGTCGATGCGCTGGCCGTGTTCGACGACGGCAGCGGACCGCGGCTGTACGCGGGCGGGCGCTTCACGGACGCCGGTGGCGTGGCCGTGAGCAAGATCGCGAGCTGGGACGGGACGAGCTGGGCGACGCTCGGCGGCGGGATCGGAGTCGCGCAGCCGGCCGGCAGCGTCAAGACCCTCGTCGCCTTCGACGATGGCAGCGGGCCGGCGCTCTACGCCGGTGGAGGCTTCAACGAGGCCGGGGGCATCGCCGTGGCCAACATCGCGCGCTGGAATGGGTCGAGCTGGGCGGCGCTCGGCAGCGGCCTCTCCGGGGGCTCCGTGCGGAGTCTCCTGGCCTTCGACGACGGCGGCGGGCCCGCGCTGTACGCGGGCGGAGCGTTCGAGAGCTCGGGCGCCGTGGCCGCCAATCACATCGCGCGCTGGGACGGCGCGATCTGGTCGCAGGTGGGCGGCGGGACGAACGAGGCGGTTTCCGAACTCCTCGTCCACGACTCGGAGCTGGTCGCCTTCGGGCAGTTCCAGGAGGCCGGGGGCCTGCTGGTGAACGCGATCGCGCGCTGGAACGGCACGAGCTGGGCGCGCCTGGAGCGCGGGATCGGCGGGCCCGTCGAGGCCCTGACCGTGTTCGACGACGGCGCGGGGCCGGCGCTCTTCGCGGGTGGAATCTTCGGAGACGCCGACGGCCTGACGCTGAACCGCATCGGGAAGTGGGACGGCACCAGCTGGTCGGCGCTCGGCAGCGGATTGAGCGGTGGGTACATCGGCGTCAAGGCCTTGAGCGTATTCGACGATGGCAGCGGACCCGCGCTCTACGCTGGCGGTGGGTTCACGACCGCCGGCGGGGCCGCGGCCAGTCAAATCGCGCGCTGGGACGGCGCCAGCTGGTCCGCGCTCGGGAGCGGCCTCTCCTTCATCGCCCTGTTCACCGCCGTGGACGCGCTGGCGGTCTTCGACGACGGCAGCGGCCCCGCGCTCTACGCCGGCGGACACTTCGCGACCGCCGGCGGCGTGACCGTGAACAACATCGCGCGCTGGGACGGCTCGAGTTGGTCGGCGCTCGGCAGCGGCGTGGCGATCTCCGGGCAACGTGCGCACGTGCGAGCCCTCCAGGTCTTCGACGACGGCAGCGGACCGGCCCTGTACGTCGGCGGAGACTTCACGACCGCGGGCGGAGTTACCGTGAACGGGATCGCGCGCTGGGATGGTAGCTCCTGGTCGAGCCTCGGAGGCGGGCTCGTGAACGGCGGCAGCAACGACGACGAGAGCGTGAACGCGTTGGCCATCTTCGACGACGGCAGCGGACCGGCGCTGCACGCCGGAGGCTCGTTCGCGTCCAAGGACTCCATCGCGCGTTGGGACGGTGCTTCATGGACCTCGCTCGGGAGCGGAGTCGCGGGCTTCCTGGAGTCCCTGCTCGTCTTCGACGACGGCAGCGGAAGCGCGCCGGCGCTCTATGCCGGCGGCTCCTTCTCGAGCGTGGGCGGCGTGGCGGCGATCGGGATCGCCCGCTGGAACGGCACCGTCTGGTCGCCGCTGGAGAGCGGGACGCAGAACGACCAGGTCGACGCGCTGGCGGTCTTCGACGACGGCAGCGGCGGCGCTCCGGGGCTCTACGTCGGCGGCGGCTTCTTCTCGGCGTTCGGCGAGCGCGACGACTACCTGGCCCTGTGGAAGACCGGCCCCGACGAGACGCCCCCGCTGCTCTCGTGCCCGTCTCAGGTGATCGTGCGGGAGGCCTCGGACGGTCCACCGGGGAGGGTCGTGCACTTCACGGTGACGGCCACGGACACCTGCGATCCCTCGCCCTCGATCGTCTGCGACCCGCCCTCGGGCAGCTTCTTCCCGCGCGGGACCACGCTGGTCACCTGCACGGCGACGGACGCCTCGGGCAACGAGTCCGTCCACGAATTCCCCGTCACGGTGCAGTACCGGGCGACCTCGGCCCGCAAGCCTTGAGCCTCGGAACCGACGCGCCGGCGCCGCTCGGAATCTGAGCCGAGGGACGAGGCTCGAGCGGAGAACGGCGCCGGCCCGGAGACCCGCTCGCGAGCGAGGTCCCGGGCCGGCGCGCAGGAGTCCGTCGGGGCTATCCGTGCATCGAGCTCACGGATCGCCCTGCCCCGACAGCAGCTGGAGCGTGTAGCTCGCCCTCGGGGAGTGGTGGCCCTTCTCGAATTCCAGCTCGACGGTCAGGCTCTGCCCCGGCAGGAGCACGCCGTCGTTCAGGAACTGGCGGCTGTAGGGCGCACCGGCCTTCGAGATCCCGCTGGTGTGCTCCATGCGGACGCCCTCGCCCAGGCCCTTGACCACGACGAGGAGGTGGGTGTCCACCGGGGTCGAGCCCCGGTTCGTGATGCGCCAGACGTCCTCTTGCTCGCGGTCGCCGTGGTGCGTGTCCGAGTCGACGAGCCTGGCCTCCAGCCGCGAGGTCACGTCCAGGAACTCGAGCCCCATGTCGCGCCGGGACAGCGGGTCGTTGTTGTCCTGCGGGCGGCCGCTCGGCATGAAGCCGTCGTCCGCGCCCAGGGCGGCGAGGTCCGGACGGTAGCGCGAGTAGGTCAGGTCGCGCGCGTTCGCCTGGAACGTGTCGGTCGTCGAGCGCGGATCGAACTCGACGAACGCGCGGTCGTACAGGGCGTTCTCGAGGAAGTCCGTCAGGTCCCGCACGTCGCGCTCGCCGAGGCCGAGGCCGCGCGCGAAGCCGGGGCCGCGGGGATTGGTGAAGCGCTTCGAGATGGACAGGTTCGAGCCGGCCTCGCGGTCCTGCGGGATGCCCGCGTTGAAGTACCTCACGACCTCGCCGACGCTCGTGAACGAGCCGTTGTGCATGAAGAACCGGCCGTCGCGCAGCTGGCGCAGGGTGAGCGTCCGGAACTTGAAGGCGTCCTCCTCGCAACCCGTGATCTCCTGGCGCCCCACGTCGCGGAAGCGCGGGTCGTGCCGTGCCTCGCGGTTCAACGCCTGCAGCGGGTGGTCGGACAGGCCGAGGTTGTGGAAGTTCTGCTCGACGAATGCGCCGACGCCGGCGACGTCGGGGTCGTCCCACTGCTTGTTCAGCATCGGGCCGCTGTGGCACGTGAAGCACCCGGCGCCGCCGCGTCCGCCCTCCGCCTCGGTGAAGAACAGCCTGGCGCCGCGCAGCTGAGCCGACGTCAGGGCGCGGTCGTCTCCGGCCAGATAGCGGTCCCACGGCGTGTTGCGCGTGACCACGGTGCGCAGGAAGCTCGCCGTCGCCCGCAACACCGTCACGTTGTTGATCAGGAGGTCCGGGTCCCCGTCGCGCTGCGCCTGCGCGGCCTCCTCCGGGAAGGCGTCCTGGAAGAGCTTCACGTAGGCGGGGATCTCCTGCAGGGCCCCGGACTGGAGATCCAGCATCCGGTGCGCGTCGAGCAGCAGCAACGCGACGTTCTCCTGGGCCGGGTGATGGAGCGGGTTCAGGCCGCCGCGGGTCTCGTCAGGCTCGCCCGCGAAGCCGTCCAGCAGCAAGCGCGTGTTGAAGGCCGCGCCGACGACGCTGGGCGCGTTGCGACCGACGCTGTCGAGTGCGTCGAGGCGCCCGGTCCGGAGCAACATGCCGACCTCGTCCGGCAGCTCCTGCAGGGCCGGGCTGCCGATGGCGTTCTCGTAGATGTCCGTCAGCGTGGGCAGCTCGTCCACCAGCGCGTCCCCGGGGAACAGCGGCCGCAGCCGCAGGCGCGGGAGCAGGTCGATCCGCGCGCGGCGGCGCGGGACGAAGCGGCCGCGCCGGTCGGTGTACCCCAGGCCCTCACCGCCCACCGCGAAGTTGAAGAGCGTACCGGCCTTCGAGCCCGCCGCTCCGAAGTGGCACGAGCCGCACGAGGCGCTCTGCATCGTCTCGGGCACGCCGCCGAATTCGGGCAGGACCCGGACGGTGCGCACCGGGTCGTGGAACAGCAGCTTGCCGAGGAAGCGCTTCTGCTCCGTCGTCTGGAAGAAGGGGTCCGGGGCTCCGCTCGAGAGCCTCGGCTGCGGCAAGTCCGCGTTCGCGGCGGGCACCATCAGCTTCTCGATCCCGTCGACCTGCTGGTCGATGAAGCAGCGCAGCTGCCGCGCGTCGCCCTGGGCCGCCGGCAGCCCGGCACCCAGCAGGGCGAGCGCCAGACAACCTGCCATTCGGCGGGCGAGTCCCGACGCCGGGGCCTGCGACTGCCGCCTCGATGCGATCCGTTCCTTCGGCTTGGTCTTCATTCGTGAACCTCGAAGAGTGGGGTGGACAGCGCGGTCCAGGATGTGGGCGCGCGGGGCGTCCGTCTGGGAGCCGCCTCGGGCCGCTCTGATGACGCCCGAGGGCGCGCGTTTCGCGCTCGAACGGATCTCGGCGATGGGGCCCGGGCCGAGTCGCGCGCGCCGCGTCGATTTTCAGTCGCCCGGAGGAGTTCCTGCCCAGGCGGAGCTCCTCGAGGTGAAAGGCGAGGCAGCCAGCGCGCAAGACTTGGGTCAGCCGAACCCACTCGCGAGCGTACCACCGTCCGCCGACTAGGATTCAGCCGCGCAAGGGCGGACCACGGACCCGCGATGAACGGACGGGAGAATCCTCGATGAGCAGTACCGGCATCACCCGCAGACGATTCGCTGCGCACGCTGCGGCCCTGGGGGCGGCGCTGGCATTCGGTTCGAGTTGCGCCAGCGCGCCGCGCGGGGCGCGCACGGAGCGCCGCGACCTCTATCCGCAGGGCGTGGCCTCCGGCGATCCCGGCCCGGACAGCGTCATTCTCTGGACCCGCCGCGCGCCCGACCCGGGAGCGAGCGCGCATCGGCTCGTGGTCGAGGTGGCGCGCGACGAGGCGTTCGCGCACGTCGTTGCCCGCGGGGAGGTCGAGGTCACCGCGCAGACGGACTGGACGTGCCGTTTCCTGGCCGCGGGCCTGCGCCCGGCGCGCGAGTACTGGTATCGATTCGTCGACGAATCCGGGAGCACGAGCCGCATCGGCCGCACGCTGACGGCGCCGGCGGTCGACGACGACCGGCCCGTGCGCTTTGCCTTCGTGAGCTGCCAGGACGTCACCAATGGCGCCTGCAATGCCTACCGGCGCATGCTCTACGAGGACGCGCGCCGTCCGCCTCGCGAGCAACTGGGCTTCGTCCTGCACCTCGGTGACTTCATCTACGAGATGGTCTGGTATCCGGAGGACTCTCCCGGCGGCCTGCAGCGTGGTCGCCGTCTGCGCGACATCGTGCGCTATCCACGCGGCGAGCGGATGCGCAGCTTCCACCTGCCGGTCGATCTCGAGGACTATCGCACGGCGTATCGCGGCTACCTCACCGATCCCGACCTGCAGGACGCGCGTGCGCGCTGGCCGTTCGTGCCGGTGTGGGACAACCACGAGTTCTCCTGGCAAGGCTACCAGAGCCAGCAGTTCTTCGGCGGCGCCGCGCGTCCGGCGCAACGCGTCAAGCTCGCCGCGAGCCAGGCCTGGTACGAGTTCCAGCCGGCGCGCGTGGCCAAGCCCGGACCCGGCGATGCGTTCGAGGCGCCGAGTGTCTCCGACGCGCCGCTGACCACGTTCGATGCGCGTGGTGTCAGCCCGGAACCCGACAACCTCGCCGCCATCCATGCTCTGCGCATCTACCGCGCGTTCCGCTTCGGCCGGAACGTCGACATGATCCTGACCGACAACCGCTCGTTCATGGGGCCGCCGGCGGACGGAGGCGGCCTTTCGCCCGGGAACTTCCCGTCGATGTTCCCGGAGGAATGGAACGACATCCTCGACCGAGGACGGGAATACGATGGCGGACACCCGCCGGCAACGATCCGCGCCGGCGACGCCGACGTGCCGAACGTGCAGGCCGACAAGCCGCCGCAGGCCTATCTCGGCCTCGAGCAGATGGCGTGGTTCAAGCAGCAGCTGCGCGCCGCCAGAGCGCCGTGGAAGATCTGGGGCCACTCGTTCGGCACGCTGACCTGGCGTACGGACCCGCAGAACTTGCCTCAAGACCTGGTCGGGCCCTGGCCGGGCGCCGGCTACGGCGTCCTCAATGCGGGCAACGGGGTCGAGAACGACGAGATCTTCCGCATGGTGCGCGAGGAGGGCATCACGGGGTTCGCCATCGTCGCCGGTGACAAGCATTCGTTCTGGGCGGGCTATCCGAGCGCGACGCTGCCGCCGCGACCGTTCGAGCCCGTGGGCGTCGAGTTCGTCACGGGCTCGATCTCGCAACAGGGTCTGGCCGAGGTCCAGGAGCTGACGTTCCCGCGCGATCACCCCCTGCGCGCGCTCTACATCCACGATCGTCCGGACGGCTCGATGCAATGCGCGCTCAACATGACTCTCCGGCACGGCGTGCGCTCGTCGCTGACGCTGAAGGAGACCGGGGACCCCGCCCGGGCGCGGGCCGCGCGCAATCCCGACGTGGCGCCGCATCTCGAGTTCACCGACTTCGGCGGGCACGGCTACGCCACGGTGCGCGCTTCTCCCGAGGAGCTCGAGACGGAGTTCGTCTGCATTCCGCGCCCGCTCGAACGCAGCACCGCGGAGGACGGCGGACCGCTCGTCTATCGCGCCGTTCATCGCGTGCGACTCTGGCGGGCGGACGAGCGACCCAGGCTGCGCCAGCAGATCGTCGAGGGCGACGCGGGCCTTGCCGTCTGATCCCGGGGAACCAGCGGGGAGCTTCCGGGTACCCTCCGACCGCGCTGGCGGACGCGCGAACTTGGAGCGGCTGAAGGGACTTGAACCCTCGACATCCACCTTGGCAAGCCCGGCTGTCCTTGTAAGTCACTGCCGAGAATGCGCTTGCAGCAGGACTCGCTCCTCGCCCGACGAAGGATGCCGAGGGCTCACTGTGAGCCCTCGATTCTCACCCGGCGAGGAGTCGCTGTCCGTGGGAAGGACGCGCTGCCCTGGCCTCCGACTCCTCGCGACCGCCGGTAGACTCCGCGAGCGTGCGAGATTCGCCCGGCATCGGAACAGGCCCGAAGACACCCGCCAGCCCGCTGGATGGCGCCGCGGACCCGGCGAGGCCGGAGACCAAGAGCCGCGTGGCCGGCCTCGAGGCGCTGATGGAGGAGGTGGACGCGCTCTGGAACGCGGGCCGGCGCACCGAGGCACTGCAGCGTCAGGCGCAGGCTGCGCGGCTCTTCCCGCGCATTCCCGCTGCGCACGTGGTGGCGATGGAGGCACTCCTGCACCTGGATCGCGTTCCGGAGGCTCGCGAAGTGCTGCAGAGAGGGCGGCTCTTGATGACGGCACGCGTGCATCCGAAGTTGCGCAAGGCGTTGGAGAGATTCGCGGTCGAGCTCGCGGCGCAAACACGCGCGGAGACGACACCGGCAACCCGAGCGACTCCGAAGGAAAAGCGCCCCGCGGCAGCCGTTCCGCGCACGGAGCTCAAGAACCCCGTCCTTCATCCCTTGCGGCGCTCGGCCCCACGGTCCGACGAAGCGAGTCCGACACGAGTCGAGCTCGTCTTCCGCCCGCTGAGCATCGCCGGCGAGCTCGGTGTTTCCTCCGGTCCCGCGCTCGCCCTCGACGACTACCGCCTGCGCCTCGACGCACAGGCGGTCGCGCGCCTCGGCAGCTTCGAGAACCTGCTCGCCCTGGCCGCGGTGCGCGGCGTCGACCATTACGAGTACCAGCTGCGCACGGTGAAGCGCGTGCTCGGCGAGTTCCACGGCCGGGCGCTGCTGGCCGACGAGGTCGGCCTCGGCAAGACCGTCGAGGCCTGTCTCTGTCTGAAGGAGTACCTCCTGCGCGGTCTCGTGAGGCGGGTGCTCGTACTCGTGCCGCCCGCGCTGCGCGCGCAATGGCGTGACGAACTCGCCAACAAGTTCGGCATCGAGGCGCGCGTGATCGATGGTGACGCGGCGCGCGAGGAGCCCGCGCTGTGGGCGCAAGACGGCGTACTCCTGGCCTCGCTCGGCCTGGCGCGCCTCGAGCCTCACGCCAGCCACATCGCCAGGAACCAGTTCGATCTCCTGATCGTCGACGAGGCGCACCGGCTCAAGAACCGCCGTACGCGTTCGTGGCAGCTCGTCGATCGCCTGCGCGCGCGCTTCCTCCTGTTGCTCTCGGCCACACCGGTGGAGAACGACCTGGTCGAGATCCACAACATGCTGTCGCTGCTGAAGCCCGGCCTGTTCTCGACCGAGGCCGAGTTCAAGCGCGCCTTCCTGACCGCGGGCAAGAGCCGCGCGGTCAAGGATCCTGTGCGCCTGCGGGCGCTCCTGCGCGAGGTCATGATCCGCAACACGCGTGCTCTGGCCGAGGCCAAGCTGCCGCCGCGCTACGCCACCACCCTGCGCGCGGTGCCCGGCGCGAGCGAGGCGGAGTTCGTCGCGCGCATGGCCGCAGCGGTGCGCGCGGCGCTCGCGATGGGAAGCCTCGCACGCGGCCGCGCCGGAGAGATCCTGCGTGCCGCCGGATCCTCGCCGCACGCTGCGGCGCCACTGCTCGAAAGCCTCGAGCCCGAGCTGGCCACTCGTGCGCGTGCGCTGGAGGCCCCGGCCAAAGACGCGCTGCTCACCGATCTCCTGGCGCAGAGGAGCGGTGACAAGATCCTGCTCTTCGCGGCGCACCTCGCGACCCTGGAGCACGTGGCCGAGGTCGTGCGCCGGTCCGGCCGGAGCGTGGCGCTGTTCCACGGGCAGCTCAGCGCGCCGCAGAAGGACGCGACGATCGAGGAGTTCCGCGAGCGCGCCGACGTCCTCGTCAGCTCGGAATCGGGCGGCGAGGGCTTCAACCTGCAGTTCGCACGCACGATCGTGAACTACGATCTGCCCTGGAACCCCATGCGCATCGAGCAGCGCATCGGGCGCGTACACCGCATCGGCCAGACGCGCGAGGTGTTCATCTTCAACCTCGTGACCGCCGGCACGATCGAGGAGGAGATCCTGCGCGTGCTCGACGAGAAGATCGCCATGTTCGAGCTCGTGGTGGGCGAGGTCGAGGCCATCCTGGGGAGGCTCGGCGACGACGAGCAGGAGTTCCAGGAGCTGGTGCTCGAGCTCTACGCCGGCGCCGCTGATCCGGGCGAGGTGCGCGCGCGCTTCGAGCTCCTGGGCGAGCGCATGCTCGCCGCGCGCGGCGAGCACGAGGCGGTGAAGGAGCTCGAGGAGGCGGCCTTCGGGCGCGAGCTCGAGGCGTGAACGACTCGATCCGCAGCGGCGACGCGACGCTCGAACCCACCGCGTACCTCACGCGCTTCGTGCGGCGAGAAGGCGGAATTGCCGAACAACGGCCCAGTGGAGCGCTCGAGTGTGTCCTGCCGCCGGAGCTGAGTGCTGCCACCGGTCTTCCGGAGGCGCCGCTCCTGCGCTTGCTGGCGCCCGCAGAAGAGGGCGAAACAGCGCTCGCTCTCGAAGCGCAGGCTCTGCGCGCCTGCCTCGAGCGCACCCTCGGACGCGGACGCTGCGCCGCCGCGCGCCTGGACGCGCCCTCGGGCGGCAAGGCGGACAGTCTGGCGCAAGGCCTGGCCACGCGCCTTGCCGCCCTGAACGGGACGACTCGCGTGCGCGGGACGCGCGTCGTGTCGCTCGCGCTCCTCGTTCTCGAGTTCCGCTACGAGGCCGTCGGCGAGGAACGCCAGGAGGGCAGCGTCTTTGTGGCCTACGAGCCGACTCTCGGGCTCGTGTCCGCGACTCTCGCGGACGCACTGCTAGAGCGCCTCGCCTCGGCCGAGGCCGTCGCGGATCCTCCGGAGGTGGGGTTCGTCGCGCGCTCCGCCGAGGCGGTCGAACGGCATGCTCAGCGCCTGCTACGCACCCGCCTCGAGCCGCTCCGCGAGCGGCTGTCCGTTCGCTTGACGCGCGACGCCGAGCGCATCGGCGCGTACTACGACACATTGCTCTCGGAGGCCACGCGCCGCCGCCGCGCCGCGAAGGGGCTCGCGGCCAGCGCCGAAAAAATCGCCGCGATCCGCCGTCAGCGCGAGGAGAAGCTGCGCGAGCTCTCCTTCCGCTACGCCGTCGAGGTGCGCACCGAGCTCTCCTCTTCGCTCGCGCTCGGCTACTCCGCCCCCGCCTGCGACGTCGTCCTGCTGCGCAGGAAACGCGAGATCCCGCTCACGCTCGTCCGCGATCCTTTCCTGCGCGGACCGCTGCCGTTCCTGTGCCGCGCCTGCGGAGAGCCGACCCTCGCCTTCCACGCCTGCGACGAAGCCGGCCACCTGACGTGTTCCGCCTGCGCGGCACCTTGCCCCCAGTGCCAGCGCGTGACTTGCCGCACGTGCGCTCCCTCGGGTTGCAGGGTGTGCGCGCGTTCGCCTGCCCCGCGTTGATGCAGACCAACGCCGCACGTTCAAGTGTCCATGAAGAACCGTCGAGCACGCGCTCCGAAGTCCCGCCCGAAGCAACCTTCACGGAGTTCGAGTAAGCCCAAGAGGCGGCACGTGTCAGCCCTCGAACGGCTGCGCCCGGAGGAGAGCGCTTGCGTCCTTCACATGCTGCTCCATCGACGTGCCGAGCTCCGGCCGGAACTCGAGGACCTCGCGCGAAGCATCTTGTCCGAGATCAACTTGGACGGCCTCGTCGAACGAGTGGAGCGCGCCATCCTGGACATCGACATGGAGCAGCCTGGCGCGCCGGCGGGCGAACGATCGGCGGCTACGTGGAGCCGGCGGAGGCCGCCTGGGAGCTACTGGAGGAGGCGCTTCAGCCCTTCCTGCACGACCTGAAGCGCTCCATCGAACTCGGCCTCGAGTCGCAAGCGGTTGAGCAGTGCAAGGGCATCGTGCTCGGGCTGTACCGGTCCGATCAGAAGGCGAGCACCGATCACGTGCTCGAATGGGCGACCGACTTCCCGCTCGAGGGCGCGGGCGATGCAATGCACACTCTCGAGCGCGAGAGCAGGAAGCACCACGGCGAGCCATGGCGGATGCCGACCGAGTTCTTGGTCCAGGTGCCGAACTGGGCTCGCTACTTCACTCCGAGCCGGCAGAGCGCGCGGGGGAAGGCGCGATGAAGTGCACGAGTGGCTGCTCGCCGCGATGTCGGGGCCAAGTATCGAGGGCCCTGCGGCCCGGCATCGCGCACGTGGCGACGTCGCCTTTCCATGGCCCTCGCGCGCAGGGGGTGGCGAACGGGGGCCGGCCCCCCTGAATACTGTTCCGGGGAGGCATCGGGCGAATCGCAAACATTCATCTATTTTGAAGGTTTACAGTGGCAGCCAAGCCCCGCAGGACCGATGATGCCTGGTAGAGGGCTCAGATCCATGGTTCGCCGATCCAGCAGGAAGGCCAAGGAGCAGCTCGATCTCGCCGCCCGCGCTCGTCACGCGGGCTACTTCACGGCCAAGCAGGCGGCCCGGCTGGGCTACACCTATCCCCTGCTCCACTACCACACGCGGGTCGGGAACATCGAACACGCGGGCCACGGCCTCTACCGCCTCGCGACCGTGCCCATCTCCGAGCATGACGACCTGGTGCGCCTCACCCTGTGGAGTCGCGATCGCTCGGACGAGCCTCAGGCGGTGGTCTCGCACGTGACCGCGCTGGTCGTTCACGACCTGACCGACCTCCTCCCCCGTTCGATCCACATCACCGTACCGCCACGTTTCCAGAAGAAGGTGCCGCCCGGCTGCAAGCTGCATCGTGAGCTCCTGGCGAGCGCCGACATCGAAGAGCGCGACGGATTCCGCGTCACGACGCCCTTCCGAACCCTGCTCGACGCCGCCCGCTCTCCTGAGGTCGCGCAGGACGAGCTCGAGAGGGCGATCCGCGCGGCACTCGACCGCGGGCTCGTGCGCCAGAGCGCCCTGATCGACGCCGCGCAGAACGGGCCCGCAATGAGCCGCCTGCGCCTCGCTCTCGAGATCGCGAGCGGGGACTCCTGATGGCGAGCAAGTACGAGAGCCCGCAGGCGTTCCGGCAGGCTCTCGACGAGCGGCTCCGCAAGGAGCACTTCCGCAGCGGGATCCCGCAGGACACGCTGCGCAAGAAGGTGCTCCTCGAGCGCTTGCTCGCGCGGCTGTTCGCTCGAACCGATGCCCCCTGGCTCCTCAAGGGTGGCTACGCGTTCGAGCTGCGCTTCCGCCCGCAAGCTCGCACGACGAGGGACATCGACCTCAGTCTCGGCGAGGTGGCCAGCTCACCCCTGGAGACACGCCTCGAAGACGTGCACGAGGGACTTCAGCGCGCCGGCGAGCTCGACCTCGGCGACTTCCTGCGCTTCGAGATCGGGCGACCCACCGAGCTCAAGGGCGCTCCTCTCGGCGGCGGGACGTTTCCAGTGGTGGCCCGCCTCGGCGGGAAGGAATTCGGTCGCTCGTCCATCGACGTCGGGTTCGGGGACGCCCTCGTTGGAGTCCCCGAGGAACTCGTCGGCCATGACCTCCTCGAGTTCGCGGGCGTCGCGCCCGCCCGAGTTCGCGCGATCCCGAAGGCTCTGCAGTTCGCCGAGAAGATCCACGCCTACACCTTTCCCTGGACCGACCGCGTCAACATGCGCGTGAAGGACCTGGTCGATCTCCTGATCCTGATCGAGCGCGGGGCGCTCGACACAGACGAGCTGCGCACGGCACTGCACGCAACGTTCGAGAGACGTCGGCGCCAAGAGCTCCCAAGAGTGCTTCCTCCCCCGCCTCCCCAATGGCGAGAGGAGTTTCAGTTCCTGGCCACCGAGACCTCGATCGGGCCCACCGAGCTGGATGCCGCCTTCAAGCATCTCGCGATCTACTGGGACCTCTTGATGCGGCCAACGGCCTGACCCCGCGCCAGGACCAAGGTGTGCCAAGCGCAACCCAAGCCTTCGAACGCCTTGACCGGTCGCGGCGAGTCTGGTTGGTCAACTCGATAGCCTTCCAGGCAGGAGTCGACTGCCTTCGGCCGAAGGTGGATGTCGAGGGGTTACAGGCCGCCCCCAGCTGCAGGCCGGCAGCACGTTGTCCGCGGCAAGCAGAAAAGGGACCTTCGCGGCACGCCGAAAGGGGACCCCCTG
>CAZWAY010000053.1:0-37816 GCA_964631945.1 uncultured Planctomycetaceae bacterium
GCCTCCTTCCCGAGCGGCCGCGGCGCGCGCCGGCGCAGGGCCGCGCAGGCGGCCGCACCCGCCAGCAGCACCAGCGGTCCGCCCGCGAGCGCGAAGGCGCGCAGCGCGAGGCGCGTGCGCGGCGCCAGCAGGCCGAAGCCGGGCGGCGTCTCGGTGCGCGTCGCCAGCTCGCCGAGCTCACCCTCGAAGGCCAGCCCGGCGACGGCGTTCCACAGCAGCTGGTCGCCGCGGAACTCCGGCGCGGCCAGCGCGTCGTTCTCGAGGAAGGCGGAGTCCCCCAGGAACACGAGCTTGCCCGGCGCGCTCGCGGGCCAGGGGCGCGGCTCCTCGGTCGCCGCGCTGTCCGCCGCGTCGGCGCTCGCGGGCGTGAGTCGCAGCGGTCCGGCCGGACGCGGGAAGGTGCCCTCGAACAGCACCGCCAGCGGCTGGGCCCCGAGGAACTCGCCCGAGCTGCCCTCGAGCCGGGCCGGACCCGCCAGGAGCTCGGGCGGCACCCAGCCGCCCTTCCAGGCGAAGCTCCAGGTGCGCGGCGAGCTCCAGGCGAGCGGCGTGGCGACCAGCCCGAGCGCGCCCAGGCGCTGCTCGTCCCAGCGCAGGCGATTGGCCCACAGGAAGGCCTGGTCGCCGAGGCCGCGCATCAGCGGATGCGCGGCGAAGCCGGCGGCCGAGAGGCGGATCTGGAACGGCAGGGCCGAGGCCTGGCGCTCGAAGTCGCGCGCCCCGCGCCGGCCGGTGAGCTGCGACTCGGCCGCGATCGGGAGGCACAGCTGGTCGAACAGCACCTCGCGCACGAGCTCGATCCCGAGCTCGGGGAAGTACAGGTGCTCGAGGTCCGGGTTCTGGGGCTGGGGCCAGTACTTGGGCGCGAAGTCGCCGCCGCGGAACTGCTGCGCCTTGAGGTCGAAGTGCTGCGCGGCCAGCACGACCCGTCCGCCGCCGTGCAGCACGCGCACGGTCTCCTCCAGCATCGGCTCGATCGAGCGCCGCGGCTGCAGCCACACCAGCACGTCGCTGTGCTCCGGCAGCACCGGCGCGCGCGGGTTGACGTGCACGACCTCCAGGTCGTCGCGCTCGAGCGCGGCGCGCGCCAGCGCGAACACGTCCGTGCCGCGCGGCGCGAACAGGCCCTTCTGCTGGAACTGCTCGAAGGCCTCGGCCGCCGACAGGCGCGGCGCATCCGAGGCGAAGGCCACGCGCGGCCGCGCGCGCCCGCCCAGGCGTTCGAGCGCCAGCGCCAGGCGGAACTCGAGCCGCTCCAGGCTGCGCGCGTCGGGGAAGTCGAGCACCACGCTCTGGCCCGCGCGGGTCAGGAGCAGCGCGCAGGTGAAGCGCGAGACGCGCGTGACGCCGTCGTCGTTGGTCGAGCCGGCGTGCGTCCCGATCCCCGCGGCGGCCAGGGCCGCGCGCGCGGGCGGCGGCAGCGCGTCGGGATCGGTGCGGGTCATGGAGAGCGGCGCGCCCGCCTCGGCGAACTCGCGCAGGAGCTCGGGGATGCGCTGGGCGGGCGCGCGCAGCGCCGGCGGCAGCCGTTCACGCTCGGAGACGTAGAGGCTGGCCGCGACCGAGCCCAGGCGCGCTGAGCGCGCCGCCGGCGTCCGCGCCGCCGGCGCCAGGGAGTTGCGCGCGCCGGCCGAGAGGTCGAGGCGCCCGTCCATGGCCTTCGTCGCGGCCACGCTCAGGAACAGCGTGCCGGCCGCTGCCACGGGGAGCGCCAGGGCTCGGGCCGAGCGCGCCAGTCGGCCGAGGAGCCCGCTCGCGCCGCGCGCGAGCCCACGCCCGTGCAGCAAGAGCACCAGGAGCGCGATCGGCAGCGCGATCCCGAAGGCGCGCCAGGCCAGGCGCGCGGCGCTCGAGAAGGGCGGCAGCGGCGTCGGGCGCGCGAGGTCGATGCCCGCCAGCACCAGGCGCTCGCTGGCGGTCGTCTCCTGCAGCAGCACCTCGAGCAGGCGCGCGTGCGCGTTGTGCTCGCGCCGGAAGAAGCCGTCGGCGAAGGGCGTCTCGGCCGCCGCGAACACCAGCAGGCCGTGCCAGGGGTCCGCGTGGCGCAGCGCCACCAGCAGGGCCTGCTTGGCGACCGCCGCGGACTCGCTGCGCACCAGGCTCGCGAGCTCGACCGGATCGCGCGGCGGCTCGGGCACGAGCCAGCTGCCGTCCGAGGTGGTGGCCAGGACCTCGGCCTGCCAGTCGAGCTCGGCCAGGCGCGCCGGCACGGGCGTGAGCGTGCTCGGCGCGCGGAACAGCAGCGTGCCGTTGGGCTGTGAGGCGAAGCGGTGGAAGTCCTGGTCGGGCGCGATGCAGCGGATCCAGTGCGGCGTGGGGCGCTCGACGCCGCCGAACTCGAGCGCCTCGCAGTTCGTGTCGAGCACCAGCCCGGGCTCGAGCGCCAGCCCGAAGTGCGTGGCCAGCTCGGTCATGGCGCTCTCGGCGCGCGGGAAGGACACGAAGGGCACGTCCGCGCGCAGCTCCTCGTGCGGCTCGAGCAGGCCGCCGGCGAGCACCACGCTGGTACCCGCCGCCAGCCGGCGCTCGAGCTCGCCGAGCTGCGCGCCGCTCACGCGCCGCGGGCGCAGCCAGAAGAGCAGGTCGGTGGGCGGCAGGGCCTCGCCCGCGTCCAGATCGACGCGCGTGAGCGTGCCGCGCGCGGCCAGCGCGTCGGCCAGCTCCTCGAAGCCCGCGCCCGGCTCGGCCGGCGCCGCCAGGGTGATGCGCGGCTGGCGCGGGCGCGCGAGCTCCGCGAGCGTGCCCACCAGCCACTCCTGCAGGTGCGGCAGGTGTTCGGGTCCGAGCCCGGAGAGCTGCACCTCGGGGCGCGCGCCGACCGACAGGGCCAGGGTCGAGTACACCGTGCGTTCGTCCCAGGCGTCGCGCGTGACGCTGCGCACCCTGAAGGGCGCGACCTTGCGGCGCGCGGCGAAGCCCGTCAGGCCCTCGCCCGCCTCGGGCTCGACCAGCTGGAAGTCGAAACGCCCGGGGAAGCGCGCGCGCAGGGCCGCGAACAGGTCGCCGACCTCGAGCTCGAGCCGCCGCATCGCGGCCGGCATGCGCGCGGGCGCGGAGACGTAGTAGGTCGCGAGCACGCGCTCCTCGAGCGCCTCGAAGCACGCCACGGTCGCGGGCGCGAGCGCGGTGGGGCGCAGGCGCGCCAGCTCGAGGCGCAGGGCGCCGCCCTGCTCGAGCCGGCGCGCGACGCGCGGGCCCAGCACGCCTGCGCCCGTGGCCAGCAGCAGGAACAGCGTGAGGAGCAGGCGCTCGGAGCGTCGCACGATCAGCTCCGGTCGCGCTCGAGCACCAGCGCGGTGGCCCACAGGCACAGCGCCGAGGAGAGCGCGAAGTAGCTCACGGCCGAGAGCCGCAGCACGCCGCGCACGAAATCGCCGTAGGGCGCGAGGACCGCCACGTTCTCGCGCAGGAACGAGCCCAGCGCGAGCGTGGGCGCCAGCCCGTCGAGCACGCTCGCCACGCGCTCCTGGCCCGTCAGGACCAGCGCGAAGCCCACCAGCGTGCTCAGCACGAAGGCCGTGATCTGGTCGCGCGCCAGGGCCGAGAGCAGCCCGCCGATGGCCAGGAACAGCGCGCCGAAGGCCGAGAGCCCGAGGTATCCCGCCAGGATCGCGCCGCGGTCGGGCGTGCCCAGGAACTCCAGCATGAGCGGGATCGGCAGCGTGCACGCCAGGAACAGCGCGAACAGCGCCAGCGCCGCCAGGTACTTCCCGAGCACGGCCTGCAGCGGCCGGATCGGCAGCGTGAAGAGCAGCTCGATCGTGCGGCTCTTGCGCTCCTCGGCCCACAGGCGCATCGACAGCGCCGGCACGAAGAAACACAGGAGCAGCGGCAGGAGATCGAAGAAGCCCGTCATGTCGAGCGTGCCCGTCAGGAAGAACTCGTTCATGAAGATCGAGTTCGCGAGCAGCGTGAGCGCCACCGTGGCGACCGTGGCGATGCCGGCGTCGAAGGCCGCGCCCAGCTCGCGCCCCGCCACCAGGCGCACGCCGCGCGCGAAGCTGCGTGCATCGAGACGTTCGGAGCGCGCCGCGTCGGCCCTGGGCTGTGCATCCGAACTGGGCTGTGCCTTGGCACTCACGCCGACGTCCCGGCCGGCTCGCGCCGCGCCGCGCGCACGAGCTCCAGCAGCTCCTCCTCGATCGTGCGGCCAGACGCGCGCGCGCGCGTCCGCATCGTCTCCACCGGCGCATCCAGCAGCAGGCGCCCGGCGTGGATCACCAGCAACCGATCCGCGACCGCCACCGCCTCCGCCAGCACGTGGGTCGAGAACAGCACCGCGTGCGTCTTGGCCAGGCCGCGCACGAACTCGAGGAACAGCGCCACCTGCAACGGATCGAGCCCGTGCGTGGGCTCGTCCAGGAGCACCACCGGCGGATCGTGGATCAGCGCCGCCGCCACCCCCACGCGCTGGCGGAAGCCCTTCGAGCAGTGCTGGATCTTCTTCGCCAGCACCGCCTCGAGCTGACAGGCCTCGACCACCCAGCGCGTGCGCTCGCCCAGGCGCGCACCCGCGAGCCCGTGCATGCGCCCGACGAATGCCAGGAAGCGGTCGACGCGCATGCTCTCGTACAGCGCGTTGTGCTCCGGCAGGTATCCGAGCGCGCGCCGCACCGCGAGCGGCGCACGGCGCGCGTCGTGCCCGGCCACGGTGATCGTCCCGGCGTCGGGCACCAGCCAGGTCGAGAGCAACCGCAAGAGCGTGCTCTTCCCGGCCCCGTTCGGCCCGAGGAACCCGACCACCTCGCCGCGCTCGACCCGGAACGACACGTCGTCGACCGCCAGGGTCGCGCCGTAGCGCTTGGTGACGTGCTCGACCTGGATCATGCGGCGCCCCCCCCACGATAGGGGCGCTGGGCGAGGCGATCCAGCTGCTGCGGTCCGCACCGCTGCGAGGAGCGCCAGCGGCCCAGCGCGACTAGACTGCGGCGTGTGCGCTACCAGACCGCGATCCGGGCCTACGCGTTCGAGGAAGCCAGCGCGCCCCCTCGTGCGGGCGGCGCGCCGCTCGACGTGGGGCGGCGCGCCCTGCCCTTCACGGCGCCGGCGCTGCTCGCGCCGATGGAGGGCGTGACCGAGCCGTGTTTCCGCGACCTCGTGCTCGCCCGCAACGGGCCCGAGGTGCTGGGCGGGACCTTCACCGAGTTCGCGCGCGTGGTGCAGGGGCCGATCCCGAGCCGCATCCTGGCGGCGCACCTCGGGCCGTGGCGGCACGTGGCGCCGGTCGGGTTGCAGCTGATGGGTTCGGTGGTCGCGGCCGTGGCCGAGAGCGCGCGGCGCGCGGAGGAGCTCGGGGCGCCGCTGGTGGACCTCAACTTCGGCTGTCCGGCCAAGGGCGCGATCCGCGGCTGCGCGGGTTCGGCCATGCTGGACGAGCCGCGCAAGGTCGAGGAGCTCGTGGCGGCCTGCGTGCGCGCCGTCGCGCGCGTGCCGGTCACGGCCAAGATCCGTGCGGGCGGCGATGACGACTCACGCCTCGAGGAGATCGCGCGCGCGGTCGAGCAGGGCGGCGCGGCGCTGCTCACGGTGCACTGCCGCACGCGCAAGGAGGCCTACCGCGACACGGCCGACTGGGAGCGCCTGCGCCGCGCGGTGCGCGTCGTCTCGATCCCGGTGTGCGGCAACGGCGGCGTCGCGCGCCACGCCGACCTCGCGCGCCTGCGCGCCGAGACCGGCTGCCGCTACGCGATGGTCGGGCGCGCGGCCCTGGGGGACCCGTGGATCTTCACGGGCCGCACGGTCGAGCGGCGCGAGGCCGCGCGCTTCCTGCTCGACTACGTGGAGGCCCTGGCGCGCTTCCACGGCGCCGGCCCGCGCATGGCGGCGGGGCGCGTGAAGCAGCTCGCGCGCTACTGGACCGCGGGCGGGCTCTTCGCCGATGAGCGCGGCGCGATCCTGGCGATGGAAGACACTGCGCTCCTCGCACGCGTCGCGGCCGAGGCCGGCGCGTCGGATTGGAGCTTGCCGGCGCGGGCGGCAGAAGTCGTCGAGCCGAGCGCGGCAGCCTCCTGAGCTGGAGCCCGTGCGCCGGCCGCCGGGGCGACCTCGGGACGATGCCTCTGCTCTTTTGGCGCCTTCCTCGCCGCGCTCGATGGGGGGCTGGCGTCCTCAGGCCACCTACTACACCTTCGAGGCCTGGCCCCATGAACGTCCGCCCCCTCTCCGTCGAGTCCCTGCTGGCTCACGAGCCCTTCGTCCGCGCCGTCGTGCGCGGCTTGGTGCGCGACGAGGCCGAGCTGCAGGACATCCTGCAGGAGACCTGGCTGCGCGGGCTCGCGGGCGCGCCGGCGGGGGAGGGCTCGCTCCGCGGCTGGCTGGCGCGCGTGGCGCGCAACCTTGCGCTCGACCAGCGCCGCCGGCGCGAACGGCGTGACCAGCGCGAGCGCACGTCCTCGCGGCTGGAGCGCGGGGAAGGCGGCGGTGAGAGTGTCGACGAGGCCTACGCGCGGCTCGCGACGCAGCGCGAGGTCGTGGACACCGTGCTCGCGCTGGAGGAGCCGTACCGCGGCGTGGTCCTCCTGCGGTACTACGAGGGTCTCGATCCGACCGCGATCGCGGCGCGCCTCGAGCGCAGCCCGGCGACGGTGCGCTCGCAGCTGTCGCGCGCGCACGAGTCGCTGCGTAAACGCCTCGATCGGCGGTGCGGGCGCGAGGCGTGGGCCGGGCTCGGATTCCCGTTCGCGTGGCGCGGCGCGAGCGCGACGTTGAAGCTCGCCTCGCTCGCAGCCGGCGGCCTGCTTGTGCTGGCTGGAGTACGCTGGATCACGAGCCCGAGCGATTCGCGCGGAGCGGCGCTCGCCTCGCTGCCGCCTGCGGAGGCGGAAGAGGCCCCGCCCGTCGAGGTCGCGTTTGTGGTGCCGCCAGAGGTGCGCGAGCCTGCGCCCTCGGTTGTCGCGACGCCGGAAGCTCCGCCCGTGTCCCCGCCGCCGGTCGCCGAGCTCGTGGCGTTGTCGCTCGACGAACGCCTGGCGCTCGCCGTGCAGCTCATGCGCACGATCGAGGCGGACCTCGTGCGCGTCGACCCCGCGCTCGTGGCCGACAACGCGGCTCTCCTGACACTCGCGGACACGGGCGTGGCGCGCGTTCTGGACGGCCGCAAGGCTGACCTGGTCCTGTCCCAGGGTGGGTGTGCGTACTTCTCGTTCGCGACGCGGGAGTACAGCTACCAGTCCGAGCCGGACTTGGGCTTCCACGACCACATGCTGCGGAGCGGGTTCCATGGCCGGCAGATCGGCCTGCTCTTCGACGCGGGCCCTGTCTCGCTGGCGAGGATGCCGAGCCGGCCCGACCCCATTCCTGGCTGGGTACCGGAGGAACGCTCTCACGACTGGGAGCTCCTGTGGAGCGACGAACTCACGCAGGAGCAGGGAGCGGCCACCGACATGGATAGGCACGTCTACCCGGTGCAAACAGGGCACACCTTCTTGCTGCGCGTGCAGAGCCCGGGCGAGCACGACCACCTGGTGGCCTTCTCGGTGATCGCGCAAGACGACGACAGCTGCACGCTGCTCTGGCGCACCGTCGCGCGCTGGCCAGTTGCCGAGTCGAAGGGCGACAGCTGGCACTACCCCGAGGAGCACCGCGAGGTGCCTGCGGGCCCTCCTTGGCTCGTGCTGCTCTCGCTGGAGGAGCGCATCCAGCTCCTCACGGAGTTGCGTTCGAGCGCGCGCCCGAGCTTGCTCGAGGTGCCACTCGAGATGCGCGAGCGCTTCGAGCGCGGACCGACCGACGCGCGCTTCTGCCGCTTGCTGGAGCGCAGCCGCTGGGATCCGCTCCTCGAACGCACATGGGAGGGAGCCTTCTACTCCTTCGAGAAGGAGGACCACGACTACGAGACCGCGATCCTCGGGCTGGAGAAGGACTTCTCCTCTGGCTTCGCGGGATCGGAGCAGGGCCTCTTTCTCGACCTCGGTCGGCTGAACACGGACCAGGTCCAGTCGGTTTGGAATGGGATCCCCCCCTCGAGCCTGGCGCGAGGCTCGCGCGAGGCCTGGGACTTCCTCTTCCAGGTGCAGCCCGAGCGCAACGTCGTCTACGGCACGGCGAAGTTCTCGGAGGCAGACGCCGCGCGTGTGCGCGAGCTCGGTCTCAGCCAGCGCTGCCCGGTCGTGCTCGGGCACGTCTACCTGCTGCGTTCCGTCCTCTTCGGCAACCGCGACCAGCTCGTGTGCTTCCAGGTGCTCGACCGCGAGCACGGGGGAGTCAGCCTCGCGTGGAAGGAGCTTGCGCGGTTTCCGCTCGAAGATCAGTGAGTCGCCCTCACTCGCCGAGGATCGCCGCGACGATCGCCGCGCGCGTCGTTGCCCAGGCCTCGGCCGGGTCCGTGCCGCGGCGGTATTCGAGCGTCAGGAGCGAGGCCGCGCTCGTTGGCCCAGGAGCCAAGCGAGCCCGGCGTGTCGAGCGGCGCGAGGCCGCGCGCTTCCTGCTCGACTACGTGGAGGCCCTGGCGCGCTTCCACGGCGCCGGCCCGCGCATGGCGGCGGGGCGCGTGAAGCAGCTCGCGCGCTACTGGACCGCGGGCGGGCTCTTCGCCGATGAGCGCGGCGCGATCCTGGCGATGGAGGATGTGCACCTCCTCGAGCGCGTGGCGCGCGAGGCCGGCGAGACGGAGTGGACCCTGCCGGCCGCGGGTCCGCTGGTGCACGCCGCGGGCCGCGCGGAGCCCAGCCCGGCCTGCGTTCCGGTGCCCTAGAGACTCCCTGGATCGCGTCGGGATCGGCGCCCGCGCCGCGAGCCCGCCCGGCTCCCGTGCTACTCTCTTCCGCGCCTGGAGGTGCCATTCGGATGTTGATCTCGTCCTCGTCCTCGTCCTCGTCCTTGCGCCTGACGCCGCTCCTCGTCCTCGTGGCTGCGTGCTTCGCCTCGGGCGCCACCGCGTTCGCCGCGCAGACGCCCCGCGGCCCTTCCGGCCGGCTCCGTCCGAGACCGCTCGCCACGTTACCGCCCTCGGTGCCCACGCCGGTCTTCCCGATCCCGTTGCACCCGGTCCCGGACTTCCCGCAGGCGATCGCGAGCGCCGATCTCGAGGGCGACGGGGACCGGGACCTCGTCGTCGCCAGCAGCTCCTTCTCGACCGACGCGATCTCCGTCCTGCGCAACGACGGCCACGGGCGCTTCGAGACGACAGCGGAGTTCTCGGTCGGAACCGGGGTCACCCAGCTCCTGGATCTCGCGCTGGCCGACCTCGACGGGGACATGGACGCGGACCTGGTTGTTTTGAGCTACGCGCTCATGACGCTGTTCGTGCTCGAGAACGACGGGACGGGTGTGTTCGGGAACGAGACCGAGTACTGGAGCGGCGGCGGGTCGTCCTACGACCTCGAACTCGGCGATCTCGACGGCGATGGCGACCAGGACATCGTCTGCGCGAGCGCGGAGCTCGCCGGGGGCGGCTTCGGCAACGTGCTCGTGTTGCTCAACGACGGCGACGGCGCGTTCGAGTACGGCGAGCAGCACGACATGTTCGGCCGCGATCCGTACGGGGTCGCGCTCGGCGACCTCGACGGGGATCTGGACCTGGACATGGCGGTGACGCTCTACGACATCGACAAGGTCGGGGTGTTCATCAACCACGGCGACGGGACGTTCGAGCCGCTGGTCGAGCACCCGAGCGGCGGCGACTTCCCCACGTACCTCGCGATCGCCGATGTCGACGGGGATACGGACGGGGACATCGCCGTGAGCCATGGCACGAGCGGGACGGTCGCGGTGCTGCGCAACTCTGGCGGTGGAGCGTTCGCGCCTCCCGTCGCGTACCCGACCAGCGGTTCCGCCGCGGGCCCGCTCGCGCTCACCGACCTCGACGGGGACCACGATCCCGACCTCGCGGTCGTCGACGAGAGTGGCCTGGCGGTGCTCGCGAACCCGGGCAACGGCTCGTTCGCCGCCGCCGCCGCACACCCGCTCGGGGAGGCGGGCGTGTTCGTCGCCGTCGACCTGGACGGCGACGCCGACCGCGACGTCGCGCTCGGGTCGTCGTACCACGGGATCGCGCTGCTCACGAACGCGGGGAACGGCACCTTCTCCACGCCGAGCCGGCACGCGACCGGCGGGAACCCAGTCGACCTCGCGCTCGCACGACTCGACGGCGACCTCGATCCCGATCTCGTCGTGGCGCGGTCCACGGGCGGAGTCGCCGTGCTGTCGAACGACGGCGGCGGAGGCTTCGGGAGCCCGACGACGTTCGCGAGCGGCAGCGGGGGACCGCGCGCCGTCGCCGCGGGCGATCTCGACGGCGACGGGGATCGCGACGTGGTCGTCGCGAACTCCGTCACGGGCAGCAGCAACGTGGCCGTACTCGCGAATCTGGGCAACGGGACGCTCGCGGCGCCCGTCGCCTATCCGGGGGGCACGAGCAGCCCCGACCAGCTGGCGCTCGCCGACCTCGACGGCGACCTCGATCTCGACGTGGTCGTGGCGTTCGCGGGGTCCGCGGTCGTCGCGGTGCTCGAGAACCAGGGTGGCGGCGTGCTCGCGGCGGCGGTCGGCTACTCGGCGGGAGGCTCGGGCCCGGCGTCCGTGGCCGTCGCGGACCTCGACGGCGACCTCGACCTGGACCTCGCGGTGACGCGCTGGAGCAACGACGGCGTGCTCGTCCTGGCCAACACCGGCGACGGGACCTTCTCCGCGGCTGGCGTGTTCGGCGCGGGCGTGGATGCTCCGCGCGAGATCACGGCCGGCGACCTCGACGGGGACCAGGACGTCGATCTGGTGGTCGCGAGCGGCTCGTCCGGCGGGATCTCCGCGCTGTACAACCAGGGCGACGGCACGTACGCGTCGGCCGTGGCGCTCCCGAGCGTGGCCAGCTACGCGAAGGCGATCGCGCTCTCCGATCTCGACGGGGACCTCGATCTCGATCTCGCCGTCACGAGCGAGGAGGCGTCCACGAATGCCTACCGCTTCGCCGTCCTCTGGAACGAGGGTGCCGGCGTGTTCGAGCCGCCCGAATGGTTCGACGACGGCGGAGGCGGGGCGCGCGCGTTCGTCCTCGGCGACGTCGACGGCGACGCGGACGCGGATGCGGTGCTGGCGCACTTCGACGACGGCTTCGCGGCCGTCCAGCGGAACCAGCACGCGCCGTAGCCCGCGTCGCGGGCGCTCAACGACCCAGGATCGCGTCCAGGATCGCGGCACGCGTCGCGCGCCAGGCCTCGTCCGGGTCCGCTCCGCGCTGGTACTCGAGCGTGAGCAGCGCGAGCCCGCGCTCGTTCGCAAAGGTCCCGAGCGAGCCGGGCGTGGGGGCGAGGTCTTTCGACTCGCGCAGTGCGAAGCCCGCGCGCGCCGCGAAGCGTTCGGCGAGCGCGCGCGCGGGGCCGTCGAAGTTGACGAACTGCTGCTGGCGCCAGGAGTGCGCCACGAGCACGAGCTCGGGCTGCCAGGCGACCACGAGCTCGAACAGGGCCAGCGACTCCGGCTCGGAGAGCGGCGTCGGCCCGGCGCGCGCGCCCGCGCGAAAATTGGCGGCCGGGAAGTTGCGGTTCAGGTCGATGCCGCGTGCGTTGCCGCGCGTCCGCCGCGCCGAGCCGTCCGGGTTCAGGTCCTCGATCACGAGCAAGGTAGCGCGCTCGGCCGCGTCCGGCTCGCCCAGGAAGGCCGCCGCCAGCTCGGCGGTCGCGCGCGCGCCCTCGCGCTCGTCGCCGTGGATCCCGCCGACCCACAGCACGCGCCGCGGGCCGTGGCCGAAGAGTGCCTGCCAGAGCGGCCGGCCCTCGCGGCTGATCGCGAGCTCGGTCCAGGGGGGGCTCGTTCGCCCCGCCGAAGAGTCCGCGCTCGATTCGGCGGCGATCTCCGCGGCCGCGGCCGGGGTCCCGCTGGCGCCGCTGTTCGGCGCGCCTGGACCGGTCGTGGCGCACGCCACCAGCGGGAGCAGCCCCGGCAGGAGGGCGCAGGTGAGCGCGGCGCGCGTCATGGGCGCCGAAGATAGCGGTGCGCCGGGCCTCCACGCGCGTCTCCGTCGCGCTTGCAGAGCTCTCACTCCGGCCCGCGCCGCCGTCCAGCGCTATCCTCGCGTCCATGGCCTCCACCACCGACGACCCGGCCCTCGAGGCCTTGCGCTTCCCGATCGGCCGCTTCGCGCCCCAGGACTCCTACTCGCTGGCGGACCTCAACGAGAACCTGCAGCGCTTCGAGCTCGCGCCGAAGCGCCTGCGCGTCGCCGTCCGCGGCTTCGCCGACGTGCACCTCGACAGCGCCTACCGCCCCGACGGTTGGAGCGCGCGCCAGGTCGTGCACCACCTGGCCGACAGCTGCCTCAACGGCAGCGCGCGCTTCCGCCTGGCGCTGACCGAGGACGAGCCCACCATCAAGCCCTACGACGAGAACCGCTGGAGCGCGCTGCCCGACGCGCGCACGGCGCCGATCGAACCCTCGCTGGCGATCTTCGAGGGCGCGACCGAGCGCCTGGTGTGGCTCTTCCGCTCGCTGCGCAGCAAGGACTGGTCGCGGCGCTTCTACCACCCCGAGGGCCAGCGCCACTGGCCGCTCGACGCGGCGCTGGCGCTGTACGCGTGGCACCACGAGCACCACGTGGCGCACATCGCCTCGCTGCGCTCGCGGGCGGGGTGGAAGCTGTGAGGGTGGGCCTCGGATTGGCGGGCGGCCTCGCGCTCGCGGTCCTTCTGCCGGCCTGTCGTCGCGAGGAACCTGCCCGGCCCGATCCCGTCGGAGCGGAGACGGACTCCGTCCTTTCCGTTGCGTCCGTGCCGTCGGCACTCGAAGGCCTGTATGCCGCCGACGTAGATTTCGACGGTTGCTGGAGCTGGAACTGGCTCGGGGGCTTCGACAACACGGCGCTCTGCGCGACGCGTGCCGCGGAGGGGAGTTTCGAACTCGACTTCTGCCGCTGCACCGATTTCGGCCCGCCCTTCGACCACGCGACCCGGGCGACAGGGTCAGGGGCAGGGCTGGCGCTCGAGACAGTCGACCAGAGGATCTCCGCATCCGTGCTCTATCCCGCGCGCTTCGAGGGCGTGGATTGCCTCGTTCCCGACACTTCGCTGCCGCACCTCGGAAGGGCGAGAAGCTCTGGGGGAACCCGGACGGGACGGAGTTCGCCTTTCGCCGAGCCGCGGATGGATTGGTCGAGGAGACGCGCGAGGGGTTGAAGCGCTTCTGGGAATCGAGGGCCCAGGAAACGGTCGGGGGCAAGTAGCCGAGGGTCGTGCGATCGAGAGCGTCCCCAGGCGCTTGGGCTACGACTGACGCACCTGGATCGGTCCCCACGGTCGAGCGGTGTTCCTGGCCCCGGCGAGACGGCCCCAAGGGATGGCCACGGGTGTGCTCGGCTCCTGGGGGGCTTCGGCCCATCCCTTCGACGTGATCCGAAGTGCTACGAGGAATCGAGGGGTCGAGGGGCCTGACTCCGCGCCAGCCACGGGCAATCTGGCAGATCCGCGGGGTTCCTCGTAGGCTCGCCTCTCGAGCTGATCCTGAGGCGCATCAGCGAAGGGGCGTCGGAGGAGAACCTTCTCGAGGCCTACCCCAACCTGACGCGCGAGGACATCCGCGCGGCGGTGGCGTTCGCGGCCGACGAGATCGCCCACACGGAGAACCTCGATTTGCCCGAGTCGGCCTGAGGCTGGAGGGACGATTCGCCGTCTGGACTCCGGGGCGGCTACGGTTGCGGTAGCGCGCGGGCGTGCGCCGCGGCGCTCGAATCTCGAGGACCCTTCGAGGTCCTTTGGCCGGGGATCAGGCACGAGCTCAGTTCGACGGGATCGGACTGCGACGGGCTGATCGGGACGCTCGGCGCGCGCTTCTTCATCGAGCGCAGGAGCGTGACCGCCTCGGGCAGCCCGAACTGCTCGCCCGTGAAGCCGGTGACGAAGCGGCCACCGCGCAGCTCGCCGCGCAGCTCGAGCGTGCGGCAGGCGCGCGCGAGGTCGCGCCAGGGGACGGGCAGGCGCTCGCGCTCGAGCAGGGCGCGGAAGAGCACGCCGTAGCGGCGCAGCAGCGCGCGCGCGGCGAACTCGGCGTCGGGCGCGGGCGCGGCAGACGTGGAAGCTCCCTCCGCCGGCGCGGCGGAGCCGTGCGCCGGCCGGAAGAGGCTCCAGCGCCCCGCGGCGGCGATGGGCGAGCGGCGCTTGTAGGCCGGCAGCAGGAACGCGCGCAGCGAGGCGAAGGAGTCCGAGGTCACGAGCCCGCGCGCGACGAGCTCGCCCAGGCCGCGCTCGAGGTCGGTCGTGAGCAGCTTCGTCCAGCGCTCGAGGTCGTCGGTGAAGAGCGCGCCGCGGGCCGTGAGAGTGTCGAGCACGGCGCGCGCGGGCCAGGAGAGCTCGCGCGCGTCCACCGGCGCGGCGAGCGCGAGCCAGGCCTCGCTCTCGGAGCGCGGGAAGAAGGCGATCGGCGTGGCGCGCAGCGGTGAGTTGCCGCTGCCGAACAGGCGCCCCCAGGCGATCTCGCCGGCGAGCGCGAGCTGGTCGAGCCATTCCGGGCGGTAGCCCTTCACGCGCGGCGCGAGCAGCTGCTTCTCCCAGGCCTTGGCGGGCGCCTCGAAGCCGGCCAGGCGCTCGAGCGCGGCGCGCAGGCCGGCCGGACCCTCGCCGCGGAAGTCGGGTTCGAGCTTCTGCCAGGCGGCGAGGAAGCGCAGGAACTCGGCCGTCGGCACGGGCTCGATCTCGCGCCGCAGCGCGTCGAGCGTGCGGCGCTGGATGCGCGCCAGCAGGCGCCGCTCGCACCAGCCGGTCCCTCCGGGAGAGTCCGCGCCCTGGTAGGGGATGCGCAGCACGACGCCATCGCGCTCGAGCTCGAGGAGCAGCGGATCGTCGGAGACGACCGGCCCGAGGGCCTCCATGCGCCCGCGCAGGATCGCCTTCGGGTCGCGCGTGGCCTCGACCGCGAACCAGCGCTCGCCCTCGCGCCGCACGCGGCCGGCGCGCTCGAGCTCGGCCAACCAACCCGGCCAGCCCGCGTGGCGCGCGGCCTCGGCGACCGTGACGTAGCCCATCCAGCCCAGCGCCTCGTGCACCTCCTCGGCCTCGCGCGGATCGGGCCAGGCCTCGGCCTGCACCGCCGCGATGGCGGCCGGATCGAGCGCGCCGAGCGTCTCGGCCGTCCTCCGGTCGAGCACGCGCCGCGCCAGCACCGCCTGCGTGCGACGCTCCTCGAGCGGCGCGTCGTCGAGGAAGCCGTAGGGCCGGGTCGAGAGCGCGGCGCGCGCGAAGGGGCTCGGCTGCACGGTGTCGAGCGCCACGCGCTCGATCGTCTGCTCCTCGAGCGCGGCCAGCGTGGCCGTGAGCCCGTCGGCGTCCATGGCCTCCTCCAGGCAGTCCGCCAGCGTCTGGCGCACGAGCGGGTGCTCCCAGGGCACTTCGATGTCGCCCGGCGGCAGCGTCTCTCCGCACGCGACCACGTCGGGGAAGGCCTGCGCCAGCGTGTCGTCGGCGCGCATGCGCAGGAGCGGCGGCGGCACGCGCTTGCCGCCACCTCTTCCAAATTGATAGCGCTCCACGAGCAGCGAGCGCGTGACGTTCCAGCGCCAGCGCGACTCGAACAGCGGCGTCACGAGCACCGCCTGCACCAAGAGCTCCCTCGCCACCGTCGAGCGCACGTACTCGAAGACCTCCGCGAGCGGGAAGGAGTGCTGCGGCGAGAGCGAGATCAGCACGTGGTCCTCGCTGGCGGCGGCCTGCAGCTCGAAGCCGAAGTGGCGGCAGAAGCGCTTGCGCAGCACGAGGCCGAAGGCGCGGTTGATGCGCCCGCCGAGCGGCGCGTGCAGCACGAGCTGGGCCCCGCCCGACTCGTCGAAGAAGCGCTCGAGCACGAGGCGCGTCGCGGTCGGCATCGCGCCCAGCGCCGCGCGCGCCTCGCCCAGGTAGGCCGCGAGCTCGCGCGCGGCGGCCGCGTCGATGCCGGTCTCGCGCTCGAGCCAGGCGGCGCCGGTCGCGGTGGAGCCGTGCTCGCGCACGGCGCTGACCTCCAGCGAGAGCTCGCGCGTGCGCGCGGGCGCCTCGCCGAACCAGAACGGCAGCGATGGCGGCGCGCCCTTGGCGTCGACCACGCGCACCGTGCCCTGGTGCACGCGCAGGATGCGCCACGAGGCGCTGCCGAGCTGGAACACGTCGCCCGCGTTCGACTCGATCGCGAAGTCCTCGTCCAGCGAGCCGATCGGCGTGCCCTCGGGCTCGAGCACGACCTGGTACTGGGTCGTGTCGGGGATCGCGCCGCCGCAGGTGATGGCCGTCAGGCGCGCGCGGCGCGTGCCGCGCAGCACGCCGTTCACGCCGTCGACGTGCACGAGCGCGGCGCGGCCCCGGGCGTGCAGCGCCACCAGCGCGTCGAAGTCGGCGCGCGCGCTCGCGCGGTACGGCCAGGCGCGCGTCAGGCGTGCGAAGAGCTCGTCGGCGCTCCACGGCTCGCTCGCGCACTCGGCCACGAGCTGCTGCGCGAGCACGTCCAGCGCCGGCCGCGGGGTGGGTGTGCGGTCGAGCACGCCGTTCTTCAGCGCGCGGAAGAGCGCCGCGGCCTCGACCAGCTCGTCCGGCGTGAGCGGGAAGAGCCGCCCCTTGGGTGTGCGCCCGACGCCGTGCCCCGCGCGCCCGACGCGCTGCAGGAACATGGCGATCGAGCGCGGCGTCCCGAGCTGGCACACCAGGTCGACGTCGCCGATGTCGATGCCGAGCTCGAGCGAGGCCGTCGCCACCAGGGCCGAGAGCTCGCCGCGCTTCAGGCGCTGCTCGGCCGCCAGGCGCCGCTCCTTGGCCAGGCTCGAGTGGTGGCAGGTGACCCTGGCCTCGCCCAGCAGCGTCGCGAGCTGCGCCGCCACGCGCTCGGCCAGCTTGCGCGTCTGCACGAAGACCAGCGTGGTCTTGTGCGCCAGCACGAGCTCGCCCACGCGCTTGTAGATCTCGCCCCAGGTCTCGTGCGAGCACACCGGCTCGAGCGGCGAGGGCGGCAGCTCGAGCGCGAGGTCGAGCTGGCGGAAGGAGCCCTGGTCGATCCTCGTGACGCTACGCCCGACCCCGCCCAGGAACTCGGCCACCGCCGCGAGCGGTTTCTGCGTGGCCGAGAGGCCGATGCGCTGCGGTTCGCGTCCCTGCGCGCGCTCGACCAGCGCCGCCAGGCGCTCGAGCGAGAGCGCGAGATGGGAGCCGCGCTTGTCGCCGAGCAGCGCGTGGACCTCGTCCACGATCACCGTGCGCACGTTCCCGAGCAGCTTCCGTCCGCCCACGCTCGTCAGCAGGATGTACAGGCTCTCCGGCGTGGTCACCAGGATGTGCGGCGGGCGTTTGGTCATGCCCGCGCGCTCCGCCTGCGGCGTGTCGCCGCTGCGCACCAGCACGCGCACCGCGGGCAGCGTCGGATCGAGCGCGCGCAGCTCCGCCAGCGGGCCGGCGAGGTTCTTCTGCACGTCGTTCCCGAGCGCCTTGAGCGGCGAGACGTACAGCACGCGCGTCTCGTCGGGCAGCGCTCCGCCCTCCTTCACCAGCCCGTCGATCGCCGCCAGGAACGCCGCCAGCGTCTTGCCCGACCCGGTCGGAGCCGAGATCAGGACGTGCGCGCCCGCCCGGATCGCCGGCCAGCCCTCGCGCTGCGCCGCGCTGGGCTCGCCCAGCCGCTCGGCGAACCAGCGCGCGATCGTCGGATGGAAGGCGGCGAGCGGCATGGGCGCCATTCTAGGCGCGCGCGCGTTCGGGGGCGCGTTCGCGGCAGCTCGTCAGTCCGCGCGCGTGCTCCCGGGCGTCTCGAGGGCCTGTGTGAGGGCGCGCAGGAGCTTGGCGGCACCCGCGAACTCGGCGGGCCTCAGGGCGGAGCGGACGCGCTCGAGCGCGCCCTCGATCGTGTTGGGGGCGCCGGCGTCGAGCGCGCGTCCGCGCTCGGTCAGGCCGAGCAGCACCCGGCGGCGGTCGCGCGGGTGGGCCCGTCGCCGCAGCCAGCCGCTCGTCTCCAGGCGCTGCAGGATCCCGGTCAGGGTGCTCGGGTGGACGTGCAGCAGCGCGGCCAGCTCGCCGGCGGGGATGCCCGGGAAGCGGCCCACGATGCGCAGCACCAGCCGTTGCGGGCCGGTCAGGCCGAGCTCCTTGGCCATGCGCTTCGAGCGCCGCTGCAGGGCGTGGTCGAGCTCCCACAGGAGGCGCAGGAAGTCGAGCGTGGGGCCGAGCGAGGGCAGGGCGCGCGCCGGTGGGTCGCCCGCGCCGCGCCGCGGCCTGCGCGCGGCCGGGCTCATCGCGCTTGGCGCCGGGGCTCCGCCGCCGAGTCGCGCCGGAGCTCGATCAGGCGCGCCAGCAGCGCGTCGATCTCGGTCTGGTTGGCCAGGCAGTAGGAGGCCTGCGAGGCGCGCGACTTGCCGACGCGCACCGTCAGGAGCCGCCCGGGCCGGTCGAGCGCGAAGACGTCCTCGTCGGTCTCGTCGTCGCCGATGAAGAAGGCCGTGTCGCAGCCCAGGCGCTCGCGCTCGCGCTCGAGCGCCACGCCCTTGTGCGGCGCGCCGGGCGGCAACACGTTGACGACCTGCTTGCCGCCGACCACGCGCACCTCGCCGAGCAGCGCCAGCGCGCGCGCGATGCCGCGCCGGGCCTCCTTCTTCCTGCGCGAGCGGCGGTAGTGCAGCGCCAGCGAGTAGGTCTTGTCCTCCAGCTCGACCCCCGCCAGCTCGGCCAGGGCCGGGGCGAGCGCGGCCTTCCAGCGCTCGACCTGGCGCCGCAGCACGTCGCTCGCGCGCCAGGGCTCGAGCCCGTGGTTGCCGACCAGTCCGCGCAACGGGATACGGGCCAGGCGCGGCTGGAGGTCGCGCACGGCGCGGCCGGAGATGACCACGCACGGATACAGGGCGGCCAGCGTGGTCAGCAGGCGCCGCGTGGGGGCGCGCAGCGCGGCCTCGTCCGGCTGGGCCACGATCGGCGCCAGCGTGCCGTCGAAGTCGAAGCCCAGGAGCACGTTCGACCAGGCCAGCTGGGCCAGCACCTCGCGCTGCGCGAGGGCCAGGATGTTCTTGGTGGCCATGCCTAGGCCGTGTGCGCGGGTTCGGGGCGCGGGGCGGGTTCGCTCAGACGCTGGTTGAGGCGCTCGCGCCGGCGCAGGCGCGCGGCGTCGATCAGCATCCGTCCGGCCCAGCCGTAGACGTTGAACTCGGCCAGGTAGGAACGCATCGAGCGCAGGCGCGCGGCCTGCTCGCCCGGCGGCATGTCCAGCGCGGCCGCCAGCGCGTCGGCGGCCTCGTCCAGGTTGTAGGGGTTGACGATCAGCGCCTCGGTCAACTCGCGCGCCGCGCCGGTGAACTGCGAGAGCACCAGCACGCCGCGCTCGTCCTCGCGCGCGGCCACGAACTCCTTGGCCACCAGGTTCATGCCGTCGTGCAGGCTGCTGACGTAGCACACGTCGGCCGCGCGCAGGGCGCGGAACACGGTGGGGGGCTCGTGGTGCTCGCGCTTGAGCACGAGCGGGTGCCAGCCGTCGCGCGCGAAGCGCGCATCGATGCGCCGGGCCAGGGCCTCGACCTGCTCGTTCAGCTGCTGGTAGCGCGCGATCGAGGTGCGACTGGGCGCGGCCAGCTGCAGGAAGGTGAAGCGCCCGAGGAAGTCCGGGCGGCGCTCGAACAGGCGCTCGACCGCCAGCAGGCGCTCCTCGATGCCCTTGGTGTAGTCGAGCCGGTCCACGCCCACCCCCAGGCGCACGCCGGGCGCGAGTCCGAGCTGCTCGCACACGGCCGCGCGCGAGGCCTTCGCGTCGGGCACCTCGGCCAGCTGGCGCATGGGCCACTCGATCGAGATCGGGTAGGGCTCCACCAGGGTCTCGTGGCCCTGGTGCACCACCGCGCTGCGCTCGCGGTCGAGGCGCGTCTCGAGGAAGCGGTCGACCGCGTCGAGGAAGTTGTTGCAGTGCAGGCGCGTGTGGAAGCCGAGGATGCTCGCGCCCAGCATGCCCTCCAGCAGTTCGTCGCGGTACGGGCAGATCCCGAACAGCTCGCTGTTGGGCCAGGGGATGTGCCAGAACATGATCACCGTGGCGCGCGGCAGCGCGCGCCGGATCAGGGCCGGCGCGAGCGCGAAGTGGTAGTCCTGCACCAGGATGATCGGGTCGTCGGTGTCGACCTCGTCCAGCACGGCGCGCACGAACTTCTCGTTCACCGCGCGGTAGTGCTGCCAGTCCTCGCCGCGGAAGAGCGGGCGCGTGTGGGCGATGTGGCACAGCGGCCACAGGCCCTCGTTGGCGAAGCCGTAGTAGTAGCCGCGCTCCTCGTCGCTGCTGAGCCACACGCGCCGCAGCACGTAGGCGCCCTCGCCGGGCGGCACGCGCAGGCGCCCGCGGCGGTCGCAGGTCTCGCGGTCGGCCGAGCCGCTGCCGTGCGCGATCCACGTGCCCGAACAGGCGCGCAGGATCGGCTCGAGCGCCGTCACCAGGCCGCTGGCCGGGTGCATGACCTCGAGCTCTCCCGAGCGCGTGCGCTGGTGCACGTAGGGCTCGCGGTTGGCGAGCACGAGCACCTTCTCGCCGCTGAGCTGGTGGCGCAGGGTCTCCTTCAAGCGCTGCGGCGTCCAGGCCCGGCCCTCCTGGTCCATCAGGCGGTCGACCAGCTCGCGTACGTCGGCCAGGATCGGCTTGAACTCCTTGCGCTGCCCGCCGAGGCGCAGCGAGCGCCGCAGCTCCTCGCTCCAGCTGCGCCAGGAGATGCGCGAGGCCACCAGGGTCAGGATCGAGGCGCACAGCGCCAGCACGCCGAAGGCGATCAGCAGGAACTGGCGCATGCGCGCGTCGCGGCGCGCGACGAAGGCGAGGTCGTGCACCAGCACCACGTAACCGAGCTCACCGCGCTCGTCCGCCACGGGGATGGCCGTCAGGTGCACGTCGCCGCCGGGCAGCGCCTCGGTCGCCGACCAGTGGCCCCATTCGGGGTTCGGGCCCTCGCGCAGCACGCGCGCGAGCAGCTTGGCGCAGTCCAGCTCGGCCGGGAAGTCGTCGCTGCGCGCCAGGGCCCGGCCGTCGGCCGCGCAGGCGCTCGCGCCCATGATGCGTTCGTCCTGGGCCAGCTCGCCGAGCACCGTCGTCAGGCGCGCCGGGTCCGCGCGCCAGCTCGCGCTCAGGGCCTCGCGCGCGCCGTTGACCGCCAGGCGCGCGCGCAGGTTCAGGTCGCGGTCGAACCAGGCGCGGGTCTGGTGCTGCACGACCAGGGCGGCCCCGAAGGTCAGGCCGGCCAGGCCGAGCACCAGCAACACCGTGAAGCGCAGGGCTCGTCGCACGCGGCTAGCCAAGCATGAAATCGTTTGAGCGGCAAACAGAATCGGCTAGGGTGCGCGCGGAGACCCCGCATGCGCCTGGAAGAGCTCGGATTGATCGGCAACTGCCAGTTCTCGGCCCTGGTCGAGCGCACCGGCGAGGTCGTGTGGTGCTGCCTGCCGCGCTTCGACTCCGAGCCCGTCTTCGCGCGCCTGCTGGACGCCGAGCGCGGCGGCGGCTTCCTGGTCGGGCCGGCCGACGGCGCGCGCGGGACGCAGCGCTACCTCGAGAACACCAACGTGCTCGAGACCACCTTCCGCGACGCGGACGGGGCCTTCCGCGTGCTCGACTTCGCGCCGCGCTTCCTGCAGCACGAGCGCGCCTTCCGCCCGACCCTGCTGCTGCGCATCGTGGAGCCGCTGGAGGGCAGCCCGCGCGTGGTGGTGCGCTGCGAGCCGGTGCTGGGCTGGTCGCGGCGCACGCCCCAGCGCCTGGAGGGCTCGAACCACGTTCGTTTCGAGGGCTTCGCGCGCCCGCTGCGCCTGACCACCGACGTGCCGCAGTCGTTCCTGGACGGGCAACCCTTCGTGCTGAGCGAGCGCCGGCACCTGGCCTTCAGCTGGGGCGCGCCGGTCGAGGAGGCGCTGCCGGCCCTGTGCGAGCGCTTCCTGGCGGAGACCGAGCGCTACTGGCGGCGCTGGGTCAAGCACTGCAACATCCCGCCCCTGCACCAGGACGTGGTCATCCGCTCGGCCCTGGCGCTCAAGCTGCACTGCTTCGAGGACACCGGCGCGATCGTGGCCGCCATGACGACCTCGATCCCCGAGGCGCCCGGCAGCGCGCGCAACTGGGACTACCGCTACTGCTGGCTGCGGGACTCCTACTACGTGCTCGGCGCGCTGCGCCTGCTCGGGCACTTCGAGGAGCGCGAGCGCTTCGTGCAGTTCCTGCTGGACGTGGCCGGCGGCGCGCCCGACCTCGCGCTGCGCCCGCTGTACCGCGTGGACGGGCGCTGCGACCTGAGCGAGAGCATGCTGGCCGAGTGGCCGGGCTTCGAGGGCCACGCGCCCGTGCGCGTCGGCAACCAGGCGTCCGAGCACGTGCAGAACGACGTCTTCGGCGAGCTCGTGCTGGCGCTCGCGCCCGTGTTCCTCGACCAGCGCTTCCGCGCCGAGCAGACCCCGGCCGTGCTCGACCTGTTGGTGCGTCTGGCGCGCAAGGGCGTGGCGCTGGCCGGCACGCCGGACGCGGGCATCTGGGAGTACCGCACCCGGATGCAGCCGCAGACCTTCTCCAGCCTGATGGGCTGGGCGGCGGCCGAGCGCATGCGCAGCGTGGCCACGCGCCACGCGCCCGGCCTCGTGCCCGAGTTCGAGGCCGCGGCCGCGCGCATCCACGCCCAGATCGTGGCGCGCGCCTGGAGCCCGGGGCAGGGCGCGTTCGTCGGCAGCTACGACGGCAAGGACCTGGACGCGTCGCTGTTGCAGATGGCCAGCCTGCGCTTCCTCTCCAAGGACGACCCGCGCCTGCTCGCGACCCTCGACACCATCGCGCGCCAGCTCGAGCAGGGCGGCTGGATCCAGCGCTACCGCCTGGACGACGGCTTCGGGCGCCCCGAGGTGGCCTTCGTGCTGTGCACGCTGTGGTACGTGGAGGCCCTGGGGACGGTCGGACGCACGAGCGAGGCCGAGGCCGTGCTCGCCCGCGTGCTCGCGGCGCTGTCGCCGCTCGGCTTGCTGAGCGAGGACGTGGACCCGCGCGACCTGCGCATGTGGGGCAACTTCCCGCAGGCGTACTCGCACGTCGGCCTGATCCACGCGGCCTTCGCGGCCTCGCCGCGCTGGGTCGACGTGCTCTAGGTCCAGGATCCGCGCCAGTCGGCCCGGCCGGGTGCACCGCGGGCTCGAGCGAGCTCGCCCCCGCTGGCTATCCTCGGCCTGGAGTGCTCCCTATCCTTGGGTCACCCTCCACCCCTGCCTTCCGATGCCCAACCCCCCCCTGGTCCTCGAAGCCCACGGCAAGCACGCGCGGGCCGTGCACTTCACGCGCGACGGCAAGCACCTCGTCTCCTGCGGCCAGGACAGCAAGGTGCGCGTCTGGTCCGTGCCGGGGTTCAGGGCCGAACGCGCGCTGGACGGGCACGAGATGAGCGTGAACGCGCTCTCCTTCTCGGCCGACGAGACGCGCCTGGCCACGGCCTCCAGCGATCCGGCGGTGCGGTTGTGGTCCTTCAAGGACGGCAAGCCGCTGCACACCTTCGAGCAGCAGATCCACGGCGCGCTCGGACCGGACGGCGACCATCTGGTGACGATCTCGACCAAGAACGAGCTGGTGCTGTGGGACGGACACACCGGCGCGCGGCGCAAGACGCTGCCCGCGCTCGACAAGCGCCACCTGGCGCTGGCCTTCGCGCCGAACGGGCTGTTCCTGTTCGTGGGCGGCACGGGGCCGATCCACCGCGTCGCGCTGCCCGACGGCACGCTCGACGGCGTGCACGGCGGCCACCAGATCGGGGTCGCGTGCCTGAAGGCCTCGCCGAACCCGGCCATCCTGGCCTCGAGCGGGCTCGACGGCACGCTGCGCTTCTGGACGGTGGTGAGCGGCGACGAGGTCAACTGCGTGCCGCTGCAGGCCCAGGGCGTGTTCCAGCTGGCCTTCGCGCCCGATGGACGCTCGATCGCGGTCTCGACCGACGGCGCGGTGCTGCGCCTGCGCGCGCCGGACGGCGAGCTCGTCGCGCGCCACGAGGTGCCGGTCAAGGGCGTCTATGGCGTCGCGATCTCGCCCGACGCGAAGCACCTCGCCTGCGCCGCGGCCGACGGGCGCGTGCGCGTCTGGGAACTCTAGCGGGGCGCGCTTCCATGCTGGTGCTGCTCGCGACCCTGTCTCCGGCGTCGACCGCGGTGGGCGGGGAGCTCGAGCTGCCCGCGCTGTTCTCCGAGCACCTCGTGCTGCAGCGCGAGACGCGCGCGCCGCTGTGGGGCCGCGCGGCGCCGCACGCGCGGGTTGCGCTCACGCCGAGCTGGGACGGGCGCGCGCGCACGGCCACGGCCGGCCCCGACGGACGCTGGCAGGCCGAGCTCGAGACGCCGGCCGCGGGGGGCCCGTTCGAGATCGTGCTCACGAGCGGCGAGGAGCGGCGCGTGCTCGCCGACGTGCTGGTGGGCGAGGTGTGGCTGGCCTCGGGCCAGTCGAACATGGAGTGGACCCTCGGCCCGCGGATCGGGGAGGGGGTCGAGGGCTGGGAAGAGGCCGTGCGCAGCGCGCGCGATCCCGAGCTGCGCTTCTTCGCGCTCGAGAACGCGCTGGCGCCGGCGCCGCGCGCGGACGTGCGCGCCAGCTGGGTCGCCTCCGAGCCCGACAGCGCCCCGGCCTTCAGCGCCTGCGCCTACTTCTTCGCGCGCAAGCTGCGCGCCGAGCTGGGCGTGCCGGTGGGCGTGATCACGTCCGACTGGGGCGGCACGCCGGCCGAGGCCTGGACGCGCGCGGGCGCGCTGGCGGCGTTCCCCGAGTTCGGCGCGAGCCTGGCGCGCCAGGCCGAGGCCGCGCGCGCGCCGGCGGCGGCGGCGGCCTTCGAGCCCTACGAGCCCAGCGTGCTGTGGAACGCCATGATCGCGCCGCTCGCGCCGGCCGCGATCCGCGGCGTGATCTGGTACCAGGGCGAGGCCAACCGCGGCCGCGCCGACTCCTACGCGCGGCTCTTCGCGACGCTGATCGGCGACTGGCGTGCGGCCTTCCGGCAGCCCGAGCTGCCCTTCCTCTTCGTGCAGATCGCGCCCTTCGCGTACCCCGACGACCGCGGCGAGAGCGGGCGCCTGCGGGACGCGCAGCGGCGCACGCTCGCGCTCGCGCACACCGGCATGGCCGTGACCATGGACATCGGCGATCCCGCGGACATCCACCCGAAGAAGAAGCGCGAGGTGGGCGAGCGCCTGGCGCTGTGGGCGCTGGCCGGGACCTACGGGCGCGAGCTCGAGTGCTCGGGACCGCTGTACCGGTCGATGCGCGTCGAGGGCGCCGCGCTGCGGCTCGAATTCACGCACGCCGAGGGTCTGACCGCGCACGGCGAAGCCGTGCGGCACCTCGCGATCGCCGGTCCCGAGCGCGTGTTCCATCCGGCCACGGCGCGCATCGACGGTGCGAGCCTGGTGGTGACGAGCCCCGCGGTGCCGGCGCCCGTGGCCGTGCGCTTCGGCGACGGCGCGGCCGACGAGACCAACCTGTGGAACGCGGCCGGGCTCCCGGCCGCGAGCTTCCGCACCGACGATTGGCCCTAGCCCGAGAGCGAGACGCACGGCATGAGCAGCGAGGTGGGCAAGATCGGCTGGGTCGACCTGACCGTTCCCGACGCCGAGGGCGTGCGCGAGTTCTACCGCGCCGTGGTCGGCTGGAAGAGCGAGGCGGTCGAGATGGGCGGCTACCAGGACTACTGCATGCTGCCCGAGGAGGGCGGCGCGGTGGCCGGGGTGTGCCACGCGCGCGGTTCGAACGAGGGCATCCCGGCGCAGTGGCTGCTGTACGTGACCGTGGCCGACCTCGCGCACAGCCTGGAGCGCTGCAAGGCGCTCGGCGGCGAGGTCGTGCGCCCGCCGCGCGGTCTCGGCGGACAGGGCCGCTTCGCGATCGTGCGCGATCCGGCCGGGGCGGTGTGCGCCCTCTTCCAGAAGGATGGCCCCAAGGAGGTGACCTCGTGAAGAACTTCGTCCTCGCTCTCGCCCTGGGTGGCCTGACGTTCGCGCGCCCGGAGGTGGCGCAGGAGCCGTCGCCGCTGCAGCAGGTGGTGGTGATCGGCGCCAGCCTCTCGGCCGGCTTCGGCGCCGAGCGTCCCTTCGTGGATGCGCTGGAGGCCTCGCTGCGCGTGCCGCACCGGCCGCTGCTCGGCCTGGGGGACGAGCTCTTCTTCACCGGCCCGCTGCAGCTCGGCCCGCTCCAGGTGTCGACCGCGCTGGACGCCGAGCCGACCCTGGTGGTGGCGCTCGACTTCCTGTTCTGGTTCGGCTACGGCACGTTCGACGCACGGGGCGGCGCGATCGAGCTCGAGTCGGAGCGCCTGGAGCTGCTCGAGCGCGGGCTCGAGCTGCTGGCGGACATCGAGTGCCCGCTGGTGGTCGGCGACTTCCCCGACATGTCGGCCGCGGTGGGCAAGATGCTCAGCCCCGAGCAGATGCCGCAGACGTCCACCCTGCCGCTGCTCTCGAAGCGCGTGCGCGAGTGGGCCGCGGGCCGCAAACACACCTACGTCCTGCCGCTGTCGGAGATCGTGCCCCAGCTGCACTCCGAGGGCGAGGTGCGCATCGGCCGGCACACCTTCTCCTCCGGCGCGCGCCTCCTGCAGCCCGACCAGCTGCACCCGACCCTCGACGGCCTGGTGGCGCTGGCGCAGCTCGTGTGCGACCAGCTCGTCACGGCCAAGCTCGCGCCGGCGGCGGAGTTCGAGCTCGAGCTCCCGGCCGTGCTGGGCAAGCTGCGCAAGGGCCAGCTCTCGCCCGCGGGCGCGGGCGCGCCGCGCTAGTGTCCCTTCCCCGAAGTAGCGTCAACAATCCGCCGCACTGGATCGCCGCTGGCGGCGTTGCGCCTCCTCCGAGTATTGCAGCGAATACGCGTCGTCGGCGCGCCTTGCCAGCGACGATCCATCACGGCGCCTTGTCGACGCTACTTCGGGGAAGGAACACTAGCGAGCCTGACGACGACGGCGCCGAGGAGTGGGGCTCTCCGGCTCCCGGAGAACGATCTCGAGGCCGCGCGTGCCGAGCGCGGCCTCGATGGAGCCCGCGCGCCCGCCTGCCGCGAGCGCGCTCAGCACGACCTCTGGCGCATCGACGAAGCCGTACAGCTCGAATTCCCCGAGTTCATCCGTCACGGTCGAGGCATGGGACGGAGGCGCGCCGACCCGCCATGTCGCCAGGGCGGCCCGGCAGGAGATCGTGACGTTCGGGAGTGGCTTCCCGCTGCCATCCACGACCCGGCCATCGGCCAAGAGGGGCGCGCGCGCCAGGACCAGATCGCCCATGTCGATGCGTTCCGGAGGGAAGCTCTGGCTGAGGTCGACGCGGCCCACCAGTGGATGCGCCCGCACCTCGAGCTCCCGGCGCTCGCCCGCGGGTAGCGCGGCCTCGAGCTCCAGCTCGAATCTCCCCCCGTCGTCGGTGGTCCGATTGCCCATGTTCGAGTTCGTCCGATCCTCGCTCCAGCGGCGGATTTCCAGCTGCACGTCCCCGCGAACGGGCTGGCCGCTCGGGTCGAGCGCGCGGAAGACCAGGCGCGCGAGGTAGGGCTCGAGGCGCAGGACGACGAGCACGCTCTCGCCGGAGCTGCGCGGCCCCGCCACGCTCGCCCGCGCGCGCGCAAGGCCCACGGCCGCGTCGAGTTCGAGCTCGCGGCCGAGCTCGACGCCTTCGAATCGCGCCTGTCCGGAGTCGATCTTGGCCGTGACGCCCCCGGCCGGAGCCCAGGAGCGGTTCAGGGCCGGGCGTGGAGCGCCGGCGCCGAGCACCTGCAGGCGCACTCTCGTCCCGTCCGCGGCCGGCGAGCCGTCCTCCGTGAGCAGCTGGACCAGGACCGAGCCCGGCGCCGGTGGAGGCACGGGGGCCGCCCCGTCTCGCGCAACCGGGGCGAGCTCGGGCGGCGTCTCCATGCGCGCCCGCCTGGCCGGCTCGGCCGTCTCCAGCGCAGCCACGAGCTCCGTGCTCGCGCGCTCGGGCTGCGCGAGCAGATCCGTCGCTTGCCCAGGCCCGCCGCGCGACGCGCGCGCACCGCGCCCCAGCCAGAGGAACGCACCGCCTCCGAGCAGCGCGAGCAGCACGAGGCTCGCGAACAGGCCGCGGGACGCGCTCTGGGAGCGGCGCCGCGCCGCCGAGCTGGGCAGGCCACGGAACGCGTCGCGGAAGCGGGTCAAGGTCGAGTCCTCCTGCCACCCTTCTAGCAGATCCACGCGCTCGTGGGCGCCGCCGGCGCCTCAGGGCAGGCGCGGCACGCACGCGAGCAGCGCACGCGTGTACTCGTGGTGCGGGCGCGTGAACAGCTCCTCGCGCGTCGCGAGCTCGACCAGCTGCCCGCGCCGCAGGACCGCCACGCGCGGGCACAGCGCGCGCACGACCGCCAGGTCGTGGCTGATGAAGAGGTAGGCGAGGCCCAGCCGCTCCTGGAGCTCGTGCAGGAGGTTCAGGATCTGGGCCTGGACCGAGACGTCGAGCGCGCTGACGGGCTCGTCGCACACCAGGAGCTCCGGCGCGAGCGCGAGCGCGCGCGCGATCGCCAGGCGCTGGCGCTGGCCGCCCGAGAACTCGTGCGGGTAGCGCTGCGCCTGGCGCGCGGCCAGGCCCACGGACTCGAGCAGCTCGAGCGCGCGCAGGCGCCGCTCGCGCGGCTTGCCGAGGCGGTGGATGACGAGCGGCTCGGCCACGATCGCGGCCGCGCTCTGGCGCGGATCGAGCGAGGAGCCGGGGTCCTGGAAGACCAGCTGCACGCGCCGGCGCAGCGGACGCCAGGCGCGCGCGTCGAGCCGGGTCAGCTCGGTGCCGTCGAGACGGATCGAGCCCGCGCTCGCGCGCTCCAGGCCCACGATCAGGCGCGCGATGGTGGACTTGCCCGAGCCCGATTCCCCGACCAGGCCGAGCGCGCCGCCGCGTTCGAGCGTGAACGAGACCCCGTCCACCGCGCGCACCGGGTCCGGGCGTGGGCCGAACAGCGCCGCGCGCCGGCGCGCGAAGTGCTTCGCGAGCCCCTGCACCTCGAGCAAGGCGGCGCTCATGCGCGTGCCTCCAGCAGGCGCTCGACCTCGAGGCAGGCCGAGCGGCGCTCGCGCTGCCCGCGCACCTCCTCCAGCTCCGGACGGCGCGCGCGGCAGCCGTCCTGCACCAGCGCGCAGCGCGGGTGGAAGGCGCAGCCGCTCGGACGGTGCGCGGGCTCGGGCTGCTGGCCGGGGATGGCGGCCAGCGGGAAGGCCAGCGCGCCGTCGAGCCGCGGCGTGCTCGCCAGCAGGCCGGCCGTGTAGGGGTGCAGCGGACGGCGGAAGAGCTCGGCCGTGCGCGCGACCTCGACCGTGCGCCCGGAATACAGCACCTGCACGCGGTCGGCGACCGTGGACACGCGCGCCAGGTCGTGCGAGATCAGCACCACCGCCGTGCCGTGGCGCCGCTGCAGCTCGGCGAGCAGCGCCAGCACTTGGCCCTGCAGGGTCGCGTCCAGGGCGGTCGTGATCTCGTCCGCGAACAGCACGGCCGGGCGCAGGAGCAGCGCCTGCGCGAGCGCCACGCGCTGGCGCATCCCGCCCGAGAGCTCGTGCGGATGGCAGTCGAGCACGCGCTCGGGCAGGCCGACCTCCTCGAGCGCGGTCCGCGCGCGCGTGCGCGCGGCGCGGCGCGTCAGGCCCTCGTGGACCTCCAGGCCCTCGGTCAGCTGGCGCTCGAGCGTCAGCATCGGGTGCAGCGCCGCGAGCGGATCCTGGAACACGATCCCGAGCGCGGGCCCGCGCAGCGGACGGAGCTCGCGCTCGGAGAGGCGCAGCAGGTTGCGCTCGCCGAGGAAGGCGCGCCCGCTGACCACCGTGGCGCCCCGCGGCAGGAGCCCGAGCACCGCCAGGGCCGTGAGCGTCTTGCCCGAGCCCGACTCGCCCACCAGCGCCAGGGTCTCGCCGGCCGCGAGCTCGAGCGCGACGTTGTCCAGCACGCGCACGCGCCCGGCGCGCGTCTCGAACTCGACCGAGAGGTCGAGCACGCGCAGCACGCTCTTCACCGCCGCCCGCCCAGACGCGGGTCGAGCGCGTCGCGCAGCCCGTCGCCGAGCACGTTCAGCGCCAGCAGCGTGGCGCCCATGAACAGCGTCGGCCCGAGCACGAGCCACCAGGCCGTGGCCAGCGGGTTGATCGCGTCCAGCGCGTCCGCCGCCAGCAGGCCCCACGACACCTGCGGGGCCTCGACGCCCAGCCCCAGGAACGACAGGAACGACTCGTACAGCATCACCGCCGGCAGCGTCAGCGTCAGGTACACGGCCACCACGCCCGAGAGGTGCGGCAGGACGTGCACGCGCAGCACGTGCAGGTGCGAGGCGCCCGCCACGCGCGCGGCCTGCACGAAGGCCTGGTGGCGCAGGGCCAGCACCTGACCGCGCACCACGCGCGCCATCGTCAGCCAGGTGGCGAGCCCGAGCACCACGAAGAAGGCCGTCATGCGCCCCAGGCCCAGGCGCGCGAGCTCGGCGCGGTACTCGTTCAGGATCGTGATCACGAGGATCACCACGAACAGGAACGGGATCGAGTACAGCACGTCCACCAGGCGCATCATGCGCTCGTCGACGCGCCCGCCGAAGTAGCCCGCCAGCATGCCGTAGCCCACGCCCACCACGACCGAGACGAGCGCGCCGGCCAGCGCCACCAGCAGCGACATGCGGCTGCCGAACACGCAGCGCGCCAGCACGTCGCGGCCCTTGGTGTCGGTGCCGAGCCAGGGCGCGAGCTGGAAGAAGCCGCACAGGGCGAAGCGTCGCCCCAGCAGCCAGCGGTCGAAGGCCGAGAGCGGGCCATAGCCGTCCTGGGCCGTCAGGGCGAGCAGCGTCACGCGCGCCTCGCCGCCGCCGGCGAGGTGCAGCCTGCCGTCCTGCACCTGGCTCGCGAGCGCGTTGCGCACGCGCGGCTCGAGCTCCGCGCCGCGCGCCGGATCGAGGCCGGCCCGATAGGCCAGCGCCAGCTCCAGGCGCTCGGGGCCCGCGCGCGGGCCGGAGCGGAACACGCGCGGGGTCGCGCCGGCGATCCCGCGCACCAGGGCGACCAGCGTGCGCTCCAGGCGCGCCTGGCCCTCGCGCGAGCGCGGCGCGTCCTCCAGGTCGAAGTGCAGCGACACGCGATGGCCCCAGCCCTGGTTGCCGAAGGCGCCGAGCTCGGGCGCGCGCGCTCCGCCGCCGAGGTCCATCACCTGGGGCGAGGCCAGCGGCAGGAGCGGCGCGAACAGGGCCACCAGCCCGATCCCCGCCAGGAACACGAGCGCCGCGAGCGCGGCCTTCTCGCGCCGCAGCGCGCGCCAGGACTCGCGCCACAGGCTCGAGCCGCGTTCGGCCGGGCCGGCGCCGGTCTCCGGCCCGACGGGCGGCGCGCTCACGCCGCCTCCTCCAGGCGGATGCGCGGGTCGAGCAGGGTGTAGGCCAGGTCGACCAGCGCGTTCAGCGCGCACACCAGCACGGTGTAGAAGAGCGTCACGCCCATCGCCAGCGTGTAGTCGCGGTTGAGCGCGCTGTTCACGAAGTGCGTGCCCGCCCCGGGGATCGCGAAGATCTTCTCGACCACCAACGAACCCGTCAGGATCCCGGCCGTGGCCGGACCGAGGTAGCTCACGACCGGCAGGATCCCGGCCCGCAGCGCGTGGCGCAGCAGCACCGTGCGGGGCGCCAGGCCCTTGGCGCGCGCGCTCAGCACGTAGTCCTGCTCCAGGACCTCGAGCAGGCCGGCGCGCGTCAGGCGCGCGACGTAGGCGGCGAAGGGCGCGCCCAGCACCAGCGCCGGCAGCACCAGGTGCCGCAGCTCGCCCCAGCCGGCCGGCGGAAACCAGCCGAGGCCGAACGAGAACACCAGCAGCGCGAGCCCCGCCAGCACGAAGTTCGGCAGCGCGATCCCGAGCGTGGACAGGAGCCGCACGCCGAGGTCGAGCGGCCGGCCGCGCCGGACCGCCGCCAGGATCCCGCTCGCCAGCCCGAGCGCCAGCGCCCAGGCGAGCGCCAGCGCGCCGAGCGCGGCCGAGATCGGCAGCGACTGCGCCAGGATGTCGTCGACCGTGAAGTCGCGGTACTGGAAGGACGGACCGAAGTCGAGCGCCAGGATCCCGCCCGTGGGCGCGCTGCCGTCGCCGCCCAGCCAGCGCGGGCCGTGCGCGCCGAGGTTCAGCGGCCCGAGGTACTGCAGGTACTGCTTCCACAGCGGCCAGTCGAGGTGGTAGCGCGCCTGCAGGCTGCGCTCGACGTCCGGGTGCAGCGCGCGCTCGGCCGAGAACGGCCCGCCGCGCACGGCGCGCATCAGCACGAACGAGACGCTCACCACGATCCACACGGTGAGCACGAACCACAGCGCGCGCCGCAGCAGGAAGCGCATCATCGCGGACCCCGCCGCGCGGAGCGCGCCGGCGCCACCAGACCCTGCGCCGGCCCCGGCGCGGGCACGCGCTCGGCCCGTCCGCCGCGCGCGGCGCGCTCGGCCGCCAGCTCGGCGTCGCTCTTCCAGTACCAGAACTTGGGCGCGTGCTCGTCCTGCACGTTGGCGTGGAACCCGCCCAGGCGCGGGTTGACCAGGTTCTGGCTGACGTAGCTGTAGATGGGCAGGATCGGCAGCTCGTCCAGCAGGATGCGCTCGGCCGCGGCCAGGAGCGCCAGGCGCCGCGCCTGGTCGCGCTCGCGCGCGGCCTCGTCCAGCAGCGCGTCGTAGCGCGCGTTCGACCAGCCGGTGCGGTTGTTCTCGCCGCCGCCGCGGAAGACCGTCAGGAAGTTCTCGGGGTCGGCGTAGTCGCCGATCCAGGAGGAGCGCGACACGTCGTAGCGCAGGTTCTGCTGGGCGTCGAGCGCGCCCTTGCGCTCCTGGTTCACCAGCTGGACCTCGATCCCGAGCGTGCGGCGCCAGTCGGCCGCGATCACCTCGGCGATGTCGCGGTGGGCCTCGGAGGTGTTGAAGTGCAGCGCGAGCACCGGGAACGGGTGCGTGGGCCCGAAGCCGGCCTCGGCCAGCAGCGCGCGCGCCTCGGCGCGATCGCGCGCCAGCGCGGCGGCGGCGCCGTCCTCGTCGTCGGCGGCGTGGGGCAGCGCGGGGCGCGCGTAACCCGCCAGCCCGGGCGGCGTCAGCGACCAGCACGGCTGCTCGCCGCGCTGCACGACCGCCGCGCACAGCGCGCGCCGGTCGATGGCCAGCGCCAGCGCGCGCCGCACGCGCGCGTCGTCGTAGGGCGCGCGCGTGGTGTTGACGCGGTAGAAGTAGGTCGCGAGGTACGGCGCGGGCGCGAAGTCCTCGCGCGCCAGGAGGCGCGGCACGAGCTGGGTCGGCACGCGGTCGATCCAGTCGACCTCGCCCGCCAGGTACAGGTTGAGGGCGGTGCCGACGTGCTCGAGCGCCAGCACGTCGAGGCTCCGGAAGGCGACCGCATCGGCGTCCCAGTACTCGGGGTTCTTGAGCAGCCGCAGGCGGTCGTTCACGCGCCGCTCGCGCAGCGTGAAGGGGCCGTTCGAGACCAGCTGTCCGGGCCGGATCCACTCGCTGGCCCAGCGCTCGGGGAAGCGCGCGCGGTAGTGCTCGTACGAGCGCCGGTGCACCGGGAACAGCGGGTGGAAGCTGGTCAGGGCCAGGAAGTGCGCAGTCGGACGCGCCAGCTCGACCACCAGCGTGCGCGCGTCGGGCGCGTGCAGGCCGAGCTCGCGCGCGCGCGCCTCGCGCTCGTCCGGCGCGGCGCGCGCGTAGGCCTCGGCCCCGCGCACGCAGTGCAGCAGGTAGGCGTAGGGCGCGGCCGTCTCGGGCTCGAGCAGGCGCCGCCAGGACCACAGGAAGTCGGCCGCATCGAGCGCGTCGCCGTTGCTCCAGCGCGCCGCGCGCAGGCGGAAGGTCCAGGTCACGCCGTCCGGCGCGAGCTCCCAGCTCTCGGCCACGCCCGGCAGCGGCGCGAGCGTGGCGGGGTCCTTGACCGTCAGGCCCTCGAACAGCGCCATGGCCACGCGTCCGTCGGCCTGCGCGCTGATCGTGGCCGGGTCGAGCGTGGCGACCTCCGAGCCGTTGTCGTAGACGAAGTCCGCGCGCGCGAGGCGCGCCCGGCGCGCCAGCGAGACGAGCGCGAAGCCGAGCGGCAGCAGCAGCGCGAGCGCCAGTCCCTGTCGCAAGCGCGCGCGTGCTCCGGACGACATGCGTCGCAGGCTAGCCAGCCCCGCGCACGCACTCCATGGCCGCACCCCTCGTTCGACCTGTTCGAGGCGCGTAGCCGGGGCGTCGGCGCGCCCGGCGCGCGCCGAGCCGAGACTCGTCCGCGTGGATCCGGCCGGCCAGACCCGAGTTCGAGCGTGCCGATCCGGGGTCCCGAGTAACCGGGACCGCGAGGCCTCGTACTCCCTCCCGACCGAGACGGCCCGCGCGGTGGCAAGGCCTTCCCTCGAAAAGGGTTGCGGCCCCGAACCCCGCCTCGGTTACCTTCGACCCCGAGCCCCGGATGAAGCTCCTCCTGACGCTTGCGCAGCTGTCGCTCCTGGGCCTCGCGTGCTCGGACGCCCAGCTCGGTCCGGGCCTCGCCGCGCAGCAGGCCGGAGCGGGCGCCGAGCGCCTCGGCCCGGGGCCGGAGCCGGTCGACCTGTGGCACCCCGAGCGCGACACGCCGGTCGAGCCGGCCTTCGGCGGCAGCCTGAGCGTGCACGTCGAGTCCCTGCCGCCCTCGCTGAACCTCGCGCTGCTGAACAGCACCAACGCGCGCAACATGCACTTCGAGCTGCACGCGAGCCTGGTGCGGCGCGACTGGGAGAGCTGGACGTTCGAGCCCGAGCTGGCCACGGGCTGGGAGGTGTGCGACACGCTCGTGACCAAGGACGGGACGCGGCACCACGGGCTCGTGTCGGAGGACGAAGACGGGTACCGGCTCGATCCGGCCGGGGTGCGCTCGTCCGTGGGCCCGCGCCCCGCGCCGAGCGAGAGCCCGGCTCCCACGACCTTCGCGCGCGCCGCGGTCGAGCGCGTCGAGCTCGGCACGGTCTTCACCTTCCGCCTGCGCCCGGACGTGCGCTGGCACGACGGCCAGCCGTTCGACGCCGAGGACGTGCTCTTCAGCTGGCGCATCGGCGCCAATCCGGCCGTGCGCTGCGACTGGGTGCGGCCCTACCTGAGCAAGATCCTGAGCGCCGAGGCGCTCGGGCCCCTCGAGGTGCGCTTCGAGTTCGGCGAGCAGTACTTCAACTCGCTGGCGCTGTTCGTGGACGATTTCTGCCTGCTGCCGCGGCACCTCTACGACCTGCGGGACCCGGCGCACCCGCGCCACGACCCGCGCGCCAGCGACGAGGCCTGCGCCAAGGAGATCAACGAGAACGTCCACAACACCGAGTGGATCGGGCTCGGGCCCTACCGGCTCACGCGCTACTCGACCCAGGGCGTCGAGGCCGAGCGCTGGCCCGATTTCTTCGAGCCCGCGCAGGGCGGCTACCTCGACCGCATCGTGTGGCGCCACGTCGCCAACGACGAGGCCGCCTTCCAGGCGCTGCTGAACGGCGAGCTCGACTTCACCCTGCGCATCAGCTCGGAGCAGTACTTCGGCGCCGCCACCGCCCAGGCCGCCTTCACGCGCCGCTACACCAAGGGCTACTTCTACCTGGGGGCCTTCAACTACATCCCCTGGAACCTGCGCCGGCCGAAGCTGGCCGACCTGCGCGTGCGCAAGGCGCTGGCGCACGCCATGGACATGGAGGCCTTCGTGGCCAACGTCGCGCACGGGCTGGCCAAGCTCCCGACCGGGCCGCAGTGCTACTTCGGGCCGTCCTACGAGCACGACGTCGTGCGTCTCGGGTACGACCTCGGACGGGCCGAGGAGCTGCTGGCCGAGGCCGGCTGGTACGACCGCGACGGCGACGGCGTGGTCGACAAGGACGGCGCGCCGCTCGAGATCGAGATGCTGATCCAGAGCGGCAACACCTCGGCCGAGACCTTCGCGCGCATGTACCAGGAGAGCCTGGCGCGCGTGGGCGTGCGCCTGAAGGTCACGCCGCTCGACAACGCCACCTACTTCCAGCGCATCAACGAGCGCGACTTCGACGCCGGCATGGCCGGCTGGTCGGTGGACGTGACCGAGAACGATCCGGTCCAGCTGTGGCACTCGAAGTCGGCCGTCAAGGGCGGCTCGAACCACGCCGGCGTGATCGACGCCGAGGTCGACGCCCTGATCGCGCGCGGCGATCGCGAGCTGGACGACGAGACGCGCTGGGGCCTGTGGCGCACGCTGCACCGCTACCTGTACGAGAACGTGCAGCCGTACCTCTACCGCGAGGCGCCGCCGCGCAAGTTCGCGCTGACCAAGGCCGTGCGCGGCGTGCAGTTCTTCAAGCTCACGCCCGGCTACTCCCTGCGCCGCTGGTACTACCCGGCCGGCACGCCGGGCACGCGTCCGACCCGGGACACGAGGTAGGGCAGAGCTTGCTGCCGTACGTCCTGCGGCGTGTCTCCTGGTTCGTCCCGACCCTGCTCGGGATCACCTTCCTCGGCTTCGCGCTGCTGCAGCTCGCGCCCGGCGACCCGGCCGCGCTGGCGCTGGGCGGCGGCAGCGCCGAGAACGAGGTGAGCGAGGCGGCCGTGGCGCGCTTCCGCCAGGCCTACCTGCTCGACCAGCCGCTGTGGAAGCAGTACCTGCACTACCTCGGGCCGTTCGACCTGTCGGACGAGGGCCACCCCTGGTTCGGCGGCTCGGGCGCGCACGCCTACGGCGGACTCCTGGCCGGCGACCTGAAGCACGAGCTGCACCGGCCCCACGTGCGCGTGGCCGACGAGCTCGGGCGGCGCCTGGCGGTGACCGTGCCGCTCTCGTTCGCGGCGCTCTTCCTGGCCTACGTGATCGCGCTGCCGCTCGGGATCCTGGCGGCGGTGCGCGCGGGCACGCGCTTCGACCGCGCCAGCGTGCTGGCGCTGTTCGTCCTGTACTGCGTGCCGACCTTCTGGGGCGGGCTGCTGTTGCAGCTCGTGTTCGGCGCCACGGGCCTCGGCTGGCTGCCGGTGATCGGGCTGGCGGGCGAGGGCGCGTCCCTGCTCGAGGTCCTGCGCCACGCCGTGCTGCCGGTGGTGTGCCTGGCCTACGGCGGACTGGCCTACCTCTCGCGCCAGATGCGCGCCGGGTTGATCGAGACGCTCTCGTCCGACTACGTGCGCTGCGCGCGCGCCAAGGGTCTGCCCGAGCGCGTGGTGATCGGCAGGCACGCGCTGCGCAACGCGCTCCTGCCCGTGGCCACGCTGTTCGGGAGCGTCTTCCCGGCCCTGATCGGGGGCGCGGTGATCGTCGAGACGATCTTCGACCTGCCGGGCGTCGGGCGCTACGCCTACGAGGGCCTGCAACAGCGCGACTACTGCATCGTCATGGCCACGACCACGCTGAGCGGGGTCATGACCTGCTTCGGGATCCTGGTCTCGGACCTCCTGACCGCGGCGCTGGACCCGCGCATCCGTCATGGATAGGGGCAGGGATGGCGGGGTCATCTCGGAGCACGGCGCCTTCCAGCGCGCCGGCGCGATGCTCGCCCGCGGCCGCGTCTTCCGCGCGGCGTGTCTCGGGCTGCTCCTGCTCTCGGCCATGGCGGTCTACGCGCCGTTCCTGGCCAGCGATCGCCCGCTGTACCTGGAGGCCGTTCCGCGCGGCGAGTACGAGCGCGCGCGCCGCTCGCTCGTGCCCGTGGCCGAGGCCTACGCGGGCCTGCTGGCGCGCGCCGAGGCCGAGTTCCGCGCCGCGCGTCCGGCCGGAACGACCCAGGGTCTGGCGGCGGCGCGCGCGGCCGAGGCGGAGGCCCTGGGCGCGCGCCTGGCGACGCTGCGGGGCGCGCTCGCGCCGGAGTCGGCCGAGCGCGTGGCGGAACTCCAGCGCGAGCTGGCCGAGGCGCGCACGCTCGCGGCGCGCGCGGCCGAGGCGGACGGTCGCGCGAACGGCGCCGCGGCGGCCGCGGCTTCGGCCCTGGCCGCGCACGCCCGCGCGCTGCG
>CAZWAY010000054.1:0-37409 GCA_964631945.1 uncultured Planctomycetaceae bacterium
GACCACCCAGCGCGTGCCGCGGTCCTGCGCGCGCACCCGCCGGCGCGCGCCGCCGCCGGCGCCGCGCAGGCGGCGCACGGCCGCGTCGGCGGAGTCGATGTCGTGGCTGCCCACCGACAGGATCACGTCGCCGGGGCGCAGGCCGGCCTCGTCCGCCGGCGAGCCGGGTTGGACCGCGCGCACCAGCGCGCCGCCGGAGAGCTCCTGGTCGCGCGCCATGGCCGGCGGCACCTCGTCCAGCCGCAGGCCGAAGTTGCCCTTGGGGTTGGCCGGTTCGCTCGTGCGCTTCGCGAGCGCGTCCTTGGGGGGCCGCTCGCCGAGCGCCACGCTGACGGTCGTCTTCTTGCCCTCGCGCAGCAGGCTCAGCTCGGCCTTCGTGCCGGGCTCGAGGGCCGCCACGGCAGCCGACAGCTCGCGCCAGGACTTCACGGGCTTGCCGGCCAGCGCCAGCACGATGTCGCCCGAGCGCAAGCCGGCCTTGGCGGCCGGGCTGTCCTCGATGACCTGGCTGATGAGCGCCCCGTCCTGGTCGTCGGCGCCGAACGAGCGCGCGAGCTCGGCGCTGAGGGGCTGCAGCGAGACCCCCAGCCAGCCGCGGCTGACGCGTCCGTCGGAGACCAGCTGGGGCAACACGCTCCGCAGCGTCGCGCTCGGGATGGCGAAGCTGATCCCGTCCGAGCCACCGTTGGAGGTGCGGATGGCGGTGTTGATGCCGATCACCTCGCCGTCGAGGTTGAGCAGCGGCCCGCCCGAGTTGCCCGGGTTGATGGCCGCGTCGGTCTGGATGAAGTCCTCGTAGTTGGCCACGCCGATGCCGGAGCGGCCCAGGGCGCTGACCACGCCGACCGTCACGGTGTGGTCGAGGCCGAACGGGTTGCCCACGGCCACGACCCAGTCGCCGGGCTCGAGCTGGGCGCTTTCGCCGAGCTTGGCCGCCGGCAGGCCCTTCTCCTTCACGCGCAGCAGCGCCAGGTCGGTCTCGGGATCGGTCCCGACCACCTCGGCCTGGAGCTTGCGCCCGTCCTGGAGCGTGACCTCGAGCCGCGTGGCCCCGGCCACGACGTGGTTGTTGGTGGCGATGATGCCGTCCGCGTCCACGATCACGCCGGTGCCCTGGCCCTTCGAGGGGCTCGGCATCGGCAGCGACCAGGGCAGCTGGCCGAGGCCCTCCTCGCCGCCGAAGAAGCGTCGGAAGGGCTCGCCGAACAGTTCCTGGTGCGGGTCGATGGCCTGCAGGCGGGTGGGGACGTCGGCGGGCTCGTGCGACGCGAGCACGCTGACCACGGACGGGCTGATGTTGCGGGCCACGTCGCGGAAGGCGCGGCTGAGCTCGCGCGCGCTGTCGCGTACGGTCGGCGCCGGGCCGGCGTTGCTCTCCTGACGCAGCAGGAAGCCGGCGCCCGTGGCCAGGACGGCCACGAGGGCCAGGGGGGTGAGGGAGCGGGTGGTTTCGGAGTGTTTCATGGGAGGGGTTCCGGATGTCGCTCCGGAGGCGTCTTCACCCGCGGATACGGTCCCCCCTGCGGCGGCGTTGGGGCGCGAGCGTGGAAGAACCGCAGGCCGCTCGGCCTAACGTTGGCGCGACGGACGCACGAACAGCCAGTGCAGCAGCACGCCCGCCACGAACCCGCCCACGTGGGCCAGGAAGGCGATTCCGCCGGCCGCCTCGGGTGCGACCAGCGAGGCCGTGCCGCTCAGGAGCTGCGACGCGAACCACAGGCCGAGGAACACGAAGGCCGGCAGCTCGACGAACAGCGGATAGAACAGCACCGGGATGAGCGTCACCACGCGTGCGCGCGGGTAGAGCACGAAGTACGCGCCCATCACGCCCGAGATCGCGCCCGAGGCGCCGATGGTGGGGACGGCCGAGGTCGGGCTGAAGTACACGTGCACCGCGCCGGCCAGGACCCCGCACACGAGGTAGAAGACCCCGAAGCGCAGCGGCCCCATGCGGTCCTCGACGTTGTCGCCGAAGATCGCCAGCGTCCACAGGTTGCCGAGCACGTGCAACCAGCCGCCGTGCAGGAACATCGAGGTGAGCAGGGCGAGGTAGGCGCCCGGGCTGGACACGAACGCGCTGCCTTGCAACTGCAGGCGTACCGGGACGATGCCGTAGCGCTCGAAGAGTTGCTCGAGGCCGGGCTCCGAGAGGCGCAGCTCGTGCACGAACACGAGCGCGTTCGCGAGCAGGATCAGCCACAGGACGAACGGCGTACGCCGACTCGGGATCGTGTCGCGCAGCGGGAACATGCGCGCGAGAGGCTATGTCCTGGGCCCGAGCTTCGCCCCCGGATTTCCGCTGGCATCGGCCCCCCCCGACGCTCCATCCGCGAGGTCCGCTGGCAGGTTCGAGAGCGCGCGCTCGAGTTCGCCGAGCGCGAAACGGCGCCCTTTTCGCCTCGACGAGCGGCGCTGCGCCTGCGCGGGACGCGGGCCGGTGCTAGGATCCGCGCCCGTCCCGCGCCGCCATGCTCGCCGCCCTGGTCCTGGTCCTGTCTCCGTGCGCGCAGGACCCCGCGCTGGTCCGAGCGCGCGAACTCCAGGCCGAGGGCGCGAACGAGCGCGCGCTGCAGCGGCTCGAGGCCGAGCTCGCCACGCATCCGGACGACGGGGCCCTGCTGCGCGCGCGAGCCGAGGCGCTGGAGCGCTTCGTGGACGAGGGCGGTCCCTGGCCGGCCCTGAGCGCGGCCCGCGCGAGCTGGGACCGCGCGCTGGCGGGTGCGCCCGAGGACCTGGAGCTGCAGTGCGGCGCGATCGCGGTGCGGCTGCGGCTGGGCGAATACGACGGCGCCACGGCCCTGGCCGAGCGCGCCCTGGGTGCGGCCTGGCTGGCGGGTGGCAAGGCCCCGCCCGTCCTGCTGGAGCTGGCCTGTCGCGCGCGCCTCGGGGCACTGCCGGCGCACGATGCCATGGCGCCCGCCGAACGCTCGGCGGCGGTGGCGCGCGCCTGGTCGGCCCTGCGGCACGCGCGCACGCTCGCGCCCGACTCGGAGGAGCTGGTGCGGCTCGCCGCCGGGCTGCTCGCGGCCGAGGGTCTGCCCGCCCGCGCTTCCGAGGAGCTGGTGGCGGCGCTCGAGCGCGCGCCCACCGCCAGCGCGCTGCACCGGGCGTTGATCGACCTCTACCTGCGCGAGGGGTTGGAGGAGCGTCTGAGCGCGCTCTACGAGCGCTGGTCCGCGTCCGGGACCAACGCCACGCTGGCCTGGTTCACGGCCGAGGCCTGGCGCGTGGGTGGCGACCTGGCCCAGCGCGAGCGTCGCTTCGAGCCGGCGCTCGCGGCCTACGCGCGCGCGACCCAGTGGATGGGGGTTGCGGCCACGCTGGAATCGAAGTGGCAAGCGCCGGCCGAGACCCTGCGCTTCCAGACGCAGCTCTCCTCCGGCTGGTGCGAGCTCGATTCCGGCGCGCTGGATGCGGCCGGCGAGCGCTTGCTCGGGTTGCTGCGCGCCAGTCCAGCGCGCTGCGACCAGCCCGACGGACTCGGTCGCACGCTGCGCGCGGCGCTGGCCAGGCTGGCCGAGCGCCGCGCGGACACGCAGGCCTTCGCGCGCGCAGCGGACGAGGCACGCGCGATCGTGACGCTGTTGCCGGCTGCGGGCGAGTGGTGGGGGCGCCTCGGCTCCGCGCTGTGCGAGCAGGCGCGCCAGGGTGCGACGGACGCGGGCCTGCAGCGCGAACAGAGCGAGGCGCGTTCGCGCGCGCTCTGGCGCGAGTCGTGGCAGGCCTACCAGCGTGCGCTGGCACTGCGCTCCGACGACGCGCGTCTGCTGGTGGACGCGGCGCGGGTGCAGGTCGAGTTCCTGCGCGACGGCCTGGCCGAGGCCGAGGGGCTGCTGGAGCGCGCGCTGGAGCTGGGCGAGGCGCGGCTCGCCGCGCTCGGGCCGGAGCCCGACGAGTGCGTGCGCTTCCCGCTGGCCCAGGTGCTCGGGGATGCCTACCAGGAGCTCGGTCTCTTGAACTACCACGTGTACCGCCAGGCGGCGCGTGCGCGCGATGCGTTCGAGCGCGCCCTGGCCACGGATTCCGGCGCGCGGCCCGAGCTGGGCGAGTACCTGGCGGCGCTCGACGGTCGGCGCGGGCCGGTGCCGCAGCCGGAGCCGAGGCCCCAGTCTTCCTTCAGTGAGGCCGCCGTGAGCGCTGGAGTGGCGTGGGAGGCCGACCTGGGTGAGGCCCGTGCGCGCGCCGCGCGCGAGGGCCGTGCGCTGCTCGTCTACAACCGCGGGCACGCCCTCGGCCGCGCCGTTCCCGCGCTCGACCAGCAGGTGTGCGCGGCGGAGTTCGCGCGGGCCACGCGCGACGCGGTGCTGCTGCTGGCGGACTTCGAGCGCCTCACCTTCGTCGAGCGCCGGCGCGACGGACGGCGCCTGAGCTGTCCGCGCTTCGGCACCGTGACGTGCGGCGAGCACGTGCGCGCGGCCGAGGAACTGGAGGCCTGGCTGAGCGAGGTCCTGGGCGCGCCGCCGGGCGAGTCCGAGCAAGGCCTGTGGCTGCTCGTGCCCGGAGCCGAAGTGCCCGGGCGTCTGGACGGGCTCGCGCGCCTGGCCGAGCTGGCTCCCGCGAACGCGCCGCTCGAGGCCTCGGCCGCGCTCGGCGCCGGCCCCTTCGAGGCGCTGGAGGCGAGCCTGGGCGGCGAGCGTGGCGACAGCGAGGCACGCGCGCTGGTGAGCGAGCACAGCCTGGGCGCGCGCCTCCTGCTCGAGCGCGTCCTGTGGGACGGCTTTCGTTCCGGGCCGGCGCGCGGCTCCCTGCTGGCCGCCCTGGCGGAGGACGGCAATCCGAGTTCGGGCGAACTCCTGGCGGCCTGCGTTCGTCAGGGCGTCGACCCCGAGCTGCAGCAGGCCGCGCTGGCGCTCTGGCCCCCGAATCTGGGGCTCGAGCCGATCGTGCACGTCCTGAACTGGTCGCCACGGCCCGAGCTGCGCGCGCTCGCGGCCGAGGTCCTGGCGCGCGAGCGACCCGACGATCCCGCGCTGCGCGCCGACGAGGTCTTGCGCGCGCACTGAGCCGCGCTTGTCACTACCCCGGCCGCGGGCGAGAATCGCGCGCATGCCCCGCGGTCAGCGCACGATCGTGGTGATGCCGGCCTACAACGCCGGCGCCACCCTGGAACGCACCTACCACGACCTGCCCAAGGATCACGTGGACGAGGTGATCGTGGTCGACGACTGCAGCAAGGACGACACGGTCGCGGTCGCGCAGCGCCTCGGGCTGACCGTCTTCCGGCACGAGGCCAACAAGGGCTACGGCGGCAACCAGAAGACCTGCTATGCGCGCGCGCTGGAGCACGGGGCCGACTTCGTGGTGATGATCCACCCGGACTACCAGTACGACGCGCGCATCCTGCCGGCGGCGGTCGAGATCCTGCAGCTCGGGATCTGCGACGTGGTGCTCGGCAACCGCATCCGCACCCGTTCCGAGGCGCTCTCGGGCGGCATGCCGAAGTCCAAGTACTTCGCCAACCGCGGCCTGACCATGATCGAGAACCTGCTCAGCGGCCAGAACCTGGGCGAGTGGCACTCGGGCCTGCGGGCCTACAACCGGCGCGTGCTCGAGAGCGTGCCCTACCAGCGGAACTCGGACGACTTCGTGTTCGACTCGCAGTTCCTGGTGCAGTGCGTGCACCTCGGCTTCAAGCTGGGCGACGTGCCCGTGCCGGTGCGCTACTTCGACGAGGCCTCGAGCATCAACTTCAAGCGCTCGACCACCTATGCGCTGCAGACGCTGCGCACCTTCGTGCAGTGGTACGGGCACCGCCTGGGACTGCGCTCGCCGCTGTTCGCGCCCAAGTCGGGCGCCGATGCGCTGGTGGCCAAGGGCTGATCACTCGGGCGCGGGGCGCAGGGCGCGCGCGCGGGCATAGGCCGCGCGCGCCTCGGCCTGGCGGCCCTGGCGTTCGAGGGCCACGCCCAGGTTGTTGGCGGCGTCGAGGTAGGCGGGCGCGAGCTCGAGCGCACGGCGGAAGTAGCCCTCGGCCGCGCGCGCATCGACATCGAGCGCGAGCGCGCCGAGTCCGTTGAGGGCGCCGGCGTGCTCGGGGTCGAAGGCGAGCGCGCGCTCGAACTGGGCGCGGGCCTCGTCCGCGCGCCCGAGGCCGAACAGGACCTGACCCAGGTTGAAGCGCGCGTCCACCAGCGAGGGGTCGAGCTCCAGCGCGGCGGCGAACTCGCGCGCCGCGCCCTCGGGATCGTGCTGCAGGAGGCGCAGGCGCCCGAAGTGGTACCGCACCCACTTCGAGTCGTGGATGCGGCGCGCGGCGCCGAGCCGGCGCTCGGCCTCGGCCAGGTTGCCGGCCTGCAGTTCCAGGCGCGCCAGCGAGGTCAGCGCGGTCGCGTCGAGCGCATGGATGGCCAGGGCCTGCTCCAGGTGCGCGCGCGCGCGCGGCGGGTCCTGCTCGAGGTAGAAGGCTCCCAGGCCCGCGTGGGCCACGTAGTTGTCGGTCGTGACCGCCAGGGCGTGTTCGAACAGGGTCGAAGTGTCGCGCCACACGCCGACCTGCGCGCGCGTGGCGAGCGCCAGCGCGAGCACGGCCGCGGACGCGAGGGCCGTCGCCGCGCGGCGCAGGCGCGGCCAGCGGCGCACGCCTGCGCACACCAGACCAGCCAGGATCCAGGCCACGCCGATGAGCGGCAGGTAGGTGTAGCGGTCGGCATGGGCCTGGGATCCGACCTGCTTCAATCCGATCGCCGGTACGAGCGTGCCGAGGAACCAGCACCACCCGAGTCCGAACCAGGGCCAGCGCGCGCGCGTGCGCCAGGCGGCCAGCGAGAGCGCGACCAGCACCCCGCTCGCGCCCAGCGCCGGCCAGAAGAGCGCCGCGCGCGGAGACTCGGCGACCACGGCCGCGAGCGGATGGAACACCGCCAGCGCGACCGGCCAGAGCGTCTCGCGCAGGTAGACGCCGTAGGTGGCGAGGGCGTTCCAGATGCGCAGCTCGAACGACACGGCCTCGGTCCCGCTGACCGCGCCGCCCAGCTCCTGCGCGAACCAGGTCGAGAGCGCACCGCCCAGCGCGAGCGCGAAGAACGGCAGCTTCTCCAGCACCAGCCGCCGGCCCGTGCCGGCCACGGCCGGACGCCAGGGGCGGCTCGCCTCGAGCCGGCCGAGGGGCCAGACGTCGAGCAGCCACAGCACGAAGGGCAGGCTCACGGCCATGGGCTTGGCGAGCAGCGCCAGCGCGGCCGCGAGCAGCGCCCCCAGGTAGCGCCCGAGCGTGGGCGCGCGGCCGTAGCGCAGGTAGGCCAGCAGTGTCGCCAGGAAGAAGGCCGCGCACAGGACGTCCTTGCGCTCGCTGGCCCAGGCCACCGATTCGACCCGCAGCGGGTGCAGCCCGAACAGCGCCGCCGCCAGGGCCGCGGCCCACGCGTTCGCGAGCAGCGCGTAGCCCAGGCACAGCACCAGCACCGTGTTCAGCGCGTGCCAGGCCACGCTCATCAGATGGTGCGCGCCCGGCTGCAGTCCGAACAGCTCGACGTCGAGCATGTGCGCGAACCAGGTCAGCGGGTGGTAGTTGGCGGCGTGCGCGTGCGTGAGGACCCAGCGCACCTCGCTCCAGTCCAGGCCCTTGGCGACGTGCGGGTTGGTCGTCAGGTAGACCTCGTCGTCGTAGGACACGAAGCCGTTGGCGCGCACCGGCCAGTAGACGGCGAAGACCGCCACGACCAGCAGCAGCGCGAGCGCGCCCAGGCGCCGGCGCTCGCGGGTTCCGTGGGTTGCCGTCACCGGGGTTCCTCCTCGAGCGCGCGCAGCGCGTCGCTGGCCGGCTGGAACCCGGGCTCCAGCGCGAGCGCCCGCAGGAAGGCCTGGGCGGCGCCCGCGCGATCGCCGTGGCGACCGCGCGCGACCCCCAGGTTGAAGTGCGCCAGGGCATCCTCGGGCGCGAGCTCGGCGGCTTGCTCGAAGGCCGCCACGGCCTCGGCCACCCGGCCGAGCGCGAGCCGCGCCTGGCCGAGGTTGCTCCAGGCGTCGGCGTGTCCGGGCTCCAGCGCGAGCGCCTCCAGGAAGTGCTGCTCGGCCAGGTCGAAGCGCTGCTCGCGCTGCGCCACGCAGCCGAGGTTGTAGGCGCCGTCCGGCGCGCCGGGCGCGAGCTCGCGCGCGCGTTCGAAGCGCCGACGCGCCGAGGCGAGCTGACCGCGCTCGAGCTCGATCGTGCCCAGGTTGAGCCAGGTCTCGGCGTCCTTGGGGGCCAGGAGCAGCGCGCGCTCGAGCGGGGCGGCGGCCTGCGCCAGCGCACCCTGGGCGAGCAGGCACAGGCCGAGGTTGTTGAGCGTCTCGACGTGGTTGGGGTTCAGCTCGAGCGTCCGTTCGAAGGCCGCGCGCGCGCCCGGCAGGTCTCCCTCGGCCAGAGCCAGCTCCCCCAGCTTGGAGTGCGCCAGGAAGTTGCGCGGGTCCAGCGCCAGCGCGTGCTCGAACAGGGTGCGCGTGTCCTTCCAGTAGCCGACCTGCTGGCGCGCCTGCAGCGCGCACAGCACCACCAGCGTCGTCCCGAGTCCGGCCAGCGCGCGCGCGTGCCGGGGGGCGAGGTACAGCGCCAGCGCCACACCAGCCAGCACCAGGCCGAGCGAGGGCAGGTACGTGTAGCGATCCGCGTGGGCCTGGGTGCCGACCTGCACCAGCCCGACCACGGGCACGAGCGTCACCAGGAAGAGGCCGAGACCGAGCGCAAGCGCGGGCTGCGCGCGGCGGGTGCGCCAGGCCAAGACGAGCATGCCGGCCAGCAGCAGCGTGCCCAGGAGGGCCGGCAGCGCCAGCGCCCGCAGCGGCTCGGCCGCGGCGTGCGCGGCGTGCGGGTAGTACACCGACAGCGCGCGCGGCCACAGGCTCTGGCCCACGTAGGTCGCCAGCGTGGCGAGCGCGTTGAGCACGCGCAGCTCGGGCGCGAGGCCTCCGAGGGAACTGGTGGCGCCGGCGCGCGCCTGGGCCCACAGCGTGGTCAGCGCGCCCAGGGTGGCGAGCGCGACGAGCGGCAGGAGCTCGAGCAGCTGGCGCCGGACCCGGGCGCGCGGCGCGGCCCGCGCGAGGGGCCACCGATCGAGCAGCAGGACCACCAGCGGGAAGCTCACCGCCATGGGCTTGGAGAGCAGCGCCAGCAGCAGGAACCCGCCCACGCCGAGGTAGCGCGCCAGCGACGGCCGGCGGCCGTAGCGCAACCAGGCCAGCAGGCCGGCCACGAAGAACAGCGCGCACAGGAGATCCTTGCGCTCGGCCGCCCAAGCCACCGACTCGACCCGCAGCGGATGCAACGCGAACAGCGCCGCGCCCAGGCCCGCGGCCCAGGGGTTCTCGAGCAACGTGGCGAACAGCGCCAGCACCAGCACGGCCACCAGCGCGTGCAGTCCGACGTTGACCATGTGGTGCCCGGCGGGCTCCAGCCCGAACAGCTCGACGTCGAGCATGTGCGCGAGCCACGTCAGCGGGTGGTAGTTGGCGGCCAGCTCGTGCGTGCCGACCCAGCGGATCTCGGCCCAGTCCAGGCCACGGGCCACGTGCGGGTTCTCGAGCAGGTACACGTCGTCGTCGTACGCGACCCAGTCGTGTCCGGCCACCGGGGCGTAGACCAGGAACACGCCGGCCACAAGCGCCAGGGCGAGCAGCAGCAGGGCGGCGCGCCGGCTCATGGGTTCATTTGCCATGCGAGCGCTCCGCGAGTTGCGCGCGCAGCTGGAGGGTGCGCGGATCGCCGTCGAGCTCGGGCTCGGCCTCGAGCGCGGCCGCCAGCTCGGCGCGCGCGCAGGCGGGATCGTCCAGCCGCAGGCAGGCCGCGGCCAGGAACAGGCGCGCCGCGCCACTGGCGGGGCGCGCGGCCACGGCGCGCTCGAAGGCCGCGCGCGCGAGCGCGAACTCGCCGCGCTGGTAGCGCGCGCGCCCGAGGTTGAGCTCGGCCTCGTGGTAGCCCGGCAGGAGCCGCGCGGCGGCCTCGAAGTGGACCAGCCCCTCGTCCACCCGGCCCGCGGCGGCCAGCACGCTGCCAAGGTTGTTGTGGGCCACGAAGTTGGCCTCGGTGACCGCCAGCGCGTGCTCGAAGAGCGTGCGCGAGTCGCGCCAGTGCGTGAGCTGGTCCGAGGTGCGCAGGGCCAGCGCGGCGAGTGCGCCGGTCGCCACGGCGGCGGCGGGGAGGCGCAGGCGCGGGCGCGAGCGCAAGCCCTCGGTCACGCTCCACGCCAGCGCCAGCTCCAGCCCGAGCGCGGAGAGGTAGGCGTAGCGATCGGCGTGCGCGAGGTAGCCGACCTGCAGCAGTCCGCTCATCGGCACCAGCATGCCGAGGAACCACAGGAGGCCCACCGCGATCCACGGCCAGCGCCGGCGCGCGCGCCAGGCGGCGCCGGCCAGCAGCACCAGCGCCAGCGCGGCGGCGCTCCCGGCCAGGAGGTGCGAGCGCGCGGGTTCGACCAGCGCCGGGTGCGGGTAGAACACGGCCAGCTCGAAGGGCCACAGGAACTGCCGCAGATAGGTCACGCCGCCCACGGCCGCGTTGGCCAGGCGCTCGGGCAGCGCGATGGAGGCCCGGAACGCGCCGCCGCCGTGCTGCGCGATCAGCGTCATGACGCTCGCCAGCAGGCTGAGCACGAACAGCGGCAGCTTCTCGCGCCACAGCGCGCCCGCGCTGCGGGGCGGGCACGGAGCGGCTCGGCAAGTCGCGCGCGCCTCGACACCGGCCAGGCGTCCGAGCGGCCACACGTCCAGCAGCAGCAGCACGAACGGCACCGTCACGAGCGTCGGCTTGGCCAGCAGGCCGGCGGCCAGGGCCAGCGCGACCCACGCCATGCGCCGGCGCGAGGGCGCGCGCGCGTGGCGCGCGTAGGCCAAGAGCGCCAGCGCGAAGAAGGTGCCCGCGAGCACGTCCTTGCGTTCCGCGATCCAGGCCACCGACTCGACCCGCAGCGGGTGCAGCGCGAACAGCGCGGCCGTCAGGGCGCTCGCCGTCGCTCGTCCGGTCAGGGCCAGGAAGGCCAGGAAAAACAGCGCCGCGTTCAGCGCGTGCAGGCCGGCGTTGACCAGGTGGTGGGCGCCGGCGTCGAGTCCGAAGAGCTCCAGATCCAGCGCGTGCGAGAGCCAGGTGAGCGGGTGCCAGTTGTACTGGTAGCTCGTGCTCGTGCAGGCCCACTCGATGGTTTCCGCCGTCAGGCCCGCGGCCAGGTGCGGGTTGTCGCGCACGTAGGCCGGGTCGTCGTATTCGACGAACGGGAAGGAACCCGTGCGCGCGTAGAGCGCGAAGGTCGCGCCGAAGAGCAACAGCGCGACCAGCGCGAGGCGCGAGCTCTTCGGGATGGTCACGCGCAGGAGCTGGCCCGGGCGGGGCTAGCGTGGTTCGGGCGGGCGTTCGGCCGCGGGCGGTGCGCCCTTGGCCGGCTCCTTCTTCTCCGCCGGCACCTTGACCCGGGGGGGCGGGCCGGATTCCTCGTCGCCGCCCACGTAGCCGAGGCCCTTGAGCGCGTCCTGCACGTCCTGCTCGAGCTCCGGGACCGCGCCCGTCGCTCCGGGCTCGGGCAGGTGCGAGATGTAGCGCGTCAGCGAATCCTGCAGTCGTCCGGCGAGCTCGGGCGCGCGCTCGATCACGTTGATGCGCTCCTCCGGATCGTGCGCGAGGTCCACCAGGAAGTGCGTGCCGTTGCTGCTCCAGCCGAACTTGTCGTCGCCCTCCACGATCACGCGCCAGTCGCCGAGGTGACGCCAATCCTTCTTGGGCCTGTTCATCATGGGCAGCTTGTAGAGTTCGGCGATCGTCAGGTGCTTGCCGCCGAGCCGCGTCCCCTGCACGTTCGGCGGCAGCTCCACTCCGAGGCGTGCCAGGATCGTGGGCAGGATGTCGACCTGCTGCACCGGGCTCGGATCCGTGCCCTTGCGACGGGCCGGCCCCGGCTCCTTCACCAGGAAGGGGATGTGGATCTCGGCTTGCGTGAGCGAGTCGCCGTGACCCCACAGGCCGGTCTCTCCCAGCACCGGATCGCCCAGCAGATCGCCGTGGTCGGCCAGCACGAAGATCCAGGTGTCCTCGTACAGTCCCCGGGCCGCGAGGTGCTCGAGCAGCCGTCCGATCTGGGCATCCATGTAGCGGATCTCGGCGTCGTAGCAGATCGTGGCGAAGGCGACGGGGTCGATCTGGTCCAGCTCGACGCCAGGCGGGAACACCGGGCGCCAGTCGTGGAAGGGTTGCGGCGGAGCACTCGGGTTGCCCTGCGCGTCCGGCGGCGCGTCCTGCCACCAGGGGCTGTGCGCGTCGTAGTAGTTGAGGAACAGGAAGAAGGGTTCGTCCGCGTGCGCGTCGACGTAGGCGAGCGCGCGCTCGGTCACCTCCTCGGCCGGGCGCCCGTTGAGGGCCGTGACGCCGTCGTCGTCGTAGTGCTGGAACCCCTTGCCGAGCCGGAAGACGGCCTTCATCCAGGGTCCGGCGATGATCCCGCCGGTGGCGTAGCCGTGCTCGCCGAGGAGCTGTGCGAGCGTGACCTCGTTCTCGGCGATCGGGCGCGCGCGGTAGCGGCTGTACTGCTCGCCGATCGCCGCGCCCAGCTCGAGCGGGCCCTCCGGGTCGTAGTTCGCGCCGTGCGCGCTCGGGAACTTGCCCGTGAACATCGAGGCGTGCGTGGGCAGCGTCCAGCTCGAGACCGCGTAGGCGTTGGTGTACACGAGCGCGTCCTTGGCCAGCGCGTCGAGGTGCGGCGAGGTCGGGATCGCGTAGCCGTACATGCCGAGGTGGTCGCGGCGCGTCGTGTCGAGCGTGATCAGCAGGATGTTCGGTCGATCCGTCTTCGGCGTGCAGCCCGCGCAGGGCGTGGCAGCGAGCAGCAGGCCGAGGAGCGGGAGGTGGGGCAATCGCATGCGGGGACCGGGGACGGGAGGGAGCGACCGGAAGGAAGGATAGCGAGGCGCTGCCCCGGCTTCGCTGCTCGTGAGCCGGACCTACGGCCGCTCGGAGGGGGGAGTTGGCGTGCGGACCTGGCGCACGAAGGCGCGCTGCGCGCGGTAGAGCTCCAGGCGCTCGCGTGTCGTCGTGCCGGGTCTGAGTTCGAGGGCGCGCGCCTGCCACGCGAGCGCTTCCGTGAAGCGGCCCAGGCGCGCCAGCGCGGCGGCACCGGTCTCGAGCGTCCCCGGGTCGGCGTCGGGGCGCGCGCACGGCGCCTCGACCAGCGCGAGCGCCTCGGCCGGCGCGGCCTGGGCGGGGGTGGTGGCCAGGACCCAGGCCAGCATGTCGCGCACCTCCTCGTCTTCGGGCAGGAGTTCGCGCGCGCGCCGCAGGTGTGCGAGCGCCTCGGTGTCCTGCTCGAGGCGGGCCAGGAGCAAGCCCAGGTCGGCGTGGGCGCGTGCCAGCTCGGGCTCGTCGGCGAGCGCGCGCTCGAGCTCGGCGCGCGCCTCGCCGGCCCGGCCCAGCCGGAGCTGCGCGCGCGCCAGGTTGACGCGCACCTGCGCCAGGTCCGCGCGCAGCACGAGCGCGCGCGCGTAGTGGCGTCGCGCGCCGCGCAGGTCGCCCGCCTGCTCGAGCGCCTCGCCCAGGTTGTTGTGCGCGATGGGGTCGGCCTCGTCGACGAGCAGGGCCCGCTCGAACAGCGTGCGGCTGTCGCGCCAGGCGCCGAGCCGCACCGAGCTCGCGGCCGCCGACGCCAGCAGCGCACCCGCGGCGCAGGCCAGCGCGAGCGTGCGCGCGCGCGGCGTGCGTGCGAGCTGGTGCACGCCCCACACCAGCGCGACGAAGAGGCCGATCGAGGGCAGGTAGCTGTAGCGCTCGGCCCAGGCCTGCAGGCCGACCTGCACCAGGCCGACCACCGGGACCAGCGTACCGAGGAACCACAGCCAGCCGACCAGCGCGAAGGGGGCGCGGCGCCGCACGCGCAGCAGCGCCAGGCTCACGACGAGCAGCAGCGCCAGCGCGGCCAGGACCGCGCCGGTCCAGGGCGCGCGCTCGGGTTCCAGGAAGGCCGGATGCAGGTGGAACACGCTCAGCCCCGTGGGCACGAGCGTCTTCGCGAGGTACGTGCCGTAGGCCTGCAGCGCGTTGGCCACGCGCGCATCGAGGGCCAGGCCCTCGAGCCCGGCCAGCGCGCCGCCCGCGTGCTGCACGCGCCAGGTGATCACGGAGGAGAACGCCGCCAGCGCCAGGAAGGGCAGCTTCTCGAGCACCAGTGCGCCCCAGGAGCGCGCAATGCAGCGCGCGCGTGGATGCCCCGCGGCGTCCGGCGGTGCGCCGGGTCGTCCCGCGCCCACACGATCGAGCGGCCAGGCGTCCAGCAGCAACAGCACGAAGGGCAGCGTGACGCCCATCGGCTTGGCGAGCAGCCCCAGGGCGTAGAGCAGCAGCGCGAGCGCGTAGCGCGCGGCGCCGCCGCGGCGCGCGTAGCCGGCCCAGACGAGCAGCAGCGCGAACGCGAAGCCGGCCGAGAGCAGGTCCTTGCGCTCGGCCACCCAGGCCACGGATTCGACCCGCAGCGGATGCCAGGCGAAGAACGCCGCCACCAGCGCGCTGCGCGCGGGCGCGCCGGTCAAGGCGGCCAGCGCCAGCAGCAGCAACGCCGCGTCGAGCGCGTGCAGCAGCGCGTTGGTGCGGTGGTGGGCACCGGCGTCGAGTCCGAACAGCTCGACGTCGAGCTGGTGCGAGAGCCAGGTGAGCGGATGCCAGTTGGCCGCCTCCGTGCTGGTGAAGGCCCAGCGCGCGCTCTCCAACGACAGCCCCGCGCGCACGTGCTCGTTCTCGGTCACGTACGTGTCGTCGTCGAAGTTGAGGAAGCCGAACGAGCCCGTGCGCCAGTACAGTCCGAGCGTCAGCGCGAACAGCAGGGCCGCCAGGACGGCGGGACGCCTCGGCGCGGACGGTCGCTCGGTGGCCAGGGCTTCCATGCGGGGCTCAGTCTCCGAGCGCGCGTCCGGCCGAGTAGCGCTCGCGTTCCTGCACCAGGCGCGGCCACCAGGCCGCGGGGGCCAGCGCGCCCGCCTCGGCCGCCGTGCGCGCGGCGTCCGCAAAGCGTCCGCTGGCCGCGAGCGCGGCCGCGGCCACGCGCAGGTTCAACCAGCGCGCGAGCTCGCTGCGCTGGCCGTAGCGCGCCAGGGCCTGGAGTGCGCGCGCCGGATCGCGCTCTCCGCTGGAGCTCGGGCTGGTGGCGCGGAGCCAGGCCTCGCCGTGCAGCGCGAAGGCCTGCTCGGGGGCCAGGCGCAGGGCTTCGGCCAGATGCGTGCGCGCGCTCCCGGTCTCGCCGAGCTCGGCCAGCGTCAGGCCCAGGCGCGCGTGCGCGTCGGCCGTGGGCGTGCGCGCCAGGGCCTCCTCGTAGGCCGCGCGCGCCTCGGGCAGGCGGGCCAGCGCGAAGCACGCGTCGCCGAGCTTGCTCCAGGCCTCGGGCGCCTCGGGATGCTGCGCGCGCGCGATCCGGTAGTGCCCGAGCGCGCCCTCGGGGTCCTGCAGGCGCTCGCGCAGCTGACCCCAGTTCAGGCGCGCCTCCAGCGCGTCGGGCGCGAGCCGCAGGGACTCGCGGAACTCGGCCTCGGCCTCCTCCAGGCGCCCGAGTTGCAGCAGCGCGTAGCCGAGGCTGTTGTGGGCCGCGGCGTGCTGCGGCGCGATCGCCAGCGTGGCCCGGTACTGCTCGCAGGCGCGCTCCAGCTCGCCCTGGCGCCGGAAGAAGTCGCCGAGCAGCTCGTGCGCCACGTCGTTCCGGGTGGTGACCGCGAGCGCGCGCTCGCACAGCGCGCGGTCGTCCTTCCAGGTGCCGACCTGCCGGAAACTGACCGCCGCCAGGGCGGCACCGAGCGCCACGCCGAGCGCGAACAGCGCGCGCCGGGCCGCGGCCGGCGCCAGCGCGCCCACGCCGTACACGAGCGCCAGCACCAGCCCGAGCAGCGGCAGGTAGGCGTAGCGGTCGGCGATGAACTGACGGCCGACCTGCACCAGGCCGATCACCGGCAGGAACATCACCAGCATCCAGGCCCAGCCGACCACGAGCGCGGGCGCGCGCCGGCGCAGGCGCCAGGCCGCGAGCGTGAGCGCGACGAGCGCGAGCGTGCCCAGCAGCACCGGCGTGGCCAGGGGCGCGAACGCGTCCGGCGCGCTGCGCGCCGGGTGCGGATAGAAGAAGGCCAGGCCGCTCGGCCAGAAGGCCTGGGCGAGGTAGGCCCAGGTGCCCAGCACCGCCAGGCCCAGGCGCTGGGCCAGGGCCAGCTGCTCGAGCGTGCTCACCGCGCCGGCGGCGCGTTGCGCCAGCAGCGTCACCGCGGCCGAGCCCAGCGCCAGCCCGAAGAGCGGCAGCTTCTCGAGCAGCAGGGCTCGCCACGGCGTCGTGCGCGCGAGCGGCCAGCGATCGAGCAACAAGAGCACCACTGGCAGCGTCACCAGCATGGGCTTCGCCAGCAGCCCGAGCGCGAAGGCGAGCAGCACCAGGACGTAGCGCCGGGGCCCGGGGGCGCGCGCGTAGCGCTCGTAGGCCAGCAGGGTCAGGAAGAAGAACGTACCCGCCAGCACGTCCTTGCGCTCGGAGGCCCAGGCCACGGACTCGACGCGCTGCGGGTGGACCGCGAAGAGCAGCGCGGCGAGCGCGCTGGCCCACAGCGTGGCGGTCGTGCGGCGCAGGAACAGGAAGCACAGCACCGCGTTGAGCGCGTGCAGCGCGGCGTTCTCGAGGTGGTGCCCGCCGGGCGCGAGTCCGAACAGCTCGACGTCGAGCTGGTGCGAGAGCCACGTCAGTGGGTGCCAGTTGCCCGAGTGGAAGGCGCCGAAGGCCCAGCGCAGGTTGGCGCCCGAGAGCCCGCTGTTCACGTGCGGGTTGCGCGTGATGTAGGAGCCGTCGTCGAAGCCCACGAAGTCGTGTCGCGCGGTCTGGGCGTACAGCAGCGCGACCACGGCGACGAGCGCGAGGGCGATGAGCCACGCCGCGCGCGCGGAACCGCGCGGCGTCCCGGATCGGGGGGCGCTCTTCATCGCCGGCGGGTGTAGGGGCGTCCGGCGCGGTAGAGCTCGAGGCGTTCGCTCAGCGCCTCCTGCTGCGCGGGCGTCAGTCCGGGCTCGGCCAGGGCTCGCTCCTGGGCCTCGAGCGCGGCCGCGAAGTCGCCCAGGCGGGCGTGGGCCGCGGCCAGGACCTCGAGCGTTCGCTCGGCTCCGAGCGCGGCCGCCGTGCGCGCCAGCGTCAGCGCGCGCGGCCCGTCGAGCAGGTCCTCGGGTGGGCCGGTGGCGAGGATCCAGGCCGCCGCGCGCGCCGCCTCGGCCAGGCGCGGGTCGCCCTCCAGCGCGCGCTGGTAGAACGCGAGGGCCTTCTGCCAGTGTCCCAGGCGTTCGTGCGCCGCGCCCAGGTTCCTGAGGGTCTGGGGCGAGTCGCCCTGCAGCGCGCGCAGCGCCTCGAGCCACTCCAGCGCGGCAGGTGCGTCGCCGCGGGCCCGTGCGAGCGCGGCCAGGCGCTGCAGGGCCGCGGTGCTCTGCGGCTGGGCGGCGAGGAAGGTGCGGTAGCTCTGCTCGGCCGCGTCCGGGTCGCCCGCGAGTTCCTGGGCCAGGCCGAGGTTGTAGCGCGCGTTGGGGAAGCGCGGATGCGCGCGCAGCGCGGCCTCGAAGTGCGCGCGCGCCGGTTCGGTCTGGCCCGCTTCCAGCAGCGCGAGGCCGAGGTTGTTGTGGGCGATCCAGTTGCCCTCGGTGACCGCCAGCGCGCGTTCGAACAGACTGTGGCTGTCCCTCCAGTGCGGCAGCGTGCGCAGCGTGACCAAGGCGAGCGCCGCGACCGCCAGCCACGCGGCGCACAGCACGGGCGTGCGCAGCCGCGCGCGCGTCGCGAGCAGGTCCTGCAGCGGGAACGCCAGCGCGAGGTAAAGCCCGATCGTCGGAAGGTAGGCGTAGCGGTCGGCCCAGCCCTGGTCGCCGACCTGCACCAGCCCGATCACCGGCACGAGCATGCCCAGGAACCACAGCCAGCCCACGAGGAACGCCGGGGCCCCGCGGCGGGCGCGCCAGGCGAGCGCGCAGCCGAGACCGAGCACCACCGCCCCCAGCAACCCGCTCACCAGCACGCCGTGCCCGAGCAGGACCGGATGCGGATAGAACGCCGCCAGACCGGCCGGCCACGCGCTCGCGCGCAGGTAGAAGAGCAGCCCGCCGCCCGCCGTGCCCAGACGCTCGAGGAGCGGCAGCGCCGCCAACTCACCGACCGCGCCACCGGCCTGCTGCGCCCGCCAGGTGAGCACCGCCGAAGCCGCCGCCAGCGCGAGGAACGGCAGCTTCTCGAGCAGCAGGCGGCGCACCGGCTCGCCGCGCGGGTTCGTGGGGCCGCGCCCGCGTCCGAGCGGCCAGGAGTCGAGCAGCAGCAGCACGAACGGCGCCGTCACCAGCATGGGCTTGGCCATGCAGCCGAGCGCGAGGCAGGCCAGCGCCGTCAGGTAGGCGCCGCGGCCACGGGAGCGCGCGTAGCGGCCGTAGGCCAGGAGCAGCCCGAAGAAGAAGACGCTCGCCAGCAGCTCCTTGCGCTCGGCCACCCAGGCCACGCACTGCACGCGCAGCGGATGGACGGCGAACAGCGCGGCCACCAGCAGGCTCGCCCCCCGGCGGCGCGTGAGCTCGACCAGGGCCAGGAACAAGAGCGCGGCGCCGAGCGCGTGCAGGCCGGCATTCACGCGGTGCATGGCGGATGAGTCGAGCCCGAAGAGCTCGACGTCGAGCTGGTGCGAAAGCCACGTCAGTGGGTGCCAGTTCGCGGCGTGGAAGCCGAAGGCCCAGCGCACGTTCGCCTGGCTCAGGCCGCCCAGGACGCCCGGATTGCGCGTGACGTAGTCGGGGTCGTCGAAGTTCAGGAACGCGAACCCGCCGCTGGGCAAGTACAGCACGAACGCCAGCGCGGCCAGGAGGCCGGCGACCCCGGCGAGGCGGCCCCGCGGGGGAGACTCTGCGGCGTACATGCGGTGGGCGGCGCCGGATACGCGAGGCGCGCCGGAGCGTTGGGTCGCGGGATTCCAGCAAACCCCACCGGGCCGCGTCCAACGGCGCGCGCGGCGCCAGAGGTGCGGGCGCGCCTACCAGAGCTCTTCGAGGGCGCGCGAGAGGGCCGCGACGGCCGCGGCAGCCTCGGCATCCCCGGGCGCGAAGTCGTCCTCGAACTCGAGGTAGATCGAGGCCACGTCCGGGCGGAAGCCGCGTCCCGAGGCCAGTCGCGCGCACAGCTGACGCAGGTCGAGCCGGTCCTCGTCGGGCCCCGGGCGCTCGAGCCAGTGCACGACGCGGATCATGCGCCCGTCGCGCTCGAAGCGTCGTGACCACGGGCGGTGGGCCTCTTCCAGGCGGTGCGCCTCGCGTTCCTTCCAGCCGAGGGCGGCGTAGCACTTCTCGACGTCGTGCGGACGCCCGCTCCAGCGTTGCGCGCGCTGGTAGTAGGCCACGAACAGCCGGCCCTGGTTGCCGAGCTCGTCCTCCACGAGCCGGAAGGCGTAGCGCTCGGGGGGTTGGTTCCCGAGTGCCCCGGGCTCGAGTTCGAGCTCGGGTCCGAGCGTGAGCGTTCCGAGGCGGGTCGGCAGGTCGCCGAGCTCGGGCGCGTGCGCCGCGCCGAGCAGCCCACGCTCGATCGAGAACGAGAAGGCGGCGCACAGGTACAGGGCCAGCCACGGCAGCACGGACAGGGCGCGCATCAGGCCCCCCTCGGCGCCGTGCGCGCCGTCCAGCGCTCGACCGCGAGCACCAGCAGGGCCGCGCCCGCCAGCACCACCGCTTGCCCGAGGAGTTCGTGCGCGAGACCCTCGCCCGCCGCGGCCCCGTAGGCGTCGATCACCAGCGCCGAGCTCGCGATGCGCACGCCGTTCACGAGCAGCGTCAGCGGCAGCGCCGCGGCCAGCAGGAGCAGCGCGGCCCGCGCGCGCAGGCGGAACAGGCCGGCCAGGAACGCGCACAGCGTGCCCAGCATGAGGAAGGTGCCCGAGCCACTGCAGGCCTCGGCCACGATCAGGGTCCAGCCGCGGAAGGAGAGCGTGGACCCGGCCCAGTCGACGGCGCGATCGAAGGGCGCGAGCAGCGTCACCGCGGTGCTGCCCGAGGCCTGGATCAGGAACGGATTGATGCGGTCCAGGACCGGCATCGGTGGCGGCACCATCAGGAACGAGAGCGCCAGCGCGGGCCCGAAACGGCGCAGCCCGCGCGTCCCGGCGAGGCGCGCGGTCCAGGCCATGGCGGCCAGCGGAATGGCCAGGAGCGAGAGCGTGAAGATCCCGCTCAGGCTGCCGGCGAGGAGCGCGAGCGCGCTGCTCAGTGCGCCGAGGATCGCGGCCGTCGCAGCCCACGGGGATGCGCCGGGCGCGAGCGCGCTCTCCGGCCGGCTCGTGCGCAGGGCCAGCACCAGGGCCAGCCCAGGAACGAGCAGCGCATAGCTCAGGCGGGAGGAAGCGCTGGTGGTCTCGAACCACTCGATGAGGAGCGGCGAGACGAGACCGCAGAAGAGCGCCAGCTCCAGCCCGCGGGTGGCCCGGGCGGAGAGCACGACGGGGTTACTTCGCTTGCTTGCGCTTGCGCAGCAGACCGCCGGCGACGGCCGCGCCGCCAGCCAGGGCGACCAGCGTCAGGGGCTCGGGATTGGTCACCGGCGGCGAGCTGTGGCTGTTGCCGGCGTTGTGCCCGGACAAGCGCTGCCCGTGTCCGATCTTGGCCGAGTCGTAGGCGACCTGGGCCGAGGCCGCCGCGGTGAACAGGCCGAGGGCCAGCAGGGAGAGAAGGCGTTTCATGTGAGACTCCGAGATGAGGGTGGGACGGAACCGCGGCGGGCCGGCCCCGAGGGGCTCGGCGCTCGGCGCGGCGATTCGTCCGAAACCTACCCGGCTCTCGGGTGGCGTGCGGGCCAAGTCCAGGCGGAGTCACGACCTCGCATGGCGCCGGCAGCGGGCGGAGGAGCGCACGCCAGCGGACGGTCCTGCGCACCGCCTTCGCCCCGGCCCCAGCCGCGGGTGCCCAGCCCGCCCCGACCTCTAGCGGCCCTTCTTCGGCATGGCCTTCTCGGCCAGCCACTTCGCGACCCTCGTCGGCAGGGTCTTGTCGTCGAGTGGCGTCGTGAGCTTGGGCGGCGAGAAGAACAGCTCGAGGTAGGGGTTGCCGGAGGAGGCGTTGGCCTCGAGCACCATGCGCTCGGCCTCTCCGTCCTTGGAGGTCACCACGAAGGTCGGCAAGCCCTCGAGCGTCTGGAGGTCCGAGCGCACGTCGAAACCGTAGTCGGCGGCGTTGGGCGCGAGCAGCGCCATGCACACGACGTTCTCGTCGCTCTTCGCGTGCCGAACCGCGATCGCGCAGCCCGCTCCGTAGCCCACCAAGGAGAGGCTCGTGCTGTGGATGTCGGGTTGCCCGAGCAGCCACTCGGCGGCCGCGTCGAGATCGCGCGGGGTGTAGGACCACGCGCTGCGCTTGTCGGAGTCCGAGAGCTTGTCCCAGTCCAGCCTGGAGGTCTTGCTGCCGCCGTGACCGCGCAGGTCCACGGTGAGCACTCCGAAGCCGAGCTTGTTGAGCTTCTCGGCCAGGGGATCGAGCTGGGTCCGATTGGATCCCGCGTCGTGCACGAGGATCGCGGCCTGCGCGCGCCCGGAGGCCGGCTTGAAGAACGAAGCCTCGAGCATCTGCCCGTCGCTGGTCTTGATGCGCACCACTTCCGGCGCGGCGCGCCCGCCGGGAGACGACGCGGCCGCGGACGGGCCGGCGAGGACCGGAACCAACAACGCGGCCTGGATCAGGACTCGGCGCATGCGCGACGTCGGGACGGGCAAATCGAGGGCGTCGGAGCGGTGGGCGTGGCCCGATGCTTCGCGCGGGTGGGGGTCTCGGGCGGGGGTGGAGGAGGCCGAGGGCCGAGGTCCTGGCCTCGAGCCGCAGGGGAAGCGCAGCAATCTACGGCTCGGCATCATGCTCGCAAGGCCCTAGTAGTGGTGGTGAACGCCCCGGCTACCCGGGGCGGGGCTTTTCTTCCCGCTCGCCCCCCCGGCCGGCACCCCCCCCGGGCTAGCCCAGAGCCAGCTGCCGGCGGGCGTCGATCTCTTCTCGGTTGATTCGCGCCAGGACTTCATCGAGCCGTCCCGAGAGGTGCGCCTCGGGCCCCAGGGTGCGGCGCACCGAGCGCATGAGCTGAAGGGCCATGCGGAAGGTGCGACAGATCTCTCCGGGGGTGGCCGGGGTGAGCTCCTCGATGGCCTCGAAGGCCTGCCCGTCGTACCAGGCGTCCAGGGCGCGGGTCAGGCCCCAGCAGGGGGTCTTGGAGGGGGTCGGGATGCCGTGCAGGTGCTCGCGTTCGAGCAGCTCCTCGGCCACCTGGTCCACCGAGCGCCGCAGGGCTCCGTGCAGGCGGCTCGGCACGTGCTCGGCCGGGCCGCGCCCGCGCTCCTCGTGCACCAGCCCCACGAACACCACCGCCAGGGCCTTGGGGGCGAGCGTCTCCAGCACCCCGCGGAAGAAGAGCTCGGTGATGACCAGCTCGAAGCCGTACAGGAGGCGCGCGACCTCGCCGCGCGGGGTCAGGCCGCCGGCCGGATCCAGGTAGCCGAGTTCGGCCAGCAGCGCGAGGTGCGCCTCCACCAGCGCGTGCTGGCGCTGGCGGTGGGAATCGCGCGCCTTGTGGCTCTTCTTGCGCTGCTGGTACTGGTCGAAGGACTTGTCCCAGGCCTCGAAGACGCGCGCGCGTCCGAGGTGCCCGTAGAGGTGCAGCAGCGAGGAGTACGACAGGCGGAAGCGCGAGCGGATCGGCTCGCTGCGCCCGGTGAACAGGCGCTCGACCGGCGCGTCGAAGAGGTCGCGCGCGTCCAGGTGCGCGAGCACGAGCCCGGCCTCGTCGATGCCCTGGCGTCCGGCGCGCCCGGCCATCTGCAGGTAGTCGCGAGTCCGCAGGTAGTCGAAGGCCACGCCGTCGAACTTGCGCAGCGAGGAGAACAGCACCGTGCGCGCCGGCATGTTGATGCCGAGCGCGAAGGTCTCGGTGGTGAACAGGAGCTTGATCAAGCCCGACGTGAACAGACGCTCCACGACTTCCTTGTGGATCGGCAGCATGCCGGCGTGGTGGTAGCCGACGCCGCGCGCGGCCAGCGCGAAGATCTCGGCGCCGGCCTCGTCTGCTTGCAGCTGGAACAGACGCACGAGTTCGGCCTGCAGCGCGCGCATGCGCGCGCTCTCGGCCGGCGCCAGCAGCTGGCGCTGCTGGTTGCGATGCGCCAGGCGCTCGCAGTCCTTGCGGCTGAAGGAGAAGCACAGGGCCGGCAGGAGGTCGGCCTGCTGCAGGTGCTCGAACAGCGCGTCCAGGTCGCCCGGCATGAACCCGGGCGGAGCCCGGAAGCCCCTGCGTCCGCCGCGGCGAGGGCCGCGCCGGCGCGCTTCTTCCTGCTCGCGCGCGGCGCTCTTCCGGACCCAGTGCAGGCGCTGCGCGTCGAAGAGCCCATGACGCGTGGTGTGCAGGCGGTGCTGCAGCGGCACGGGCCGCTCGCTCGACTGCACCACCTCCAGCGCCTGCGGGCGGATCTCGCGCAGCCAGGAGCCGAGCTGATCGAGGTTCGAGATGGTGGCCGAGAGCGCGATCATGCGCACCTCGGGTGGGGCGAAGATCAGGCTCTCCTCCCAGACCGTGCCGCGCTCGGCGTCGTCGAGGAAGTGCACCTCGTCGAAGATCACGTAGTCGACGTCGGCCAGCGCGCGCGGATCCTCGAAGATCGAATTGCGCAGGATCTCGGTGGTCATGATCAGGACCTGGGCCCCCGGGTGGATGGTCACGTCCCCGGTCATCAGGCCCACGTCCATGCGCGGGTCGTCGCGGAAGTCGCGGTACTTCTGGTTCGAGAGCGCCTTGATGGGCGCGGTGTAGACGCAGCGGCGCCCGCGCGCGACGGCATCGGCGATGGCGTACTCGGCCACCAGCGTCTTGCCGGCCCCGGTCGGGGCCGAGACCAGCACGTTGGATCCGGCCCGGATGGCCTCGACGGCGCGGATCTGGAAGACGGAGAGCTGGAATCCTCGCCAGTGGGTGATCCGCCCGCCGGAGGGCGGGCCAGCGGTCGGGCCGGTCATGCGCCGGAATCGTCGGAAGGGGCGCGGGGCAAGGGAAGGACAAATCCCGCCCGTGCGTCGCGCCGTCCCTGCGCCGCAGTCCTAGGGGTGCAGCGCTTCGCAGCGCTGGAGCAGCTCCTGCACGACCGCCCGCAGGTCGTCGGCCACGACCTCGGGATCGACCTCGAAGGTGCGGTCCCCCAGGGCCAGTCCGGTGCGCACGGCCGCCATGCGCAGGCCCGCGCGCCAGCCGGCCACCAGCTCGAGCGTGCTGTCACCGATCACCCAGCTCTTGGCGAGGTCGATGTCGTGTGTGTGCGTCGCGTGGTAGAAGACCCCGGTGTTCGGCAGCAGGTACACCGAGTCGTTGCGGCGGCCCGGCACGCCCTCGGGGTGGTCGAGGCAGGCGTAGTGAGCAGCGATCGGGACTCCGGCCGCCGCCAGCTCGGCCTGTATCTTCTTCTCGATCGCCTTCCAGGCATCCAGCGCCAGGCGCCCCGAGGCCACCGCCTCCTCGTTCCCGATCAGATACAGGCGCCAGCCGGCCTGGCTCGCACGGAACAAGGCGTCGGCCGCCCCGGGCTGGAACTGCACCTCGGAGGGCGTGCGCGCGAAGCCTGCGTCGGGAACCTGGAACAGCGTGCCCCAGCGATCGACGAACAGCGCGCGCGGCGCAGGGGCCGTGCCTTCGAGGGACGGGTAGGGTGAACGGTAGGAAGCGTGCATGCGGGCGTGACGACTGGGGACCGACGATTGTCGGCCGGTTGCACGCGGCCTTGAGCGCTTCAGCACCAAAGCACTCGATTCCGAAGAGAGCTCCGAAGAAACTTCGTCGTTCCTGACCCATCGAGGGAACCGACCTTCCCCGTGCTCCGTCGTGTCCGAGCCCTTGCGCGTCTCCCTGCTCCTGGATCCGTTGTCCGTGTCGCTGGCCCCTTCCGGGCTGAGCGCCAAGTGGGCCAGTCATGCGCCCGAGCTGGCGCGTGAGTTCCTCGGACGCGGCTACCACGTGCGCGGCTTCGGGGCTCCGGCCGGCCTGATCCCGCGCTCGAGCCCGGACGAAGCGAGCGAGGACGGGCGCACCCTGGGCGGCAAGCTGCGCCAGTTCGCGCCGGACGTGATCGTGGCCTACGACGCGCTCTCGCCGGCCGCCTTGCGCGGTGCGCGCATGGCGCGCTCGCTGGGCGCCACGCTGATCCTGGTGGAGGGCGGCTGGGGCGGACGCCTGGCCTGGAAGGATCGCACCCTGCGGCGCATCGGGCGCAGCCTGTGGGGAGTCTACGTGCGCCGCACCGCCGGCGCGGTCGTCGCGCTCGACCCCTGGGCGGAAGGCGTCGCTCTGCGCGAGGGCTTCGCGCGCGAACTGGTGCGCGTGATCCCGCACGGGGTGGACGTGCAGGCTTTCCGACCGGGACTGGCCAGCACCCTGGTGGCGCGCCAGCGCATCCGCGGGCGCATCCTCCTGTACATCGGCAAGCTGGCCTTCGAGCGCGGCGTGCGCGAGCTCCTGGCAGCCTTCGCGCGCACCGTCGGCCAGCGCTCGGACTGGAACCTGGTCTTCGCCGGGGACGGCCCGGCCCGGGCCGAGCTGCGCGCGATGGCCGATCGCCTGGGGCTGGGCGACCGCGTGCACTGGGTCGACCCGCGCGCGGAGGAACTCCCCGGGTTGTTCGGTGCGAGCACCGCCCTGGCGATTCCGGCGCGCGGTGGCGAGGTCGTCGGGCGCTATGCCGCGCGCGCGCTGGCCTGCGGCCTGCCGATCCTGGCCTCGGACCTCCCGAACCTGCGGGCCTTCGTGGAGCCGGAGCGCAACGGCCTGCTGGTGGCGCTCGACGCGCCCGGGGCCTGGGACGGGGCCATCCAGCACCTGGCGAGTTCACCGGCCACGCGCGGGCGCTGGGCCCGCGCCAGCCGTCAGCTCGCGGTCGAGCGCTACTCCTGGCCGGCCGTGGCCACCGACTTCGAGCGCCTGTTCGAGGAGGCCCGCGAACGCGTGCGCAACAAGCTGTCCGCGCGCGACACGCGCGGCGCCTTCGCCAGTCGCTGACCGGCGCGCGCCGCGCGCTCAGCGCTTCTCGGTGGCCGAGCGCAATTCGCGCTTCAGGAAGGCCATGTCGGCCGCGTACTGCTTCACGGCCGCCAGCGTCTCGGGCTCGATCTGGCTGAAGCTCGCGCCCAGCTTGACGCCGTCCGGCCGCTCCTCGACCTCGCTCACCGTCACGACCGCCTCGCAGTGGCCCTTCTTCAGCAGCGGCAGGCGGAACTTCACGCTCAGGTCGGTGCCGAGCGAGAGCATCTGGCCCATCTCGAAGGGCGTGAGTCCGGTGTTGCCCCCGTTCCAGGTGAAGCGCAGGTTCTCGCTGTCGAGGGCCGACATGCGCCCGACGCCACGCCAGTTGACGCCGAAGCTGTGGCCATGCAGCGGGTTGGCCTTGCCGGAGCGCGCCTGCTCGGGCACGAAGTGTTCGATGCGCTTGGGGTCGGTGGGCGCGAACAGGATCGCGGTCTCGTCCTCCAGCTCGTCCGAGCCCTTGCCCTTGGCCGCGCCGCTCTTGTCGGCCAGGAGTGCCGCACCCGCGGCCTCGTCCGAGTCGAACATGGGTACGACCCGGTCCAGGCCGACCTTCTCGATGATGTCCTTGCAGAACACCGAGGGCCTGGCGATGACCAGCTTGCCGCCGTTGGCGGCCAGGATCTTGGAGGCCTTGATGATCGCGCCGAGCGCGGTCGAATTGATGAACTTGACCAGGCGCAGATTGAGCGCGATCCGGTTCACGCCCGAGGCGATCAGGCCGTCGATCTCCTTCTGGAGCAGCGCGCAGTAGAAGGTGTCGAACTCGCCGCGCAGGTGGAGGAGGGTGAAGTGTTCGCGAGGCTCGACCGTGACCTGCATGTCTGTTCCTTGCCTGTGGGCGCCGGGTAGGAGCGCTGGGCATCTTCCGCTCGCTTCCCGGGCCGAGGCAAGCACTTTCCTCCCTCGGCGGGCCCGACGCGTCGAGTAGACTCCCGCGGCGATGTTCTTCCGGCGGAAGAAGGAGCCTCCCGCGCAGGCGACGCCGCCGGCCGAGCCCACGCCGGCCGCGGTGCCCGTGGGGCCGGCCGGGGCTGCGGCGGCGGCCGGCAGCGGCCCGGCCAGCACGCAGTTCCTGACCGGCGAGGCCGGGCGCGATCGGCGCACGGTGCAGGTCCTGCTGGAGGCCATCGCGCGCGTGTCCGAGGCGCGCGACCTCGAGTCGCTGCTGATGGACATCGTCGACAGCTCGATCGAGCTGACCGGCGCCGAGCGCGGCCTGCTGGTGATGCGCGGCGCCAAGGAGGGCGAGCTCCTGGTGCGCGTCGCGCGCCTGCGCGGCAAGAAGCCGGTGGTCGGAGACCTCCGCTACTCGACCACCGTGGCCGGGCGCGTCCTGGCCGAGGCCCAGCCGCTGCGCGCCCAGGTGCACTCGGAGTCCGAGGCCCTGGAGCTGGGGCGCTCGGTCTACGACCTCAAGCTGCGCGCCGTGATGTGCGTGCCGCTCACTTCGCCCAACCCGAGCTCGCCCCAGGCGCCGGGCGCGCCGGCGGGGCCGCCCAAGGGCGTGCTGTACGTCGACTCGCGCGCCGCCACGCGCCAGTTCTCCCCGCCCGATCTGGCCCTGTTCGCGGCCCTGGCGCAGCACATCTCGATCGCGATGATGAATGCGCAGCTGCAGCTCGACTCGCTCGAGAAGGTGCGTCTGGAGCAATCGCTCGAGCTGGCCTCCGCGATCCAGCGCGACCTGATGCCGCGCGTGCCCAGCATCCCGGGCTGGGACCTGGCGGGCTGGTACGGGCCGGCCGAGCAGACCGGGGCCGACTTCTACGACTTCCTGCGGGTCGGTCCGGGGAGCCTCGCGCTGGTGGTGGGGGACGTGACCGGGCACGGTATCGGCCCCGCCCTGATCACGGCCTCGGCCCAGGGCAGCCTGCGCACTTCGCTGCGTCTCAACCCGGATCCCGGGCAGGTGGTGACGCTGCTCAACCAGGACCTGTGCGAGCGCATCGAGGACGGCCGTTTCCTGACTCTGTTCCTGACCACGCTGGGCGAGGACGGGCTGGTGCGCGCGCTCAACGCCGGTCACTCCCCGCCGCTCCTGTGGAGCCGGGCGGACCGCGCGATCCAGGACATCAAGATGTGCGGGCCGGCCCTGGGCATGATCGCGGACGAGGTGTACCGCGCGCACCCACCGCTGGCGATGCGCTCGGGGGACGTGCTGGTGGCCTACACCGACGGGCTGACCGAGGCCCGCAAGGCGGGCAGCGAGGACGACTTCTTCGGCGAAGAGGGCCTGCGCCGCACGCTCGACGCGGCCGCGGGCGAGGGCCTGACGGCGCGCGAGATCTGCACGCGCCTGGCCGAGGCCGCGCTGGAGCATTCGGGCGGCGTGCGCGAGGACGACATCACCGTGGTGGTGGCGCGCCGCCTGTGAGCGCGACTCCGAGCGGCGTCGATCCGGGCGGCGTCCATCCGGGCGGCGGCGACCTGCTCGTGCGCGGCGCGCGCGCCTGGCCGGGGGCGGCGGACGCGGGTCCGCTGGCGGTGCGCGTGCGCGCCGGGCGCATCGTCGAGCTGGGCGCGGAACTGGCGCCGCGCGGGGAGACCGTGCTCGAGGCGCGCGGACGCGCGCTGATCCCGGGCCTGGTGGACGTGCACGTGCACTTCCGCGACCCGGGCCTGGAGCGCAAGGAGGGCTGGGAACGCGGCTCGGCCGGGGCCTTGCACGGCGGCGTCACCAGCGTGGTCGAGGTCCAGAACAACCCGCCGCTCTCGACCTCGCGGGCGCTCCTCGAGCAGCGCATCGCGCACGTGCGCGCGCGCTCGCGCGTCGACTTCGGCTGCCTCGCGAACCTGCTGCCGGCCTCGGTGCCCGAGCTCGCCGCGATGGCGCCGCTGACCCCGGCCTTCAAGCTCTTCCTGGGCGGCTCGACCGGGATGGGCGGGCTCGAGGACCGCGAGACCCTGCGCGCGCTGTTCCACGCCGCGGCGCGCGCGGGGCGCATGATCGTCGCCCACTGCGAGGACGAGGAGCTGCTCAAGCAGGGCAAGCTGCGCTACCCCGAGGCCAGCGTGGCCGAGCACCACCTGGTGCGCTCGCACGCGGCCGAGGAGCGCTCGATCGACACCGCCATCGCGCTGGCCGAGGAGAGCGGCGCCGAGCTGCACGTGTTCCACATCTCCTGCGCCGGGGGCGTTGCGCGCGTGCGCGCGGCGCGTGCGCGCGGGCTCCCGATCGGATCCAGCACGGCGCCGCACTACCTGTTGCTCTCGAACGAGGACGCGCCCGCGCTCGGCAACCTGCTCAAGGTCAACCCCTCGGTCAAGACGCGCGCCGACTCGCTGGCCATCCTGGCGGGCCTCGCCGACGGCACGGTGCAGGCCATCGGCACCGACCACGCGCCGCATCCGCTGGAGGAGAAGCAGCGCGCCTATGCGCACGCCGCAGCGGGCATGCCCTCGGTGGACCTGCTCTGGCCCCTGACCCTGGAGTGCGTGCGCCGGGGCTGGCTGCCGGCCGAGGTGGCGCTGGCGAGCGTGACCTCGTCGGCCGCCGACAGCCTGCACCTGGCCGACAAGGGTCGGCTCGCGCCCGGCTTCGACGGTGATCTGGTGCTGTTCGAGCCCGAGGAACGGCGCGTGGTGCGCGGGCGCGAGCTGCCCTCCAAGTCGAAGTGGTCGGCCTTCGAGGGCTGGGAGCTGGCCGGCTTCCCGCAGGTGGTCGTGCGGCGCGGCGAGGTCGTGTTCGAGGGCGGCACGACGCGCGTCGAGGCCGGGGGCGCGCCGCTGCGACTGCAGCCGCCCGCTCCGAAGGGCTAGCCCGCTCCGAAGGGACTAGTTCGGACCAGCCAGCGCGGGCGGGAGTCGGCGCGCGCCACCCGCTACGCTCTGGGCCCGATGTCCGCCCGCTCCCGCACTCGCGCGCTCGAGCTGCCCTCGCCGGGCGTGCGCTTCGGGCCCGACTTCCTGGCGCGTCTGGGGCGGCTGGTCGCGCGCCTGGCCAGCCAGCGCGAGCGCCGCGAGGGCGACGGCGCCGCACGCCTGTTCGGGGTGGGCAGCGAGTTCGTCGGCTACCGTCCCTACCGCAGCGGCGAGGACCTGCGCACGCTCGACTGGAGCCTGCTCGCGCGCCTCGGGCGCCCCTACGTGCGCGTGGCCGCGCGCGAGGCGAGCGAGGACTGGGCCGTGCTGCTCGACACCAGCGCCTCGATGGGCGTCGGCCGGCCGGGCAAGCTGCAGCTCGCGGCCGAGCTCGCCACCGCGCTCGCCGCGCTCGGGATCGCGCGCAAGGCGCGGGTCGAGCTGTGGCTCTCCGCGGCGGGCCGGCGCGCCGTCCTGCAGAAGCGCGCCGGGCTGGCGAGCTGGATGCGCGCGCTCGAGGCGACCCGCGCCGAGGGCCGCGCCGGACTCGCGCACGGGCTCGTGCGCCTGCAGGCGGAGCGCGGCGCGGGGCGCGTGTTCCTGCTGGGCGACTTCCTGGACCTCGACGTGCGCGCCGTGCTGGCGCTGGCGCGGCCCTCGCGCGAGCTGTTCCTGGCCCAGATCCTGGCGCGCGAGGAGCTGGTGCCGCCGCACCGCGGAGCCGTGCGCTGGCTCGGGGCCGAAGCGGAGGGGGCGCGCGAGGTGTGGGTGGACGGGTCCGCCGCGGCCCGCTACGAGCGCCGCCTGGCGCTGCGCATCGAGGGCTGGCGCGGCGCGGCCGCGCGCGTGCGCGGCGTGCACGCGTGCTTTGCCAGCGACGCGCCCTTCGAGACCCTGGTGAGCGCGCTGTGCGCCCGCGCCGGATGAGCCGCGGATGAAGAAGCTGCTGGTGTTCCTGGCGGCGCTGGCGCTCTTCACGCTGCTAGCGGAGGGCGCGCTGTCCCTGTTCTTCGGCAGCTCGTTGCGGCGCATCGCTCGCCAGCGCTCGCTGCTCGAGCGCCTGGAGGAGCAGGACCTGGCCGGGCAGCGCGCGGCCTTCCTGCAGGCCGCGCGCACGGTCGGGCCCTACAGCGTGCCCGCCGATCCGCTGGTGGCGAACACCCTGCGACCCGCGGCCGAGCTCGACTACCTGGAGCAGCGCATCCGCACCGACGCGCTCGGCCTGCGCGCGCGCCCGGGGCCGCCGCCGGCTCCCGGGGCCTTCCACCTGGTGGTGCTGGGCGATTCGGTGGCCTACGGCCTGGGCCTCGCGCAGGAGGAGAACCTGGCCGCCCAGCTCGAGGACGTGCTGCGCGCGGCGCGGCCCGCGGGGGCGCGCGAGATCGTGTGCACGACCGTGGCCCTGCCCGGCTGGAATCCGCGCAACGCGGCGCGGCAGCTGCTCGACCACCTGCCGCGCGTCGCGCCCGACCTGGTGCTGTTCGTGCCGGTCGAGAACGACCTGGACGACAGCTACGGCGTGACCGAGGCCGGCCAGCGCCGGCGCAGCGAGGACCCGGCCGTGCCGCACCCGCTGTGTCAGGTCGCGCCGGCGCTGGACGTCTTCCGCACCCTCGGCCGCCAGAAGCTCGGACCGCGCGGGCTGGCGCGGCGCGAGGACGAGACCGCGATCGAGCGCTGGTCGGCGCTGGGCGGGTTGAGCGAGAGTGCGCGCTGGCGCTACGACGACGCGACCGACACGCTCGCGAACCTCGCGCAGCGCCTGGAACGCAGCGGCGCGCGCCTGGTGCTGGCGCCGTACCACGCGCACGACCTGCAGCACGGCCTGCGCGCGCGCCTGGCCGCGCGCGGCGTCGAGCTGCCGGTGCTGCCGCTGCTGGAGGAGTTCCGCCACGAGGATGGGCTCGGCAAGAACCCGCACCCGAACGCCGAGACGACGCGCGCGCTGGCGCTGTGGGCGGCCGAGGGCCTGTTCGCGCGCGGGCTGCTGCCGTACGCACCGGTGGGCGCGCTGCCGGAGGTGCCGGCGCGGCTGGTCGGGCGGCGCGCGCGCGAGCTCCCGCCGGCGGAGCTGGCGCGCTGGCGCGCCGAGTTCGAGCGCGCCCACGCCGCGGCGCTGGTGGCGCGGGTCGAGCCGGCCGAGCTGCTCGGGCTGAACCAGATCTACGGCGGCGTGAACGCCGACGGCACGCTGGGCCTCGAGGCCGCGCTGGTCCTGCCGCCGGGCCGGCGCCTGCGGGTCGAGCTGAGCGGCGCACTGGCCGCCCCCGGGCTGTACCCGCTGGCGCTGGCGCTGGAGGTCGACGGCCAGGCGCTCGGGCTGCTCGACCTGCCGGACGAGGCGGCGCGCCGCGCGTTCGAGTTCGAGCTCGGCCCCGCGCAGGCTGCGGCCCCGTTCGAGGTGCGCATCCAGGCGCAGGACTGGTCCCTCGCGCGCGTGAACGAACGGCTGCTGCCGGTCGCGGCCCGGCTGGACTTCGTGGAGAGCCTGCCGTGAGGCTCGCGCGCGCGCTCGCGCTCGCGCTCGTCGCGGCGACCCTGCTCGCGCTGCTGCTCGAGGGCGCGCTCTCGCTGGCGAGCGGGGCCTCGCTGCGCGAGCTGTTCCTGTTCCGCGCGCACGAGGGCGAGGGCGGCCTCGAGCTCGAGCGCGAGCAAGCCGTGGCCGCGCGCGCCACGCCCGGGCCCTATCGCGTGGCCGAGGACCCGCTGGTCGGGTACACGCTCAAGCTCGAGAGCGAGCTCGAGCTGAGCTCGGAGGGACTCGGCGCGAGCGTCACCAGCGACGCGCTCGGCTTGCGCGCGCGCCGCACGCCCGTGCCGGGCTCGGCCGTGCGCCTGGTCGTGCTGGGGGACGAGCTGGCCTTCGGTCTCGGCCTGGCCGAGCACCAGACCCTGGCGGCCGAGCTCGAGCGGCGGCTCGCGCCCGCGCTCGGCGGCCGCGCGTTGGTGTGCACGACGGTCGCGTTGCCCGGCTGGAACGGATGCAACGCGCTGCGCTTCCTGCTCGACCACCTGACGGAGCTCGCGCCCGAGCTCGTGCTGTACGTTCCGGGCGCGGACGACCTGGCCGATGCCTACGGGCTCGACGAGGCCGGCCACCGCCGCGCGCTGCCGGATCCGAGCGTGCCCGAGCCGCTGCTCGAGGTGCGTGCGGGGATTCCGGGCGCGCGACTCGCGGCCCTGCGGCGGCGAGGCGTGGAGCCACGGCTCGGGCCGGAGGTGCTGGCGGCCGGTCTCAGCGCGAGTTCGCGCCTGCGGCTCGCGCTCCTCGCGCGCGCGCTGGGGCGGACCTCCACGCGCCTCGCGCGCACCGGCGCGCGCCTCGTGCTGGCCTTCCCGGAGGCCTCCGACCTGCGGCGCGAGCTGCTGGCGGAGCTCGCGCGTCAAGGCCTCGAGCTGCCCGAGATCCCGCTGCTGGCGGAGCTGCGCGCGGAGGACACGCTGCCGGGCAGCGCGCTGCCCTCGGCCACGACCAGCGCGCTCCTCGCGGGCTGGATCGCGGAGGCGCTGTGCGCGCGCGGCTGGCTGGCGGGCGCGGATCCGTCGCGGCTCGGGGCGCAGTCGCCCGGACGTCGGGCCGCCGAGCTCGGCCCGGCCGCGGCCCTGGAGGCGAGTCGCGTCCGGCGCGCGGAGCTGGAGCAACGGCTCGAGCCACGCCTGGTTCCGGCCGAGCGCATCGGCCTGCAGCAGGTGTACGGCGGTCTCGGCCCGCTCGACACGCTCGGGGCGCGCTTCGCGGCCGTGCTACGGCGCGGCTCGCGCCTGCGCGTGCGCCTCGAGCCGCTGGCGGAGCGCGCCGACCTCTATCCGCTGGAAGTGCGCGTGCGTCTGGAGGAGCAGCTGCTCGGCAGCGTGACCGTGCTGGCGAGCGGTGTGAGCGAGGCCGTGTTCGAACTCACGCCCGCGCAGGCGAGTTCCGCCCTCGAGGTCCGGCTCGAGGCGCGCGATTGGGCCGTGCTGCACCGCGCGGGCGAGTCGTTCGTCGCGGCAGCACACCTGCGCGAGCTCGAGAGCGTGCCGTGAATCGGGTCGCGAGCCTCGCCCTGGGCGTCTCCGGCCTGAGCTGTGCGCGCCCGCTGGCAGCCTTCGGGCTGCTCTTGCCGTTCGTGTTCCTGCTGCTGCTGCGGCTCACGCTGCGTCCGCCGGAGGTCGTGATCGGGACGCTCGAGCTGTGGAACGAGCTGCCGCTGGGCGCGCCGCGCGGCGCGCGCGTGCGCCCGCGCACCCCGCCCTGGGCCGTGTGCTGCGCGCTCGCGCTCCTGGCGGGGGCCCTGGCGGGCCTCGGACCGCGCTGGAACGCGGGCACGGCCCCGCGCCGCTGGACCTGCGTCGTGGACCTGTCACCCTCGATGCAACTCGCGCATGGCGCCGGCACGCGCCTCGACTCGGCCCTGCGGCTGGCGCAGGAGTGGCTCGCGGCCCACGCGGCGCGCGCCGAGCGCGTGCGCTGGGTGGCGCCGGGGCGGGCCGAGCTCGAACTCGGACGAGGCGAACGGCCGGGCCCGGCCTGGCTCCTGGCGCGCGCCGAGGGCGAGGACGAGCCGGAGTGGGAGCTCCACGACCGGCCCGGGACGCTGTGGCTCACCGACCGCGAGCCGCCCGTGGCGCGCTTGCACGCGGGCCTGTTCGCCAGCGGCGGCGCGGCGGTTCCGGGGCTGATCGCGGCCGACGGACGCGAGGGCGTGCGCTGGGAGGGCGATGAGCTCCGCCGCGTGCCCGCCGTGGCTCCGGCGCTGCTGGGCGTGCGCACGGCCAGCGGGCGCGAGCTGCCGGAGGTGCTCGAGCGCGTGCTGGTGGCCTGGAGCGAGGCGCGCGGGTTCGAGCTCGTGCGCGGGAGCGCGCCCGCTGCGCGCCTGGTGCTGGAGCTCGTCGAGGGCGACGGGCGCGAGCTGGAGCTCGCGCGCGACGGCTGGCGTGCACGAGCGCGCGGCGGTCTGCCGAGCGAGCCGCATTCCGAGGCCGGCGCCGCCGAGACCTGGCTGTCCGGGCGCGACTCCGCCGGCGCGGTCCACGCGGTCGTGCGCGCGCGTCCGGGCCGGCTCCAGGTCGGGCTGAGCGAGCTGGGCGAGCCGAGCGGCGACGCGGCCTCGTTCGCGCTCTCCTGGGCCGAGTTGCTCGATCGCAGCGTGCTGCCGGGCGAGGGCGTCGTGCCGCTGGAGGAGCGCCTCGCGGCCGGACCGCCGCTGGTCGCGCCGGGCGCCGCGCCGCCCCCGGGCGCGGACGCGTCCGGAGCGGGAGCCGCGCTGGATGCGGGCCTCGCGCTCGGCGCGGCCCTGGCGACGCTACTGGCGTTCTTCCTGCGGCAGCGCGCCTGATTCGTCCAGCTGCAGGTGCGTGGCGAGCCGTCCCGTGCCGCCGCGCGTGGCCGTCAGCGCGAGGCGCCCGCCCACGATCTCGAGCCGCAGGTCGACGCCGTTCTCGACCGGCGCTTCGCGGCCCTCGACCGTGAGGACCCCCAGACCCTCGGCCGCCGCGCGTGCGCACAGGGCGCCGATCAGGTTCGCGCGCACGCGCGCATCGTTCGGCGCGGACGGACGGTGGTCCCGTGCGGCCCGCAACACCGGGGTCGGGTGTCCATCGAAGGTCACCGCGATCGACTGGCGCGCGCCCACCAGCTGGACCTCGAAGTTGACGCCGCCCTTGACCGGGCTCTCCTGGCCCACGAGCGTGAAGGCGCCCTCGCCCGGCTGCGAGAGGGCGTGGCGCTTCAGCGCCTCGGCCAGCGCCAGGCGCGCGTAGTAGCTGTCCTCGAGCGCGGGGCCCGCGTCCGCGTCGGCCGAGTGGCGGCAGCCGTACAGGGCGAGCGTGCGCCCGCCCTCGCTGCGCCGCAGCACGGGGCCGTCCAGCACCGCGCGCCACAGCGGGAGGCCGAGCTTGCCCTCGGGGCCCTCGGCTTCGAGGTCCAGGAGTTCTCCGGCGCTCTCGGCCGCGCCCCGCGCGGCACTCGGATCGGCCAGCACGCGTCCGAGGCGCAGGACCGAGCCGTCGGGCGTGCGCGTGACCGCGGGATGCTCGAGCAACGCCTTCCAGAAGGGCACGGCCCCGTCGGGTCGGGTTCCGGGCGCATCCAGCGGCCTGCTCAGGAGCTCGGCCAGCGCGGCCTCGCAGAACGGATCGGGGCCCTCGGCGCGGCGCACCAGGGCCAGGGTCAGGAGGCCCCCGAGGAGCGCGACGAGGACGACGGGTTGGGCTCGCATGGACGGCCTTATCGGAGGCAGGCGCGCGCGAGCTGAGTCCGGCCCGCGGGGGCCCGCGCGCCTGGCGCCGGCGCTCCTGGTATTCTCCGCGCCCGATGGCGCTCCTGGACGGTGTTCCCGCGGCCGCGTGGCCCGAGTGGTGGCCCGAGGCCGTGCTGTGGCTCGGTCTGGGGCTGCTGGTCGTGGCCGGGGTCGCGGCGGCGGGCGTGTGGGCGCTCTTGCGCCGGGTCGACGCGCTCGGCACCCAGCTGCGGCGCCTCGAGACGCTGGAGGAGCTGGAGCGCAACCTCTCGCGCTGGCTGGCCGAGCGCGACGATCTCGACCTGCGGCGCATCGAGCACCTCCTGATCGACCTGCGCGACGGCTCGAAGCGCGTCGAGGAGCTGCTGCTGCGCGCGGGTGAGCTGCGCGCGGAGGCGCGCGAGGCGCTCGTGCCCGTGGCCGCGGCCGGCCTCGGCGAGCGCGTGGTCAATCGCCTGCTGGCGCTGGGCTACGAGCGCATCGAGCTCGTGACGCCGCACCCGGAACTCGAGGCCTTCGCGGGCACGGGCGGCGACGTGCTGGTCGAGGCGCGGCGCGAGGGCGTGCTGTGCAAGGGGCGCGTGCGCATCCGCGCCGGCCGCATCGACGCCGTGCAGCTGCAGCCGGCCTTCGCCATTTTTCCCTGACTTCTCCCGAGTCCCCGCGGTCCGAGGAAGCGTCCGTCGTCATGAGCGCACCCGTTGCCAGCATCGACCGTCTGAGCGAGCACGTCGGAGGCCGCGTGACCCTGCGCGGCTGGCTCCACAACAAGAGCTCCAAGGGCAAGCTGCACTTCGTGCAGCTGCGCGACGGCTCGGGCTACGTGCAGTGCGTCGTGTTCCAGAAGTCGGTGGCGCCCGAGTTCTTCGAGGCCGTGGGGCGCGCGGGCCAGGAGTCGAGCCTGGAGCTCGAGGGCGAGGTCGTGGCCGACGCGCGCGCGCCGGGCGGCTACGAGATCCAGGTCAAGGGCGGCACGGTACTGCAGAGCGTCGACGGCTTCCCGATCGGGCCCAAGGAGCACGGACCGGACTTCCTGCTGTCGCAGCGCCACCTGTGGCTGCGCTCGAAGCGCCAGTGGGCCCTGCTGCGCATCCGCGACGCGGTCGTCACCGCCCTGCGCGGCTTCTTCGACCAGCGCGGCTTCGTGTGCATGGACTCGCCCATGTTCACGCCCAGCGCCTGCGAGGGCACCTCGACCCTGTTCGAGGTCGGCTACTTCGACCGCAAGGCCTACCTGACGCAGTCGGGCCAGCTCTACGCCGAGGCCAGCGCCATGGCCTTCGGCAAGGTGTACTGCTTCGGGCCCACCTTCCGGGCCGAGAAGTCGAAGACGCGCCGGCACCTGACCGAGTTCTGGATGCTCGAGCCCGAGGTGGCCTTCGCC
>CAZWAY010000055.1:0-37140 GCA_964631945.1 uncultured Planctomycetaceae bacterium
GGCGTCAGCACCAGCGGCGCGCGCGCCGCGCGCAGCCGCTCGGGCTCGCCGTCGAGCGCGTTGAGCGCGTCGGCGTCGAGCACCATCGGCACGCTCACGCTCGCCAGCGCGAGCGCCAGCACGGCGCGCGTGCGCGCGTCATCGCCCAGGCCCGGGCCGAGCAGCAGCGCGTGCGGCGCGCGCGCCAGCAGCCGTTCGGCCGCCCCCGCGCGCGTGCGCCCGGCGAGCTCGAAGCACTCCGTCAGGTCCACCAGCACGGCCTCGGGCGCGGCCGGCGGCAGCACGGAGAAGAGCAGCGCATCGAGGCACCCGACCGCCACCAGCCCCGCGCCCGCGCGCTGGGCCGCGCGCGCACACAGGATCGCGGCGCCCGGCATGGCCGTGCTCCCGGCCACGCACAGCACGCGTCCGGCGTCGCCCTTGTGGGCCGTGCGCGGCAGCGCCGGCGGCGCGCTCGGCCCTGAAGCCGGCCCTAAAGCCGGCCCTGAGTCCGGCGCGGAGCTCGGCCTGGAATCCGTCACGCGAGCCCCGTCACGGCGACGCTGCCCTCACCGGAGCACGCTCCTCACGGCAGCACTGGCTCGAGGCTGCCCACCTCGAGTCCCGCGAAGTTGTGGAGCCGGCGTTCGCGCCAGGGCGCCAGCGCCTCGAGCTCGGCCGGGGTGGCGAGCTCGAGCGCCTCGAGCAGCCCGAGCACCAGCACCGGCAGGGCGCGCTCGCCGCCGTCGTCGAGCTTGAGCGCCAGCGCGCGCCCGCCGCCGACGACGCCCAGCGCGTGCACGGCCTCGGCCCCGATCTTCGGGAACAGGCGCCCGTGCGAGGCGCGCAGGAGCTCGGTATCGAGGCGCTTCTTGCTGCCGCCGATCAGGACCGGGTGTGCGCCGGCCACGCGCGTCAGGCGCTCGGCGTGCGCGCGGCGCGCGCTGGCGAGTCCGGCGGGGTTGGTGAGGCGCGCGAAGGCCGTGGCCAGCGCGCGCAGCGGCAGGCGATAGGTCGGCGCGCTGCAGCCGTCGAGGCCCGGCACGAGCGTCGCGGGCGCGACGCCGGTGAGCTCGGCCAGCACGCCGCGCACGAGTTCCTGTCCGCGGCTGGCCGGCTCGAGGTAGGCCTCGAGCGGCACGTCGAGGTGCTTCGCCAGGGCCAGGAAGCCGGCGTGCTTGCCGGAGCAGTTGTTGTGCAGGGCGCTGGGCGGCTCGCGACGCGCGCGCAGCTCCGCGCGCGCGCCCTCGTCGGTGGGCGCGTGCGAGCCGCAGCGCAGGTGACGCACGCCCAGGCCCAGGCGTTCGAGCGTGGCCTGCACGAGCGCGGTGTGGAGCGCCTCGCCGGAGTGCGAGGCGATCGCCAGCGCGAGTTCGGCGTCGCTGAACCGGTAGCGCTCGGCCGCGCCGCTCTCGAGCAGCGGCAGGACCTGCAGCGACTTGACCGAGCTGCGCACGAAGAACGGGTGCTCGAAGTGTCCCGCCCCGGCCAGGACCTGGCCCGCGGCGTCGACCAGGCACCAGGCGCCGCGGTGCACGGACTCGACCACGCCGGCGCGCCGCACGCGCACCACCACCGGGTTCTCGGGGTAGGCGGGCGACTCGGACGCGGGCGGAAGAGCGGTCATGCGGGCTACGGGTGGACTCCGGGAGTCGCCGGATTGTAGGGACTCGCCGCCTCGGGCTCTCGGGTACGCTCGTGCGCGATGTCCTCCGACCCCGCCCGCGACCGGCGCCGAACCCTGCACCCGGCCTGGGTCCAGTGGTGCGCGCCGCTCGTGCTGCTCGGAGCCGTGCTCGGTGGTGTCGCGCTCGTCCAGCTGCGCCCGCCGCCGTTCGGCGTGCTGCTGGCCGGGTTGCTGCTCCTGCCGCTCGGCTGGGTGCTGATCTCCACGCTGTGGCCCGCGCGCGCCGAACGCCGCTGTCCGGCCTGCGCGGCGGACGCGCTGGCGCGTTCGGATCCGCGCGCGACCCACGGCCTGGTGTGCCGCGCCTGCGGCTTCCGCGACGACAGCGCCAGCGCCTGGCTCCTGGCCGAGGAGGAGGGCGGGCTGGAGGAGCTCGTGCTGGCGCAACGCGGACGGCGTCGGTCCCCGCGCCACGGCGCGCGCGCGTTGGACAGCCCGCGCCGCAGGGGCTAGTGTTCGCGCACGGACGAGGATTCCATGTCCGCCCCGAAGATGATCGAAGTCGCGCTCTCCCGCATCGTGCTCCGCGACCAGTCCGACCGGCAGTACATCTTCCTGTCCGAGGTCGGCGGAGCGCGCGGCTTCCCGATCGTGATCGGCAACAGCGAGGCGCTCGAGATCCATCGCGTCGTGCACGGCATCGAGTCCAAGCGCCCGATGACGCACCAGCTCACGCACGCCGCGATCGAGGCCCTGGGCGCGCGCCTCGAGGGCGTGGACATCGTCGACCTGAAGGAAAACACCTTCTACGCCCAGCTGCGCCTCGAACGCGGCAGCGAGGTCCCGGCTTTGGTCGACGCGCGCCCGAGCGACGCCATTGCTCTGGCCCTGCGCGCCCACTGCCGCATCCGCGTCTCCGAGGACGTGCTGACGCGCGCCAGCGACACCGGCGGGCCGTCCTAGCGCCGGGCGCCTCCCTGGCCCGGCCGCGCCGCGCGACTGGGCAGGCTACTGCCGCCACTTCCCCTGCACGACCGTCGATTCGAACGGCGTCCGATCTCCGAGGAGGCCTTCCGCGCGGTCGTCGTCGTCGAACTCGCCCGCGTGACCCGCTAGGGCCCGCGCCCAGGCCTCCGAGTAGGCCCGAGAGGGCACGACATCATGGCCCTGGGTGTGGCGACTCCCGGAAGATCGCCACGACCCAATCTCGAGAGACTTGGCAACCTTCGAGGAGCCTGGCGATCTTCGGACTGGCGAGGGCGGGAAGGCCCCGGCCGACGCACGGGAGGCTCCTCGAACCGAAGGCTGCCAACCAGAACGCCCGGCACCCTTCGCGGAGGGGAGCGAGGGCCACGCGCGCGTCGCGGACACGGGCCAGCTCGGGAGCCGCGATGAGGCTCTCCCGTGTCCGTGACCGGAATCCAGCAGGGGGAGGCGACCCTCCGCCTCCTCGATCGGCTCGTCGGCTGGCCTGCGATGCGCAATGCGTCCACGACTCGTAGACATAAACATCAACTCTCGATAGGATCCAATCCGATGGCCCGAGTGACCATCACGCCTCAGGCGGCGCGGGAGCTCGAGGAGCTACCGCTCACGATCCGGGGGCGAGTGCTCGCGATCATGGAACGACTCGAACGATGGCCGGCCGTGAGCGGGGCGAAGGCCCTGCGCGGCACCCTGGCCGGGCGCTTCCGCGTGCGCACCGGGGACTACCGAGTCCAGTTCCACCTGCGGGGCGAGCGCGTCATCATCGAGCGAGTGGGACACCGCGATGGGTTCTACGAGGACTGACGACATGGGCAAGCCGAACGTGGTGAGGCTCGACGGCCGGGAGTACGTGATCCTGGCGCGCGACGAGTACGACCGATTGGCCGGGCTGGCCAAGGTGGGCGAGATGCCCGGGCTGCCCGAAGCCGACGACGACGGGAACTATCCCGCGGTCGAGTACGCCCGAGCCTCGATCGCGCGAGACGTCGTGCGCCAGCGCGCCGAGCTGGGCCTGAGCCAGCGCGACCTCGCGCGACTCGCCGGCGTGCGCGTCGAGACGCTGTGCCGGATCGAGACAGGCAAGCACACCGCCAGCACGGCGACGCTGGCGAAGCTCGATCGGGCCTTGAAGCGCACGGAGAAGAACGGCCAACAGCCCAAGAAGGCCTCGAAGGGCCGCAGGAGTGCATCGTGAGGGTCTACCGCACAGTGACAGGCTGCGGGTTCGCATTCTGGAGCGAGGTCACGGCCGCAAAGCGCTGGCGCACGTCTCGATGCTCAACACGCGCGCGGATCGCCGGGGCATCCGGCGCGCGCTCACGCTGCCCGGGGTTCGGAGGCTCCTGGAGGCGGCGGAGGCTGCTCCGTTCCGCGCTCCAGGACGGCGAGGTCGAAGCGATCGGATTGCTCCCCGATCTCTCCCCCACCGAGGACCAGGCCGAGCTGCGTGCCGCCGTTGGAAGGAGACCACGCGGCCCGATGTCTTGGCGGTTTGCTTGACGTCACAGGCCGGCACCCATCAGAGTCCGCTAGACCCCGATGGAGCTTCCCGTCATGCTGGAGCGCGCTTCACCCACGGAGGCGTGGCAGAGCGGCCGATTGCGGCGGTTTTGAAAACCGCTGTGCCGCAAGGCACCGAGGGTTCGAATCCTTCCGCCTCCGCCTCGGCAGCCAGGCGCGCTGCGTCTACAGGTCGGTCGGGCCCTTGTACGGCCACACGGCGCGCGAGCCGAGCGGGGGGGCGCCCGGGAGCGCGGGCTGCGTGGGGCGCTGGACGTCGATCGGGTTCACGCGCACCAGGTCCTTGCGCACGAGGCCGTTCACGCCGCCCGCGCTGGTGACCCGGAAGCGAACGGTGTAGGTGCCGGGGAAGAGGTAGGTGTGCAGCGGGTTCTGCAGGGTGGAGACCCTGCCGTCGCCGAAGTCCCACTCCCACTGGGTGATGTTGCCGATCGATTGATCGGTGAACTGCACGCGCAGGGGACCCGGGCCGGCGGGAGTCGAGTTCACGAAGCGCGCCACGGGGCGCGGCTCGCCGATCGGGACGTCCAGCGTGGCACTGCGGCTCAGACCGCCGCGCGTGACGGTGAGCTTGACGGGGAAGGTGCCGCCGCGCGTGAAGGTGTGGGTGGTGTTGCGCTGGTTGGAGACGGCCCCGTCGGCGAAGTCCCAGAGCCAGCCGGTGGGACTTCCGGTCGAGCGGTCGATGAAGCGCACGGTGATCGGCGCGACGCCACCGGGCGAGACGAAGTCGAAGGCGGCCGTCATGGGCGGCGCGACGCTGACGACGCCCGGGATCAGGCGCAGATTGCTGCCGCCCGGGCCGCGCGCGGTGAGCTTGACGTCGTAGGTGCCGACGGCCGTGTAGATGTGCACCGGCTGGCGCTCGTTCGAGGTCTTGCCGTCGCCGAAGTCCCAGGTCCAGCCCGTGACGCTGCCCTCGGAGAGGTCGGTGAAGGTGACCTCGAGCGGCACGAAGCCGAGCACGGTGCTGGGCTGGAAATTGGCCACCGGCGGACCCTCGACGGTCTCGACCGCGTCGCTCAGGCTCTTGGTGCTGGTCCCCAGCGGCCCCGTGACCGTCAGGCTCACGGGGAAGCGGCCGACCTCGGCGTAGTAGTGCTTGGGATAGCGCAGCTCGGAGGTCGCGCCGTCGCCGAAATCCCAGCTCCAGCTGGTGAGCGAGCCGGTCGAGCGGTCGATGAAGCCCACCACCAGCGGCGCGAGCCCGCTCGCCGGCGCCAGCGCGAAATCGGCCAGCGGCGGCTCGAGCGGCTTCACCACCACGGCCCGCTGGCGCAACAGCGTGTCGGTCCCGGACGGGCCGTGCACGGTCAAGCGCACGTCGTGCACCCCGAGCGTCACGAACTCGTGGGTCGGGCTGGCCTCGCTCGAGCCGGTCCCGTCGCCGAAGTCCCACTCGAAGCTCGTGATCCCGCCCGAGGAGCGATCGGTGAAGCTCACCGTCAGCGGGATCTCACCATGGTTCGGGGCGGCGACGAAGTCGGCCACCGGGTTGCCCGTGCCGGCCCGGAACAGCACCCAGGCCGCGCCGCGGTCGAAGCCGCCCTGGTCGTCCTGGTAGGCACCCACCCCCAGGTCGACGGCCCCGTCGCGGTCCAGGTCGCCGAGCACGGCGCAGGAGATGCCGAAGTTGTCGCCCGGGCGCAGCAGGCCGCCGAAGCCGCCGAAGTCCGGGCTGATCTTCTCGAAGGCACGTACGCCACCCTGGATGTCCAGCAGGCACACCCACACGGCTCCGGCCTCGGCTCCGCCGTCGTCGTCGCCCGCGGCGCCGATGAACAGGTCCTGGATGCCGTCGCCGTCCAGGTCGTCGGCCGTGAGCGACATCCCGAAGCGGTCGCCCTTGCCCAGCAGGCCGGTGAAGCCGCCGGTGTTGAAGCCGATCTCGCTCCAGCTCTTGACCGTGCCGCCGCGCTCGAGACGCAGCACGAAGACGCGTCCGTACTTGAGCGGGTCCTCGCCGAAAGCCCCCACGGCGATGTCTTCGACGCCGTCGCCGTCGACGTCTCCGAGCGACGCCACGTCGGCGCCGAAGCGGTCGCGCGGGCGCAGCAGCGCGCCGAAGCCGGCGCTGGCGGGTCCGATCAAGGACTGCGACTTGACCGTGCCGTCGGACCTCATGAACAGGATGTAGAGCGCGCCGTAGTCCTTGGTCGGGTCGGTGTCCGCGCCGTCGTCGCGGGTCGCACCGACGGCCAGTTCGAGCACGCCATCGCCGTCGAGGTCGCCGATGGCCTCGACCGACCAGCCGAAGGAGTCCTCCATCCCCAGCGTGCCGGTGAAGCCGCCGTAGAGTGCGCTGATCTTCTGCTCGGCCTTGACCGTGCCGTGCGGCGTCAGGAAGAGCACGTATACGGCGCCGTAGTCGGTGCCGCCGTCGTCGTCGCGGTAGGCCCCCACCGCGATGTCGGTCGTGCCGTCCAGGTTCAGGTCGCCCAGCGAGCACACCGAGATCCCGAAGCGGTCGTGGTCCTCGAGCGGACCCGCCAAATTGCCCGCCAGCGCGCTGATCTGGCGGTGCTCGCGCACCGTCCCGTCCGCGTTCATGAACAGCAGCCACACCGCGCCGCGCTCGGCGCCACCGATGTTCGCGCGGTGGCTGCCCACCACCATGTCGTGCACGCCGTCGCCGTCGAAGTCACCGAGGTCCGCGACGCTGACGCCGAAGCGCGAGTCGTTCGCCAGCAGGCCGGCGAAGTTGCCGCTGCCGGAGGCGATCTTCTGCTCGCGCTGCACGGTGCCGAACTGCGCCGAAGCCACGCCGGTGGCGAGCAACATCCCCGCCAGCGCGAGTACGCACGGATTCGGGGCCGACCGGGGAGAGCGGCTCAAGGGACTGGGGGATGGGGGGAACGGGGTCGGGACCGGCGCGGTCCGGGGAACGTCCCGGGCGGACTCGGGTCCCGGTCAGTAACCGAGGACGAGATCGATCGCGTTGGTGTATTCGGGGACACCGCCCAGGATCTTGGCCTGGGTGTAGGCCGCCAGGCCGGCCAGGGCGGGATCGGCGGGAACCGGCACGGCGAAGTGCGCGCTGGTCCCGTGCGAGAGCGCGGCCAGGCGCAGCAACAGGGAACCGCCCTGGGCCGGCATACGCACCAGCAGCTCCCCGGCCGGCAGCAGCAGCCCGGGGTGCGCCTTGTTGGTGACGAAGACCAGCACGGCGCCCGCTCCGGGGTGCGGCGTCGCATCCACGTCGGCGGTCCACACCCCGCCCAGGACGGGCAGGCTCGTGCTCACGAAGGCGTTGCGGTTCCGACCGCTGCCGTTGCGGGCCATGGCGCTCGCTGCACGGTGCACCAGCACGGCGCCGGCCTCGACACGCGTCGCGCCGCCGGCGATGCCGCCCACGGTGAGCCGCACCGTATAGGAGCCGGGCGCGAGGTAGGTGTGCCGGGGATGGGTCTGGGTCGAGCTCGTGCCGTCGCCGAAGTCCCAGTCGAAGGTCTGCGCGCCGGCCGAGGCGCGCTCGGCGAACTGCACCTCGAGCGGCGCGTTGCCGCTCTTGGGCGCCCAGGCGAAGGCGGAGGTGGGCGGCACGTTGGCCTGGCCCTGCATGAAGAGCAGCCAGACCGAGCCCGTGTTGATCCCGCCGTCGTCGTCGAAGCGCGCGCCCACCGCCAGCTCGAGGATGCCGTTGCCGTCCAGGTCGGGCATCGTCGCCAGCGCCATGCCGAACCAGTCGCCGTCGTCCAGCTTGCCCTGGAAGTTGCCGGAGAGGCCGTTGATCACCAGCTTCGACTTCACGCTCCCGTCGGCGTTCAGGAAGTTGATCCAGACCCCGCCCTGGTCGTCGCCCGCGCCGTGATCCAGCGGGGCACCGACCGCCATGTCGGGGATGCCGTCGCCGTCCAGGTCGCCCAGTCCGGCGATGGCCGAGCCGAACTCGACCGTGGTGCGCAGGCCGTAGATCCCGCCCACGTCGCTGATCTTGCGGTGGCCCTTGACCGTGCCGTCGCGCTTCAGGAACAGGATCCAGACCGCGCCCTTGCGCACGCCGCCGTCGTCGTCCTTGGGGCAGCCCACGCCGAGGTCCACCACGCCATCGCCGTCGATGTCGCCCAGCGTGCCGAGCGCGAAACCGAAGATGTCGCCACCGCCGAGGATGCCCTGGAAGTTGCCCTGCGTGTCGCTGATCTTCTGCTCGCGCAGGACGGTGCCGTCCCGGTTCATGAACAGGATCCAGACCGCGCCCTTCATGTCCACGCCGCCGTCGTCGTCGCCGATCGCGCCCACCGCCAGGTCGACCACGCCGTTCCCGTCCAGGTCGCCCAGGTTGGCGAGGGCGCGCCCGAACTCGTCCAGGTCCTCGAGCACGCCCTGGAAGTTGCCTTGTGTGTCGCTGATCTTGCGCTGGTCCTTGACCGATCCGTCGCGGTTCAGGAACAGGAGGTAGAACGCGCCGCGGTTCACGCCGCCGTCGTCGTCGCGACACGCGCCCGCGGCGATGTCCGGCACGCCGTCGCCGTCGAAGTCACCGAGCGACGCCAGGGCCCGTCCGAACTGGTCGCGATTGTCGAGCCGGGCGTTGAAGCCGCCCGTGGTCATGCTGATCTTGGCGTTGCGGATGAGTCCGCCGTTCGGATTGAGGAAGTGCACCCACAGGGCACCGGTGTCGCTGTCGATGTCCAGCGTGCCCCCGTCGTCGTCCCCGATGGCGCCCGAGACCAGGTCGACGTTGCCGTCGCCATCGATGTCACCCGGACAGGTGACGGCACGCCCCATCTGGTCGTTGGTGTCCAACCCGCCGGGGAAGAGCCCGCTGGTCTCGCTGATCTTCTTGTGGCGCTGGACGTTGCCGGCCTGGGCGGCGCCCAGACCGCCCAGGGTCAGGCCGGCGGCACACAGGAGCAACAGGCTGGTGGTTCGATGGTCCACGATGGGAGGAAAGTCTCGGGAGAGAGGGTCATCCAGAAGGATGCCCCGCTCTCGGCCCGGAGGTCGGGGTGGGACCGGAACTTCCTGGCCGCCGTTTCAGTACCCGAGGTGCAGGTCGTAGGCGTTGCCGCGCAGCAGACCGCCGGCGAACAGCGAGGCCTGGGTGTAGGCCGACAGCCCGACCAGCACCGGGTCGTTCGGAATGTCGATCACGAAGCGCTGCAGCGCGCCCCTGGCCGGGAACGACATGCGCAGCAGGAAGGGGCCGGCGATCAGGAGTTCCCCACCGACGAGTAGATGCCCCGCCAGCGCGCGGGTGCGGGCGTGGATGACCACCAGACGCGCCTCGGGATGGGAGGAGCTGTCGATGGTGAACTCCCAGGTGCCCCCCACCACGGCCGGCGCGGACGTGTAGATGAGGGGGTTGAGGTCGTGCCCGTTGCGGAACGAGGCGCTGCCCGAGGGCGCGAGGCGGAAGCCGTCGATGTAGCCGCGCGAGGGGTTGATCACGCCGCCGACGTTGCCCACCCCGGCGCGCAGGCTGAGCACCGTGCTCTCGCTCGCATCGGGGAACAGCGCGCGCAAGTCCACGTGCACGCTCTGCCGGGCGGTCATCGCCAGACCGTGCAGGCTGGAGACCAGCGGGAACTCGGAGAAGCTGTCGGCGTAGTAGACGTTCCAGATCGAGACCCCGTCGGTCAGGTCCACGCTCATGAAGTCGTTGCGCGCGGGCGATTCCTTGACCCCGTTCAGCAGGAAGGCGGCGTCGAAGAACAGGTGCGGCGTGGCGGCGGGGAACAGGAAGTCCTGCTGCAGACCGCTGGCGCCCGCGGGTGAGCTGCCGTTGCCGCGCGGATTCGAGGGCGGCCGGGCATTGGACGAGCCCTCGGCGCCGATGTCGCACCATTGCGTGCCCGCGCTCGGGAAGCCCTGGTCGCTCGCCTGGCTGCTCGTCTGGACGACCAGCGACGTGCCGTTGTAGACCGACCAGGGCAGGACCGGAGCGAGCCCGGGGGCCTGCAGCTCGAAGCTGCCGTCGGCGAACAGCGGAGCCGGGCGCACCACGATCGTGCGGCGCCGCACGCTGATGCCGCCCGGCCCCGAGGCCTGCAGGGTCACGGCGTAGGAGTCCGGCACGACGAAGACGTGCACCGGATCCCGCAGGTCCGAGACCTCGCCATCGCCGAAGTTCCAGGACCAGGCCGTCACCAGCCCGGTGGACTGCTCGTCGAACAGGACCTGGAGCGGCGCGAAGCCCTCGCGCGGCGAGGGCACGAATTCGGCCAGGGGCGGCAGGGCGCTCACGTGCACGAGGTCGGGCAGGAGCGCCTCGCTCGAACCTCCGGGGCCGCGCACCGCCAGCCTCACCGAGTACGTTCCGGGAGCGGCGTAGGTGTGCGCGGGACTCGCGCCACTGGCCGTGGCACCGTCGCCGAAGTCCCAGGCCCAGCTCGAGATCGGCCCGCTCGAGGCATCCTCGAACTGCACCGCGAGCGGAGCCACGCCGCTGGTCGGAGCCGCGCGGAACGCCGCCGTCGGCGTGGACGAGCGCACCGTGACGTAGTCGGTCTTCGTCTCCACGTCGCTGCCGCCGGGCCCGCTGGCGCTGAGCGTCACCGTGTAGGTGCCGGGCAGCACGTACAGGTGCGCGGGATCCGTGGCGCTCGAGCTGCTCCCATCGCCGAAGCTCCAGGCGAAGCTCGTCACCAGCCCGGTCGACAGATTGTCGAACTGAACCGCCAGCGGGGCCACTCCAGCGCTCGGAGCCGCGCTGAACTCCGCCACCGGCTCGAGCGAGCGCACCGTGATGTAGCCGGTCTTCGTCTCCACGTCGCTGCCGCCGGGCCCGCTGGCGCTGAGCGTCACCGTGTAGGTGCCGGGCAGCACGTACAGGTGCGCGGGATCCGTGGCGCTCGAGCTGCCCCCGTCGCCGAAGCTCCAGACGAAGCTCGTCGCCAGGCCCGCCGACAGGTTGGTGAACTGCACCGCGAGCGGGGCCAGGCCATCGCTCGGCGTCGCGCTGAACTCCGCCACCACGGGCGGAGACTGCACGCGGATCAGGTCGCTCTGCACGCGCGTGTCACTGCCACCGGGGCCCGTGACCGTCAGCGCCACCGAGTACACCCCGGGTTGTGCGTAGACGTGCGCCGGATTGCGCGCGCTGGAGCCGGCGCCGTCGCCGAAAGTCCAGGCCCAGCTCGTGACCGTGCGCAGCGAGAGATCCGTGAACTGCACGGCCAGCGGGGCGGGGCCCTGGGTGGGCGTGGCGGAGAAGGCCGCGCTCGGCACGGCCGGCTCGACCGTGATCAGGTCGTCGAGGACGCGCACGTCGCTGCCCCCGGGCCCGGTGGCCGTGAGGGTCACGGTGTAGAGCCCGGGCACGGCGTAGGTGTGCACCGGGTGGCGCGCGTTCGAGCTGGCGCCGTCACCGAAGTCCCAGGTCCAGGCGCTCACCGTGCCGCTCGTGATGTCCGTGAAGGCCACGCTGAGCGGCTCGGGGCCGATCGTCGGATTGGCCTCGAAGTAGGCCGCGGGGGGCGGTCCGGTGACCGTGACGCAGGCCGCCCGGGTCTCGGAGTCGGTGCCGGCCGGACCGCTGGCGATCAGCGTGACCGTGTACTGGCCCTCGGCCTCGAAACGGTGCAGCGGGTCCTGCGCGAGCGAACCCTGGCCGTCGCCGAAGTCCCACGACCAGCTCGTCACCTGCCCGGCGCTCGCGTCGGTGAACTGCACGTCCAGCGGGGCCGGGCCACTCGCCGGCGACAGCCCGAAGGCGGCCGCGGGCGGCTCGACCGCGGCGGTCACGAAGGCGGGCTCGCTGTGGGTGAAGGTGCCGCTCGGACCGCTGACCGTGAGCGAGACCGTGTAGCTGCCGCAGGCCGCATACAGGTGCTGCGGACTGCGCAGGCTCGAGCCCTGGCCGTCGCCGAAGTCCCACGACCAGCTGGTGAGGTTGCCGAGCGAACGATCCGTGAAGCTGACCGGCAGCGGACACGGGCCGGAGCGCGGACTGGCCTCGAAGGCCGCGAGCCCGCTGACCACCTGGATCAGCCCGCGTTTCAGCTCGGCGTCGGTGCCCTTCGGCCCACGGGTGGTGAGCTGCACGTCGTAGCTGCCGGGCGCGTTGTAGGTCTTGCGCGGATTCTGCTGGGTGACCAGCGGACCGTCGCCGAGGTTCCAGACCCAGCCCGTGACGATGCCCGTGCTCGTGTCGGTGAAGTCCACCGTCAGGGGCGGAACGCCGATCGTCTGGCTGGCATGGAACGAGGCGAACGGTGCGCTGCCGTCGTTCAGCTGCGTGAGGTAGATGGCGCCGTGGTTCCCGCCCGCGTCGTCGTCGTTGCGGCAGCCGATCGCCAGGTTGAACAGTCCATCGCCGGGCGAGCCGCCCAGGGGCGCGAGCGCGCTGCCGAACCAGTCCCACTGGTCGAGCGCGAAGGGCAGGACACCCGGCTGGTCGCTGAGCTTCACGCACGACTTGACCGAAGCGTCGGCGTTCATGAGCAGGACGTAGACCGCGCCCACGTCCGCGTCCGGGTTGCCGGGCGTGCCGCCGTCGTCGTCCTTGACCGCCCCCACCGCGAGGTCGGTCACACCGTCACCATCCAGGTCACCGAGGCTGGCGACCGAGGTCCCGAACTGGTCGATGTCGTCCAGCGGCGGCAGGCCGCCCTCGAGCTCGTCGATCTCGCGCGCCGCCTTGACCGAGCCGTCGGCGTTCAGGAACAGGATCCAGAGCGAGCCCTGGTTGACGCCGCCGTCGTCGTCCAGCACCGAGCCCACCGCCACGTCGACCACGCCGTCGCCGTCGAAGTCGCCGATGTTGGCCGAGCAGAAGCCGAACCAGTCGCCCGGCTTGAGCGCCAGGCCCGAGTTGGAGCGGCCGATCCGGCGGTAGGTCTTGACCGTGCCGTTCGCATTCAGGAACAGGACGTGCAACGCCCCCGTGTTCGTGCCGCCCTCGTCGTCCTCGGGCGTGCCCACCAGGAGCTCGGTCAAGCCGTCGCCGTCCATGTCGCCGAGCGCCGTGAGCGAGCGTCCGAACTCGTCGTGGATGTTCAGACCCACCGGCAGGCCGCCCTGGGTGCTGCTGATTTTCTGGGACTGCTTGACGGTCCCGTCGCTGTTCAGGAACAGCACGTACACCGCGCCCTTGTTGGTGCCGCCGTCGTCGTCGTAGTTGGCGCACACGGCCACGTCCACGACCCCGTCGCCGTCCAGGTCACCCAGGTTCGCGGCCGCGCGCCCGAACTGGTCGCCGCGGCGCAGCCGGCCCGCGAAGTTGCCTTCCAGGTCGCTGATCTTCTGCCAGCGCTTGACCGAGCCGTTCTGGTTGAGGAACAGGATGTAGACCGAGCCCTTGTCGACCCCGCCGTCATCGTCGGTGTGCGCTCCGACCAGGACGTCGGTGAGACCGTCGCCATCCAGGTCGCCCAGGTTGACGATCGAGCGGCCGAACTGATCCATCTCCTCCAGCACGGCGTCGAATCCGCCGGCCGTGGCGCTGATCTTCTGGGCCTTCACGACATGGCCGAGCTGTGCCGACGAGGGTGCAGCCAGGCCGAGTGCGAAGAGAATACCGAGGCGCGCCCAGGGAGCGGGCCGCCACGCGAAAGTGTTTCTGTCCATCGTGGGGGACGAATCGCCGGGATCCTCCGGCCGGCGACACGCTGGAGAACTATGCCCTGCTCGCGGCCGTCGTGCGGCCAGCTCGCGCGTGCGATTCGTGGCGCGGTCGACGGAACCGGCTCAGAAGCCGAGCACGACGTCGTACGCGTTGCAGAACTCGGCGCGCCCACCGGTGATGGTCACCTGCGTGGCCATGGCGAGCCCCATCAGGCCGACGTCCTGCGGCAGCGCGATCGAGAGCAGGTTGAGGCCGGGCTGAGCCGGCCAGGACTGGGCGAAGAGCTTCTTGCCCGAGACCAGGAGTTCGCCGGCGGGCCGCAGCAGGCCCGAGCTCGGCCGTTGCATTCCGACCAGCTGGATCGCGCGCGCACCGACGTGTCCGCTCGTGTCCACCTGGATCGTCCAGTCCTGGCCGAGGACCGGCGGCACTGCGGCGTAGCGCGGCGCGTTGCGACCGGTGCCGTTGCGGAAGCTGGCCGTGGCCGCGGGCACGAGCCGGAAGGCATCCAGGTAGGCGCGCGAGGGCCGCGCGCCGTCGCCCCCGTTGCCGACGCCCAAGCGCAGCGTGAGCGGGGCTCCGGCGGCGAGGCCCGGGAAGAGGATGCGCAGGTCGACGTGCACGCGCTGGATGGCCGTCATCGGAAGGCCGTAGCGCAGCGACGTGCCCGGGAGCGGATCGAAGCCGTCCGCGTAGCACAGGTTCCAGCTGGTCGTGCCGTCGCTCAGGTCCACGCTCAGGAAGTCGTTGCTGGCGAGCGAGGCCGGTGCGTCGCCCAGCAGGAGGGCGGCCTCGAAGGCCAGGTGCGGCGCGAGCGGCTGGAAGGCGAAGACCTGCTCGACCCCGACCGTGCCCGCGGCCGGCTGGCCGGGGCCGCCCGGGTTCGAGGGCGGAGTCGCGGCCGTGCTGGCCGTGCCATCGAGCTCGAGCCACTTGCCGCCCTCGCGCGGGAAGCCACCGTCCGGAGTGGCGCCGGAGCGCGTGAGTGCGCCGGCGCCGCGCAGGCCCCACGGTGAGACCGGAGCCGCGTCGATTCCTTGCAGTTCGAAGCCGCCGTCCGGGAAGCTCGGCAGGCTCGCGACCGAGATGCCGCCGTGCGTGACCGAGCGCGCCCCGCCGGGGCCGCGCGCCGTGAGCGTGACCGTGAAGGCGCCTTCCCGCGTGTAGACCTTGACCGGATGGCGCAGGCGCGAGGTGGTGCCGTCGCCGAAGGACCAGGCCCAGGCGGTCACGTTGCCGGTCGAGAGATCGGTGAAGGCCACCGGCAGCGGAGCGAAGCCCGCCACGGGCCCGGCGTCGAACTCGGGCACCGGCAGCGGCCACTGGACCGTGACGAAGGCGCTCTTGGTCTCCAGATCGGCGCCGGCCGGGCCCACCGCCGTGAGGCTGACGGTGTAGGTGCCCGGAGTGGTGAAGGTGTGGCTCGGGTTGACCTCGTTCGAGCTGGAACCGTCGCCGAAGTCCCACGACCAGCCCGTGACCAGGCCGCTGGAGGCATCGGCGAACTGCACCGCGAGCGGGGTTACCCCGCTGGTGGCGCTGGCGGCGAAGGCGGCCACGGGCATGGGATCCAGCACCGTGATCAGCGCGCTCTTGGTCTCGGCGTGGACGCCGCCCGGACCGCCCACCACCAGGGCGACGTCGTAGCTCCCGGGAGCCGTGTAGACGTGCAGCGGGTTGATCTGACTCGAGCTCGCGCCGTCGCCGAAGCTCCACGCGCGCGCGCTGAGCAATCCCAGCGATTGATCGGTGAACTGCACCGCCAGCGGCGCGAAGCCGCTGCGCGGCGCGGCCAGGAAGTCGGCCGAGGGCGCGGGCTGAGCGACGACCACGAAGGCCGTGCGCAGCACCTCGGCGGAGCCCGCCGGGCCAGCCACGGAGAGGCGCACGTCGTAGCTCCCGGGCACCAGGTAGACGTGCTCGGGATCGCTCTCGAAGGCCTGCGCGCCGTCGCCGAAGTCCCAGCTCCAGCTCGTGATCAGACCGGCCGAGGCGTCGGCGAACTGCACTGCCAGGGGCGCGATGCCGTTCGTGAGCGGCGCACTGAAGGCCGCCACCGGGGTCGGATCCTCGACCCGGATCAGGCTGCTCTTGACCTCGGTGCTCGAACCCTTCGGGCCCTGGACGGTGAGCGCGACGGTATAGGTGCCCGGCGCGGCGAAGACGTGCAGCGGGTCCGTCTCGTCGGAGCCGGCCCCATCGCCGAAGTCCCAGGTGCTGCTCGTGATCGTGCCGCTGGACTGGTCGGTGAACTGCACCTCGAAGGGCGGGAAACCGATGGTCGAGGAGCTCTGGAACTCCGCCGACGGAGGCGGCTCGTCCACCACGATGAGGTCGGTCTTGGTCTCGACGTCGCTCCCGTCCGGGCCGACCAGCGTCAGCGTGACGGTGTAGGTGCCCGGCTCGTCGTAGACGTGCTCCGGTGCCGCCAGGTTGGAGCCCAGCCCGTCACCGAAGTCCCACGCGTAGCCGGTGACGTTGCCGGTCGAGAGATCGCTGAACCGCACCGGCAGAGGCGCCAGCCCCTGCGTCGGCGTGGCGGCGAAGTCGGCGGCCGGGACGGCGCTCGCCACCACGATCCAGCCGCTCCGGATCTCCTGGTCGGAGCCGTGTCCGCCCGAGACCGTCAGGCTGACCGAGTAGGAGCCCGGAGCCGTGTAGGTGTGCAGCGGATTGGCCGCGCTCGAGCTGGCCCCGTCACCGAAGCTCCACGCGCGCGTGCTGACATCGCCGCTCGAGAGGTCGGTGAACTGCACCGCCAGGGGTGAGTACCCCGCGCGCGGCTCGGCCGTGAACTGTGCGTCCGGCGCCAGGGCCGCGGCCGTGACGAAGGCCGTGCGCGTCTGGGTGTGCGTGCCGCTCGGACCGCTCACGGTCAGGCTGACCGTGTAGGTGCCGGCCGGAAAGAGGTGCGCCGGATGGCGCGCGCTCGAGGACGCGCCGTCGCCGAAGTCCCACCACCAGCTCGTGACGTTGCCCTCGGAGCGGTCGGTGAACTGCACCGGGAGCGGGGCCAGGCCCTGGGTCGGGGTGGCCGAGAAGTCCGCCAGCGGGCCGGCCACCACGGTGATGAAGGCGCGCTTGGTCTCGAGGTCCTTGCCCTTGGGCCCCTTGGCCGTCAGGTGGACGTCGTAGCTGCCGGGCGCGGTGAAGGTCTTGCTCGGGTTGCGCAGGCTGGACTGGGGCCCGTCGGAGAAGTTCCACACCCAGGCCGTGACCTCGCCCGTGCTCGCGTCGCTGAAGGCCACGGTGAGGGGCGCGACACCGAGCGTCCTGCTGGCCGTGAAGTTCGCCGCCGGCGCCGTGCCGTCGTTGAGCTGGACCAGGTAGATCGAGCCGCGGTTCGGGCTGCCGTCGTCGTCGTTGCGGCACCCGATGGCCAGATTGAACAGCCCGTCCCCGGGCGAGCCACCCAGGCGCGCGAGCGCGCTGCCGAACCAGTCGTACTGATCGAGCGAGTAGGGCAGATCGCCCGAGGTGTCGCTGATCTTGAGCCACGACTTCACGGTCGCGTCGGCCCGCATGAACAGCAGATAGACCGCGCCCACGTCGGCGTCGGGGTTGCCCGGGATGCCGCCGTCGTCGTCCTTGACCGCGCCCACCGCGAGGTCGGTCACGCCGTCGCCGTCCAGGTCGCCGATGTTCGCGATCGAAGTGCCGAACTGGTCGATGTCGTCGAGCTGGGCGTCGAAGCCGCGCAGGCCCTCGCCGATCTCGTACGAGCTCTTGACGCTGCCGTCGGCGTTCAGGAGCAGGATCCAGATCGAGCCCTGGTTGACGCCACCGTCGTCGTCCAGCACGGCGCCGGCGGCGAGGTCGACCACGCCGTCGCCGTCGAAGTCGCCGAGGTTGGTGGTGCAGAAGCCGAACCAGTCGCCCGGCTTGATGGCCAGGCCCGAGCTGAACTTGCTGATGCGGCGGTAGTTCTTGACCGTGCCGTTCGCGTTCAGGAACAGGACGTGCAGCGCGCCCGTGTTCGTGCCGCCCTCGTCGTCCTCGGGCGTGCCCACGACGATGTCCGCATGGCCGTCGCCGTCCAGGTCCCCGAGCGAGGTGATCGAGCGCCCGAACTCGTCGTGGATGCGCAGCGAGACGGGCAATCCGCCCACCAGCGCACTGATCTTCTGCGAGCTCTTGACGGTTCCATCGGTGTTCAGGAACAGGATGTAGACGGCCCCCTTGTTGGCCCCACCGTCGTCGTCGTAGTTGGAGCTGACCGCCACGTCCACCACGCCGTCCCCGTCGAGATCGCCCAGGCAAGCCGCGGCGCGTCCGAACTGGTCGCCCGGATCGAGCCGGCCCGAGAAGTTGCCCTCCAGGTCGCTGATCTTCTGCCAGGCCTTCACGAAGCCGTTCGAGCGCAGGAACAGGATGTAGACCGAGCCCTTGTCGAGGCCACCGTCGTCGTCGGTGTGGGCCCCGACCAGGAGGTCGCTGACCCCGTCGCCGTCCAGGTCGCCGAGGTTGACGATCGAGCGGCCGAACTGGTCCTCCTCGTCGAGCGTGGCGGTGAAGCCGCCCGAGGTGTCGCTGATCTTCTGGGCGCTGACGACGTGCCCGACCTGGGCCGCCGGAACGGCAGAGAAAAGCGTTCCGAGGATCGCGCCGAAGACGAAGCGAGATGCGAGCGAAGTGTTCATTCTCTCCCTGCGAGCGAGCCGACCCACGCCTCCCCGGCGCGAGACCTGACGGGGAAAGATGCCCGAGCCCACGGCCGCGTGCGGCCGCGCCGGGGGAATAGCCCCGCGGGCCGGGCTAACTTCCCCCGCCGACGCGACTTCGGCGCACCCGGACAAACAGCGGGCGAACCGCGCTTGACGCCTGCGCACGGCTGCCTGGCGGGGCGGACCGGAAGCGCGCTCGCACGCCGCGCAGGACTTTCCGGGGCGAGCGCGGAGGCGCTGGAGCGCGGAACCCTGGCGCGGGGCTCCCGCTCGACTCGCCGTTGCTCGCTCTGGGTGGGACCGGTATCCTCCCGCCCCCTCCCGCGGAGAGGTGGCCGAGTGGCCGAAGGCGCTTGATTGCTAATCAGGTGACTCCTCAAAAGGGGGTCCGCGGGTTCGAATCCCGCCCTCTCCGCCACTACTCTCTGGCGCGTGCCGCGCGAGCTCTCGATCCTGGTCCTGCTGCTGTGGCTCGCCGCCACCGGCTGTCGGACGCACCGCTACCTCGAGATCACCTCGAGTCCGCCGGGGGCCGAGGTGCGTCTGGACGACGAGGCGGTCGGCTGCACGCCGGTGAAGGTGCCCTTCGAGCACTACGGCACGCGCCGCGTCACCTATTACCTGCCCGGCTACCGGACCTACTCGCGGCGCATCCGCCTGAAGGCCCCGTGGTACTCGCGCTTCCCCGTCGACATCCTCATGGAGGTGCTGGTGCCGATCGGTCTCACCGACCGGCGCAGGGTCCACCAGGATCTGGTGCAGGGTGAGGAGGTCATGAGCCTGCCCAGCCTGCGCTCGGTCATCGAGCGCGCGGCCGTGCTGCGCCAGGCGGGTCCGGAGGGACCTCGGGACCTGCCCGAGGCCCAGCCGGCGATCGTGCCGCGCGAGGAAGAACCCGGCCCCGAGCCGGTGCCGACGCCGCAGCCCGAGCCGAGGGCCCCGTGACGTCGGCGCTCGCCGCCGTGGCCCCCGAGAGTCACCGCGCGTTCGCGGGCAAGCGTGCGCTGGTCATGGGCCTCGGCAGCTTCGGGGGGGGTGCTGGCGCGGTGCGCTACCTGGCCAGCCTCGGGGCGCGGGTCATGGTCACCGACACGCGCCCGGCCGCCGAGCTGACGCGCACGCTCGCGGACCTGGCGGGCCTCCCGGTCGAGTGGGTGCTCGGCCAGCACCGCGCGCCGGACTTCGAGCGCGCGGAGCTGGTCGTGGTCAACCCGGCGGTGCGCCCGCACGACCCGCTGCTGGCCCGCGCACGAGCCTCGGGGGCGCGCATCACCTCGGAGATCGAGTTGTTCCTCGAGGCCGTGCGCGCGCGCGTGGTCGCGATCACCGGGACCCAGGGCAAGAGCTCGACCACGAACGCGACCCACGCCCTGCTCGCGAACTGCGGTCGGCGGGCCCATCTCGGCGGCAACATCGGGGGCTCGCTGCTGCCGGCCCTGCCCGAGATCCAGGCCGAGGACATCGTCGTGCTGGAACTCTCCTCCTACCAGCTCGAAGCGCTCGGGGGCGACGCCGCCGCGGCGCGGGTCGAAGCCGTCGCGGTCGTCAACATCCTGGCGGACCACCTCGAGCGCCACGGCTCGCTCGCGGCCTACGCCGCGGCCAAGCGCCGGATCCTCGAGCTGCTCCGGCCCGGCGGGCACGCGCTCCTGCCGCTCGACGACGAGCGCTTCGCCGGCTGGGAGGTGGCGGGCACCAAGCTGGGCTTCTCCGCCCGCGACACGGGCCACGGACTGTTCCTGCGAGGTGACGAGTTCCGCCTGGAGGACGAGGTGCTCGGACGGATCTCCGAACTCGCCCTGCCCGGCGATTTCCAGCGCCTGAACGCGCTGGTCGCGCTGGGGCTGGCGCGCATCCTGGGCGCGGAGCCCCAGGCCCTGGCGCGCGCCCTGCCGCTCGTGCGCGGGCTCGAGCATCGACTCCAGGACCTCGGGCTGGTCAGGGGACGGCGCGTGATCGACAACGCCGTCTCGACCACGCCCGACTCGACCGTGTCGGCGCTGCGCGCGCTGCCCACCGGTACCGTGCTGGTGCTGGGGGGACGCGCGAAGGATCTGCCGCTCGCGGAACTGTGCGCGGTGGCCCGTCAGCGGGTGGCGCACGCCGTGACCTTCGGTGAGGCCGGCGCGCAGTTCGCCGCGGCCCTGAGGGCGGCCGGCGTCCCGGTCGAAAGCACCAGCACGGTGCCGGAGGCCGTGGCGCTGGCACTGGAGCGCACGGCGCCCGGCGCGAACCTCCTGTTCTCGCCGGCCGGCTCGAGCTTCGACGCCTACGTGAACTTCGAGCAACGCGCGGCGGCCTTCCGCGCGGCCCTCGAGTCCCTGCGATGAGCTCCTGGGCCGACCCCGCACTCGACGGCCTGAGTGCGCGCCTCGCGCCCTACGCCCGCGCGAGCTTCGAGCGCGCCGCCGCGCTGGCCGCCCGCCTGCACGCCGAGCAGATCTCGCCCGAGCACTGGCTCGCGGCCCTGCTGGCCGACGAGGACTGTGCCGCGACGCGCGCCGTGCTGCACGCCTTCGCCGACCCGGAGACGATCGGGGTGGAGGTCCTGGCGCTGTGCGCCGGGATCATGGTGGTCGGCTCGAAGCGCACGCTGCCGTTCTCCGTACGCGGGGTCGAGGCCCTGCAGGTCGCCCGCGCCGAGGCCGCCACCGGCGCGCGCTCGAGCGTGGAACCGAGCGACCTCTTCCGGGCCGCCCTCGCGCATCTCACGCCGGAGCTGCGCGCGCGCTTCGAGCGCCTGCCCGCGGTCGTGCTGGAGCTCCCGCTCGAGCCCGGATCCGAGCCCACATCCGAGGCCGTGAAACCGAGCGGAGCCCTGTTCAAGTTCTTCTCCGCGTCGGCCCTGCGCGCCCTGGGCGCGAGCGCGCGGGGCGCGGCCACGCTGGAACGCGCCGCGATCGGGCCTGCCCACCTCGTGCTCGGGACGCTCGAGGTGGACGAGGACCTGCGTCGGCGGACGAACCTCACCGCCGCGCGCGCGCGGCTCGTCTGCTCGGGCCTGGACGAGGACGAAACGCCCCTGCCCGCGCGCCGCCTCGCGGCCGAGGCACGTCTGCAGGCACTGCTCGCGGGCCTGACGGACGGCTCGGAAACCCTGGACGTGCTCGCGGACATGCTCGCCCAGGGCAGCGAAGAACTGAACGCGCTCCTGCGCCGCCAGAAGGTGACCACGGCCCTGATCGAGCGCTGCCGCGGGGTCTACCGGGATCCCGAGGCGTAGCCGACGCTGCGGCCCGGGGACCGACTGGGCCGGCTCCAGTGTCCCCCGCCCGGCGGACGAAATCCGGCTCGGACAGGGACCTCGACGCCCGGGGGCCTGCGGGCTATACCTGGAGCGGTCAGGCCGGAAGCGGTGTGCGAAGATCCGGCGAAGGCCTCGGCGATGAACTGCGAGCTCTGCAACAAACAACCCGCGACGGTGCACGTCACCGAGATCCAGCACGGGGCGCCCGAATCGACCGTGCAGCAGCGGCACATGTGCGAGGCCTGCGCGCGCGCACTCGAGCTCCCCAGCGTGCCCGTGGTGATCGCCAAGAACGCCCCGGAGATCCCGCCCGAGATCCTCAAGCTCCTGCGCCAGTCGGCCCAGAAGGCGCGGGCCGACGGGAGCCTGGCCTGCCCGCAGTGCGGCATGTCGCTGGCGGAGTTCCGCAGCAAGGGACGCTTCGGTTGCCCCAAGGACTACGAGGTCTTCCGGGCCCACATCGAGCCGCTCCTGTTGCGCGTCCACAGCGCGCGCAGCCACCGTGGGCGACTGCCCGGCATGGACGAGGTCGCGCGCCAGCGTCTCCAGCAGATCTCCGACCTGCGCTCCAAGCTGGAGGCCGCGATCCGCGAGGAGGCCTACGAGAGCGCGGCGCGGCTGCGCGACGAGATCCAGGTGCTGGAAGCGCAACCGGGGCGCTCCTGAGGCGCGCCCGACCCGCGCCGCTGGAAAACCCTCCTCGAGCGCGCATAATGGGCCGCCCCCGCCCCAGATCGCCCGGCTTCGGCGTGAAGGGGTGGTGAGCACGAGAGCTGCCGGGCGAAGACGGTAAACCCCGGCACCCTTGAAGGCCGAAGACCTGGGGACCATCCCAGGGCGTCCTCCGACTCCCCCCTCCGCGACGGAGCCAGCCATCCCATGTTCGATCGCTTCACCGACCGCGCCAAGAAGGTCATGAACCTCGCCCGCCAGGAGGCGCAACGGTTCAACCACGAGTACCTCGGGACCGAGCACATCCTGCTCGGGTTGGTGCAAGAAGGCAGCGGCGTGGCGGCCAACGTGCTGCGCAACATGAACATCGACCTGGCGAAGATCCGCACCGAGGTCGAGAAGCTCGTCAAGACGGGTCCCTCCATGGTCACCATGGGGCAGCTGCCCTTCACGCCGCGCGCCAAGAAGGTGCTCGAGCTCTCCATGGAGGAGGCCGGCAACCTGGGACACAACTACATCGGCACGGAGCACCTCCTGCTCGGGCTGATCAAGGAGAACGAGGGCATCGCCGCCAAGGTGCTCACCAACCTGGGTGTCAAGCTGGAGGACGTGCGTGAAGAGGTTCTCGAGTTCCTGGGGGCCGAGCACGGCGAGGAAGAAGAAGAGGAACAGGGCGAGCAACCCATCGGCGGCCAGCAGGCAGCCGGCAAGAGCAAGACCCCGGCCCTGGACGCGTTCGGGCGCGACCTGACCGAGCTGGCCCGCGAAGGCAAGCTCGACGCCGTGATCGGACGCGACAACGAGATCGAGCGCGTGATCCAGATCCTCTCCCGCCGCACCAAGAACAACCCCGTGCTGCTGGGCGAGCCGGGCGTGGGCAAGACCGCCATCGTCGAGGGTCTGGCCCAGCGCATCATCAACGGCGAGGTGCCCGACATCCTGCGCGACAAACGCATCGTCGTGCTCGACCTGGCCCTGATGGTCGCCGGCACCAAGTACCGCGGTCAGTTCGAGGAGCGCATCAAGGCCGTCATGACCGAGGTGCGCCGCGTGCGCGACGTCGTGCTGTTCATCGACGAGCTCCACACCCTGGTCGGTGCGGGGGGCGCCGAAGGCGCGATCGACGCCTCCAACGTGCTCAAGCCGGCCCTTTCGCGCGGCGAGATCCAGTGCATCGGCGCCACGACCCTGGACGAGTACCGCAAGCACATCGAGAAGGACGGCGCCCTCGAGCGGCGCTTCCAGTCGGTCAACGTCGAGCCGCCCAGTCCCGAGGAGGCCGTCTCGATCCTGCGCGGCCTGCGCGACCGCTACGAGGCCCACCACCGCGTGCAGTACACCGACGCGGCCCTGGCCGAGTCGGTGGAGCTGTCGGTGCGCTACATCACCAACCGCTTCCTGCCGGACAAGGCCATCGACGTGATGGACGAGGCCGGTGCGCGGGTGCGCCTGAAGAACATGCTCTCGCCGCCCGATCTCAAGGAGGTCAACACCAAGATCGAGGAGCTGGACCGCGCCAAGGAGGAGGCCGTCCACAACCAGGAGTTCGAGAAGGCCGCGCGCCTGCGCGACGAGGCCTACCAGCTGCGCAAGCAACGCGAAGAACGCCAGAAGCAGTGGCGCTCGAAGCAAGCCGAGCTCGAGTCCTCGGGACAAGTCGACGTGGACGACATCCGCGAGACGGTCTCGAAGATGACGGGCGTGCCGCTCACGCGCCTGGAGAAGGCCGAGGCCGAGCGCCTGCTGCAGATGGAGGACGAGCTCGGTCGCGCCGTCATCCACCAGGACGACGCCATCAAGGCCATCGCGCGCTCGGTGCGGCGCTCGCGCTCGGGCCTCAAGGACCCGCGCCGTCCGATGGGTTCGTTCGTGTTCCTCGGCCCCTCGGGGGTGGGCAAGACCTATCTCGCGAAGTCACTGGCCAAGTTCATGTTCGGCAACCAGGACGCGGTCATCACGATCGACATGAGCGAGTACATGGAGAAGCACAACGCCTCACGGCTGGTGGGTGCTCCTCCGGGCTACGTCGGCTACGAGGAGGGCGGTCAGCTCACGGAGAAGGTGCGTCGGCGCCCGTACTCCGTGGTGCTGCTGGACGAGATCGAGAAGGCCCACCCCGACGTGTTCAACATGTTGCTGCAGATCATGGAGGAAGGGCGCCTGACCGACTCGTTCGGCCGCCACATCGACTTCCGCAACACGATCCTGATCATGACCAGCAACATCGGCTCGCACCTGCTCACCGCGGGCGGCGGACTGGGCTTCGCCAAGGCCGAGGCCCAGAGCGACGAGACGCAGAAGAGGAAGAAGCTGCGCGAGGACGTCATGGCCGAGGTCCAGCGCCAGTTCCGGCCCGAGTTCCTGAACCGGGTCGACGAGCTGGTGGTGTTCAACCAGCTGACCGAGGTCGACCTGCGTCGCATCGTCGACCTGCAGCTCAAGGAAGTGCTCGAGCGCATCCGCTCGCGCGGGATGAACATCGTGATGGACGACAAGTCGGTGCTCTTCCTGATCAAGAAGGGTTTCAACACCGACTATGGCGCGCGTCCACTGCGACGTGCCATCGAACGCTACGTCGAGGACCCGCTGGCCGAGGAGGTCCTCAAGCTCGGCGACATCGTGCAGACCACGATCTACGTGACGGTCCAGGGCGAGATCGAGAAGGCCGAGGGCCTGACCTTCACGCGCGAGAAGCCCGAAGAGACCCCCGTGGGCGCGGCGGCCGCGGCCGAGAAGTAGACTGGCGGGGGCATGACCCCTCCGTTCCTGCCCCTGCTGCTCGGCGCGGGCCTCTTGCTGGTCGCCCGGCCGGGCGACGAGCCGAAGGCGCCTCCGAGCGCCGCGGAGGTCGCGCGCGTCACCGACGACCTGGATCAGGCCTTCCGCTCGGCGGACGTGAAGCAGATCCAGGCCGCGCTCCTGGCCGCGGCGGCCGTGCCCGACGCGAGCATCGTGCGCAGGGTGGTACGCGCGCTGGACGACGAGCGCACGGAGGTCGCGCTGGGCGCCCTGCAGAGCTTGCGCTGGCAGGAGCACCCCGACGCCCTGCAAGCGCTGCACGCGGCCTCCAAGGAGCGCAAGCGCATGAAGTCGCCCGAGGTCGCCGCGGCCGTGCTGCGCGCGATCGCCCAGCACGCCGAGCCGAGCTCGATCTCCGTGCTCGCGCGCGAACCCTTCGAACCCCAGGACCACGCTTGCCTGCGCGCACGCCTCTTCGGCTTGGCCAGGATCCGCACACCGGAGGCCCTCGAGGCCCTGCTCGGTGTGCTCGCGCTCACCGGCCCCGGCGGGCGCGAGCGCCGGATCCTGCCGCAGATGGACGATGCGCGCCTGAGCCTGATGATGCTGACCGGCGTCGATCAGGGCGCGAGCCCGGAGAACTGGGAGCGCTGGTGGCGCGCGAACAAGAAGACCTTCCGTATCCCCGACCAGGCGCCGCTCCTGCCCAAGGACCTGCGCGAGATCTGGGACCAGTTCTTCGGCCTCCCGCGGGACTACGAGCGCCAGCGCCCGCGCGCGGACCGCGGCCAGGAACCGGGCAAGACCGGCGCGCAGTGAACGGCGCGATGGACGCGGGCGAACACGAGGCGACCCTGCGCGCGGGCCTCCAGCTGTTCGACGACGGTCGCTACCTGGCGGCGCACGAGCTCTTCGAGGAACTCTGGGAAGAGACCGAGGGCCAGGAGTCCGACTTCTTCAAGGGCCTGATCCAGGCCGCGATCGCGCTGCACCACTTCGAAGCGGGCAACCTGGACGGGGCGGCCAAGCTGTACAGCGGTCACCGGCGCTGCCTCTCGTCCTACCTGCCGACCCACGCTGGACTCGACTTGCAGCGTTTCCTGGCGGAGATGCAGGCGTTCTTGCGGCCGGTGGTCGAGCGCCAACCCGGCGCCCGCGTGCTCTTCGAGCGCGAGCAGCGCCCGCGCCTCGTTCCGGCCAGCCCGGGCGATACCGGCCCGCGCTGAGGACGGTCCAGGGGGCATGGAGCCCACCCTGCACCTGACGCCCGGATGTGCCGGCTGGCCCGGCGAGCTGGACGAGATCGCGAGCCCGCCCGAGGAGCTGTGGCTCCGTGGACGGAGCGAGCTCTTCCAGCGCCGCCCGCGCGTGGCCGTGGTGGGCACGCGCTCGCCCACGCCCTACGGCGAGTTGCAGGCCGCGCGCCTGGCCACCTTCCTGGCCCTGAACGGGGTGACGGTCGTGAGCGGCCTCGCGCGCGGGATCGACGAGATCGCGCACCGCGCAGCCCTGGAGGCAGGCGGTACCACCGTGGCCGTGCTCGGCTCGGGTGTCGATCGCCCCTGGCCCGAGGGGGAGCTCACGCGACGCATGGAGCGCGAGGCCTGTCTGGTGTCCGAGTTCGCGCCGGGACAGGGACCGCGCCGGCACCACTTCCCCTGGCGGAACCGGATCATCGCTGGACTCGCGAACGCCGTGGTCGTGGTCGAGGCGGCCCGGGCCTCGGGCTCGCTCATCACCGCGCGCTGGGCGATCGATCAGGGACGCGCCGTGTTCGCGATCCCCGGGCGCATCGACCACCCCATGGCCCACGGCTGCCATCGCTTGCTGCGCGAGGGCGCCGAGCTGTACGAATCGCCGGCGGACCTCCTGCCCGTGCTCGGCCTGCAGCGCGTGGCGGAAGCCGAGCCCGCGCGGCCGGCCCATCCGATCGTGGCCGCCTTGCGGGGCGAGACCCTGACCGCGGACGAGCTCGCCGCGCGGCTCGGAGGCGGCACGGCGCAGACCCTGGTGGCCCTGATCGAGCTGGAGCTCGCGGGTTCGATCGTGCGCGGTCCGGGCGGGCTCTACCGGCTGTGCAACTCGCGCGGCTGAGCCGACTGCCCGCCTGCGCCGATCAGCTCACGGAAGCGAACAGCCCCTCGAGCACCAACATCGATACCGCCACGAGCGTGCACGCGCCCACGAACACCGCGAAGCGCCGCGGGACGCTGCGCAACGCCGGACCGTCTTCGGGCTCGGAGTAGAAGGCGCTGAGGACCACGATCACCAGGGAAAGGGCCAGGAAGAAGGCGAGGTGCGCGAGCAGGCTCATGTCGGCACCTCGGGCGATACCGGACCTCCGGCGGACGGCTGAGGGGTGGCCTCCGGCTCGCGCCAGCGCTTCTCGGCCACGCCGCAGACGTCCAGCATGGCCAGCACGTTGAGCAGCCCCGCCATGCAGGCGTACAGCAGCCCGACGTCGACCCAGCGCAGCTCCCCCGTGACACGCGCCCGACCCCACAGGCCCTCGAGCAGGAAGGCCGGGCTGCCCAGCAGGAACTGCCCTGACCAGTAGTAGAAGTGCCGCTCGCGCGAGAGGTTCGTGCCCGCGGCCAGTCCGGTGCCGGCGACGAACAGACCGAACAACAGCGCGAAGACGATCAGGCCGCGCAGCCTGCGCCCCTGCATCCAGTGGCCGAGCCCAGGCAGGAGCCAGGCACCCATGAGGGCGAAGACCGGATGGCGACCCGCGCCGGGAGCGACCCGTCCAGAGCGCCCCGCCAGGTGCGCGTGCGCGGCGACGAACACGTTGAGCATCCCGGACGACGACGTCAGGAAGCCGCCCAGCACCATCCAGCGCGGAAACGGCAGCGGCTCGAGCGCCCCGAAGCCGCTCGTCTTCAGGTGCAGCAGCATCGCTCCCAGGTTCCCCGCCTCGGGCGTGAGCAAGGTCGCCAGGGGACCGCGCAGCTCGGGGTCGAGGTACTCGAAGGTGCGCCCATCGCTCAGCAGCCAGCCGAGGACGTACAACCCCTCCAGCAGGACCAGCAGCAGCAAGCCCAGTCCAGTGCGACCGAGGTACAGGTGCCCGGCACCGGGCAGGAACCAGGTCAGCAACACGGCCACGTTCGGGTCCCCCCGCCGCTCGCTCTGGCTCGTCGGCACCATGGGCGCGCGAGATCCTACGGGCGACCCGAGCCAAGGACGAGCCTTCCGGCGCTATCCTCCCCGGCCGACATGGCCAGCCCCCACGAGCTCGAACTGCGCGTCCGCTACTCGGAGACGGACCAGATGCGCATCGTCCACCACTCGAGCTACCTCGTCTACATGGAGGAGGGGCGCACGGCCCTCATGCGCGTCCTGGGCTTTCCCTACGACGAGGTCGAGCGCCGTGGCTTTGCCATGGCCGTGCGCAAGGTCGAGGTGCGCTACAGGGTCGCGGCGCGCTATGGCGACGAACTCGTCGTGCGGACCCGCGTGGAGCACTTCCGCGGGGCCTCGATCCTGTACGAAAACGAGATCGTGCGCGCCGGCGACGGCGAACTCCTGGCCTCGGGTTCGGTCGAAGTGGCCTGTCTGCGCCTCGACGGATTCCGTCCCGCACCCCTGCCGGACGACATCCGCTCGGCGCTGGAGAAGCACTTCCAGGCCTGAGCGCCGCCACGACCCAGGTCTGGCACCGGACCTCGACGAGCTCAGGCGCCCTTCAGGAAGTCATCGCCTCCGGACTCCTCCCCCTCGTCGGCCCATTCCTCGAAGCTCAGATCGGAGAGCTCGGAGGGCAACAGAGGAGGGAGACTGTCCAGAAGTCGATCCCGGCAGCTCGGGCAAGGCCTCCCGTCCGCCAGGGTGTTCAGGCGGGGTCGCGGGCCGGTGGGCTGGCCACAGGCAATGCACACCGGGTCGCGCGCCATGGGAGTTCTTTTCGGGTCCCAGCCGCCCGGGCCTTGAGTTCGAGAGCCGCCTCGGTCGATCAACCTCTCGCCGGCGGTAGATTCTGACTCGAAAAGTTGGATTCCCGAGGCCCAGGCCCTACCATGGGCACGTCCGGACCAGGCCGTCCCCGCGCGACGGCCTTCTTTCGGGCCTCAAAGCGCACTGAATCAGTGCTCATTGACGATGCTCCAGCTGACCAAGAGAACCGAGTACGGGCTGATCGCCCTGACCCACCTCGCCCAGCGTGCGGGCTCGGTCTCCAGCGTGCGCGAGATCTGTGAGCGCTATCCGGTGCCTCGCCGCCTGGTGGCCGAGGTCCTGAAGGACCTGGGGCACGCCCAGCTGGTGCTCTCGCATCGCGGCTCGAGCGGCGGCTATTCGCTCGCGCGCGCGCCGGAGGCGATCAGCGTGGGCGACGTGGTCGGCGCGCTCGAAGGACATCCCTCGCTCACGAGCTGCTCGGCGCTGGGGCTCTACGTCGCGCACTCGTGCGAGGTGGAGCAGGTGTGCCCGATCCGTAGTCCGATCGAGACGCTGCGGCTCGAGCTGTGGCGCCTGCTGACGCGCACCACGCTGCGCGACCTCGCCACCCATCCGCACTCGCCGCGGGCGGCCGAACCCGTGCTCCTGCAACGCTCCCGGTCCTCATGAAGCTCCCCATCTACCTCGACTACCAGGCCACCACGCCGCTGGATCCGCGCGTGCTGGAGGCCATGCTGCCGTTCTTCCGCGAGGACTTCGGCAACGCGGCCAGCCGTTCCCACGCCTTCGGCTGGAAGGCCGAGGCCGCGGTCGAAGCCGCGCGCGAACAGGTCGCGGCGGCCATCGGCGCGACCGGCAAGGAGATCATCTTCACTTCCGGCTCGACCGAGGCCATCAACCTGGCCCTCAAGGGTGTGGCCGAGATGTACGCGGCCAAGGGCAAGCACATCGTCACCAGCCTGGCCGAGCACAAGGCCGTGCTCGACACCTGCAAGCACCTCGAGAAGCTCGGTTTCGAGGTCACCTACCTCAAGCCCGACAAGAGTGCGCGCATCTCGCCCGAGCAAGTGCAGGCGGCCATCCGACCCGACACGCTGCTGGTGGCCTTGATGTGGGCCAACAACGAGGTGGGTACCCTCAATCCGATCCGCGAGATCGGCGCGATCTGCCACGCCCAGGGCACGCTGTTCTTCAGCGATGCGACCCAGGCCGTCGGCAAGGTGCCGGTCGACGTCGAGGCCGACCACGTCGACCTGCTGTGCCTCTCGGCGCACAAGCTGTACGGCCCCAAGGGCGTCGGCGCCCTCTACGTGCGCCGCAAGAACCCGCGCGTGCGCCTGACGGCCCAGATCGATGGCGGCGGGCACGAGCGTGGCATGCGCTCCGGAACGCTGAACGTCCCCGGGATCGTGGGGCTCGGCAAGGCCTGCGAGCTGGCCCGTACCGAGCTGGCCGAGGAGAGCGCGCGCTGCCTGGCGCTGCGCGACCACCTGCAGCACCGGATCGAGAAGGAACTCGGCTTCGTCGAGCTCAACGGCCATCCGAGCGCGCGCTTGCCCGGCAACCTGAACCTCTCCTTCCACTTCGTGGAAGGAGAATCGCTGATCATGGGCATCAGCGACGTCGCGGTGTCCTCCGGCTCCGCCTGCACATCGGCCAGTCTCGAGCCCAGCCACGTGCTGCGCGCGATGGACGTGGGCGAGGATCTGGCACACAGCTCGATCCGCTTCGGGATCGGGCGTTTCACCACGCGCGAAGAAGTCGACTATGCCGCGGATGCCGTGGTGAAGGCCGTGCGGCGTCTGCGCGAGATGAGCCCGCTCTACGAACTCGCCCAGGAAGGCGTAGACCTGAAGACCATCCAGTGGCAAGGAAACCACTAGGAGACGAACCATGGCATACAGCGACAAGGTCCTCGATCACTACAACCACCCTCGCAACGTCGGGGCGCTCGACAAGGCCAGCCCCGACGTGGGCACGGGCGTCGTCGGCGCGCCCGAGTGCGGCGACGTCATGAAGCTCCAGATCCAGGTCGACGGCGACCGCATCGTGGACGCCAAGTTCAAGACCTTCGGCTGCGGCTCGGCCATCGCCAGCTCCTCGCTCGCCACCGAGTGGCTCAAGGGGCGTACGCTGGACGAGGCCGAGACGATCCGCAACACCGCGATCGTGGAAGAGCTCTCGCTCCCGCCGGTCAAGATCCACTGCAGCGTCCTGGCCGAGGACGCCATCAAGGCGGCCATCGCCGACTACCGCCGCAAGCAAACCGATGAACCGAGCGGAGCGCAGGCCTCCGGCACGCACCACGCCTAGTCAGGAGCCAATCACGTGATCAGCATCACCGAACGCGCGGCCAAGGAACTGCGCCGCATCGTGACGGACCAGAGCCTGCCGGAAGGCACCGTGCTCCGGGTCGGGGTCAAGGGCGGCGGATGCTCGGGCTTCAGCTACAGCCTGGGCTTCGACGACACCGTCCACGAGGACGACCAGGTGGCCGAGACCGACGGCTTCCGGATCGTGTGCGACCCGAAGAGCTTCCTGTACCTCTCGGGGACGCAGGTGGACTTCGAGGAGAGCTTGATGGGCCGCGGATTCAAGTTCGGGAACCCGAACGCCTCGAAGACCTGCGGCTGTGGCGAATCCTTCTCGGTCTGAAGCCGGCCGTCCCGTGACGATCGCGGCCCCCGCCGTGGAGACCTGTCCTGCGTGCGGTGCGCTACCGCGCTCGGCGCTGCTGTGCGAGGCCTGCGGCGAGCTGCTCGAGCCCCTCGCGGCACCCACGCCGTTCGCGGCCCTGGGACTCCAGCCGGCCTACGCGCTCGACCCGGGAGAGGTGAAGGAGCGCCTGCTCACGCTCGCGCGCGCCCTGCACCCGGACTTCCACGCCGCGGCCGACGCCGAGACGCGCCGCCTGGCCCAGGACAACACTTCCGCCCTCAATGCCGCGTTCCAGGTGCTCGCGGACGACTTCGCTCGCGCGGACTGGCTGGTGCGCTCCCTGGGCGGGCCGCGCGAGGACCAGGAGCGTGCCATGCCCGCGCCCTTCCTGGAGGACGTGCTCGAATGGAACGAGACCATCGACGCCGCGCGCAGCACGCCGCGCGGCTCGCCCGCCCGCGCACGCCTCGCGGCCCTGGCCGAGACGCTGCGCCACGCACGCGCGGCCGGGATGCAGCGGATCGCAGCGGCGCTCACGCCCCTTCCCGCGTCCGGCGCCGCCACCCTGCGCAGCGTGCGCCAGGAGTTGAACGCCCTGCGCTACCTCGACCGCGCGCTCGCTGAGCTGGGCGAGCTCAGCCTCGGCGACCGTTCCTGACATGCCCTTCATCGAGCTCGACGTCCTCAATGCGCCCGAGCGTCCCACGCTCGGCATCGATCTCGGCACGACCTACTCGCTGGTCGCCCTGTGGCGCGAAGGCCGCCCCGTCGTGCTGCGCCCGAAGGGCCGCGAGGACGGCCGTATCCCCTCGGCCATCCACTTCCCGAAGAACGGCCCGCCGCTGGTCGGGTGGCCGGCGCGCGAGCGCGCCAGCACCGATCCGGGAACCACGATCCTGAGCATCAAGCGCTTCATGGGACGCGGGCTCGAGGAAGCACGCGCGGACCTCTCCTCGGTCCCGTTCCCCGCCTCCCAGACCGAACACGGCGTGATCCAGTTCGAGGCCCAGGGACGCGCCTGGACGCCACAGGAACTCTCGGCGCTGATCCTGAAGGAGGTCCGGCGCACGGCCAGCGAAGCCCTGGGCGAGGAAGCCCCGCAGCGCGCCGTGATCACGGTCCCGGCCTATTTCGACGAGGCCCAGCGGGCCGCGACGCGCGACGCCGCGCGCCTGGCGGGACTCGAGGTGGCGCGCATCGTCAACGAGCCGACGGCCGCGAGCCTGGCCTACGGGCTCGAGCAGCGCAAGCAGGGCCTGGTCGCGGTCTACGACCTCGGTGGCGGCACCTTCGACGTCTCGATCCTCTCGATCGAGGGCGGCGTGTTCCGCGTGCTGGCCACGGCCGGCGACACGCACCTGGGGGGCGACGACCTGGATCGTGCCCTGGTCGCGCTGGCGCTGGAGGAATCGGGCGTCGGCCCCGAGCTGCGCGCCGACGCGGCCTTCCTGCAGGGCCTGCGGCTGGCCGCCGAGCGCTGCAAGCTCGAGCTCTCGCGCCGCGCCGAGGCCGAACTGCACCTCAGCGTGCCCGAGCAGCGCCTGTCCTGGCGGCGCACGATCCGGCGCGAGGAGTTCGAGCACCGCATCCAACCCTTCGTGGAGCGCACCCTGGATCTGTGCCGTCGTGCGCTGCACGACGCCGCCCTCGAGCCCGCGCGCGTCGACGAGGTCGTGCTCGTGGGCGGCTCTTCGCGCGTCCCGCTGGTGCGCGCCGAGGTCGAGCGCCTGTTCGGCAAGCCGCCGCACTGCGAGCTCAATCCCGACGAGGTCGTGGCCATGGGCGCCGCGGTGCAGGGCCACGTGCTCGGCGGAGGCACGCGCGAGCTCCTTCTGCTCGACGTGACCCCGCTCTCGCTGGGGCTCGAGACCATGGGCGGCGCGGTCTCCAAGATCGTGTTGCGCAACGCGCCCATTCCCTGCCAGGCGACCGAGTCCTTCACGACCTACGCCGACAACCAGACCGGCATCGACTTCCACGTCGTGCAAGGCGAGCGCGAGCTGGCGCGCGACTGTCGCACGCTGGGGCGCTTCAAGTTGCGCGGCATCCCGCCGCGGCCGGCCGGCATGGCGCGCGTGGTCGTGCGCTTCTCGCTGGACGCCGACGGCCTGCTCAGCGTGACCGCGCGCGAGGAGTCGAGCGGCACCCAGGCGACGATCGAGGTCCAGCCCATGAACGGACTGACCGATGCCGAAGTCGAGCGCATGCTGAAGGAGTCCTATGCGCACGCGCGCGAGGACTTCGAGCAGAGCCGCCTGGCCAACCTGCGGGTCGAGATCGGCACGATGCTGCACGCCCTCGAGAAGAGCCTGCCGGGCGCGCGGGCGGCGCTCGACCGCGAAACGCTGCAGGAGATCGAGCAGGCCAGCGCACAGGCACGCACGGCCGAGCACCTGGGCGACGTGTCGGCCGTACAACGCCTGCGCGACGAGCTCGAACGCGCCGGCCTGCCGCTGGCGGCGGTGCTGATGGACTCGGTGGCCAAGGCCGCGCTGCAGGGCAAGAAGCTCAGCGAGGTGTGACGTGGAACCCGACGCCTTCGGCTGGACCGACGTGCACGAGATCGCCTGGCGCCTCAACGACGCGCACGCCGACGTGGATCCGCTCACGGTGCGCTTCACCGATCTGCACCGCTGGATCACCGCGCTGCCCGGCTTCACCGGCGACCCCAAGAAGTCGAACGAGAAGATCCTCGAGGCCATCCAGATGGCCTGGATCGAGGAGCGCTGACGCGCTTCTGGGCCGAGGAGTTCCGCCTCGAGGCCTGCGCCCCTGACTTCGGATCTCGGCAGTGAAGGCGGCGGGGTCGGAGTAGAATCGCGCGCTCGGCGCACGACCTGTGTAGGCATTTCATCCGGCGTGACGGATGAACACCGGTGCAGGGTGCCCCGGATGCCCTGGGTTCGTGAACGAATACACTCTCCAGCGCGCGCTCGAAGAGCAGCGGCAGCAGCTCGTCAGGCTCGAGAACTTCCGCGCCGGCCCCAGTCAAGGGAAGGCGCTCTCCAGGGCGCTGTCTGCCCTGCGACAATCGATGGCTGAACTCCAGACCCTCGCCGCGAGTTCGGACCTCTCTGTCCAGACCTACGCCAACGACGCGACCGAAGGGATTTCGAGACAGGAGTTCCGGCGCTACCAGGAGCGCCTGCGGGCGTTGATGGCGGACCTCCTGCTGGCAGAGGAACGCGAACGCCACCGCTTGGCCGTCGACCTCCACGACGGGCTGAGCCAAACGATTGCCCTGACCCAGATCAAGCTCTCGGCACTACGACTCTCTCTGCGCGGCAAGCTTGCGGACTCCCTGGACGGAATCGAGGCACTCATCGCCCAGATCGACCGCGACATCCGTTCGATCAGCTTCGAACTCAGCCCCCCCGTTCTGCACGATCTGGGATTGGAGCCCGCCGTACAGTGGCTGGTCGAGAACATCCAGGAGCGCTACGCCATGGAGATCGTGCTCGATCTGGACGGCCACCCCAAGCCCGCCGACGAGAAGAGTCGCGTGATCCTCTTCCGATCGCTACGCGAACTCCTGATCAACGCCGCCAAGCACTCCAAGGCACGCAGGATCCACGTGCGTCTGGAACGTGAGGAGGATCGCCTGAACGCGACGGTCGAGGACGACGGGATCGGCATGGAGGCGGACATCGTGGCGGTCAGAGGATCCGGCCTCTTCAGCATCCGCGAGCGCCTGAGCCACGTGGGAGGGAGCATGAGCATCGAGTCAGCACCCGGGCGTGGAACGAAGGTCCGCCTGTGCGCTCCCCTCGCGAGCGCCGGGCCGTCGAACGCGCAGGTGGAAAAATGAGGATCCGCGTACTCCTGGTCGATGACCATCAGATCATGCGCCAAGGACTGGGTGCTCTCCTGGCCGGCGTGCCCGACATCGAGGTCGTGGGTGAGGCCGCCGACGGCCGAACGGCGCTCGACCTCGTGCGAACCCTGGTCCCCGACGTCGTCGTGATGGACGTGGGGATGCCCGAGCTCAACGGAGTCGAGGCAACGCGCCAGATCCGGGCGGAATACGAGCACGTCAAGGTGATCGCGCTGTCCACGCACACGGACAGAAACTACGTGAAACACATGCTCGAGGCGGGAGCCTGCGGCTACGTGCTGAAAATCGCGGCCCACGACGAGCTCGTGCGAGCCGTGCGCGCGGCCAGCCTCGGAAGAACCCACCTGAGCCCGAAGATCGCCGGATCGATGGGCGAGCGTTCCACGCACGCCGATGCCGGAAGCAACGTGTCCGTCTACTCGTCGCTGAGCGCGCGCGAACGCGAGGTCTTGCAACTCGTGGCCGAAGGGAAGACATCGGCCGAGACGGCGAAGCAGATGCACATTTCGCTGAAGACCGTCGAGACTCACCGGCGCAACATCGTCATCAAGCTCGGACTGCACGGAACCGCCGAGCTGACCAAGTACGCGATTCGCGAGGGCCTGACCTCTCTGGACGGCTGAAGTCGCGGCTCCTACCCGGCCCCGAAGCGAACGGAGATCGCAGCGCTCCGCCGTACCTGACCGCTGCACACGTTCCCCGTTGTGGACAACGACTCGTTCGATTCAGTGTTTCCGTCGATGGTTCGTCCTCTCGGACCTCCCTAGAGTCGCGCTTCGTCAACACATCTGGCCGTCGTTGGCTCACCGAGCCGACGAGAGCTGGCCATCTCTCGAAAGCGCAATATGAAAATCGACATGCAATTCAGATCCTTGGCATTCATGAGTCTCGGGTTCAGCGCCCTTCTCTGCGGCTCGTCCCCGATCTCGGCCCAGACACCAGCGCTCGGCACCGCCCGAAACTTCGCGGCCCTGGGAGGTTCGACGGTGACGAACGTCGGAGCGACCACTCTCGTCGGAGATCTGGGCATCAGTCCGGGCACCGGGTTCACCGGGTTTCCGCCGGGGCTCGTGGTGGGAACGATCCACGCGGGTGATGCGGTCGCGCTCCAGGCGCAGATCGATCTGACCCGTGCCTACGACGCACTCGTCGGCACGGCCTGCACGGCCGTGATGACGGGCCAAGACCTCGGTGGGCTGACGCTCACGCCTGGCGTCTTCTGCTTCGCGGCATCGGCCCCCCTGAACGGGGTCCTCACCCTCGATGCCCTGGGCAATCCCGATGCGGTCTTCGTTTTCCAGATCGGGAGCACGCTGCTGGCTGCGCTCGACTCCTCGGTCCTGTTGATCAACGGCGCCCGACCCGACAACGTCTTCTGGCAGGTCGGCAGCTCCGCGACCCTCGGCGCAGGCGTCTCTTTCGCGGGCAACGTACTCGCGCACACGAGCATCACGCTGAGCATCGGATCCAGTGTGTCCGGTCGAGCCCTGGCACGCACGGGGGCCGTGACGATGGACAATAGCAGCGTCACTGTCCCGGCCGCGGGAAGCTGTGGGAGCCCGGCGTCGATCTACCAGATCATGGCCGGATGTGGCGGTCCCACGGTGCCCATCCTCAGCTGCACGCCGCCGGTGATGGGCGTGCCCGCGCACCTCACCCTCGAAGGCAGCCCCGCCTTCACGACCGGCTTCATCCGCCTCAGTCCGTGGAACAGCCGCTTCTGGCTCGAGACCAACGGCTGCATGGTGTGACCTTCCCTGGAGAGAGTGGACACCCCAGATGGCGCGGAATGCGCCAGGATGT
>CAZWAY010000056.1:0-8115 GCA_964631945.1 uncultured Planctomycetaceae bacterium
GCGACGATGCCGAGCGCTTCGACCGGGATCACTTCGCCGCGATCCGAGACGCCGTCCGAGTCGCGGTCGAACCAAACCGCGAGGCCCAGGAGCTCCGCGCCGCGCAGCTCACCGTTGCCGTCGTCGTCCAGCGCGTCGAGCACGCGGTAGCCGTCACGGAAGAAGAACCAGCCGCTGCGGCTGCCGACGAGCTGGCGTCCGGAGGTGATCGCGCCCGTCTGTTCGGGATCCCACACGAGCCAGCCGGCTTCGGGCGCGAGCCACGGCCAGGGCTCGTCGAGCCCGTCGCCGTCCAGATCGAAGAGCACGGCGCCGTCCGCAGCGACGAGCTCGGCGAGCGTGCGGCAGCCGTCGAGCGCGAGCAGGATCGGGGTCATCCACGAGCTCGGCGGCTTGGCCTCGAGGACCGCCAGGTGTGCCTCGACGTTGGCGAGGAAGGCCGCGTCCAGCTCCAGGCCGCGCTCGCGCGCCAGGCGCAGGCAGGCGCGGCCGGCCTCGTAGCTCACCAGCGAGTCGAGGGGACGCCCGTCGTCGAAGGGATCGTCCATCGGCTGGGTCTCGAGCGCGCCATCCGCGGCTCGAGCGAGTTCAAAGGCACGGCGATAGCTCATGGTCGCGCGCTCGAGCCACTCACGCTCATTCGGGGCCCGGGCCTGCGGGCCGCCCTTCTCCGGGGGCTCGCCCGGCTGAACGAACACCGAGCCGATGCCCTTGGCGGAGAAGGGTGCTCCGGCCTCGAGCGCGCAGGCGAGACCGAGGTGGATCTCCGCGCGCAGCGGCGCGAGCTCCCGCGCGCGCTGCAGGTTCCGCAGGGCCGGCTCGAGGTGCGCGAGCCGTTCGGCTTGCGCGTTCGCCGGAGCATCGGGGCGCGAGAAGATCGTCTTCTGACGGGTCGCGGGCGCGAGTGTGCTCGTCAGGCGCAGCAGCTGTTCGTCGGCGAGCGCGCCCTCGCCCTCGCCCCCGACGAGAGGCTCGAACAGCGCCACGTGATCGGTCCCGTAGGCGAAGGCATAGGCGTGGATCCGGCCGAGCGTGTAGAGGGCGTCCACGTCGTCCGGATGACTCTCGACGAAGCGCCCGAGGTTCTGCGCCAGCCGCGCGACGGGCCAGTTCGTCGGCGAGGTCCAGTAGGCCCAGGCGACGCCGCCCAGCGCGAGCCCGGTGAGCGGGCAAAGGAACCAGAGCGTGCGCTGCCGGATCGATCTCATGGTTGTTGCCTCTCCAGGACCCAGTCGTAGGTCGGCAGCACGCGTCCGTCGGCGAGTTCGAGCCCGCATGGATTCCCTAGCGAAGCTCCGATGCGCTCCGTGGCTTGCGTCGCGAGCGCGACGATGCCGAGCGCCGCGACCGGCACGACCTCGCCACGGTCCGAGATGCCGTCCGAGTCGCGGTCGAACCACACGGCGATGCCGGCGAGCTCCGCGCCGCGCAGCTCGCCGTTGCCGTCGTCGTCGAGCGCGTCGAGCACGCGGTAGCCGTCGGGGAAGAAGAACCAGCCGCTGCCGGTCCCGAAGAGCTGGCGCCCGCTCGTGATCTCGCCCTCGTGCTCCGGGTCCCAGACGAGCCAGCCCGTCTCGGGCGCGATCCACGGCCAGGCCTCGTCCACCAGATCACCGTCGAGGTCGAACAGCGCGGTGCGCTCGGGCGAGACGAGTTCCTCGAGCGAGCGGCAGCCTTCGAGTGTGAGGAGGAGCGGCGTGACGTCCCCGACCCTGGGTTTCTTCCGGAGCTCGTCCACGACCTCCTGGACGCGACTCAGGAACTCCTCCTCAGGCGCGAGCTCGGGTCGACCCTCGCAGAGACGCAGGTACCCTTCGCCGGCCTCCAGGCTCGTCAGACCCCAGTAGTCTTGAACTACCTCGACCTCCCGGTCGACCTCGTACGTGAGGACGAAGGCTTGGTGGTAGTGTTCGAGCGCGCGGTCGAGCCAGGCGCGCGCGAGGAGTCGCGCTACGTTGGCCTGGCGCAGGGAGTCCGACGTGGCGCGCTCGCGGTTCAGGAGCGGGAGCACGCGACGGAGCGTCATTGGTTCCGAGAGGGCCTGGAAGGCCTTCTCGGCCTCCGACGGCTGGCCGAGTTTGCGCACGAGACGGCCGTGGTACTCCTGCGTCGCGTCATCGAGTGGCGCCAGCGGGTGCAACGGGAGCGCCAGCTCGGCATCGACCTCGGCCGCGAGGTGTGCGCCACGCTCGAGCGCATAGGCCATCGTCAGGTGGAAGGCGCCGTGCTCGGGTGCGAGCTCCAGGGCCCGGCGCAGGGACAGCAGGGCGGCGTGCAGGTGCGCGAGCTGGGCTTCCGGTGCGTTCTTGTCGCCCCGCTGCCACTGCGAACTCGCGACGAGCCGTGCGAGATCGTCCAGCGTCATCCGCCCATCCTCCAGGAGCTCGGGGAGGTCATCCGGCGAGTACCCGAATCCCGCGGTTCCGAGCCGCGCCGACTCGTAGACGAACGCATAGGTGTGGATGCGTCCCAGGCAGTAGTGCGCCTGCGCGGCCTCGGGATGTTCCTCGACGTAGCGCCCCACGTTCAGGAGCATGCGATCGACCGGCCAGGTCGTCGGTCCCATCAGGCGCGCGAAGGCGCGTTGCACCCCGAGACCCGCCAGGAACAGCACGCAGAGACCGAAGACGCCGACCCTGGTTCGTTTCATGGCTGGTGGACGCTCGTGAGGACCCAGTCGTAGGTGGGCAGGCTGCGGCCATCGGCGAGCGCGACGCCACAGGGGTTGCCGAGCGAGACGCCGATGCGCTCCGTCGCCGCGGTTGCGAGGGCGACGATGCCGAGCGCTTCGACCGGGATCACTTCGCCGCGATCCGAGACGCCGTCCGAGTCGCGGTCGAACCAAACCGCGAGGCCCAGGAGCTCCGCGCCGCGCAGCTCGCCGTTGCCGTCGTCGTCCAGCGCGTCGAGCACGCGGTAGCCGTGCGCGAAGAACAGCCAGCCGCTGGCGGAGCCGAAGAGCTGGCGGCCCGAGAGGATCTCGCCCTTCTCGGCGGGATCCCAGACGAGCCAGCCCGCCTGCGGTGCGAGCCAGGGCCAGAGCTCGTCCACGCCGTCGCCGTCGAGGTCGAACGGGACTCCGAGGGCGGGGCGCGTGAGCTCGGCCAGCGTCGGGCAGCCCTCGAGCGCCAGCAGAAGGGGCGTGATCCAGGCGCGCGGCGGCGCGCCGAGCGCGTCCCAGTGCGCGTCGGCCGCGGCCAGGCGTCGTTCCTCCTCGGCGCCGTGCACGCCGCGCGCGCGCACCAGACGGCGGTAGGCCTCGAGCGCCTCGCGCGGGACCTGGGCCGCGAGCGGACCGGCCAGCATCGGATCCTCGAGCAGCCCCTGGGCCTCGGCGAGCTCGAGGCAGCGGTGGTACTCGGCGATCGCGCGCTCGGTCCAGCCGCGGCGCAAGAGCTCCTGCGCGGCCTTGCGGCGCTCGGGGTTGGCGCTCGAGCGCTCGGCGGCGAGCTGCGCGAGCGCGCGTTCGAGCGTGGGCGGTTCGGCCAAGCGCCGGAAGGCCTCCTCGGCTTCGCCCTCGTCGGAGCCGAGCGCTTCGATCCAGCCCGCGAGCGTCGCGCGCTCCGCGGGCGCCTCGGGGGGCGCGAGCCCGAGCAACGCCGCCGTATCGACCTCGGCCGCGAGCGGCGCGCCCGTCTCGAGCAGCCACGCGAGCGTCAGCCGGTGCAGGGCCGAGTCCTCGAGCGCGCACGCGCGCCGCAGGTGTCGCAGGCCGTCGGAGAGATGCGCGAGTCGCTCGAGCGGTTCCATCGGCGCCGCGGGCATGGGCTGGTGCGCGCGCTGGTCCGCGAGGCCCTTCAGCCAGGTGAACTCCTCGCTCCCGCCGCCCAGCAGCGTCGCGCGCTCGAGCGCGAAGGCGAAGGCGTGCACGCGCCCGAGCGTGTAGTGCGCGCCGGCGTCCTCGGGCGCGGTCGCGAGGCGGGCCTCGAGGTTGCGCACGAAGCGCTCGACCGGCCAGTCGCTGGGCTGGGCCTCCTTCGGCCGGGGCAACGGTGCCGCGGCCACCAGGACGGCGGCGGCGATCAGGCTGGCTGTGCGGAACATGTGCGACCCTCCACGTCCATCCTAGCCGCGTCGCGCGGCTCTGTTACCTGCGGCTCGAATCCGTAAGATGCGGACTCAGGAGCCAAACCATGAAAGACAGCTTCCAGAGCCACGGCACCCTCACGCTCGGCAAGAACACCTACTCCATCGCGCGCCTGCGGGCGCTCGCGAAGCGCTTCGAGCTCGCCAAGCTCCCGTACTCGATCAAGGTCCTGCTCGAGAACCTGCTGCGACGCGAGGACGGCGAGGTCGTCACGCGAGCCGAGATCGAGGCCGTGGCCGGCTGGAAGCCGCGCGGGCCCGAGCGCGAGATCCAGTTCATGCCCGGGCGCGTCCTGATGCAGGACTTCACGGGCGTGCCGGCGGTGGTGGACCTGGCGGCGATGCGCGACGCGATGAAGGTCGCGGGCGGGGATCCGAAGAAGATCAACCCGCTGGTGCCGGTCGAGCTCGTGATCGACCACTCGGTGCAGGTCGACGTCTTCGGCAGCTCGACGGCCTTCGCCGAGAACGAGGCGCTCGAGTTCGAGCGCAACCGCGAGCGCTACCTGTTCCTGCGCTGGGGCCAGAGCGCCTTCCAGAACCTGAAGGTCGTGCCGCCGGGCACGGGCATCTGCCACCAGGTCAACCTCGAGTACCTGGCGCGCGGCGTGATGACGGGCGAGCAGGGCGGGAAGACCTGGGCCTATCCCGACACGGTCGTGGGCACGGACTCGCACACCACCATGATCAACGGCCTGGGCGTGCTCGGCTGGGGCGTGGGCGGGATCGAGGCCGAGGCGGCGATGCTCGGTCAGCCGGTGTCGATGCTGATCCCCGAGGTGGTGGGCTTCAAGCTCACCGGGAAGCTGGCCGAGGGCGCGACCGCGACCGACCTCGTGCTCACCGTCACGCAGATGCTGCGCGCGCACGGCGTGGTCGGCAAGTTCGTCGAGTTCTACGGACCGGGCCTGGCGAACCTGACGCTGGCCGACCGCGCCACGATCGCCAACATGGCGCCCGAGTACGGCGCGACGTGCGGGCTCTTCCCGGTGGACGCCGAGACGCTGGCGTACCTGCGCTTCACCGGGCGCAGCGAGGAACAGGTCGCGCTGGTCGAGGCGTACATGAAGGAGCAGGGGCTCTTCCACACCAGCGCCACGCCCGAGGCGACCTACTCGGAGACGCTGGCGCTCGATCTCGCGAAGGTCGAGCCCTCGCTCGCCGGGCCGAAGCGCCCGCAGGACCGGCTGGTGCTCTCGCAGGTGAAGCCGAACTTCGAGCAGGCGCTCGAGGCCGACAGGAAGGGCGCGAAGGGCGGCGGTACGGCCGTCGCGCCGGCCGTGCAGGTCACGGTGCGCGGCGAGACCGCCACGCTCACGCACGGCTCGGTCGTGATCGCGGCCATCACGAGCTGCACGAACACGAGCAACCCGAGCGTGCTGATCGGCGCCGGCCTGGTGGCGAAGAAGGCCAACGCGCTCGGGATCAAGCCCAAGCCCTACGTGAAGACCAGCCTCGCGCCGGGCTCGCAGGTCGTCACGGACTACCTCACGAAGTCGGGGCTCCTGGCGGAGCTCGAAGAGATCGGCTTCCACGTCGTGGGCTACGGCTGCACGACCTGCATCGGCAACTCGGGTCCGCTGCCCGAGCCGGTGCAGAAGGGCGTCGAGCGGGGCGAGCTGGTGGTCGCGGCCGTGCTCTCGGGCAACCGCAACTTCGAGGGCCGCGTGCACGCCGCCGTGAAGGCGAACTACCTCGCCTCGCCGCCGCTGGTCGTGGCCTACGCGCTGGCCGGGCGCGTGGACTTCGATCCGGCGACCGAGCCGCTCGGCATGGGCAAGAACGGCAAGCCGGTGTTCCTGAAGGACGTCTGGCCGACCTCGAAGGAGATCGACGCGGTCCTGAAGAGCTCGCTCACGCCGGCGCAGTACCGCGCGCGCTACGCCGACGTCTACAAGGGCCCCGAGGCCTGGCAGGAGCTGAGCGTGCCGAAGGGCGACACCTACGCCTGGGACGCGAAGTCGACCTACGTGAAGGACCCGCCGTACTTCACCGGCATGCCGAAGGAGCCCACGGCGCCGACCGACATCGCCGGCGCGCGCTGCCTCGTGCTGCTCGGCGACATGATCACGACCGACCACATCTCGCCCGCCGGCGGCATCAAGAAGGACTCGCCCGCCGGCAAGCACCTGCTGGCGAGCGGCGTCGCGCAGGCCGACTTCAACCAGTACGGCGCGCGCCGCGGCAACCACGAGATCATGATGCGCGGCACCTTCGCCAACGTGCGCCTGAAGAACGAGCTCACGCCCGGCGTCGAGGGCAGCTCGACGCTGCACTTCCCGGACCAGAGGGCGAGCTCGATCTTCGACGCCGCCATGCAGTACCAGAAGGAGCGCGTGCCCACCGTCCTGCTGGCCGGCAAGGAGTACGGCGCCGGCTCGTCGCGCGACTGGGCCGCCAAGGGGCCCATGCTGCTCGGCGTGCGCGCCGCGATCGCGCAGAGCTTCGAGCGCATCCACCGCTCGAACCTGGTCGGCATGGGCATCCTCCCGCTCGAATTCCCGCAGGGCGAGAGCGCGCAGTCGCTGGGCCTCACCGGGCACGAGACCTTCGACATCGAGGTGGCGAAGCTCTACGGCAACCCCAAGAAGGAGCCCTTCAAGCCCGGCCGTACCGTGCAGGTCAAGGCCAAGCGCCCCGACGGCAAGACCATCGAGTTCGCCGCCAAGGTGCGCATCGACACGCCCAACGAAGCCGAGTACTACCGCCACGGCGGCATCCTGAAGTACGTGCTGCGGCGGCTGGTGAAGGGCTGAGTTCGTCCATGGATGGACACGACGAGCAGCTCGAACGCGCGACCGGACGCAGCTCCTGACGACGCTCCGGGCAGACCACGGCCACCGAGCGCGAGGACGCGGGCTCGGCCACGGTCGAGTGCGGCGGCCCTCGCCTTGTGTGCGACTTGCCGAAACGCGAAACTGGGCGGCATGAGCCCGCGCGCGTTGCTCGCCACCGGTCTGGTCCTGGCGGCAACCGGCTGCTCGCGACAGGGGCCGGCGCCGCAGGCCCCGCCGCCGCCGCTCGTGACGGTCGCGCCGCCGCTCGAGCAGGAGGTCATCGAGCACCGCGACTTCACCGGGCGCACCGAGGCGATCGACTCGGTGCTCGTGCGCGCGCGCGTGACCGGCTACCTCGACAAGGTGCTGTTCAAGGAGGGCACCGAGGTCGCGGCCGGTGAGCTCCTGTACGAGATCGACCCGCGGCCGTACCAGGCGGTGCTGCACCAGGCCGAGGGCAACGTCGCGGGGACCGAGGCCAAGCTCGCGCAGCTGCAGGCGGACCTCGAGCGCGCGCGCAAGCTGCTGGCGGACGGCGTCGTCAGCCAGGAGGGCTTCGACCGCACCACCAGCGAGCTGGCCGCGACCAGCGGCACGCTCCTCGCCCTGCGCGCGGCGGTCGAGCGCGCCAGGCTCGACCTCGAGTTCACCCACATCCGTGCGCCCATCTCGGGCCTCACGGGCAGGAACGAGCTCGACCCCGGCAACCTGGTGAAGGCCGACGACAGCGTGCTGACCTCGATCGTCAGCATCGACCCGATCCACGCCAGTTTCGACGTCGACGAGCGCTCGGTGCTGCTCTACCGCGAGCGCGTGCGCGAGAAGAAGGTGCAGAGCGCGCGCGAGGCCGAGGTGGGCGTGCTGCTGGGCCTCGCCAACGAGGAGGGCTACCCGCACCGGGGCGTGATCGACTTCGTCGACAGCCAGCTCGATCCGACCAGCGGCACGATCCGCGCGCGCGCCGTGTTCCCGAACCCCGAGCGCCTCATCTCGCCCGGCTTCTTCGTGCGCATCCGCGTGCCCTTCGACAAGCCGCACCCGGCGCTGTGGGTCGACGAGCACGCGCTCGGCGCCGACCAGCGCGGCTGGTACCTCCTGGTGGTGGACGGCACGGGCACGGTGCAGCACCGGCCGGTCGAGATCGGCGAGCGCCGTGGGGGGCGCGTGGTGATCGAGCAGGGCCTCGCGGCCGGCGAGCGCGTGGTCGTGAACGGCCTGCAGCGCGCGCGGCCGGGGGCGAAGGTCGAGGCGC
>CAZWAY010000056.1:8215-35768 GCA_964631945.1 uncultured Planctomycetaceae bacterium
GCCGCGTGTCGCGCTTCTTCATCGACCGTCCGGTCGCGGCCAACGTGCTGGCCTGGCTGACGGTGCTGATCGGCATCGTGGCCTTCGTGCGCCTGCCGATCGAGCGCTACCCGCCGATCGTGCCGCCCACGGTGCAGGTGCGCGCGAGCTATCCCGGCGCGAGCGCGCAGGTCGTGGCCGATACCGTCGCCGCGCCGATCGAGCAGCAGGTCAACGGCGTGGAGGGGATGCTGTACCTCTCCTCGACCTCGTCGAGCGACGGCAGCTACGCGCTCACCGTCACCTTCGAGGTCGGTACCGACCTCGACCTGGCGCAGGTGCAGGTGCAGAACCGCGTGGCGATCGCCGAGCCGCTGCTGCCCGAGGACGTGCGCCGCCAGGGGCTCTCCACCAAGAAGCAGTCGACCAGCATCCTGCTGGTCGTCTCGCTGACCTCGCCCGACGGCTCGGTGGACGACGTGTACCTCTCGAACTTCGCCACGCTGTCGATGCGCGACGAGCTCGGGCGCGTCGAGGGCGTGGGCGACGTGACCGTCATCGGTGGCGGCGCCTATGCCATGCGCGTGTGGATCGATCCCGAGCGCCTGGCCGCGCGCGGGTTGACGACGCAGGACGTGGTGGCCGCGCTGCGCGAGCAGAACGTGCAGGTCGCGGCCGGCGCCCTGGGCCAGCCGCCGGCGCGGCCCGGGCAGGCCTTCCAGTACACGCTGACCACGCTCGGACGCCTGAGCGAGCCGGCCCAGTTCGCGGGCGTCGTGGTCAAGGTCGATGCCGAGGGGCGCGCGACGTACCTGTCCGACGTGGCGCGCGTCGAGCTCGGCGCGCAGAGCTACGGCACGTTTGCCTCCAGGGACGGCATCCCCTCGGCCAGCGTGCTCGTGTACCAGCTGCCGGGCGCGAACGCGCTCGACGTGGCGGCGCGCGTGCGCGCGGTGGCCGAGCGCCTGAGCCGGGAGTTCCCGGCCGGGGTCGAGTACGCGATCCCCTTCGACGCGACCGTGTTCGTCGAGAAGGCCGCGAGCGAGGTGTACCGCACGCTGCTCGAGGCCGGCGCGCTGGTGCTGCTGGTGATCCTGGTGTTCCTGCAGAACTGGCGCGCGGTGCTGATCCCGGCCACGACCGTGCCGGTCACGCTGATCGGCACCTTCGCCTTCATGGCGGCGCTGGGCTTCTCGATCAACCTCCTGACGTTGTTCGGGCTGGTGCTCGCGATCGGGATCGTGGTCGACGACGCGATCGTGATCGTCGAGAACGCGGTGCACCACATCGAGCGCGGCGAGGCCCCGCGCGAGGCCACCATCCGCGCCATGGGCGAGGTCACCGGGCCCGTGATCGGGATCACGGCCGTGTTGATGGCCGTGTTCCTGCCGGCGGCCTTCCTGGGCGGCGTGACGGGTCCCCTGTACCGCCAGTTCGCGCTCACGATCGCGGGTACGGCGCTGATCAGCGCGCTCAACGCGCTCACCCTCAAGCCGGCCCAGTGCGCGCGCTGGCTGAAGCCCGTGACGGGCGAGAAGGGCGCCTTCGGGCGCGGCTTCGATCGCGTCTACAAGCCGCTCGAGCACGCCTACGCCGCCCTGACCGCGCGCGTCGTGCGCGTCGTGCCGCTGGTGCTCGCGGCCTTCCTCGCGCTGGTCGGATTGACCGCCTGGGGCTACCAGCGCCTGCCGACCAGCTTCCTGCCGACCGAGGACCAGGGCTACGTGATCGTCAACGCGCAGCTGCCCGACTCGGCCTCGCTCGAGCGCACGCGCGGCGTCTCGGCGCGCATCAACTCGATCCTGGGCGCGATGCCGGGCGTGCGCAACTGGTTCGTGCTGGGCGGCTTCTCGCTGCTCGACGGCACCAACGCCTCCAACGCGGCCACCAGCTTCATCATCTTCGACGACTGGAGCGAGCGCGCCGAGGCCGGCCTCGACCTCCCCGCCATGACCGCGCAGTTCGGCGCGCAGTTCGGCGCGATCCAGGAGGGCAGCGTGTTCGCGATCGTGCCGCCCGCGATCCAGGGTCTGGGCGTGGGCGGCGGCTTCCAGCTGCAGCTCCAGGACAAGGGCGCGCTCGGGCGCGACGCGCTGGCGGCGGGCGTGCAGGACCTGCTGGGCGAGGTCGCGCGCACGAGCGAGCTCGGGCCGACCTTCTCGACCTTCCGCGCCGGCGTGCCGCAGGTCTACGTGGACGTCGATCGCGTGCAGGCGAAGCAGCTCGGCCTCGAGCTCGGCGACGTGTTCGGGACCCTGCAGGCCGCGCTCGGCTCGCTGTACGTCAACGACTTCAACAAGTTCGGGCGCACGTACCAGGTGCGCGTGCAGGCCGACAGCGAGTTCCGCATGGAGCCCGAGGACGTGCGCAGCCTGTTCGTGCGCAACCGGCAGGGCAAGATGGTCCCGCTCGGCGCGGTGGCGACGGTCGAGCGTTCCTTCGGACCCGAGACGATCGCGCGCTACGACCTGTACCCGACCGCGGCGGTGAACGGTTCGGCCGCGCCGGGGCGCAGTTCGGGCGAGGCCCTGGCCAAGGTGGAGGAGCTCGCCGCCACACACCTGCCGCGCGGCATGGGCTTCGAGTGGACCGGCATGTCGTTCCAGGAGAAGCGCGTCGGCGGCCAGGTGCTGTGGGTCTTCGTGCTGGCGGTCGTGCTCGTGTACCTGGTGCTGGCCTTCCTGTACGAGAGCTGGCTCCTGCCGCTGGCCGTGATCCTGGTGGTGCCGCTGGGCCTGCTGGGCTCGGTCGCGGCGCTGGCCTTGCGCGGCCTGGAGAACAACGTCTACACCCAGATCGGCATGGTGCTGATCATCGCGCTGGCCTCGAAGAACGCGATCCTGATCGTGGAGTTCGCGCGCGAGCTGCGCCGCGCCGGAAGATCCATCGGCGAGGCCGCGGTCGAGGCCGCGCGCCTGCGCTTCCGCCCGATCCTGATGACCTCGCTGGCCTTCGTCCTGGGCGTCGTGCCGCTGGTGTGGGCCGACGGCGCGGGCGCGGCCAGCCGCCAGGCCCTCGGCACGGCCGTGTTCGGCGGCATGATCGCCGCGACCGTGCTCGCGGTCGTGTTCGTGCCGGCCTTCTACGTGGCCTTCCAGTGGCTGGCCGAGCTCGGGCGCGGTTCCAAGCCGGCGCGCTGAGAGGCGCTCATCCGGCCGCGCGCGTGGCGGCCGCGGCGCGCGCCAGGGCGATCAGCAGGAGCAGCGCGCCCAGCGGCACCAGTGCGATCCCGAGCGACGGATCGCCCTCGCGGTTCAGCACGCCGCCCAGGAAGAAGCCCAGCGGCAGCAGCACGGCGCCCAGGCGCAGCTCGCGCGCGACCTTCGCGCGGGCTTCCGGCGCGAGCCAGCGCGGCGCGAGCGCGGCGAACACCAGCAGCAGGAGCCCGAGCCCCGCGCCATGGGCGTGCGCCAGGCGCCACAGCTCGCGGCGCAGCTCGCTCTGCAGGTAGCCCTGGGCCTTGAAGGCCAGCAGGACCTCGAGCGTCACCCCGAGCGGCAGCCAGACCGCGAGCAGGATCCAGCCCGTGCGCAGGGCGCGGGCCACGGCGACGTCCGGGGAGGGGGGCGCGGGCTCGTTCATTCTCCGATGGCGATGACGTGGTTGGATTGGCGCTCGAGCAGGGCGCGCACGCGCGCGAGATCGAGCTCCGGACGCCAGCCGGCGCGCACGCGCTCGAGCAGCGCCAGCACGCGCCCGTGACGCTCGGCCGCGGGCGCGAACACGTCGAAGGCCTCGAGCTCGCGCGCGAGGCCCAGGCCGTGGCGCTGGTCGAGCGCGCGCAGCGAGCGCCGCGCCAGCGTGCGCACGCTCGGGTAGCCGTCGCCCAGCGTCACGACCAGCTGCGCGGCCGCGAAGGCCGCCGCGGCGCGCTCCCCGTCGCGCGCGAGCACGGCCTCGGCGCGCCCGAAGGCCGCGGCCGAGACCGCGCGCTGCACGGCGTCGCCCGCGTGCAGCGAGACGGCCGCCTCGGAGAGCTCGAGCGGGGCGCCGTCGGGCCGCGAGCGCGGGCGCTCGTAGCCCGGACCCCACCACGAACGCATCGCATCCGCGGCCCACAGCGCGCTCTGCTCGAGGTGGCAGGCCGTACACGCGTTCGGGCGCCCGGCCTCGACGTCGCGGCGCACGTCCGGGACCTCGATGCGGTGGCTGCGGTGGATCTCGAGCACGCCGTACACGATGCGCGGCATGTGGCAGTCGAGGCAGCGCGCCCCGCTCCGGGCGGGGTCGTGGTGCGTGTGCGCGCGCACGTCGAGGCCCTGTTCGGCGTGACACTGCGTGCAGGCGCGATCGCCGCGCAGCTCGGGTTCGAGGTTGCCCTCGACCGAGCCGGAGTGCATCGAGTGGCACGAGCCGCAGGTCAGCGCCCCGCCCGCGAGGCAGGGCGACTGCGTGGTGCCGAGGTACTCGTAGGCCGTGAGGCGTGCGGTGCCGTCGGCCCAGAAGCGCTGGCGGAAGAGCTCGGGCTGGCGCGCATCGACGGACGGCGTGTCGCGCGTGATCGGCGCGACGTGCGCCTCGAGCCGCGCGCCCGGACGGAAGGTCGGGCCGGAGTCGAGCGTGCGCCACAGGCTCTCGGGCGGGCTCGGGAGGCGCTGCGAATGGCACTGGCCGCACAGCGCGAGGGACTCCAGCTGGCCGACGTGCCGCGGATCGACGATGGCGAGCTCGCTCCTGGCGCCGAGGTACGTCGCGACGCGCGCCAGCGGCGACTCCAGCGCGGCGACGTGCGCCGCGCCCGGACCGTGGCAGGCCTCGCAGGCGATGCCGAGCTCGCCCACGCGCGAGCGGCAGTGGTCCGTGCTCCCGGCCGGCTGGTGTGCATCGACGTGCGGCGCGGGCGCGGTGTTGTGGCAGAAGATGCAGTTCTCGTTCCAGGTCGCGCGGTGCGCGTCCCAGTCCGGGTCGTCGGGCTCGAGGAACACGCCGTTCAGGTGCATCCAGCGCTGCTCGCCGACGTGCCACAGGATCGGCAGGCGCCGGTAGGCCGCGCCGATCTCGTGCCCGGCGAGCTCGAAGTACTGCTGGTAGCGGCGCGAGCCCACGCACAGCGCGACCTCGGCCTCGCGCACGCCGCCTGCGCCGTCCGGCAGCCGCACGAGGAAGCGTCCGTCGCGCTCGAGGGGCGTCGCGCTCTGCCCGAAGAACTCGAGCGGCGTCCCGTCGAAGCGGCCGAGCACGGCCTGCGGCGTCGCCAGCTGCGTCATCGTGCGGTGGTAGGTCCGCGCCCAGCTCGCGTGCTGGTCGAGATGGCACGCGCGGCACGCGTCCGAGCCCACGTACTCGCCCGCGCGCGCGATCAGCGGCCGGTTGGCCTGGATGTGCGCCGGATCGGGGCCGAGGACGAGCGCCAGGCCCACCCCGAGCGGTGCGAGCGCGAACGGCACGAGGTTCGAGAGCGGACGGTGCACGCTGCGCCCATCCTAGCCGCATGCAGGCCGACCCGTCGGCGTCCGGGACCGAGCCGGAGCGTGCGGACCGGGCGTTCGTGCATCGCTTCGTCGCATCCCGGCCGCTACCATCCCGCGGCCCCGAGTCCGCTCGGTCGGACGACCAGGCGGCAGAGCCGCTCGAGTGCGCTCCACCGGAGCGAACGAGCGCCACCCCCCCGACGGAGTCCCGATGGAAGCCCTGCGCCACCTGCTGGACGTCTTCTTGCACCTCGACGCCCACCTGAACGAGTGGGCCACCGATCTCGGGCCGTGGACCTACGTGCTCTTGTTCGCGATCGTGTTCGCCGAGACGGGGCTGGTCGTGACGCCGTTCCTGCCGGGAGACTCGCTCCTGTTCGCGGTCGGCGCGCTGGCGGCCACGGAGGGTTCCCCGATCGGCGTCGCCTCGGTCGCGTTGCTCCTGATCGTGGCCGCGGTGCTGGGCGACGCCGTCAACTACTCGATCGGCAAGTACCTGGGCCCCAAGGTGTTCGCGCGCGAGAGCTCGCGCCTGCTGAACAAGGAGCACCTGGTGCGCACGCAGCACTTCTACGAGAAGCACGGCGGCAAGACGATCATCCTGGCGCGCTTCATCCCGATCGTGCGCACCTTCGCGCCCTTCGTGGCCGGTATCGGGCGCATGCAGTACCGCCGCTTCGCCCTGTTCAACGTCACGGGCGCCGTGGTGTGGGTGCTGGCCTTCGTCTTCGCCGGCTACGGCTTCGGCAACATCCCGGCCGTGAAGCGCAACTTCCAGTACGTGATCCTCGGGATCATCGTGCTCTCGGTGCTGCCGATCGCGATCGAGTGGTGGCGCGCGCGCGCCGAGAAGAAGCGCAAGAAGCCGTAGCAGGGACCTGTTTCGGCGGGCTCAGCCCGCGACTCGTCCGGGCGGGATCAAGAGCAGCCCGGCCAGCAGTGCGCAGAGCGGGAAGAGCGTCGCGAGCGCGTCCTGCTCGAACCACCGGGACGCGGGCAGGCTCAGGGCCAGCAGCGCGAGCCCGAGCAACGCCGCCAGCGCGCGCACCTCGCGCCGCGGCTCCTCGATCGTGCCCGGCTGCCAGGCCACGGCGCGCCACGGGAACGAGAGCAGGCCGAGGACGAGGGCCGCGCCCACGAGCGGCCAGGCGAGGCCCCAGAGCTCGCCATCCAGCGCCTGCTCGCGGAGAACGGACGGCCACAGCATGCGCCGGTGGGCGAGGGCCTCGGCGGCGCGTTCGGCTCCACCCGCGAGGAACCGGGAGAGCGCGAGGCTCGTCGCGCCGATCGTCGCGAGCGAGACGAGCGCGAAGCGGCGCTGGCGCGGGTGCGAGGCGAGCACGAAGACGGGCGCAGCCAGGAGCGCCAGCGGATCGAGGCCGAACCAGAAGAGACTGCCGAAGCCGCAGGCCGACAGGAGACCGGCGCGCCGGTCCGCGCGGCGGATCCAGGGCACGAGGAAGCTCGCCCCCATCGCCAGGCCGAGGGCGGGCGAGCCTGCCGCGCCGCGGGGAGCCGTCGCCGCGATCAGCACGCCGAGTGCGAAGAGCGCGTGGCGTCCGAGCCGGGCTCGCCGCGCGCTCGCCAGCGCGTGGTGGACGAACACGAATCCCGCCAGGAAGAGGCCCGCGCCGCCGGGCGACTCGCTCAGGGGCAGCAGGACGACCCAGGCCGCACAGCACCAGGCGAGCACGAGTTCGAGCGTGCTCGTGCGCTCCACCGCCACGCGATGGCGCGGCACCATCGCGGCGGGGAGAGTGATCCAACGCACGAAGGCGAGTCCGACGCCCAGGGCTCCGGCGACGTAGGCCGCGCCGCGGTTCCCCGCCGGGATCGCCGCCACGAGCGGAGCGCCGAGCGCGAGGCTGACCGCCAGGGTGGTCGGGAGCTCGCGCAGGGAGTGTCCACCCACGTCGCCGGGAGGGAGGAACGACAGGACGAGTCGTCCGGCGAGCAGTACCCCGAGCGTCACCAGCAGCCCGGAGAGGACCTCGCCTGCGGCAGGCCTCAGGCTCCACGGGTAGTGCGCGAACACCACGCCCGCGTGCGCGAGCAACCCCGCCGCGACGAGCACGCGGAGCAGCGGAGCGGGGAGGCGCAGCACGGCGGCGAGCATGTCCAATCGGCCGCGGGGATTCCACCGCGTCGAGTGCGCCCTTCCGCGCGCCGCGTGGCGGCGCCACAATCCCCGCGCGCATGCGCGTGGCCGCCTACCAGTTCGACGTCCGCCGCGGCGAGGTCGCGGCCAACCTGGCGCGCGTCGAGCACGGCCTGCGCCAGGCCGCCGCGCGCGGGATCGAGCTCGTGGTCCTGCCCGAGATGTGGCCGACCTCGTTCGTGGCCGAGGGCGACCCCGTGGAATGGCAGCGCGCGACCGACGCGGCCGTCGAGCGCGTGGGCGCGCTCTCGCGCGAGCTCGGCCTGCTGGTGGCGGGCAGCGCCTTCGGCGCGGGGCGCGCGGGTGAACCGCCGCGCAACCGGCTGACGCTCTTCGCGCGCGGCGAGCGCGCGCTCGTCTACGACAAGCTGCACCTCTTCTCGCCCACCGCCGAGGGCGAGAGCTTCTCGGCCGGCGACGCGCTGCCGCCCACGGTGACGCTGGCCGGCCCCGAGCCGCGCACGAAGCTCGCCGGTATCGTGTGCTACGACCTGCGCTTCGGCATGGCGCTGCGCGCGCCGTTCCTGGACGAGGCCGAGCTCCTGCTGGTGCCCGCGCAGTGGCCCGCGTCGCGCGCCACGCACTGGCGCGCGCTGGTGTGCGGGCGCGCGGCCGAGCTGCAGGCCTTCGTGGTGGCCGCCAATCGCACCGGCACCGATCTCGTCGGACGGCGCCGGCTCGAGCTCGGGTTCGCCGGCAACTCGCTGGTGGCCGGGCCGGATGGCGGCGTCCTGGCCGAGGGCCGCGGCGCGGACGGGCTGGTCGAGGCCGAGCTCGACCTCCAGGGCCTGCGCGCCCTGCGGCGGGCCGTGCCCGTGCGGCGCGACCAGCGCTCCGACGTGTACGGCCCGCGGGACTGAGGCCCGGGGGGCTGAGGCCCGCGCAGCCGAGGCCGGAGGCCCTGGCCAGGCCCCGGCGGGGGGCCCGTTCCCGCGCGGAAGACCTTTCCACCATCCGCCCAATTCCACTCAACCGTCGCGGGCTGGAGGCCGATCCAGCGCTGGCCCGAGTCCATGGCTTTCCCCTACCGTCCCCCGACGGCGAGCGCGTCGAGCGCCGCCGGCGTCCGCGCTCTGCGTCCGCCGCAGCGCCGGACGTGTACGCGAGCAGGAGGGAGCTAGCCCGCCCGTCCCATGCAGCTCCTGCGCGACCTCCTGCTGCGCCGCAAGCTCACGCTGGTGCTCATGCTGTCCAGCTGCGTGACGCTGCTGGTCGCCTGCACGGCCTGGTTCTACGGCGACTGGCACTCGTCGCGCGAGGCCCAGGAGCGCGAGCTCACGCTGCTGGGCGAGATCATCGGCGCCAACGTGGTCGGCGCGATCCAGTCGGGCGAGCGCGCCCAGATCGAGTCCGACCTCTTGATGCTGGCGCGGCGGCCGAGCATCCGGCGCGCGGCGGTCTTCGACGCCTTCGGCCAGCCGCTGGCCTGGTACACGGCTCACGCGGGCGAGGACGCCGGCCGGCTGCCCTTCCGCGAGGCGGGCGAGCGCATGGCCGAGGGCGGGCTCTCGGTCTACGTCCCGGTCCACGCCCAGAGCGCGCGCATCGGCACGGTCGGGATCGAGTCGGACCTGACCGAGGTCGTGGCGCGCCAGATCGGCTTCGGGCGCTCGGTGCTGGTCGTGCTGGGCGTGTGCCTGCTGGTGGCGCTGGGCATGTCCTATCGCCTGCAGGCCTTCATCTCGGAGCCGGTCCTGCGTCTGGCGGACACGGCGCGCGAGGTCTCGCGCCGCAAGGACTACAGCCTGCGCGCCGAGCGCCTCGGGCGCGACGAGCTCGGCTACCTGACGGACTCGTTCAACGCCATGCTGGCCGCGATCCAGGAGCGCGACGCGCGCCTGGAGGAGAGCCGCGCCACGCTCGAGGAGCAGGTCGTGGCGCGCACGCGCGAGCTGATGGAGAAGAACGCCTCGCTGCAGGTCTCGATGGAGGCGGCGCGCGCGGCGAGCGTGGCCAAGGCGCAGTTCCTGGCCAACATGAGCCACGAGATCCGCACGCCCATGAACGGCATCCTGGGCATGAACGAGCTCCTGCTCGAGACGCCCCTCGACGCCCAGCAGCAGGGCTACGCCGAGATCGTCAAGAGCTCGGCCGAGTCGCTGCTCGAGATCATCGACGACATCCTCGACTTCTCGAAGATCGAGGCCGGCCGCCTCAGGCTCGAGGAGATCGAGTTCGACCTCTACCGCACGGTCGAGGAGGTGGTCGGGTTGCTCTCGGGCGCGGCCCGCAAGAAGGGCCTCGAGCTCGCGTGCACGATCCAGCCGGAGGTCCCGCGCGCGGCGCGCGGCGACCCCACGCGCCTGCGCCAGGTGCTCACGAACCTGGTCGGCAACGCGCTCAAGTTCACCGCCCAGGGGCGTGTCGCCGTGCGCGTCGAGCTCCTCGACGCCCTCGAGAGCACGGTGCGCGTGCGCTTCGTGATCGAGGACACGGGCATCGGCATCGGCCAGGACCGCCAGAAGAAGCTGTTCCAACCGTTCACCCAGGGCGATGCCTCGACCACGCGCCGTTACGGCGGGACCGGGCTCGGCCTGGCGATCTCGAAGCAGCTGGTCGAGCTGATGGGCGGCGAGATCGGGCTCGCGAGCGAGCTCGGAGTGGGCTCGACCTTCTGGTTCTCGACGCGCTTCGAGCGCCTGGAGGCCGACGCCCTGAACCACTTCCTGCTGCCCGAGGACTGTCCGCGCCCGCGCCTCCTGGTGGCCGAGGCCAGCCCGGCGGTGCGCGAGCTCCTGCACCAGCAGCTCGCGTCCTGGGGCTTCGAGCACGAGCTGGCCGCCGACGCGGCGCGCGCGCTGTCCACCCTGCGACGCGCCGCCGCGCTCGGGAAGTCGTTCGGATTGATGCTGCTGGATGGCGAGCTGTGCGCGCACGAGGAGCTGGCCCAGTTCCTGCGCAACGAACGCGCACCCCTGCGGCCCCCGGTGGTGCTGCTCTCGTGGGGCGGGATGCCGGCCGGGCCGGCCGCGCGCGTGTGCGCGCCCGAGGCGGCCCTGACCAAGCCCGTGCGTCCGTCGCAGCTGTTCGACGCGCTGATCGGGGTGCTGGGCGAGCACGAGGTGCTGCACGAGAGCTTTGCCGGCGCCGCGGGCCTACCCGCCGCGGGGGCCGCGCCCCCCGCGCCGCTGCGCATCCTGCTGGCCGAGGACAACGCCATCAACCAGACCGTGGCGGCCAAGATCCTGGAGCGCGGCGGCTACACCTGCGAGATCGTCGCCGATGGTGCCCTGGCGGTCGCGGCCGTGGAGGCGGGCGCCTTCGACGTCGTGCTCATGGATTGCCAGATGCCCGAGCTGGACGGCTTCGAGGCCACCGCCGCGATCCGCGCCTTCGAGCGCGCCCAGGGCCGCGCGCCGGTGCACGTCATCGCGCTGACCGCCAACGCCATGAAGGGCGACCGCGAGCGTTGCCTGGCGGCGGGCATGGACGACTACCTGCCGAAGCCCGTCAAGCCCGACGCGCTGCTGGCCAAGCTGCGCAAGCTCGGCCAGCGCGGCCTGGATCCGAGCGGGCTCGAAGAGCTGCTCGAGGACCTCGAGCAACGCACCGCCGGACTGCTGGCCGAGTTGCACGCGAGCCTCGCCCACGGCGACGCCCAGGAATCGCGCGCGCAGCTGGCCGAGCTGCGCGTGGCCGTCGCGCCGCTCCCCTCGGAGCATCTCCGGCACGCCCTCGACGAGCTCGAGTCCTTCGCGGGCAGCGGGCAGTTCGCCGAGGCCTCCGCGGCCTTGCGCGCGCTCGAGGCCGAGCTGCGCAGCGGCTACTCGGCCTCGTCGGAAGCGTAGGGACTGCCGGTGTCCTGACTCAGGGCACTAGGCCCCGAGCGCCCACAGCCGCTGCCACAGCGAAGGCTTCCTGGCGCGCGCCGCGAAGTCGGGGCAGTCGCCGTGGAAGTTGATCTTCTCGTGGTTGCCGGGCAGCTGCTGCTCGTCCAGACAGGCCAGCTTCTGCTTCGAGGGCATGTTCTTCTCGAGGTAGCAGCCCTCGAACTTGGCCTCGTAGGGACGGCTTCGGAAGTGCCGGCAGTCGCGGCAGTCCACGCGGGTGGGGGAGCTCATGGCAGGGCCCACGAGTGTGCCGAGCCACACGGGGCCAGACAACCGCGATGGGCGGGGGAAGCGACCCACCGCGGCTGCCTGCCCCGGAGCGGCCGGCCGTCGGGCCGGCCTGGGTCAGCCGGCGCGCACCTCGATGCGGTTCACGCTGGGCTGGCGCTTCTTCAGCACGACCCGCAGGCGACCGTTCTGGAGCGTGGCCCCGATCGAGTCGGGCTCGATGTCCGCGTTCAGGCGGAAGGAGCGCTCGTAGTCGGGGAGGTCGAGCTCCGGACGGGCCGCCTGCCAGCCCTCGGGCGTGGCCAGGCGATTGCGGGCGCGCAGCGTCAGCACGCCTTCGCTCAGGGTGAGCTCGATCGAGTCCTGCTCGGCGCCGGGCACGTCGGCCACCAGCACCAGGGCCTCGTTCGTCTCGAACACGTCGGTGCGGGGCCGCACGGCCGGGCGCTCGACGGGGACAGTGGGCATGGCTTGCGTGGTCATGGGCGGTTCCTCAGTTCTTGGGGCCTTCGGTGAGCACCTGGATCTTCACGGGTGGCGCCTGCACGTGGCGCGGCAGCTCGATCTCGAGCACGCCGTTCTGCAGGCGCGCCTGGACGCGCGCGGCATCGATCTCGAACGGCAGGCGCAGGCTGCGTTCGAACTCGCCACGGGGGCGCTCGACGTGCTGCGCGAGCGGGCGCTCGGCTTCGGGCTCGGCGGGCCAGCGGCCGCTCAGGGTCAGCGTGTCCTTCTCGATCTCGAGGGTCAGGTCCTGGGCCTCGATTCCCGGCAGCGCGGCGCGCAGCAGCACGCCGTCGTCGCGCGTGTGGAGCGCGAAGGTCGGCGATCCGACGAGATCGGGATCGGGCTCGGTCAGGAGCCGTTCCAGCTGGCGCAGCGTCTGCAGAGGCGCGAAGAAGGGCGGTGTGGCTAGGGTCGGGAAGAGCATCGTGGATCTCCTTTCATTTGGCCGCGATGGATTGCGGCGACGCGGAGAATGCAATGTCGATGCCAGGGCAAAATCGGCCCTGCCGAGGCCGCCAGGGCCGATCCGGAGCCACAGTTCTGCCAGTCTGGCGGCAGAGACTGCCGATGTGGCCGTGCTCGAGGCCGCCTCTCCACTGGGGCCATTGGGCCCCTAGGGCGTGCCCCGAGAGAAAAGGAACCGGCGGCCACGCGGGGGCCGCCGGTCACTCTCTCTCACGCTCTCCGTTCGAGTGCATCCGGAGCGCGGGCGACGCATGCCTGCGCCGTCCCGGAGTTTCACGCGCTCCGCTCGACCCTTCGGCAGAAGCCCGGTGGCCCTTGAGGGCTCGCCCGAGCCCGCGCTGGTATTCTCTGGCGCTACCGATCCCGCGTCCGGACCCGCGCCAGGGCCCGGGCACGCCCGCGACCCGTCCGGGTCCGCTCCGGAGAACGCCACCTTGAAGGAAGTCGTCATCGCCAGCGCCTGCCGCACGCCCATCGCCAAGTTCCAGGGCGGCCTGCAGAGCTTCCGCGCCCCCGAGCTGGGCGCGCTCGCCATCCGCGAGGCCCTGCGCCGAGCGCGCGTCGCGCCCGAGCAGGTCGAGGAGGTCATCTTCGGCAACGTCCTGCAGGCCGGGCTCGGACAGAACCCGGCCCGTCAGGCCGCGCGCGCGGCCGGCATCCCGGACGCGGTCGGCTCCTTCACCGTGAACAAGGTGTGCGGCTCCGGCCTGAAGGCCGTGATGCTCGCGGCCCAGGCCATCCGCGCGGGCGATGCCGAGCTGATCGTCGCCGGCGGCATGGAGAGCATGAGCAACGCGCCCTACCTGCTGCCCGAGGCGCGCGGCGGCGTCCGCCTCGGCCATGGCAAGCTGATCGACTCGATGGTGTGGGACGGGCTGTGGGACATCTACAACGACTTCCACATGGGCGTGACGGGCGAGAAGGTGGCCGAGAAGTACGACATCTCGCGCCAGGCCCAGGACCAGTTCGCGGCCGAGAGCCACCGCCGCGCGGCCGAGGCCACCTCCAAGGGCCTGTTCGAGCCCGAGAAGTTCGCGGTCGAGGTCAAGGGCAGGAAGGGCGAGGTCTCGAAGTTCACGACCGACGAGACCATCCGCGGCGACACCACCGCCGAGGGCATCGCCAAGCTCAAGCCCGCCTTCCAGGCCGGCGGCACCGTGACCGCGGCCAACGCCTCCTCGATCAACGACGGCGCCTCGGCCCTGGTGGTGATGAGCGCCGACAAGGCCAAGCAGCTCGGCCTGCAGCCGCTGGCGCGCATCACCGGTTACGCCACCGGCGGCATGGCGCCCGAGTGGGTCATGATGGCGCCCGAGGTCTCGATCCAGAAGGCCGCCGCCAAGCTGAAGAAGAAGCCGGCCGAGTTCGACCTGCACGAGATCAACGAGGCCTTCTCGGTCGCGGCCTGCGCCCTGACGCGCGTGCTCGCGCTGGATCCGAAGAAGGTCAACGTGAACGGCGGCGCGGTCGCGCTCGGGCACCCCATCGGCGCCTCGGGCGCGCGCGTGCTCACGACCTTGCTGTACGCCATGCAGCAGCGTGGCGCGAAGACCGGCATGGCCTCGTTGTGCCTGGGCGGCGGCAATGCCGTCTCGCTGACGGTCGAGAGCCTGGCGTGAGCGGCGCGCCGGCCTTCCAGCGCGTGGCCGTGGTCGGGGCGGGCACGATGGGCAACGGCATCGCCCAGACCTTCGCCACGCACGGGCTCGAGGTCGTGCTGATCGACGTGTTCGAGCCGGCCCTGAAGAAGGGGCTGGCGGCGATCGAGAAGAGCCTCGGCAGGTTCGCCGAGAAGGGCAAGCTCGCGCCGGCCGACGCCAAGGCCGCCTTCGCGCGCGTCAAGCCCTCGACCTCGCTGCAGGACGCGAAGGCGGCCGAGCTGGTGGTCGAGGCCGTGCTCGAGAAGGTCGAGGTGAAGACCAGGGTCTTCGCCGAGCTCGACGCGCTCACCCCGCCCGCGACCATCCTGGCCACCAACACCTCCTCCATCTCGATCACCGCCATCGGCGCGGCCACGAAGCGCGCCGACCGCGTGATCGGCATGCACTTCATGAATCCGGTGCCGCTGATGGCGCTGGTCGAGATCATCCGCGGCCAGGAGACCTCCGACGCCACGACCCAGCGCGTGGTCGCGGCCGCGCAGGCGATCGGCAAGACCCCGGTCGAGGCCAACGACTATCCGGGCTTCGTCTCCAACCGCGTGCTGATGCCCATGATCAACGAGGCGGTCTACTGCCTGATGGAGGGCGTGGCCACCAAGGAGGCCATCGACACGGTCATGAAGCTCGGCATGAACCACCCGATGGGGCCGCTGGCGCTGGCCGACCTGATCGGGCTCGACGTGTGCCTCGACATCCTGAACGTGCTCCACTCCGGCCTCGGCGACGACAAGTACCGCCCCTGCCCGCTGCTGCGCCGCATGGTCGCGGCCGGACGCCTCGGCAAGAAGGCCGGCAAGGGCTTCTACGACTACGCCTGATCGCGCTCTCTCTCCTCTCTTCCCTCCTCTCCTCCGGCCCCGCGCCCTCCGCGCCTCCGCGGTAGATCCCACCCCGATGGACTTCGCCCTCGACCAAGAACTGACCCTGGTGCGCGACATGGCCCGCGACTTCGCCGAGAAGGAGCTGCAGCCGCGCGCCGCCAAGCACGATCGCCAGGAGCACCTGGATCGCGAGGTCTTCGAGAAGCTGGCCGAGCTCGGTCTCTTCGGCCTGACGATCCCGGAGGAGTTCGGCGGTTCGGGCCTGGGCAACCTGGCGCTCGCGACCGTGCTGATCGAGCTCAACCGCGGCTGCGCCTCGACCGGCGTCACGGTCTCGGTTCACAACAGCCTGGTGGGCGCACCGCTCAAGCGCTTCGGCACGCCCGAGCAGCAGAAGGCCTGGTTCCCGCGGCTCGCCACGGGCGAGGTCCTGGGGGCCTACTGCCTGACCGAGCCCAACGCCGGCTCCGACGCGGCCGCGCTGCGCACCACCGCCAAGGCCGTGGGCGGCGACTACGTGCTCGACGGCACCAAGCTCTTCGTCACCAACGGCAACGAGGCCGGGCTCTTCATCGTCTACGCGCGCACCGATCCGAGCGCGCCCAAGGCCAACGGCATCTCGGCTTTCCTGGTGCCGCGCGACACCAAGGGACTGCGCGTCGGCAAGAAGGAGAAGAAGACCGGCATCCGCGGCTCCTCGACCACCGAGGTGATCCTGGAGGGCGTGCGCGTGCCGGCCACCAACCTGGTGGGCGAGAAGAACCGCGGCTTCCAGGTGGCGATGGACACGCTCGACGGCGGACGCATCGGCATCGCCGCGCAGGCCGTCGGCATCGGCCAGGCGTGCTTGGAGGCCTCGACCAAGTACGCCAAGGAGCGCCAGCAGTTCGGGCGCCCGATCGGCGACTTCCAGGCCATCCAGTGGAAGCTGGCCGACATGTCCACCCAGCTCGAGGCCAGCCGGCTGCTCACGCTGTCCGCCGCCTGGCTGCGCGACACCGGCGAGCCCTGCGGCCAGCAGGCCGCGCAGGCCAAGCTGTTCGCCTCCCGGACCGCCAACTTCTGCGCCGACGAGGCCGTGCAGATCCACGGCGGCGCGGGCTACACCGACGAGTTCCCGGTCGAGCGCCTGTTCCGCGACGCGCGCATCACCGAGATCTACGAGGGCGCGACGGACATCCAGCGCATCGTGATCGCACGCAAGGTGCTGGCGTAGCGCGGCCGGCGCCGCGAGCGGCGCTCTGCGGGCAGGAGGAAGGAAAAGGGGCACGGCCCCGTCGGCCGCGCCCCTGAGCTCTTGCTCTGACTCGGGCCAGAGCCTCGGCCGGAACGTGGATCAGAAGGTGCCGACGGTGCCTTCGACGCCCGAGCTGAGCCTGATGCCGCCGCCTGCAACCCGGGCCTGAGCCGCGAAGTGCAGGCTGCAGAAGGTGATGTCCAGCGGAACGTCCTGGCCGACCGAGCCCGTGGTGCCGTTGTGGGAACCGGGCAGCGACGCCAAGAACGGACCGGCGATCAGCACGCGACCCGTGACCGGGGGCGTCGGGGGCAGGCCGTTGGGGCCACCCTTGTTGCGACGGACGTTGATGGTCATGACGCCAGCCGCCGAGACGACGGCGCGCGTCAGCGTGAGCGTCCAGCGCGTCCCGAGGGTCGCGTTGGTGGCCGTCAGCGTGTCGGCATTGGGGCTGGTGAGCGCGTTGTAGTTCACGTTCGTCGTGGCGAGGTCACTCGCTTCGCGGATGGCCATGTTGACGCTCGAACGCGTTCCGAATCCACCCGGGGTCCCGTTCGTGCCGAACGAGAAGCTGTTGACGCCGCCGGAGTGCGGGCCCACCGGGCAGACCTGCACCCAGACGTCGTACATGCCCTGGCCGTCTTCGCCGAGGCCCGACGCCGTCCCCGCACCGCCGAACCCGGTGAAGCTGGGGTTGAAGATGCTGAAAGCGGAGCAGCTGACCACGCACGCCGTGAACGGGTACGTGTTGCCGAGCACGCCGTCCGTGCCGACGTCCGTGTAGTTCCAGCTGTAGCCGACGAACGCGCCGTCGGCGAAGGGCAGCAGAGGATCGAAGTTGACGGTCAGGCCGAAGCAGGCGGCAGTCCCGCTGAACCACGAGCCCTGCTTCGAGCTGGCCGGCATGCCCGTGAGGGCGACCACGGCCGCCGTCGTGGTGGGCGCGCCACCGAACACGGTGTAGCCCTCGTAGAAGCCCAGCGTGACCGAACCCCCGAGGCCACCCGAGGCCACGTCGAGAGCGCTCGAGCAGTAGTAGAAGAAGACGCTCGCCATCAGGTCGCTGGCGTTCGACGACTGGTTCACGCCCGTGCCCTTGGATGCCGCGCAGAACCAGGTGCAGGCCCCCGCGCCCGAGTCGTTCGTGATCCAGCCGATGGGCGGAGTGCCGCCGTTGAAGGCGTCGCTGTTCACGAAATCGGCAACCGTGCTGCCGCCGCGGTCGTTCGCGAGCGGGCCATGGGTGTAGACCCCCGTGTCCAGGTCGAGGGAAGCCTGACGCGTCGGTGCCGGGGCGCGCTTGTAGAGGGCGTTCGTCTTGCGCTGGACGGATTGCGCGCCAGCGGTCGCACCGAGAACAAGCGCGGCGCCGGCGAGAGTCAAAGACCTCTTGGAAAGCTTGGGAACCATCATGTTCATTCCTACAGGTTGAAGACGCCTCTACGCGCACACACGGTGACGCTGGCAATGGGTCGGACATCGAACCGCAACCGACAAGGGACGCGAGGCGGAGTCCCGAGTCGGGACTCTTGACGGGCGGACAGGGAGCTCGGTTCCAATCCATGGCGACCGTCCCGCGAAACTCGAGCGTACCGGTCAGGAGGGATGCTGACCTCGACGGGCGAGTCGCCCCTCGAAGGGAGGATACGCCGAGCGGGTGCGGCGGCGCTCTTCGTGCGCATCGGCGCAACGTGCGGCCGTTTGGGTCGCGCAGCTCGCTCCGTGCATCGAGGCTGCGGTACCGCGTGCGCGGCGAGCTCACGTAGCGGCCCTCGTCGAGCAGGCGCGAATCGCTCGCGGGGGGCGGAAGCGAGGCGGGGGCCGAAGGCCCCTTCGCGAATTGTTCTTTGGCCTCGACAAGAGTCCGCTACCGAGCTGCACTGTGCATCGGAGGCTGCTCATGAAACGAATCGTTTGTCTCCATGCATCGCTCTTGGTCTCGACGCTCGTCGCCGCGCCGTCCGCGGCGGCACAACTGGATGGATTGCGCGCACCCGAGGTCGCGCCTTCTGCGCGCACGCAGGTCGTGCTCGAGGGCGTCGTGCTGGGGCCCGGAGGAGCTCCCGTGCAGGGTGCGCTCGTGGTCAGCAACGTGGGCGGGCAAGCGCAGACGGACCGGAGCGGTGGCTATCGACTCGCGGTCGACGTGCCGGTCGGGACGGAGAGCCTGCGTGTCACGGCGTTCGGTCCCGGCGGCGGCATCCTCTCCGCCAGCGCGAGCCCCGTGCTCGTGAACTCGTCCGGGACCGCGTTCGCTCCGCCGCTCCAGCTCGCGCGCGGAGGGTGCGAGCCGAGCTGGCTGCCGACCTTCGGAGGAATGCCGGGCACCAACGGCTTCGTCTGGGCCATGGCCTCGTTCGATGACGGCAGCGGGCCCGCGCTCTACGTCGGCGGTGCCTTCACCTCCGCGGGCGGCGCGGTCGTGAACGGTCTCGCGAAGTGGGACGGCACAAGCTGGTCGGCGGTCAGCGACCAGCTGACGGGCTCGGGCGTGCACGCCCTGATCGTGTTCGACGACGGCAGCGGACCCGCGCTCTACGTCGGTGGCAGGTACGCCCTGCAGGGCAACGGAGCGACGGACGTCGCGAAGTGGGACGGGACGACCTGGACGCCCCTCGGCCCGCTCGGGAGGTCGGTACGCGCCTTGGCGGTGTACGACGATGGCAGCGGCCCCGCACTCTACGCTGGAGGCGAGTTCGACATCTCCAACGGCGCGGCGGCAGACCACGTCGCCAAGTGGGACGGCTCGAGCTGGTCCGCGGTCGGCAGCGGCACCTCGGACTGGGTGGCGGCGCTGCTCGTTCACGACGACGGAAGCGGCCCCGCGCTCTTCGCCGGCGGCGCCTTCGAGCACGCGGGCGGCACCCCGGCGAATCACATCGCGAAGTGGGATGGCGCGAGCTGGTCGGCCCTCGGCAGCGGGACCGGTGGCACGACGATCGTTCACGCCCTGGCCGAGTTCGACGACGGCTTGGGGGCCGCCCTGTTCGTCGGTGGATCGTTCCAGACCGCGGGCGGTTCCTCGGCACGGCGCATCGCGAGGTGGGACGGGTCTAGCTGGTCGGCCCTCGGCACCGGCTTCGACTCCGTCGTCAGTGCCTTGATCGTGCACGACGACGGCAACGGCCCCGCTCTGCACGCGGGCGGCAGCTTCACCACCGCTGGCGGAAGTGCGGCGGCACGCATCGCACGATGGGATGGCGCGAGCTGGTCGGCGCTGGGTGCGGGCGTGACCGGTCAAGTCAATGCCTTCGGCGTGTTCGACGAGGGCAATGGGCCGGCGCTGGTCGCGGGTGGCAACTTCCTGTTCGCCGGTGGCCAGGCGGCAATCCGAGTCGCGAAGTGGGAGAACTCGAGCTGGTCCGCGTTCGGCGGCGGGTTGAACAACCTCGTGCGGGCGGTCGCCGTGTTCGACGATGGCGATGGTCCGGCCCTCTACGCGGGCGGAGAGTTCACGTCTGCGGGCGGCGCGGCGGTGGCTCGAATCGCCAAGTGGGATGGCTCGAGCTGGTCCGCGCTAGGCAGCGGGATGAACAACACGGTCTGGGCGCTGACCGTGCACGACGACGGCGGCGGTCCGGCGCTCTACGCGGGCGGCTCGTTCACGAACGCTGGCGGCGTGCCCACGAGTCGCATCGCCAAGTGGAACGGCACGAGCTGGTCGGCGCTCGGCAGTGGAGTCAGCAGTACCGTTCGAGCCTTCGCGGTGTACGACGACGGCAGCGGCCCGGGGCTCTTCGTGGGCGGAGCTTTCTTTTCGGCCGGCGGCGTCTCCGCGAACAAGCTCGCGAAATGGAACGGGTCGAACTGGTCGGCGCTGGGCAGCGGCGTGAGTGAAGGCTCTGCAGTTGTCGCCCTTGCGGTTCACGACGACGGCAGCGGACCTGCGCTCTACGCCGGCGGAGGCTTCGAAACTGCGAGCGGCGTTCCGGGGACGCTGGGGATCGCGCGCTGGGACGGCGCGAGCTGGTCGAGCGTCGGTGGGGGGCTCGAAGTACTGAGCAACTTCGAGGTCATGACCTTGACGGTGTTCGACGATGGCGATGGGGCCGCACTGTACGCCGGCGGACAGTTCGCCTCGATCGGCGGCGTGACCGCGAGCAGCATCGCGAAGTGGGACGGCACGAGCTGGGCACCGCTCGGGATCGGGGTGGAGGACCCGCAGACGACCTTCGGCTACCCGTTCGTGAACGTGCTGTCGGTTTTCGACGACGGCAGTGGCCCGGCGCTGTATGCGGCCGGCGACTTCGCGAAGGCCGGCGGCCTTGCGGCGGACATGTTCGCGCGCTGGGACGGCGCCAGCTGGGGGAGCATGGCTGGCCGCCTCACCGGTGTGACCAGCATGACCGTGCTCGACGATGGAGCCGGACCGGAGCTCGTGCTGGGAGGCACGAACGTCGCCTTCGCCGGCGGCGACAGCTATCTCGCCAAGCTCGCGGGCTGCCCCGATTCGGCCCCGCCCACGCTCTCGACGCCCACCGCGGTGTACGCGATCGAACGCCTGGGCAGCGCGCCCGGCGAGGTCGTGCACTTCACGGTGACGGCCAGCGACAACATGGATCCCGCGCCCAGCCTCGTGTGCGTGCCGCCCTCGGGCAGCGTGTTCCCGCAGGGGACCACGCTGGTGACCTGCACGGCCACGGACGCACTGGGTAACCAGCGCGTGGCCCAGTTCCCTGTCATCGTCCAGCCCCGCTCGCGCGCGCGCGGCCTCTGACCCATCCCGAGGGAATGCCGGCCCGCGCCGGTCCTACCCGCCGTCGTCTGACTCGGGCTCGGAGCCCGGCTCCTCCATGGGCTCGAACTCGAAGGAGTCCATGTCTTCGGAGTCCATGTCCTCGCCTTCTCCCTCGCCCGACTCGTCGATCCACTCCATGTGTTCCCAGCCCTCGGAGTCGTCGCCGAAGAGGCTGTGGAGGTTGTCGAGGTCGCGATCCGCGCCCTCGCCGCCCGGGAGACCGTCGGCGCCATTGGAGAAGACGCGCAGCTCGCCATCGACGACCTCGAAGTGGTACGGGTTGCCCCACGGGTCCACGGGCAGCGTGTCGCTGCTCAGGTAGGTCGAGCCGTATTCGTCCGGGACCAGCAGGGCCTCGAGCGCCTCGGGGTACGCGCCATCGTGCTCGATGGCGTACTGGTCCAGCGCGCTGGCCAGGGTCCAGATGTCGACCTGGGCCATGGTCTGGTGGTGAGCCATGCCCTCTCCGGGCTCGTGGTCCACCCCGTGCGCGATTCCCGCTCCGCGCGCCGCGAACGCGCCCACGGCGACCATCCCGAGGAGTACCGGCGACATCCCGAGCCCGGCCGCGAGGTGCAGCTGCGCCGAGCGGTCGCCCATCCCCATCGTGACCAGGTCCGCGCCCTGGATGCGCGAGAGCAGCAGCGTCGGCCGCGCGCCCGCGAGCAGCTCGGGATAGGTCGGCAGCACCAGGCCCGGATCGCGCAGCTCGTCCGTCTTCGAGCGCACGCTGTTGGCGAGCGCCGCGCTGAAGAGCCCGAGCATTCCATAGCCGTCGCGCGCCAGGCGCGGCGTGTCGTAGAACTGCAGCGCCTGCAGGTCGTCGAGCCGGCCCATTCCGAGCGCGCGCAGTCCGGCATGGGCGTCGAGGCCCGGCGCACGTCCGCGCGCCTGCTCGAGCGCGGCGAACAGGCCCTGCTGCGTGGCCGCGACGAACAGGTGTCCGCTTGCGACCGCGAGCGCGGGCTCGATCGGCACCGGCAGGCCGGGGAAGGCCAGCACGAAGCAGCGCGCGCCCTCGTGGGTGAAGCTGCGCACGCGCACGCGGCCGTCGAGCTCGGCGGCGTGCTCGCCCACGCGCCCCGCCAGGCGCTCGAGCGTCTGGGTCATGCGCACCTCGTCGTCCAGCGCGGCGAACAGCACGGCCGAGGCCAGCCCGCCGCCACCGGTCGTGTCCGACAGGTAGAAGCCCGTGGTCTGGCCCAGCGGCTCCAGCAGGTCGGCGTCGAGCTCGAGCCCGAGTTCCTCGCGCAGGTGCGCGCGCATGGCGCCCTCGAACTCCGCCCCGAAGGCCTCGAAGGACTGCAGGATCGAGGCCGGCTCCCAGCGCATGAGCGAGACGACCGTCGCGTCGGCCGGGACCAGGCGCAGCTCGGCCTTCGGGATCGGCGCGCTCACCAGCGCGCCCGAGCGGCGCGCGATGGACACCCAGTTGCGGTAGCGCATGCGGTAGTGCGCGCGATCCGGGCCGTGTCCGGCGCTGAACACCAGGCCGAGCGGCTCCGGACCGAGGATGCCCGAGGTCTCGAATTGCGCCCGGATCATCGCCGCCTCGGGCATGGCCTCGAGCAGGCCGAGGAACGGGCTCAGGAGTTCGGACGGCTCGAGCTCCAGCGCGAACACGGGCGTGACTCCGCGCGGCAGGTCCAGGGCGCCCAGATCGATGCTCTCCTCGGCCGGCTGACCCCAGGCCAGCACGAAGGTCCCGTGCATGACGCGCGCGCCGTAGAAGAAGCTGCCGGCAGGCGTCTCCACCTCGGTCAGCTCGGGATCGCCCTCGGCGCTCGTCCGGGGCAGGCCCAGCAGCGCCAGCAGGCCCTCGAAGCGCGTCTCGAGCGCGCTCGCGCCGTCGGCGCTGCCGGTCTCCACCGTCCACTGCGCGCGCACCGCGACCGGCATCTCGTCCTCGCCGCTCCGCCCGTGCTTCTCGTCCAGCGCGAGCTGCAGAGTCCAGGGCGAGCTCAGCGCCGCGCACAGGAATTCGATCGCGCCGGGCGGCGGGCGGAAGCCGCCGAGCTCGGCCGGCAGCTCGAGCAGGCGCTCGTCGACCATGCGCAGCGCGCGCAGCAGCCCGGCGTCGCGCGGATCCTCGAGGTGGACGTCGAGTCCGGCCGAGTGCATCACCAGGCCCCAGCCGTCGGCCAGGCGCCCGGCGGCGTCGCCCGCGGGCTCCGGCCGGACGTCGGCGCTGCCGGCGCAGCCCGCCGTCGCGAGCAGTGTGCAGAGTGCGGCCGTGCCGCGCAGGGGGTGGTGGGCAACGAGAATCGAGCGCATGCGTGAGTCCTCCGGTTCGGTCGCGCGATTCTAGCCGCGTCGCGCTCTCGATTCCTCGCGCGCGCTCGGGAGAGTCGCCGGACGCGCGGGCGCGCGACGCCCTGGACGCTGGCCCGCGACCCCGCGCCCGCTTACCCTCGCGCGCTGCATGGACGCCGCGGACGACATGGCTCGCCGGCTGCTGGCCGGCGAGCGCGTGGCGCTGGCGCGCCTGATCAGCTGGGCCGAGAACGCCGACGCGCGCTTCGCGGCCGCGCTGGGCCAGGTCTACCCGCGCGTCGGCCGCGCCTGGCGCCTCGGGATCACCGGACCACCGGGCGCGGGCAAGAGCTCGCTCGTCAACGCGCTGATCGAGACGCTGCGCGCGCGCGGCGGCACGGTCGGCGTGCTCGCGATCGACCCCTCCAGCCCCTACTCGGGCGGGGCGCTCCTGGGCGACCGCATCCGCATGGAGGAGCGCACCACCGACGCGGGCGTGTACATCCGTTCGATGGCCACGCGCGCGAGCCACGGCGGCCTGGCGCGCGCCGCGGTCGACGCGCTCGACGTGATGGATGCCTTCGGCTTCGACTGGCTGGTGGTCGAGACCGTCGGCGTGGGCCAGACCGAGTACGAGATCGCGGGCGCGGCCGACACGGTGCTGGTCGTGCTCTGTCCGGGCGCGGGCGACGGCATCCAGGCCATGAAGGCCGGCCTCCTGGAGGTGGCCGACGTGCTGGTGGTGAACAAGAGCGACCTGCCCGGCGCAGACCAGCTGGTGAGCGACCTCGAGGACGCGCTGGCGCTGCGCGCGCTCTCGCGCAACGCGCGCCGCAAGGCGGCGGTGGTGCCGGTCAGCGCCCACAGCGGAGCCGGGCTCGAGGCGCTGCTCGCGGCGATCGAGCAGCACCGCGCCGAGCTCGAGGCCGGCGATCTCGCGGCCCTGCGGCGCGAGAAGCGCGTGCGCCAGGTGCGCCGCGTGGTGGGCGAGCGCCTGGACGAGGCCCTGTTCGGGCCGGCCGGTCAGACCCAGCGCGCCGCGGCGCTCCTGGCCGAGGCGCGCACGCCCTACGACGTGGCCGAGGAGCTGCTCGGCGCGATCCTGGCCGCCAGCTCCCGTCCGCGTGCGCGCTGAGAGCGAGTTCGGGCCGCGAGCCAGCCCTGGTCCGCGGGCGCGCGCCCGCTACACTGCGGGCCTCGGATCGTCGCCGACCCGCTGGCCCGGCAGCCTTCCGGCGTCGCGCCGTGGCCCCGGGCAGCCCGGAAGCCGCTCGACCCTCCCGGGAAGACCTCCACACCTTACGATGCAGCTGGGCCGCCCTGGGGCCCACCCTGCCGCTCCACTCCTTCCACCGCTCATGACCGAAACGCGCACGAAGAGCAACTCGCGCCCGCTCGATGCCCGCGCGCTGTGGGAGCAGGCCCTGCGGGGCGCGGAGTCGCGCGCGGCCGAGTTCACCTCGCTCTCGGGCGCGCCGCTCGCGCCGCTCTACGGACCGAGCGACGTGGCCGACCTCGACCCCGAGCGCGACCTCGGCTACCCGGGCCAGTTCCCGTTCACGCGCGGCGTGCACCCGACGATGTACCGCGGGCGCCTGTGGACGATGCGCCAGTTCGCGGGCTTCGGCAGCGCCAAGCAGACCAACGAGCGCTTCAAGTTCCTGCTCGAGCACGGCCAGACCGGGCTCTCGACCGCCTTCGACTTCCCGACCCTGATGGGCTACGACTCGGACCACGAGCGCAGCCTGGGCGAGGTCGGGCAGGTCGGCGTGGCGATCTCCTCGCTGGCCGACATGGAGACGCTCATGGACGGCATCCCGATGGGCGAGGTCTCGACCTCGATGACCATCAACGGGCCGGCGCCGATCCTGCTCGCGTTCTACATCGCGGCCGGCGAGAACCAGGGCGTCGATCCGGCCCGGCTGCGCGGCACGGTCCAGAACGACATCCTCAAGGAATACCAGGCCCAGCACGCCTGGATCGTCCCGGCCGAGCCGGCGCTGCGCATGATCACCGACGTGTTCGGCTACTGCGCCCGCAGGGTGCCGCAGTGGAACACGGTCTCGATCTCGGGCTACCACATCCGCGAGGCGGGCTCGACCGCCACCCAGGAGCTGGCCTTCACGCTCGCCAACGGCATGGAGTACGTGCGTCGCGGCGTCGCGGCCGGACTCGACATCGACGCCTTCGCGCCGCGCCTGTCGTTCTTCTTCGACGCGCACCTCGACTTCTTCGAGGAGGTCGCCAAGTTCCGCGCCGCGCGTCGCATCTGGGCGCGCAAGATGCGCGACGTGTTCGGGGCCAAGGACCCGCGCTCGTGGATGCTGCGCTTCCACACCCAGACCGCGGGCGTCTCGCTGACCGCGCAGCAGCCCGAGAACAACATCGTGCGCACCGCGCTGGAGGCGCTCTCGGCCGTGCTGGGCGGGACGCAGTCGCTGCACACGAACTCGATGGACGAGACCCTGGCGCTGCCGACGGAGAAAGCGGTGAAGATCGCGCTGCGCACGCAGCAGGTCATCGCCGAGGAGACCGAGGTCGCGCACGTGATCGACCCGCTGGCGGGCTCGTACTTCGTCGAGGCCCAGACCAACCGCCTGGAGCAGGAGGCCGAGCGCTACTTCGCCGAGATCGAGAAGCGCGGCGGCGTGGTCGCGGCCACGGAGTCGGGCTACATCCAGCGCGAGATCCACCGCTCGGCCCTGGCCTACCAGCTGGCCGTCGAGCGCGGCGAGAAGAAGGTCGTGGGCGTCAACTCCTACATCGAGGAGGGCGACGGCCAGACCGAGATCGAGATCCTGCGCATCGATCCGGAGGTCGAGCGCGAGCAGCACGAACGCCTGGCGAAGTTGCGCAAGTCGCGCGACGCCAAGCAGGCCCGGAGCGCGCTCGACGACGTGCGCTCGGCCTGCCGCACCAGCGACAACCTGCTCGAACGCTTCGTGGCCGCCGCCCACGCCTACTGCACGCTGGGCGAGATCGCTGACGTCCTGCGAGCGGAGTTCGGCGAGTACGAGGAGCCGAAGATCCTATGAGACTCCTGATCGTCGCCGCCGTGGCCGCCCTGACCGCGATCCTCGCTACCTTCGTCATGAAGCGCTTCGACGGACCGTGGAAGGAGGACTCCTCGATCCGCTCCGCGATCGTGGGGGCCGCCTCCGCCGTGGTGGCGATGGGCGTCGGCCGAAACCTGCGCAGGAAGGATTGAGCCCGATGCCTGAGCGCAAGATCCGCGTGCTGGTCGGCAAGCCCGGGCTCGACGGTCACGACCGCGGCGCGAAGACGATCGCGGCCGTGCTGCGCGACCGCGGCATGGAGGTGATCTACACCGGGCTGCACCAGACGCCCGACATGATCGCCGAGACCGCGCTGCAGGAGGACGTCGACGTGGTCGGGCTCTCGATCCTGTCGGGCGCGCACATGACGCTCTTCCCGCGCATCCAGGCCGAGCTCGAGAAGCGCGGCATGGGCCACGTGCTCCTGACCGGGGGCGGGATCATCTCCAAGGACGACATGCAGGCGCTGCTGGCGGTCGGCTTCGCGCGCCTGTTCGGGCCCGGCACGCCGACCGAGGAGATCGCGCTGTGGATCCAGGCCGAGATGGAGAAGCGCTGGGCAGCGGAGGAGGTGCAGCGATGAGCGACGAAGCGCGCCAGCCCGAGATCCTGACGATCGAGCAGGCGGCCGAGCTGCTGGGGGTCAGCGTCAAGACCTTCAACAAGGTGCTGCACAGCGAGAACATCCCCGGCCGCAAGGTCGGGCGCGAGTGGAAGTTCTCGCGGCGCGCGCTGATCGACTGGGTCGGCGCCGGGCGCAGCGACGAGTTCTACCGCGAGCCGCGCGAGATCAAGGCCGCACCCAACGGGCGCGCGCTCCCGCCCAGCGAACCGCCCGGCGCGCGCCGCACCTCGGGCTGGCGCGTCAAGCTCGACTAGCCGCGATCCGCGGACCCGGAACCCCCATGGCCACGACCACGCAGACCCGCTACGCCCTGCCCGAGATCAAGCACGCCTTCGACCTGACGGAGGAGCAGCGCATGGTGCAGGCCATGGTGCGCGACTTCGCGCTCGCGAAGGTCGCGCCGCGCGCGGCCGAGATCGACGAGAACCACCGCTTCCCGACCGAGACCTGGGCCGAGATCGTCGAGCTCGGCCTGCCCGGCATCCCCTTCCCCGAGGAGATGGGCGGCGCCAACGGCGGCACGCTGGCCTACTGTCTGGCGGTCGAGGAGATCAGTCGCGTGTGCGGCTCGACCGGCCTGACGC